>CAYYSU010000036.1:0-26779 GCA_964474455.1 uncultured Bacteroidales bacterium
GTCTAAATTCTGGGGCTAATTATAAATGCTCTTACCAGGGGAGATCTTGGACTAGGTTAGGAACTCCTATGTGCCGAGAAGTCAGCAGATGCCATAGTACCATGGGCAAACGAGCCGTATGAAAAGGATACGGAGGTCTCACAACAATGGGAAGGGCTGAACTTTAAATCGTTGTTAATTCCGACTGGAGGTACATTTGTAATTAAATGCCAGCCACCGGAAAGCGCAACAGGGAAATGTAATCTATGGAATTAATAGACAAAATTATTTCCTCAAGGAAGTAACTCTTGACTTACTATGTGAGCCTGGGTTTTGTTGTATGATTTCAACTTTCTTGTTAGTTGCAAATTTATACACACGTCACTCGGGATTATATCCTATTGGTTTTTTTATATCCTTATCAACAGAGCACCCGCACCATGAAATCATTGTACTCTTGTATATCTAACGAAACAGCATGTTTCTTTCTTCTGACATTTGTATTTGGTTTTGATCGTTAGAAAATCAAATATACGAAAAACTCTTTATATTTTTTAGTTATGGAGTGGAAATATTAGTTTTAAGGATTGGAGGATTTTGTGAAGGCAATAGCGGGAGAAGTGTTCCGGTGAGCATTTAGCTCACCGGATATCAACTTCTTTCTATGTTGTGGTTCGAGCTATTTCTTTGAAATCGTAATGCTGAAGGTGTTTTCAGAATCTTTTGTTATTAATCCATTATGGTCAAAATTAGCAATATAAACTGTTTCATCCAGAGAGGTTGTCCCAGTGAACTTTTCACTGTTTCCGAATGCATTGACTAACACGGTGAAATTGGCTGTTTGTGGATAGTCGGCTTGTGACCAAACATAATGGTGTACATAAACTTTATAGGTTCCACTTGGAGCTGTGTTGCTTAGCCAGAAGATATTTTCAGGGCCATAGCCATCAATATCGTCAACATCTAATGCACCACCTGAAGCGGAGTATGAATGAGACCAATAAATCTCTTCATTATTAGGATCGATTACGTGCAAATCTAAGTCTGCAGTATTATCCCAGGTTAGTGTTATTTGAACATCTCCGTGGCCATATCCCAGTGCTGATTCCATAAGGTGTAGATCATCTTGTCTTCTCTCAAGTTCTTCCTGGTATGCTGCCCATTGGGAAAATGATCGTGAGGCAGCATCACTTAAGCAGTCAAGTAAATCCCCCGAGGCACATGAAATTGCTGTTTGTGTATTTCCATACACATTAACAAATTCGGTAAATCCATTATGGATCTCCAACTCATTTTCTGCAATATCAGCTGAAAGGCTTAAGACATAATTCCCACAAGCCCATACTGCTATTGGTGTTGCAATTCCACCGGTACTAACAGCTGCGGAGGCTGTAATTCCACATGGTACTCCCGCGACAACTCTTCCTGTCCATCTTATTACATCACTCCAGGCTTCAATGGATTTAGTGTTTTGTAAAGAGTAGCTATCCCAATCGTAATCAGTTTCGACGCCTCGCAGAATCTCAATAGTACCGTCGGCATATAATACTCCTATGTCAATTTTATTGCCATCAGGATTTTTAAATGAAAAGATATAATCATCTACCATAACTTTATCGATAGTCCCATCTGCGGTGAAGTTAATAGAGTAATCCTTATTAGCTTCTGAGGAATGAAAAAATACTGCGTCAGGTGTAGTGCCATTATCTCTAATATAATAATAATCGCTCTTTCCTATTACGCAGTAATTCCAGTCTGACTCCTGGCTTATTTCAATTACACTAATGTCGGGTAATTCCGGCTTTGATTTGTCATCTTTATTACAGCCGACTAAAACCATAGCCATAATCAAAAACATAATAATTGTTTGATTTTTCATTTTCTCTCTCAATATTAGTTTAACAATAAAATATTTGGTTATATTTCCAAGTGTTTGTAGCGTAAAATTTAATATTTATATAAAAAATATTATGTTTATGGTTTTAATATTGTCCACTTTAGGAGGGAATCTGCGCCGTATAAACTCCATTTCATGAACTATCGTGGTTCTACTTTTTGCCATTAGTGGCAGGTTTTAAGAGATTAAAAGTACATTAACTTTTTCAATAATCGTAAAATAAATTTTTTAAATTTTTTTTTAATGATTCTCAGATAGGGTGGCAGGGGTGAAGCTCATTGATTAATATTTACTATTTTTGCGGGGCGTTCGGGATTTCCCGGTACACCATTATAATAAAAAGATACATTATGAAATTACTTGAAGGAAAAATGGCCTTAATAACCGGTGCGTCACGTGGCATTGGCCGTGCCATCGCTTTACGGTTTGCCCAACAAGGTGCAGATGTGGTGTTTACCGACCTGCGTATGGATGAACATAGTGCGAGTCTGGAAAAAGAGATCCGGGCACTGGGTGTAAAAGGTAAAGGATATGCTTCAAATGCTGCTGACCTTGAAGAGAGTACTAATACCGTTAATGCTATTATTAAGGAGTTTGGGCGTATTGATGTTCTGGTGAATAACGCCGGGATCACCCGCGACAAGCTTATGCTCCGTATGACTGAAGAGGATTGGGATCTTGTTATTGGTGTGAATCTTAAGAGCGCCTTTAACCTCACCAAGGCTGTTCAGCGTTATATGATTAAGCAACGAGGTGGTTCTATCGTCAATATGAGTTCTGTTGTGGGAGTTAGCGGAAATGCCGGACAGGCGAACTATGCTGCCTCCAAGGCTGGGCTTATTGGTTTTTCTAAGTCTGTGGCCCAAGAGCTTGGCTCCAGAAACGTGCGCTGTAATGCCATCGCTCCGGGTTTTATCGAAACAGAGATGACCGGAAATCTGCCCGAAGAGGTGCGTGAGGAGTGGGCTCAGAAAATACCGCTGCGCCGCGCAGGCCAGGCCGGTGATGTGGCCGATGTGGCTCTGTTTCTTGCCTCCGACCTCTCCGCTTATGTTACAGGGCAGGTGATAAATGTTTGTGGCGGAATGAATACATAATCACAAGCTACTTTGATCCAATATATTACCATCGGTTCCTCTATGGCTCTTGTGCCGCTGGCACTTGTTGCCGGGTTGATTTATGCCCTTATTCTGTATCGTAAAAACAGGATCGAGGATATGTCTGACCGGCAACATGTGCTGCTGTTTTGCCTGCGATTTCTTTCTGTTTCTGCCATAGCATTTCTGCTTTTTAATCCTATGATAAAGCAGCTGAAATCATCCGTTGAAAAGCCTGTCATAGTGCTTGCTCACGACAATACTCTTTCAATATCCTCCACTAAAGACTCCGCTTTTTATATCAATCAATGGGTTGATCAATGGGAGCGCTTTACGGGATCTTTTGAAGAGGATTATAATGTCCGCAGCCTTCTGTTTGGTGATGAGGTCTCCGAGGGTGTTACTCCTTCCTATGAGAGTTTCTATACCGATCTCTCTGAACTCGGCAACGACCTTACCCGCCGATTCTCGGGAAGAAATGTTGCTGCCGTTGTGCTGGCAACGGATGGTATTATTAACAGAGGTATTGACCCTGCATGGTCTTATCACCTGGATGCTCCTCTCTACACAATAGGCCTTGGTGATACTACCGCATTTAAAGACCGATATATTCATAATATCTTTACTAACGAGATTACATATCTGGGAAACAGCTTCCCTCTTGAGGTAGAGGTGGGTGCGGAGCTTTCCAATGGCGAGTCATTTAATGTGTCTGTGTATAAAAATGGCAGACGCGTTGAAAGCCGCCGTATTACTGTTGGTGCGGATCAGTTTTTCTCGACGTTGTCTTTTACGCTCCCGGCTGAAAAACCCGGACTGCAGCGCTATTCCGTTCGTATCAATGCCCATGAGAATGAGGTTAATGTTAAAAATAATGTTAGCGACTTTTATATCCGTGTTTTGGATGACAGAAAACGTGTGGCTCTGCTCTCTTCGTTTATGTCGCCTGATATTTCAGCTCTTATGCAATCTGTCAGCACCCTTAACTCATATTCAACTGATTATTTTGACCTGAGTTTGTCTGCCGAGTTTTTTCCTGAGGAATATGATATTATTATCCTTTACGGGATGCCAAAAGACAAGTCGTTACGAGAGAAGATCCATGATTCCGGGTTGCCTGCATTTTTTATTTTTACTCAAAATGATGATGTAGAGTATTTTAATGATTTTAATGCCGGTATTAAAATATCGCCCCAGGCCGATGATGATAATCTCGTGTATCCTGTTGTAAATAAGGATTTTAATGCCTTTTCTTTGCCTGCCGGATTGGATGAGGTTTGTGAGATATACTCTCCCCTGATCGTGCCGTTTGCGGAGTTTGAGGCTGCTGCGGGCGTTAGCACCCTGCTCTTTCAAAAGATAGGTAGCGTGCCCACGGATATGCCATTATTGTCTCTCTCCCGAACCCTTGATACGCGTTACTGTATGTTGTTGGGTGACGGCTTCTGGAAGTGGCGACTCATAAACCGGAAAGAATACGGAAACAGCGATATCTTTGATCAGTTGATCTCGGGAGCTATGCAATATCTCTCTGTTCAGGATGAGAGGGCGTTTTTGTATGTGAAGTGTGCGGAGCAGTTTTTTGAGAATGAAAATGTGCTGTTTACTGCTGAGGTATATGATGATAATTATGAGCTTAATACGAATCAGGAGGTTTCATTAACGATTATCAGTGAGTCGGGTGACAGGTTTCCGTTTACTATGGTTCGCCACGAGAAGGGATATTCTCTCGATGCCGGCGCATTGCTTCCCGGACAATATACCTATTCTGCCGTAGTGCAGCACCAGCAGGGGCCGGTAACGGTCTCAGGGGCTTTTGTGGTCTCCGGGGTTGTGGCAGAACTCAACGATTTGGTGGCCGATCACAACCTGTTGCGACGACTCTCTGCCCGCAACAATGGCGAAATATTTTTCCCGGAAACACTTTCTGATTTGCAGAAAAAACTGCAGAGTGAAAATATTGCTAAACCCGTTGTCTCCACAAGGGAGATATTAAAAGCCCTGGTGAATGATATTCGCATCTTTATCTTAATTATTCTTTTGCTTACCATTGAGTGGTTTCTGAGAAGATTTGCCGGCTCATATTAAATCTAATAGATGAGTAGTGTTGAAATAATTTTTTGCTCTGTAGTGGCCATTATGGTCATTGATTTTATCGTTGAACGATATCTTAGCTTGTTGAATATTAGAGCTTTAAAACCTGAGTTGCCGCCCATTCTTTCCGATATATACGATGTTGATAACTACCGTAATATGTTTCGGTATTATCGTCGTCGCGACAAGTTCTCACTGCTAACCGGTTCAATCTCGTTTGTTGTTTTTTTGGTCTTTTTTGTTATCGGTGGTTTTGGCTGGCTTGATGGTATTGTCCGCGCTGTAACCGGCTCTGAGTTGCTGTGCGGATTGCTGTTTCTGGCAATAATAGGTGTTGCGTCCTCTTTCATTTCACTGCCTTTTTCATACTATTCTGTTTTTACGATAGAGGAGGAATTCGGCTTCAATAAATCTACCAAAAAGACATTTTGGTTAGACCAGATCAAGGGCCTTCTGTTGGGTGCGGTGCTGGGTGGCGGCATCTATGCTTTGATATTTGTAATATATGTTGGAACAGGAGACCTGTTTTGGATTTTGGGATGGGGTGTTTTGGCTCTTTTCAGCATCTTCATGTCCATGTTCTATAGCACCCTTATTGTTCCAATATTTAACAAGCAGACTCCTTTGGAGGATGGTTCTCTGAAAGAGAAAATCGAGCTCTTCGCACAAAAAGCGGGGTTTAATCTGGCAAATATCTTTGTTATTGATGGCAGCAAGCGCTCCACTAAGGCAAATGCATATTTTTCAGGGTTGGGTTCACAAAAGAGAATTGTGTTATACGACACCCTGATTAACGACCTTGAGGAGGATGAAATTGTCGCTGTTCTGGCTCATGAGATCGGGCATTACAAGCATAAGCATACTTTGAAGGGAATGGTAACATCCCTGCTCCAGAGTGGAGTTATTTTCTATGTGTTGTCGATATTTCTTTCGTATTCTGATATAAGTAAAGCTGCGGGAGCAGAGGTGCATAGCTTTTACATCGGGCTTATCATGTTCGGGCTGTTGTTTACCCCTGTAGACTTTATTCTGGGTCTGTTTATGAATACATTTAGCCGAAAGCATGAGTATCAGGCTGATGCCTTTGCGGCACGCTACGGGCTCGCAAAACCGCTTATGGAAGGGCTTAAAAAATTGTCGGTAAAGAGTCTTAGTAATCTTACGCCACATCCCTGGTACGTCAGGATTTATTATAGTCACCCCACATTACTGCAGCGTATTGATGCATTAAATGCTTTGGAAGAGCAGGCTTAAATATCACGCTTGTTGGTAACCCATCTTAACATAAAATAGATAACCACACAGTAACCTGCACACACAAGGATATCCTGCAATTTTACAAATTCCTGAAACTCATAACCAAAGAACTCCATGAGTGATGTCCTTGGTATTCGTATAAGATTATTGGCAACCTTTAGCGGAAAAAATTGATTGATATCAGCGCCCAGCTTAGCGGATATTATGGGCTCTGCAATGATGCTGTAAATCAACATACCCAGAATTGATACGATGGGTTTTCTGATAAGCATAGCAAAGAGCAGACACACCATCAGGTAGGTTGTCATCTCCAGAAAATATGCAGGAATAAACTCCAGGTTTTCAAATATTGCACTAAATGGTGTTTCCGGTGACTTGTGAATCAGCCCGTTGAAAAGTGATATCAGGAAAATTAACAAGGTGGTAAAAAAGGCCATACATATTGCCATTATAACCTTGGAATTAAGGATCTGAGTTTTGCTCATTCCGGTGATAACATTCTGCTTCAGCGTGTTATGGGTAAACTCGTTGGTCACAAGCATTATCAGCAGGAATCCGGGAAAGAGTTTTATATACCCTGCCACAAAGAACATATTGTGCCAGATGTTGGGCAAGGTGTATATACTGAATTTTGGAATAGCAATGGGGCTGCCCGAGGAGTTGTGGGTAACAGCATTGTTAAGCATTGACTCCAGCGCACTGCCGCCAAGAGTGAACCCCAGGATGAAGATTGCCACAAGTATCCAGATGGTTTTGTAGGTCTTAATCTTCAGAAATTCTATTTTAAAATAATTAATCATCTTTCAAAAGTGCAAGGAAATGTTGTTCAAGAGATTGCTGTATTACATTGATACGTTGGAGTACCACGCCTTTGGAAAAGAAATATCTGTTCAGATCCTCTGATGTTTTACCTTCGGCAAGAGTACATATCAGCCTATTATTGTCACGGGAAACCCCAGCAATAATAGATTTGTCATTGATGTAATTTTCGATGTTAATAAGCTCGTTGACCTCTATCTCTACCTTATGCCCACTTCCAATAATATCATCTACCGCTGAGGAGTGAATTTTTTTACCATTATGAATTATCATCACATGGGAGCATATTTTTTGTACTTCATCCAAAAGGTGACTGGCGACAATGATGGTTTTGTTTGTTGCTGCGATATCATGAATTATCTGTCGCACTTGTACTATACCTGATGGGTCAAGACCGTTTGTTGGTTCGTCGAGTATGAGCACGCCTGGGTCTCCTAACATTGCTGCTGCAATAGCAAGTCGCTGTTTCATGCCATAGCTGAATGTTCTAAACAGGCTTTTTTCCCTCTGTTTCAGGTCTGCTATTTTTAGAACCCTGTCAATGTCACTATAGTCAACACCTCTGATCTGACATATTATCTTTAGGTTTTCCCGCGCCGAGAGGTAGGGGAGGAAGTTAGGGTGTTCGAGAATAGCTCCTATTTTTCTTCTGCTTATCTGTGACGGTTCTTCTCCAAACCACTTGAAACTTCCTGAATCAGGAGTCGTTACCCCCAGTATAATTCCCAGGGTAGTGGTTTTTCCGCTGCCGTTGGGGCCTAAGATGCCAAATACCTGTCCACGTTTTATCTCCAGCGACAGGTCGTTGACGGCATGAACTTTTCCAAAAGATTTGTTTAGTTTGTTGATTTCCAGAATTGTTTCACTCACAATATTTGTTTTTTTTGCAGTTATGACGATAAAATCTTTTTTATGTTTCACCTATGGGTGAAAAAGAAGAAAGACAGCAGGTTTTTTATTATAAGGATGATTTGATTTTGCCCATTGTGAAATGCTTTTTGTCACAACGCTTTCCGAAGGAAGAGTCATGTTGCAGCCGATACACAGTAATGTTTCCGGTTTACACTTCTTAATGATGCTCTCTATCATCTGGAGGTTACGATATGGTGTTTCGATAAAGATTTGTGTCTGGTTGTGTTGATAGCAATTACGCTCCAGCTTGCCCAGTTCTTCTTCTCTCTCTTTGGGTTTTCTTGGCAGATAACCGTGAAAAGCGAAATTCTGTCCATTGAACCCTGAACCCATCAGTGCCAGTATTATGGAGCTTGGTCCGGTGAGAGGAGCTACTTTGATGCCTTTTTGCTGTGCTATTTTTACAATATCAGCCCCCGGGTCGGCAAGACAGGGCACCCCGGCTTCCGATAATAAGCCTACGTCATGCCCCTGTTTCAAAGGCTCTATCAATTGTTCAAAGCTGAGCTCCTGGGTATGTTCGTTGAGCTCACCAAACCATATTTTACTGAAGTCGTGCTTAAAACCGGCTTTGCGTAAAAATCTTCTTGCGCTGCGCAGATCCTCGACAATAAAATGTGTCAGCCCATCCATAATGGTATGGTTCAAATCAGGGAGAACATCGTTAGAGTTTTCACCTCCCAACATTGCCGGCAGGAGGAAAAGTGTTCCGTAGGTGATTTTTTTTGTCATTGCCATGGTAGTTTGTTGAGATCCACGTTACCACCTGAGAGTAGCAGAACGATTTTTTTATTTTTAAAGGCAAAGGTACCACTGTTTTTTTGTTGCATCAAAACGGCGAGGGGAAGTGCTGCCGAAGGTTCAACAACTATCTTCATTCGTTCCCAGATAAAATGCATAGCTTTAATAATGTCTTCCTCATCGGCAAGGAGGATCTCATTTACGTGCTTTTTGATTATTGGGTATGTGATGGTTCCTAATGATGTGAGCAGTCCGTCAGCAATGGTTTTTGGATTTTTCGATGGTATAATTTTCCCTGAATGAAAAGATCGGTATGCGTCATCAGCACCCATTGGTTCTGCGCCCAAAACTTTTGTGTGTGGCGAGAGGTGATGGCACGCCAGTGCTGTTCCGCTTAACAATCCACCGCCTCCTACAGGGGTGATAAAATAATCGGGGTCGCTGATATTTTCCAGTACCTCCTGTGCTGCTGTGGATTGTCCGCAAATAACATTCACATTGTTGTATGGGTGTATTTCCAGTGCTCCGGTTTTATGTATGATCTTTTCTAGTGTATCCTCCCGTGCCTGTAGTGTAGGCTCACAGAATGTGATAATTCCACCATAATTTTTTACTGCATTGACTTTCACGCGTGGAGCATTTTCAGGCATTACGATATATGCCGGAATATTGTTTTTCCCTGCCGCCAGCGCCAGTGCCTGGGCGTGGTTGCCACTGGAGTGGGTAGCAACACCATTGGCTTGCTTCTCTTTTGGTATGCTGAGGATGGCATTGGTTGCTCCTCGGAATTTGAATGCTCCGGCGCTTTGGAAGTTCTCACATTTAAAAAACACCTCTGCCTCCAGAAGTGTATTTATCGTTTGTGATGTCAGCAGGGGAGTGCGATGGATATAATTCTTTATTCTGTTATATGCATCGCGCAGTTCTGCTGCTTGCGGAATAGACTCCTGCATAGTATTATTTTGCTTCTTGTGCCAATGCTTTACAGGCCTTTTCCATTTTGATATATATGTTTTCGAAAGAGCGGTATCCTTTATACAGAGGATCGGGAATAATCTTATTGCGTTTTTCGTCATCAATAAGATTCATCATATAATCTACTTTCTCCATATCTTCACTGGTTTGAGCAATAAATTCCAGGTCGCGGTAGTCTCTTTGATCCATGACATATATTCTGTCAAAGCGTTTAAAATCTTTGGGGTCGAATAGTTTCATTCTATGACCGGAGAGGTCGATGCCGTGTTCCATAGCGACACGCTCTGTTCTTTTATCCACCGGGTTGCCGATATCTTGTGGTTCAAAACCTGCAGATTCAATATTACCAGAGATATTATGAGCCTGAAATTCTCTTTTCAGGATACCTTTTGCTAGCGGGGACCTACAGGTGTCACCCAGGCATACAAATAGTACGTTCATGCTTTTGTATTTTAATTATTAAACGTTGGAATAGTCCGAAGGACGGATAAAGGTAATGAAAAAATGCGAAAAAATCAAATCGTGATAAGCTACATCTGAATTTTTTTCTCAATTTCATCCACATAGGTTCTAAACTGCTTATCGGTATCAATAAGGTTGTTGACGGTACGGCAAGCGTGCAATACGGTTGCATGGTCTTTGTTACCACAATATAGTCCTATTGTAGCCAGGCTTGATTTGGTATGTTTTTTTGAGAAGTACATGGCCAGTTGCCGTGCTTGAACGATTTCGCGTTTTCTTGTTTTTGAATTTATCAGCTCCAGAGGTAGGTCAAAATAGTCACAAACGATTTTTTGTATATAATCGATAGATATTTCGCGGGTAGTATTTTTTACATACTTATCGATCATCTGCCGTGCCAGCTCCAGAGTAATCTCTTTTTTGTTAAGCGATGATTGCGCCAGGATAGATATCAGAGCTCCTTCTAATTCGCGGATGTTTGTTGGTATGCAGTAAGCGATATAATCTATTACATCTTTGGGCATTTTAATGCCGTCGTTATATAGTTTTTTATTTAGGATAGAGATTCTTGTTTCCAGATCCGGAATCTGTAAATCGGCTGCCAGCCCCCATTTGAAGCGTGATAGCAGTCGGGCTTCCAGTCCTTTCATCTCCACGGGAGGCTTGTCAGAAGTGAGGATAACTTGCTTGTTACGCTGGTGAAGGTGATTAAAGATATGGAAGAAAACATCCTGCGTTTTCTCTTTGCCGGCAAGGAATTGAACATCATCCACAATGAGTACATCCATCATCTGGTAGAAATGGATAAAATCATTCTGGTTATTATTTTTTACAGAATCGAGAAACTGTTGAATAAATTGTTCAGAAGTGATATATAGAACTGTTTTGTCGGGAAAATTCTTTTTTGTTTGTAAGCCGATAGCATGCGCCAGGTGAGTTTTACCAAGGCCTACATTGCTATATAGCAACAGTGGGTTGAATGCGGTTTTTCCGGGATTTCCGGATACGGCATATCCGGCAGAGCGCGCCAGCCTGTTACAATCGCCTTCCACAAAATTCTCAAAGGTATATGATTCGTTAAGCTGAGAATGCACTTTGATCTTTTTGAGTCCGGGAATAATAAATGGGTTGGGGATTTCTCTGGATTTACCGCCGCGGTTAATATCAATAGGCATATTTACGTCGGGATTCTGTGTGTCAGGTTTGCTGGTAGTGGGGATTTTGATGATCCCGGCACTGGAGCCTTCGGGCTGTTGGGGGTCTATAACGATACTATACTCCAGTCGGCCTGAAGTTCCTAATTCATGACGAATAACTTTGCGAAGTAAATTAATGAAATGCTCCTCAAGCCATTCATAAAAAAACTGACTTGGAACCTGTATCGTTAAGACGTTCTGATTCAGTTTTATAGGCTTTATGGGCGCAAACCAAGTATTATAGCTTTTGGAGTTAATGTTATCTTTTATTATAGACAGGCATCTTTCCCATACAGCATTATGGTCTGTGTTTTTCATTATGGTTGTTTCGATCGTTAATAGATATTATAACTGTCAGCCATATTTAAATGCTTTTTTTTATTGGCTGATGGTTCTTTTCTGAAGTAATATTTGTCCTTCAAAAAGCGTAACAAAGAAAATTATAAAAAAGTGAAAAAGAAAGGGTCGTTAAGCTTGAAAAAGTCGAAATAATAGACTAATATATAAGCAAAGAAATGGAAAGTAGTTGTGTCATATCTTAAACCCTTGAGGCTGCAACAGATTTGGTGAATGACTGAAAAAATGTCAGTGCGATTTTTTAAACCTGTTGGAGTGAACTTTTTTCAAAATAGTGTTCAAAAGTATTCTTATTAACATTCATGTTTTGTATTTCAAAAAAATTATAAGCCTGTATTACGCTGTGTATAAGTGTGTTACGTCTAACTTTCTGATTGTTAACAGTTTCTGTTTTAGCTGCTCCGATTCACTGCGACGAATAGAAATATGTATGCGGCAGGTCATTTCAAATTCCTGAAATATCATCTTTACATTGTCATCTTTGATAATACGCATGACATCATTCATGATAGGATATTCATATTTCAGTTCAAAAATTTCATTGATGGTGCGCGTCTTAATATGGTTTTTTTCTATGGCTTCTTCCGCTGCAATTTTATAAGCATTTATCAGCCCCGGAATTCCCAGTTTGGCACCTCCGAAATAGCGTATAACGACAATAAGAATATTGGTAAGATCATGCGACATGATGCGCCCGAAAATAGGCTTCCCGGCAGAGCTGCTTGGCTCACCATCATCGTTGATTCTATAGGAGGTCTTTTCTGCTCCCAGTTGCCAGGCATAACAATGGTGTCTGGCATCGTAATATTTCTTCCTTAAAGCATCAAGATGTGCCTTAATCTCTTCCTCTGACTCTACCGGATAGGCAAAAGCATAAAACTTGCTTCCCCTGTCGCGAAAGTAACCATCGCTCTCTTTTGTTATTGTTCTGTATGTATCATTGGCTTCCATAGCACACAAAGATAATAAAGTCCTTTAAGCTATATCGCTGAATATTTTTACTTTTACAATCTAAAAAAAATATGATGCTTACGATTCTTGCCTCTATAGCAGTTGTTCTGCTTATTATATTTGTAGTAATCCTAAAGATGCTGCTGCGTAAATACTATAAGGTTTCCGGCAAAGCTGCCAAGGGTGCTTATGAAGGTTTTTTGCCTTATCCGATAGTAGGGGTGGAGGGAAATACTGAGAGCGAAAAAGCAGCATCAGGCTATAACTCCATGGCGAAGGTGTCGATAATGGTAATAATATTTTGCTGTGTTGTTATAGTGGTGTTTTCTATGGTTGACTACTTTAAAAAATAGTATAGATTTCGTGTTTGTGGTACAAGTGTGAGGGGTTCTGATGTTTTTATTTAAAGGCGGTAAATGCCCCTCTTAGCAGAATACATATCTGTCGCATCTGTTCAGGTGTTAATCTTTTACGTTTTGGGCTGTCCATATCTTTGATTTGGGTTTTTTGTAACTCTTTGTACCATGCTCCAGGAGAAGCCAGGTCGTTTTTTGTTCTGGGGATAATGTGCCAGTGGACGTGGGAAACACTCTGCCCGGCATGTATTCCTTGCTGCACACTCCAGTCAAATCCGGTAGATTTATAGTAACTCTCAAGGAATGCAGTGACCTCAGTGGCGAAGCTGATAAGATGATGCAACAACTCTTCGGGCATATCAAAGATACTGCTGTAGTGTTTTCTGGGTATTATCATGGAGTGACCAGGGAGAATTGGCGCAATATTGTAAATAGCATAAAAGTATTGACTCTCACCGAATATGGCATCCTGTATTGCAGGATTACAGAAAGGACAATCTTTTTCCATTAATAATAATAGCTGTTTCCAAATAGAAGTTGAATATCGTTTTGCTTTCCTTTTTCAGCTAATGTTTCAGGAACAACTTTCCATTGGGCAGTTTTTGGTACGCTAACCGGGCTGTTCTCTTTTATATAGTCGAAAAGATAGAAGCGAAGGTCTTTGTCGGTAGCATTTACAATGCGGGCAGGTAATTCACAGGCAGGGATTTTTGCTCCCTTGATAAGGTGTCCACCTCCACCATTACCACGATACGAATTCATTGCGACACAATATATTTTTTGCATGTCAAAGGGCTCTCCATTTGTCATGCCTGCAATATTTACCCTTTCGCCAATGGGTTTCGTGATATCTACGGTATATGTTATTCCTGCCGCGGAGCTGTAGTTGAAATACTGACCAAAGGTAAGCGGACGATTGTTATTGGGATTAAGTACAATCTTACCAAAGTCATCACGTCTGTATCTTATCAGATGATCCTCTTCAGAATACATTGTGCCATACCATAATCCATAACTGTACTCCAAGAAGTTTTTTACCTCTGCACCGGTAAGTTTCATGGTATATAGAATGTTTTCAAACCTATAGAGTTTAAAAAGATCCTTCATGAAAATATCTCCTTCTTCGATATGTGTGCTAAATGATAGGGGAGCGGTGAAAGAGATGTCCGCTTTGGAGAGTTCAAATTGCAAACTGTGAATAATATCGGTGAACATTGCCGGCCCAAAGAGTGATGGTCGCGAATCAATGTTTTTTGTGAATTCCCCCACCGGTTGCGATACAAAGTTGCTTGTTTTTTTCTGAAAACTGCCAAATGTACTCATGTACTTTTTGTCTGGTTCCTGGTCGCTTACCCCCACAATAGATCCTATTATCTCTTTTTCATAAGTATCTGATTCAATATTATAAAACATCTCAATATCTGCAACAGCCACATCACGGGCTCTGCTGGTGGGCCCCAGGATAAGTACCTCTTTGCCCTCACTGTTAAGTACTGTTTTATTCCATCCTACATGGTCATGGCCCACGAAGACAACATCAAAGCCCGGGACTTTCTCCGCCACCAGCTGGCTGGCATTTTCATTCTTCCATGTGTCTTCATCCTGGCCGTTGTAGTTGTAATCAATACCGGAGTGAAACAGGCCTATGAGTACGTCAGGATCTTCGGTCTCTAAAATAATATCAACCCATTTCTTTGCGGATTCAATCATATCTTCAAACTCCATTCCCTCCCAGATATTTTCGGGTAGCCAGGTGGGAATAGCCGGAGATGTTAAGCCTAAAATAGCAATCCTAACACCCTGTTTTTCAATTATCTTATATGGTTGGAAATATGGCTCTCTATCGTTTTTGTTAATGACATTAGCACCAAGCATGGGCATATTCATCTCATTGACCATCTTGTCATAAACAGAATGGCCCGGTTCAATATCGTGATTGCCAATACATACAGCATCATATTTCATGAAATTATATATGTCGGCACAAATATGTCTGTTAGTGGTGTCCATGAAGTTGCTGTAATATACTGAAGGATCTCCTTGCAACATATCTCCGTTATCCACCAGAATAATCTCAAGATTTGAGTTTTTGCGTTGCTGTTTTACAAACGACAAGATATTGGCCATTGAGGATATCTCTTGTTCATTATATAAAAAATCTACCGGAAACAGAGCTCCGTGTACATCGGAGGATTCTATTATTCTGAGTTTAAGATGGTCGGGACGATCCTGATTACAAGATGTGATTATCATGGTTATTATGAATATTGTTAAGATGGGGTGTGTTATTCTCATTACTTTGATCAATTGTTATAGTTCAACAGTAATATTAACCGTATTTATGTCAAAAAGGTTTCATATTCTAATAATAATGTGTAATAATATTTGGCTCATATATGATGGATCTAACCATGGATCATTATCTCTCATCATAGTTGTAAATACTTCCTCTATATAATCCCAGCCTTTTACTCCCGTTTGTGGATTATGTAACGCATGGGTCTGATGACAGATAGCTACAGCAAAGAATAGCGCGTCAACCTTTATCTCCTCAGGCACCTTGCAATTGAGAAAATCTCTCTCTTGAAATGAACTCCTGACCTTGTAACGGCCGATCTCTTCACCAACCAATTCACACTGTCGTATATTTGTTCTTACCATCATTACGATGCAATAAGAATAATGGAAACAACTGCCAATATGATGCCCACCCAATTCATAGTATTTAATTTTTCTTTAAAGATAATAAAACCAATGAATGATGCTAGCGTGACAACGGAGACATTATATATGGGCATAAATACTGATACCTGCATGGTGCTTAATCCTCTTACCAGGAAAAATATTGAACAAAAGTTTATCAATCCTATCAATACGCCACCAATGATAGTTTTTAAGGATATTTTTGAGATTTTTCTTTTGTAGATAAGTATTGCAATTCCGGCAATGAAGGCAAAGTAGAAAGAGGTGTAAACAAATTCAAAATAGTCGTCGGTGATAAACCACTCCTGCGCAATTTTTATTGCTGTGTCGTTTATTCCGATCATCAGGAAAAGCAGTAATGGAAGATGGATGTATTTCTTGTCTATTTTTTGATCTTTTCCGGTTCTTGATGCCAGGTACAAGGCAACCAGTGCCAGCAGTATTCCCGCGATTTTTGTGGGCAACACCGTGTCGTGGAACAGCAGGAATCCGGCAGTGACAGGTATCACCACCGACATCCGTGAGCTGATGGCCGTTACGGCAACGCCGGCTTTCTGCGCTGAGATAGCAAAAAGATAGAAGCCTATAATCAGAATTACTCCCACAAAAATGGAAAACAGAAACCATTTTGAATCAACGAGTTCTGTTGCCGGAGTCCGTGTGCTATCAAGCAAATAGCCGAATATTGCTGCTGTTAAGTAGTTTATTGTGATGGCCTGGTCGGTATCCACATTGAAACGTGGAAACAGGCGGAAAGAAATAATAATTCCTATGCTGGCCGTGATAACAATTAATAAAAATACCATATAAATTGTTTTAAGATTTCCTACACTTGAAAAATCTGGGTTTACCTCTCATATCATGAATAATCTCAATTTTTATGAAGGTAACCTCACTAAATAATTTAACTATCTCCTCTGATAATGCTTCATTGATTTCAAAAAGTATATATCCTCCTTCAACGACATATCTCTGTGCTATCTCTTTTAGCTTTTTGTAGAACAAAAGCGGGTTGTCCTGAGGAGCATATAAGGCCTCCCCGGGTTCGAAAGCGGTAACATTTTTCCTCATAAGTGCTTTTTCTGAAGGTGTAACGTATGGAGGATTGGAGATAAGCATACCTACAGGTTCTTTCACAGGAGTTCCTGAAAAGTTTTGTATATCATCAATAAAAAATACCACACTAGTATTATACTTTTCTGAATTTGCTGTTGCACACTCTATGGCTTTTTTATTAATATCGAAGGCATAACCCTTTAACTCTTGGTTTTCATGAGCTGCTGTAATGGCAATACATCCCGATCCTGTTCCTGCATCAATGAATGTTTTTGGCAAATGCGGATTTTTAGCAAAAAGCTCCAGGGCTTTTTGCACGAGTTCTTCTGTTTCCGGCCGTGGTATTAACGTATGGCTGTTTACGTTTAATTCCAGATCGTAAAACCATGCCTTACCCAAGATGTATTGTATGGGTTCGTGTTGTTCTATCCTTTGGGTAGCCTTAAGGATTTTCTCTGTATCTGCTTGAGATATGGGCTCCCGCGGGCAGGCGAGTATTTTTGTTCGCGTCATGCCTGTTTTATCTTCCAAGAGGATACGGATTAATTCGTTACTCTCCTCAGGGGGGTATATTGCATTCAATCGCTTACTTAGCAATGCTGTAATGCTCTTTACCGTATGTGTGGCCTCGTTATCCAAAAAAATCACTCTTTGTTGTTATTTTTATTCGCAAGCATAGGCACAAAGCGAAATTGCCCATGTGTTTTTGTTGTAAAAGTGCCGTCATGTTGTTTGTGGTAGGTGTACATAACCTGATAGCCTCCTGCCTCAACAGGTATCACCATGATGCCTCCAACGGCGAGTTGTTCCAGAAGTTTCTCCGGCACAAATGGGGCGGCGGCAGTAACAATTATTCTGTCGAAGGGAGCAAATGTCGGCAGTCCTTCAAACCCGTCGCCATAAAAACATTTTACCCTATAGCCCATATCAGAGATATTTTTTTTTGATCTTAGGTATAGGTTTCTGTGTCGTTCTACGGAAAAGACTTTTGCGCCCATAAATGCCAGTACACAAGCCTGATAACCCGACCCGGTGCCTATCTCCAGAACCTTTGATCCTTTTTGGATATTCAACAGCTCTGTTTGAAAAGCTACTGTATATGGTTGTGAAATAGTTTGTCCAAAGCCAATGGGAAAAGGTTTGTCTTCGTAGGCGAATTCTAAAAATGAGGACTCAAAAAATATGTGTCTTGGAACCTCTTCGATAGCTTTTAGTACCTGGGCAGATTTAATGCCCTTTTCTGCTATTTCACGTACCAGCTTTTTGCGTAGCCCTTTATGTCTGAAATTATCTTCTGTCATTTGTTAAAAACATGGTTAAAAAGTGTTGCGAAATTACATAAATCCAAACCATAAAAAAACTACATTTGCACAAAACCATGGTTGAGATAAATATATGTTGAAAATAGGTGTTTTAGGCGCAGGCCATCTGGGAAAAATTCACATCAAATGTATTAAAAATATTACTGATTATGAGCTGGTAGGGTTCTATGATCCCGATATTAAAACTGCTAATAGCGTTAAAGATGAATTGGGGGTTCGCTCCTTTGATTCTATTGACGCTATTCTTGATGAGGTCGATGTGGTAGATATTGTCACACCTACCGTTTCACACTTTGATTGCGCCTCACAAGCGTTGAAGAGGTCGAAGCATGTTTTTATTGAAAAACCTGTTGTGGCGACTCCCTCGGAGGCCAAACGATTGACTGATATTGCCCGGGAGGCTCAGGTGAAAGTACAGGTTGGGCATGTGGAGCGTTTTAACCCGGCATTTTTAGCCGCGGAGCCTCATATTCGTAAGCCTATGTTTATTGAGGCTCACCGATTGGCACAGTTTAATCCCCGGGGCACTGATGTTCCTGTTATCCTGGATCTTATGATTCATGATATCGATATCATTCTTCATGTGGTACGCCAGAATATTCGTAAGATTCACGCCAGCGGTGTTCCTGTGGTTAGTGACACAGCAGATATCGCAAACGCCCGTATAGAGTTTGATAATGGCTGTGTGGCAAACCTTACCGCCTCACGTATTTCGATGAAAAATATGCGCAAGACACGATTCTTCCAGACCGATGCCTATGTCTCTGTTGATTTCCTGGATAAGAAAGTAGAAGTGATCCGCATGAAAGATATGCCGGAGGGCAGCAATGATCCTTATGCTCTTATGTTTGACCCGGGAAACGGCAAAACTGCCAAGCAGGTGCTCTTTGATAACCCTGAAGTAAAGCCTGTAAATGCCATCCAAATGGAGCTGGAATCATTCTATTACGCAATAATAAATAATACACAACCATCTGTAGATATTGACGATGGCGTATCTGCTCTGGATGTGGCATACCAGATTCTTGATAAAGTTAATTTTTCGTTGGGAAAATTGTAATAAAAGAAATTTTCCAACGTTTCTAAATAATAGCACACAGGAAATTGTTTTACAGGTTCAAATATAATCCATGACGCACAGGTTATTTCGTACCCTAGCCATTTTTGCAATATGTACACTTTTGTTTGCTTCTTGTGTAGATAACGGCACAGATACTATTCCGTCGTATGTTAAGGTTGAAAGCAGCTCCTTACAAACTGACGGTGGCACCTCAGGCTCATCAAGCCATCGTATCGTCGATTCATGGCTTTATATTGATGATCAGATTATTGGAGTTTTTGAAACACCCGTAGATATTCCTGTCCTTGATGAGGGAAATGTGAGAATTCGCATGAAAGCCGGTATTATGAGCAATGGAATTTCTGAATCCCGAAGAGTTTATGAGTTTTATAATTATTATGAAACCCAAGCCAGGCTTGTTAGAGATAGCGCTATTGTTATTAACCCTGTGTACTCTTATAAAGATAATGTAACCTTTGCATGGATAGAAGATTTTGAAGATCTGCAGACTAGTATGGACGCAACTGCTCTGAGTGATACAGCAATGTTTGTTACTACAAATCCTGAAGAGGTATTTGAAAAAAATGCCTGTGGAAAGATAGTGCTTGCAAGACAGGATTCAACGGTATTCTTTGAAGTGATCACCGATACTGCATACCGGCTTCCTCAGGATGGGTCTGCTGTGGTTTTGGAGATAGATTACAAAACAGAATCTACTATTACGATAGGTGTTTTTGCTTTTGCCCCCTCTCCACATCAAGTATCAGTGCTGAACCTTAACCCCACTGATTCCTGGAAGAAGGTTTATGTGTACCTGACCACAGCTATTACGAGCTATATTAATTCTGATTATTATAAGATTTTTATTGGTGGTTATCTGGAAGAAGGTCAGGAAGAGTCAGTTATCCTTGTTGATAATATCAAACTGTTATATTAGGGATTATGGATAGAAGATTACAGGTTCTCAAGTATGTTGCCCTTGATTTGCTCTCCGCATGGATAGCCTGGTCGTTATTTTTTCTGTTTCGTAAATATAGTCCTGAAGCTCCTTTGCATGAAAACCTCGGGAAGATATATGTCGATGCCAACTACTATCTGGGAATAACAATTATTCCTTTGTTCTGGCTCTTGCTATATTCTATGATAGGTACATACAGGAAGATATATCGTAAATCCAGAGTGAAAGAGCTAGGGCAAACTCTTTTGATAACACTGATAGGTGTTGTTATTATCTTCTTTGCTCTTATTCTTGACGATACTGTCTTTTCATATAAATCATATTATAAGTCCTTTATTGTACTTTTTACAGTGCATTTCTTCTTTACATACCTGTTTAGAGTAATCCTTACCTCTATTACGGCATACCGTATCCATCACCGGCACATTGGCTTTCCTACTGTTATTGTTGGAAGCAACGGAAATGCAATAACTGTTTATAATGAGATAGAAAACCAAGAGAAATCTTCGGGAAATATTTTTGTGGGTTTTACCCATGTCATCGATTATGATAATTATCGTTTGTCGGCTTATTTGCCTCACTTGGGGCATTATTCTGACCTGCCTGAAATAATCAAAGAGCATAATGTTGAAGAGATTATTATTGCCATTGAACGCTCAGAGCATGAAACCGTTGAAAAGATAATGCTACTTCTGGAACAGTACGATGTAGTTATAAAAATAATACCGCATATGCAGGACTTTTTATTTGGCACAGTACGTACCAGTGGCATCTTTCATACGCCACTGATTGAGATGACACCGGATATTTTGCCGGTATGGCAAAAAACTATCAAGCGAATAATCGACATCACCATGTCGGTTCTGGCGATGATCCTCTTGCTGCCTGTTTACCTTTTTACTGCCATTGGCGTAAAAATGAGCTCTCCCGGATCAATATTCTACAGCCAGGAACGTGTTGGTAAGCATGGTAGATCTTTTAAGATGCATAAATTTCGCTCTATGTATGTGGATGCTGAGAAAACAGGGCCGCAATTATCCTCTGATGATGACCCGCGGGTGACAAAATTCGGGCGTATAATGCGGAAATACCGCCTTGATGAATTACCACAATTTTATACTGTTCTTAAAGGTGATATGAGCCTGGTGGGTCCACGCCCTGAACGTCAATACTATATAGATCAAATAGCTAAAGTAGCTCCATATAATCGCTTGCTCCTGAAAGTAAAGCCCGGCATAACGTCATGGGGGCAGGTGAAGTATGGTTATGCGGAAAATGTTGATGAGATGGTAGAACGATTAAAATATGATATCCTGTACATAGAGAATATGTCTCTGGCAATGGATTTTAAAATATTGATATATACTGTGTTAATAGTCCTTCAGGGACGCGGAAAATAGAAATAGAAGAGGCTCTCATCATGAGAGCCTCTTCTATTTTGAGCGGCAAATGGGACTCGAACCCACGGCCCTCAGCTTGGGAAGCTGATGCTCTACCAACTGAGCTATTGCCGCAGCAAATCGCAAACTTAATAAATCATATCGGACTAGATATTAACTCTGTCAACTATCTTTTATACATGTCAAATAAACCCTATCTTTGCACAAAATTTATTATATGATTCTTATTGCAGACTCCGGCTCCACAAAAACAGATTGGGTGTTATTGGATGATAATCAGGCTATGTCTTTTGTCCAGACAGCAGGATTTAACCCCTATTATTCCGACCCGGCAGTGCTAAAGCAAATAATTAGTGATCAGGTGCAAAAGAAAATACCCTCCGAGTCCATAACGGATGTGTATTATTATGGCTCAGGATGTAGTACGGATGCAAAACAGGATCTTGTAAAATCTATTCTTAACAAATTCTACCCCGGAGCAAAAATTATAGTCTATCATGATCTTCTTGGCTCTGCAAGAGCTGTGTTGGGCGACAACCCTGGAATAGCATGTATCCTGGGAACAGGATCCAATTCATGCCTATATGATGGTAATGAGATAACAGAAAATGTGCCTTCCGTAGGGTACTTCTATGGTGACGAAGGGAGTGGAACTGATTTTGGTAAAAGACTTATTGAGTATTATCTGAGAGATACCCTGCCGTTAAAAATATGCTCTGAACTGGAAGAAGAGATGGAACTCTCTTTTGAAAAAGCTATGGACGCAATTTATAACCAGCCCATGCCAAATAAGTTCTTCGCATCATTAAGCCCGTTTATTCATAAAAATAGTGCTGACCCTTTTATTATGGAGATCATAGAATCCAGCTTCAAGGATTTCTTTACTAATCAGGTGTCGAAATATACTGATTACAAATCTCAAAAACTGTGCTTTGTGGGCTCGGTAGCATTCCACTACCGGCCAATACTCGAAAAAGCAGCCTCTAAATTCGGTATGACAGTGCATCATATTATCCCAAACCCTGTGGAAGGGCTAATTGAATATTATAGTGAGCCGGAAGAAGATGATGTAAAGGAGTAATAATTAAATATTCTTTATTTTAATAGGCTCTGAGGCAGATTCACCACTTCAGATTCCGGTTTGCTTGCAGACTCCAAAGCTTTAACTCTTGCTTTAAGCCTTTTTATCTCTCTATTCTTTTTATAACCTGACGGTATGGCTGCTAGTAATCCTAAAATAGCTCCTGTCAACAGCATCAGAATCATCACCAGGACTAACGGTATCTTAATAGAGAAGAAAAGAAAGCTCACATCTACGAGTTCCTTATTAATAAGCGTAAATACGGTTACTACAACTGCGAGGATTAATCCCAGTATTAGCAACCAGCGCATGGAATAATTGTTTTTCATATGATAAAGTTACAATTTCTGTAGAAACATTACATTTGTGTTAATAACTATATTATCATGAGAAAACTACAATACCTTATAGTCGCAATTTTTATTGCCATCTCAGGTCTGAGTAATATGCATGCCCAGAATGTAAATGCCGGAATAAATGTGCAGTCCAATGACTTTTCCGCAGTGACGATGAGTGTTGCTGCCAATGCTCCGGAGCAGAATCGTGAAGGAGAGTTTGTTCGTCTGACACTGCCCGGATTCACCACTACCAAGGTTCCCGGAGACCCGGCACTACCGATGGTGAGTAAACTTATAGAAGTTCCTTTGGGTGCCGATGTTACTCCATCCATAACACTAAAAAAGCCCTTGAAGATATCACTCCCTCTTCATCTATTCCCTTTTCAGCCCTCCTTGTCGAAAAGTGATGATCCGGACGAGGTAGAATTCATTTATAACCCAAAATCTTATGATACTAAAACCTATAAGCACCCTGAACATGTTGCAGTGGAAGAGATAGGGGTTTTACGTGATAAACGTCTCTTTAGGGTAGATATATGCCCTTATAAATATTCGCCATCGGAAAACACATTGGTAGTATATGAAGAGGTCCTTATTACTTTGACATTTGCTAATTCTGATATTCCATCGACCATATCACTGAAAAAGAAATTTGGTTCTCGGTATAGTGTTCAAAACGGGATAATAACGTTGCCCACAGATTCCATCTCATCGCAGGATATTATCACCTATGTCATCGTTTCAGACAGGATGTTTGAGAATCAGTTGGAAGAGTTTATTAACTGGAAGGAGCAAAAAGGATTTAAGGTTATTACAGGCTATACAGATGTTATCGGCACCACTACATCGTCTATTAAGAGCTGGTTGCAGGGTTTGTATGATACCCCGGGGCCGGGGTATTCGCCGCCTCAGTATCTTTTATTGGTGGGTGATATCGCACAGATTCCTGCCTGGCCTGGAGCAGCCGGAAATCATAAAACAGACCTCTATTATGCTGAATTTACTGGTGATATTATGCCTGATATTTATTATGGTCGTTTTTCAGCTAACTCTACCTCCGAATTACAACCACAAATTGACAAGACATTACAGTATGAGACCTATACCTTTCCTGATCCCGCATTTTTGGATGAGGTGGTAATGGTTGCCGGAGCCGATGCCGGGCACTCACAAACCTATGGCAACGGGCAGATAAATTATGCTACCGGATACTATTTTAATGCAGACCATGGATTGTTAAGCTATACATATCTCCAGCCGGAGCCGTCAGGTGCTAACTATAGTGCCAGTATCAAGCAGGATGTGTCTGATGGTGTGGTTTATGCTAATTATACTGCTCATTGTGGAATCACTGGATGGTCGAATCCTTCTTTTAATAATAGTGATGTTGCGGCCTTGCAAAATGAGGGTGAATACTGCCTTATGGTAGGAAACTGCTGCAAGAGTGGAACATTTGCCTCCACATGTTTTGGTGAGGTGCTTCTGCGTGCTGAAAATAAAGGTGCTGTGGGATATATCGGCGGCACTAATAATACTTATTGGGATGAGGATTATTGGTGGGGAGTCGGCGTGGAACCCATCTCAGCTAACCCTTTTTTCCATGTTGAGAACCTTGGCGCCTATGATCGTAAGTTTCATGATATGCCCGGTGTATCAAGCGATGACCGCTATGTTACTCAGGGCGAGATGCCTGTGGCCGGAAACCT
Source organism: uncultured Bacteroidales bacterium (assembly GCA_964474455.1). Classification (GTDB taxonomy): domain Bacteria; phylum Bacteroidota; class Bacteroidia; order Bacteroidales; family BM520; genus BM520. The sequence goes on from CAYYSU010000036.1 coordinate 24,718, forward strand.
GGCGGTTACTCAGGCAGGAAGCTACAGAACCAATTATTACTGGGAAATTTATACCCTCTTTGGAGATCCTTCTCTGGCAATATGGCTGTCGCAACCACCTGCAATGCCTATAACTATACCTATGGTTATGCCAGGTATGACTCAGATGCAGATATCCACTCCCTCCGATGTTCTTGTGGCTGTGAAGGTAAACGATACCGTAGCCGATGTTGCTATTATGTCAGGTGACGGAAGCGTGAGTATGGATGTTCCTGAAATAGTTGTTGGAGATACCGTAATAATCACCGCTACTCACTATGCTTATCAACCCGTTATTGACACCGTTATAGTAGGTGAGGTTCTGTCACAGATTATTACGCTTTCAGAAGGTTGGAATGGCGTCTCTTCATATGTCAATATCTCTGATAGTATCACTGAGAATATTCTTGGTCAGATTGGTGATACGCTGATTATTATGAAGAACATGACTTCAGTATATTGGCCGCCTTATGCAGCTAATATATCATTTTGGAGTTCAAAACAGGGCTATTTGATCAAAGTATCTGATGATTGTGAGCTGGAGCTGGAAGGGGCGCTATCTGCCGGAGAGAGTATCTCTTTGGGGGAGGGTTGGAATCTTATGGCGGTGAGAAGCTCTGTCCCTGTTGAGGTGGTGTCACTATTTGCAGGTTGTATTAATGATCTTATTATTGTAAAAGCTACCGATGGCTCAGGCGTTTACTGGCCTTCAGCAGGCATCAATAGCATTGGCTATTTGATACCGGGAAAAGCATATATGGTGAAAGTTGCCGGGAACTGCTCAATATCGTTTTGATAGAACGATAACACTATGTTATTTAATGATAAGTTACTAATAATTACGCATTTCTGGTAATCCTGACTTTCATAGTGCGCCACACAATTGAGTGCTAAAAATCAATAATGTGTGAAAATTAAAAAAATGATACTTTAGAATAGCTGTTTATTGAGGCATTTTATTAATTTTACATTTAGAAAAAAACCATTCATCACATGACTGATTTAACGACCCGATATTTAGGGCTGACACTAAAAAGCCCAATCATTGCCGGAAGCAGTGGGCTTACTAATTCCATAGATAAACTAAAGAAGCTTGAAGAGCATGGCGCTGGAGCGGTTGTTCTAAAATCACTCTTTGAAGAGCAGATTCATTTCGAATCCCAGAAACAGATTCGTGATAATCAAGGCTCCGGCTTTGGTTATGCCGAAGCTTATGATCTTATAAGCAACTATTCCCGCGACCATCAGCTTGGTGAATATCTCAACCTTATAAAACAGGCCAAGAAAGAATTGTCAATCCCCGTAATAGCAAGTGTTCACTGTTACAGTGCTACTGAGTGGGTGAACTTTGCAAAAAAAATCGAAGACGCCGGCGCTGATGCCCTGGAGCTTAACATCTTTATTATACCAACAGATATTGATAAAACAGGCGATGACTATAAGGATATTTATCTTGAGATTATTAAAAAGGTAAAGGCATCAACAAAGCTGCCTCTCTCAGTGAAAGTAGGTAGCTACTTTACTGATATGGCACACTGGATTAATAAACTCTCCTGGAGCAAGGTTGATGGAATCGTTTTGTTTAACCGTTTCTATAATCCCGATATTGATATTGAAAAAATGAAAATCATAGGCGGCGGGCGCTTTAGTAATGCTGATGAGTATCACAACTCAATGCGATGGATAGGAATTCTCTCAGAGAATGTACGGTGTGACCTGTGTGCCAGTACCGGAATCCATAATGGTAAAACGGTAATAAAACAACTCCTTTCAGGTGCGAAAGCTGTTCAAATGGTCTCAGTGCTTTATAAAAAAGGATTTGAAGAAATTGAAAATGCAAATGAGTTCATAAAGCAGTGGATGAAATCACATGGATATGATAAACTGAGCGATTTTGCCGGATCAATGAGTATGCACAAATCTGATGATCCATTGGCATATACCCGTGTTCAGTTTATGAAGCACTTTGCCGGTATAGAATAAAAAATCTTTGTTACTAATCAGTCCCAAAATTAGCAATAAAATTCAGAGCTCCTAACACGCT
>CAYYSU010000037.1:0-26703 GCA_964474455.1 uncultured Bacteroidales bacterium
GCAGCAGGAAACGGAAATTCCGGCGCAAGACGATACTCCACACTAACAACAATACAGCGTGATTCACGGGCAATTTTTCGTGCAAAAACATCGTAATCATCAACACTGCCTTCAATATAACCACCGCCATGGTAAAACACTACCACAGGAATATTCTCTTTTGCCACAACTTTTGTGGGTTTATAGATACGGACCGGAACAGGATTCTCTCCCGGAACCGTCGCATTCCTAACCCACTCCATTGCAGGAGGCTTTACAATATATTTCGCAGTATCTTTAATCGGGTTTCTTTCGGGATGAGTCCACACCTCAACAACTACGGCTACTGTAGGATCCAGGAACGTTCCGGGTTCTGCCGTTCGCTGAAGCTGCTTAACCTCCTTTTTGGGAAATCCTATTACAGCTAGCTTGGTATAGCTACACCCCGTCATCACCACCAGAGAAAATCCTAAAACCAGAGAAATAATTGTGCGTTTCATTTTTTCTAATTTGTACAACAAAAATACAGTAATAAAGAGTGATTTCAAATAAAAAACAAATAAAAAAACCACAGGTTTTGAAGCCTGTGGTTTAAAATGATTGTCGTTGTATTATCAATACAATATATTAACTACTGCAGTCCCTTGCGCTTCATCATGGCGTCAGCAGAAGGATCCTGTCCGCGGAATTGTCTGTATAATTTCATGGCATCATCAGTGCCGCCCCTTGACAGTATATTGTCACGGAAAGCCTTTGCTGTAGCCTGATCGAAGAGACCATTCTCTTTAAATGCCTCGAAAGCATCAGCATCAAGAACCTCAGCCCAGGTATAGCTATAATAACCAGCAGAGTATCCGCCACTGAATATGTGAGAAAAGTATGTAGGACGATAGCGAACAATGATCTCGGGCATCATATTAATACGCTCCATAACATTTTGCTCAAAAGTATTTGCATCCAGATCTGTCTTCTCCTTTAGCGTATGGAAATCCATATCCAGGAGCGCTGCAGACATAAATTCCACAACGGCAAATCCCTGATTGAAGGTACCACTTTTTTTAAGTTTTGCCACCAGCTCAGCAGGTATTGTCTCGCCAGTTTCATAATGGTATGCATACATCTCCAGAACTTCCGGTTCGGTGGCCCAGTTTTCGAGCACCTGCGATGGCAGCTCAACAAAGTCGCGGGGAACAGAAGTACCAGAAACACTATTATAAGTACAGTTGCTAAGGAGTCCGTGAAGAGCATGACCGAATTCGTGGAAGAGTGTCAATGATTCATCAAGGCTAAGCATAGCCGGAGCATCACCAACAGGCTTGCTGAAATTAGTCACCACCTGGATAACAGGGAGTACATTCTCACCATCTTCTGTACGCATCTGCTTACGGAAGCTAGTCATCCATGCACCACCACGCTTGCTTTCACGCGTATAGAAATCCATGTACAGGAGACCTATCAGTGTGCCGTCGTTTTCCTGAACTTCAAAAACTTTCGCATCTTCGTGATAAACGGGGAGGTCAGTACGCTCAACATATTTCAGACCCCAGAGCTTGTTTGTTACGCCGAACACTCCTTTATGTAATACGTTCTCAAGAGAAAAATAGGGCTTAAGAGCCTCATCATTAAAAGCATATTTCTCAGCCTTCACTTTCTCGGCATAATACCACCAATCCCAAGCTTCAAGCTCAAAGTTGTCACCCTCTTTCTTAATAAGTTTCTGCATATCCTCCATCTCATTCTTTGCCACAGGAAGTGCTTTTGACATAATCTCATCCAACAGGTCATAAACATGCTGCGGGCTTTCTGCCATACGAGAGGAGAGTTGGAAATCGGCCCATGTTTCGTAGCCCAGCATGTTAGCTTTTTCCACACGCAGATTCACCATTTCCATGAGTATCTCCTTGTTATCAAATTCGTTATCATTGTCGCCACGACTTGCATAAGCGAGGAGTAGTTTCATCCTCAGATCACGGTTTTCTGAATACTGCAGGAAAGGAATCCATGAAGGCTTCTGAAGAGTGAACACCCAGCTGTTTTCCAGGTTTCTGGCAGCAGCTTCAGCAGCGGCACCGTCTATAACCCACTGTGGAAGACCGGCAAGGTCAGCTTCATCAGTTATAACAAGAGTATAGTCGTTGGTTTCCTTAAGCAGGTTCTCGCCAAACTCAAGAGAGAGTAGTGAAAGACGCTCGTTTATTTCCCTAAAACGATCCTTCTTCTCGGCGGGAAGGTTGGCACCACCATTTACAAAACGCTTGTAGATCTTATCAAGAAGCATCATCTGCTCAGTGGTAAGATCTTCTTTATCACGATTTTGGTATACAGCATTAACACGCATAAAGAGAGCTTCGTTAAGATATATGTCATCGCTGTGTTTAGAAAGAACAGGAGCAATATCTTTGGCAAGAGCCTGTAACTCATCGCTGGTATTGCAACTGGTCATATTGTAGAACACACTGCTGACACGATTCAGAGTTGCACCACTGTAATCCATTGCTGCAATAGTATTTGTAAAGCTCGGAGCAATCTCGTTATCAACGATCGATTGTATCTCTGCATTCTGCTGTTTCATGCCCTCCTCAAAGGCCGGCATATAGTGAGCCGTTTCTATTTCATCAAAAGCCGGAACACCGTAAGGTGTGTCATAAGGCTGAAAAAACGGATTTGTCATAGTCTCTTTCTTTTGTGCACATCCGGAAAGTATTACAACAACCAGAGCGATTAAACTAATTTTTTTCATCATATAAAATTGTAGGTTTTAAATGCAAATGTAATAAAACAGATCTTAATAAATGAATTTCAGGTCATTGAAATATTAATTTAAATAAAAAATAATGAAAAACCGCATCAATTAATCAAAATAACTCTTCAAGGCATCTACGTAAGCAGCAAAAGCGTCAAGACCTCTGGTTGTTACCTCCAGCATTGTCAAAGGATAATTATTACTAAACGATTTTCTTATCTTCAAATAACCGGCCTCTTCCAATTTCTTCATCTGCACGCTGAGGTTCCCTGCCGTTGCTCCGGTGGCTTTCTTAATGGTAGTGAAATCGCTGGATCCATCTTTTACCAAAAGCGACATCACGGCGAGTCTCAATTGTGAGTGAAGCAACGAATCTAACTCCTTAAAACTACTCATTGTATCTTCTCCTGACTATATATCCCGGAATAATGTTCGTAACAACTATTCCTAATATTAAAATAATAAATGCATAAATCCACAGGTTCGGATCATCCTTCATAAAAACACAAATTAACAGATTAGAGAAACCCAGGATATTCGCAATGATACCTCCCACTATCAAGGGACGAAACTGACTTATATTTCCTTCCACAATGGATGCCATACCCAACAATATTAGTACGATGCCCACATACGCTGCCCCAAATAACAAAGGAGCAAATATAAAGCCCAATATCATGGCATTGATAGAAAAAACAAGCCAGGTAATACCTGATATGGAATCCAGATGTGAACGCTCAACTTTTTTATCAACATTTTTACTACTTCGAATTGCTGAAAAAACAGCTCCCACAATAGTTAATAACCATGGTGTCCAGCATATGTTATACATTTCCAACGACAACAAAATCATCTGTCCGGCAGCGGCGGCAATTACCAACCAACCCCAGAACAGGATCATAAATCCATTCGACTTTAGCCGTGATTTTCGACTTTGTATCATGCCTGAAATTATTTCCAGGCTCTCTTTCGGTGTTAATTTTTCTTTCATAGCTTCATAGTTTTAATAATTAATACCACAAATATAAACTACTTTATGTTATAAACCAAATTGTTAATAAAATCTACAATTCCTCTATTACACCTCTTTCAAACCACAGATTATCGTATTTTAGCCTGATTATATGTTTTTTGATTCAAAACCATTCGTATGAAGAGATTACTGTTATTATTTTGTGTGTTTATACTCGCAGGAGGTTTGAATGCACAGGATGTTAAGTCGCTTATCACCAAAGCAGGAGATACTGATAGCTATCCCTCTGCCGGTAAGATTACCATTTTCGATTCCACTTTTGTGGATGTGCAGGAAACAGGTTTAAGTTATGTTCACAACCATAAACTTTATAAAATTCTCACACAAAAAGGAGCACTAGATCTGAGCATTATTAAATATGGTTATGACCCGTTATCTGCTTATGTGGATATTAAAATGGTAAAAGTTCATCACGCAGATGGCAGAACCACCGAAATTGATGTCACCAATGTTATCGATTACCCTGCTCCCGCAAGAGCAATTTATTGGGGTGCACGTGAGAAAATGGTTGAAGTGGGACGCCTTAATGCGGGCGATGCTGTGGAGGTTATCTTTTTCAGAAAAGGATTTACCTATGCACTGCTGGCAGGCGAAAATGATGATGACAGATATATCCCGCCAATGCGTGGACATTACTATGACATCGTAGAGTTCTTCAGCCGCGAACCGATCCTGGAAAAGGTATATGAAGTGATGCTCCCGTCCACAAAAAATCTCCAATACAAATTCTATAATGGCGAAATAAAAAGCTCAGTAAAAAAGAGTGACGATAAAACTCTTTACAGCTTTACAAAGAAGGATATTTTCCCAATGAAGCGCGAAGCAGGAATGGTAGCCTGGTCAGATGTAGCGCCTAAGCTATTACTCTCCACCAGTCCCGACTGGTATGCCAAGTCGAGGTGGTTTTATGGTGTAAATGAAGACTACGGCAGTTTTGAGTCCACACCGGATATTGATGCCAAGGTTAAGGAGATTCTGAAAGGTGCCACCGACGAGATGGACAGTATCGCAAGGCTCACACACTGGTGTGCTGACGAGATTCGCTATTCCGGTCTCAGCATGGGCGAGGGAGAAGGATTTACTCTGCACACAGGAGATATGACCTTCCGCGACCGTTGTGGCGTATGTAAAGACAAAGCCAGTATGCTGATCACAATGCTACGCGCTGCCGGTTTCAAATCGTATGCAGCTATGACCATGGCAGGTTCACGTATCGACTACATTCCCGCAGACCAGTTCAACCACAGCGTTACCGTTGTACAGCTTCATAACGGAGAGTACATGATCCTCGACCCCACGTGGGTGCCTTTCACGCGTGAACTGTGGTCGAGCCGCGAGCAACAGCAGAACTACCTCATGGGTCTTCCCGATGGCGCCGATCTCATGGAGACACCTGTCTCTGCACCCGAAAATCACTATCTATACATAAACGGTAAATCAGAGGTACAAAGCAACGGAACACTCACCGGAACAGTAACAATAGAAGCAGAAGGCCAATCGGATGCGTCGGTAAGAAGAATGTTCACATCCTACCCTGTCTCCACCTGGGAGGCTAACCTGGAAAGAGAACTACTTATGGTAGCTCCCAATGCGATACTTAAAAGTGTTACACACACCAAACAAAAAGACTATATGAATACACCGGTTAAAATTACGTATTCTTACGAGATACCAAATTATGCCGTTGTAACCGATGAAGAGCTGATATTCACTCCCTTTGTGGCAAAAGGCATATTCCGGGGAGCCATGGGCCATCTATACACAAATACTTCATATGATGAGCGTGAGTATCCATTCAAAACAGGCTGCTCACTGCTCCTGGTAATGAACGAAGAGGTGAAGCTGCCAAAGCATAAAAAGGCCATCTACCTGCCCCAGGCGAAAACAGTAAAAGGTACAGGCGCGGATTATTGCGGATACTATAACGTGAAAAGAAAGAAGCTCACCTTTAACCAGGAGTTATCCATCAAAAAACGTGTTTTCCAACCCGAAGACTGGAAGAGCTTCAAAAATGCTGTTGATAACCAGCGTTATATGATGGAAGAACCAGTAATCATAAAACGTTAATTTTAAATAAAGATCATTATGAAAAATAAAATATACCGTTTCCCGGCAATCCTGATAGCAGTTTTTTTCCTCTCGGTTGCCACGTTTGCCCAAAGCAGTGATGCCGTTTTCACCAAAATAGAAAAACACTATACGCTACACCCTGATGGCAGGATGCAATACCGCGAGATAAAAGAACTGACCCTAAACACGCATTATGCCTTTAATAGAAGATATGGCGAAACCTTCATTATTTTCAATCCTGAAAACCAGAAACTATCCATCGACGAGGCATACACAATAATGGCTGATGGAAAAAAAGTTTTTGCTCCGGAGAATGCCTTCAACGCGGTGCTCCCCCGCGGCGCCGCCGATTTCCCGCACGCTGCCAACCTACGTGAAATGGTTGTTACGCACACCGCTCTGGAAGTAGGTGCTACAATTTATCTTAACTATGTGATAAACACAAAAGCCAACTTCTTCCCTGCCCTGATGGATAAAATAATTATTGCAGAAAACGACCCGGTAAAAGAACTAAAGATCGTGGTGCGAGTCCCTGAAGGAACACCTTTCAACTATCATGTTACGAAACTACGCACCGGGCCGGCCATTAGCAATGACATGGGTTTTACAACATATACTTTTACCTTTATGGCAGTAAAACCATACTCACACGACCTCTGGCAAAAGGCGGAAAACACAGGTTATCCGGTTCTTACATTTTCTACTTCCAAGGATATGCACCGGTTGGTTGACAAGTTCGTAAACCAAAAAGCTTTCTGGCTTAAATCTTCTCCTGACATGATCAAGGCATTAGCAGAAGCCACAGAAGAGGCGAAGTCAGAGATGGAAAAAATCGCTGCAATACAGGCGTTGGTGGCAAATGAGATTCATCATTTTGGTATCAATGAAAAACATCTTGGCTACAAACTCCGCACTCTGGAAGAGGTATGGGTTACCAATGGAGGTACAAAAGCAGAAAATGCACTGCTGCTGGCAACGCTGCTGCGTGACGGTGATATAAATGCCAATCCAGTAGCACTATTTGCTCCCGGAACTCCGGACAGGAAAGCGGGAAACCTCAGCGAAATAACCGATTATCTGGTACTGGTGAAGACTAAAGATGGTGAAAAAATATATCTGACACCGGAACACGTAAACAGCACAAATGCAGCCCTCAACTATCCCGGATACAGAATTTTAGCTTTGGATCCCGCAGTGGAGAGCCTTCGTTTTGAGACTTTGCCGACGCCCGAAACAAAAAGAACAATGGATCTACAGATAGACTTCAGACCGGAAAAAAGTAAAATAAAAGGTGATGTCTCCTTTTCAGGAAAAGGGATTCCGCTGTTCAAAACTGAAGACACAACAAGCCATATCAGGGAAATAATGTCTCTCTCGCTAAAGGCTCACGATGTTACATCTTTCAAAATAACAGCATCACAATCAAATATCTCTTTTGACATGGAGAAAGAAAACCCTGTCGAATCAAAAAATGGTTATTACATCTTCACCCTGCCATATCTGGGAGATGATCCTGTTAACACACGACCATCGGAGCTTGTGACAGAAAGAACAAGTGACATAGATCTGCAAAACGCCGTAAATCTCAGCTACACATTTGATATTACAGTACCGGATGGATACACTTTTGTGATGCCCGCTGAAAATATTATCAGAAAAAACAGCATCGGAGGAGTGGAGATCTCTTTTGCCCTTTCGGGAGATAAACTATCCATAAAGAAGATGTTCCGTATTCCCGAACCGGTGATGGAAGAACAGAAGTGGTCGGAGGTGAAGGATCTTTTCGACCTCTGGAGGACAAAAACATACAACACATTGATCATAAAAGCTGAATAGCACTTTCGATGTATATTGCTGATCTCCACATCCACAGCAAATTCTCACTTGCCACCAGCAAGCAGTTGGTGCCGGAGTACCTCGATTTGTGGGCTCGGAATAAAGGCATTACGGTTGTTGGCACAGGAGACTTCACCCACCCCTCATGGGTGGATGAGCTGGAGGAGAAGCTGGAGCATGATGGAACGGGATTGTACCGGCTGAAGGATAAATACCGACTGCCGTGCAGTGTCTCTGACGCCACCGATCCCAGGTTTCTTCTCACTGCCGAGATCAGCAATATCTATAAACGCAATGAAAAAACCCGTAAGGTTCATAACGTACTGTTTGTGGACTCCTTCAAAGAAGCTCGTGCCATACAGCACGCGATGCTGCAACGCAGCTTCAATATCACCAGCGATGGCAGGCCTATCCTGGGGTTAGATTCACGCAACCTTTTGGAGCTATGCCTCAGCGAGAGCAAAAGCCTCTTCTTTGTGCCGGCACATATCTGGACTCCGTGGTTTTCGGCACTGGGCGAAAAAAGCGGCTTCAACTCCATCCGTGAATGCTATGGCGATTTAACGTCACACATCCATGCCGTGGAGACCGGGCTCTCCACAGACCCTGCCATGAACCGCATGTGCCGCTTCCTGGACGAATTTACTCTCCTCTCCAACTCCGACGCTCACTCTCCGGAAAAGCTTGGACGTAATGCCAATATCGTCAAAGGTGCGTTGTCTTACCAAGGGCTTACTCAGTCCATAATAAAAGGAACCCCTGATGTGTGGGGCGGTAGCATCGATATGTTTCCGCAGGAAGGAAAATACCACTATGCCGGACACAGAAAGTGTGGCGTATGTTGGGATCCACTACAAACTGAAGAGCACAACAGTATATGCCCTGTTTGTGGTAAAAAAGTGGTATATGGTGTGATGAACAGAATAGCTGAGCTAGCCGACAGGAAAGCGCCACAGGAGCATGAACTCTCTGCTCCCTTTTTCTCCATAATACCTCTCAAAGAGATTATTGCTGAGATTATGAAGGTGAGTTCAGCGTCGAAAAAGGTGGATGTGGAGTATCATAAATTATTACATCTGCTGGGGTCGGAGCTGGAGATCCTCATGAACAAAGATATTGACGACATTGCTTCTGCAGCAGGTTCATTATATGGTGAAGCCATCAGGAGGATGCGCGCCAAAGAGGTGCATATCACCGAAGGCTTCGATGGACAATACGGTGAAATCAAGGTCTTTACTGCACAGGAACTCAACGACACAAGCTACACTATTTCTCTCTTTAATACACAGGAACAGAAAAAGGATTCACCGAAAAAACGGTCAATGCTCAACTTCGACATGGAGGAGTATCTGCTGCTTCGGGAAGTAAACAATGCGGCACAAAATAGTGCGGCGGAACAGAGACCGGAAATATTTACCAATGGAACGCCCTTGTCCGGCCTCAATCCTATGCAAAAAAAAGCAGCAGCGCACGGTGTAAAACCCGCTGTCGTAATTGCCGGACCAGGAACGGGAAAGACACGGGTGCTGACACAACGGATTGCCCATATGCTTCTGGAAAATATCGCCAAACCGGAAGAGATCCTGGCACTGACTTTTACCAACAAAGCAGCAAAAGAGATGCGCCGGAGGCTCGGTAATCTTCCCGTAAAGGAAGAAATTAAAAACCTCGAAATAGCCACCTTCCACGCCTTCGGCTTAAAGTGGCTGCGCAATAACGGCATCCGGCAAACAGGAATAATCGATGATCAGGACAAAATGGTAATCCTCAAAAAACTGTTTCCAGAAATTCAGCGCCGCGACCTTTCAAAGCTTATCAGAAAATTCTCCAATATAAAAACTAACATACGCACAGATACAGATACCCAAGAAACGGTGAAGGAGCAATTTATGGAGTACGAAGGGTACCTTCAGCAACATGGGCTCCTCGACTTCGACGACCTCCTCGTGAAGCCCGTCAAGGAGATGAAGAGAGACGGGGAACTGCTGATCAACACACGTAAAAAATACCGCTGGATTCTTGTGGATGAGTGCCAGGATATTAACACCATACAGTACGAGTTGTTGAAGCTGCTGGCGCCGGATCAAGAGTCCAACATATTCCTTATCGGTGATCCAAACCAAGCAATATACGGATTTCGGGGTGCTGACAGCAGTCTTATAAAACGGTTCCATAAAGAGTATGAACCGGCAAAATATCATCTGAACACCAGCTACCGGTGTAGCGAGATGATAGTGCAGGCTTCTGGCGATATCCTGAAGGAAAAAAAACCCATGCTGGCAGGAGTAAACCCCGGAGTAAAGCTACGCATCGTACGCAACCAAAGTGGCGCTTCGGAAGCGGAATATGTGGCGCGAAAAATTGAGGAAATGATGGGCGGGTTACGTTTCTTCTCTATGGATAGCAATATAAGCTCCGGGCAGAGTTTCATGAACATCGACAGTCTATCGGATTTTGCAGTGCTCTGCAGGACTTCAAGGCAGATGGAGGCATTTGAGAAAGCTTTCAACGACCACAGCATCCCATTTCAGCGCACAGGAGAAAAATCATGGATTAAGTCAGAGCCATTTAATAGCATTATATATATACTAAAGGATATTTACCTTCCTGCAAATCCTGTTGTGAAAGAATTCCTACTTGAAAAGGAGATACAGTATCCGGCAAATCTTGCTCAGGAGAACAACCCGGAATTTATCATCCGTAACATGGCAAAGCAGCTCAAAACAGAGGTTACATGGTATGATATGGAGCGTATCATAAAAGAGATGAAATTCTATGATTCGGTACAGGAATTTTTAGAAGCCGTGACTCTGGGTGTTCCTGATGATTATCATGTTGACAAGGCGGAGAAGGTAAGCTTGATAACCATCCACGCATCCAAAGGATTGGAGTTTCGTTGTGTGTTTGTGGTGGGATTAGAAGATGGCCTCTTGCCTTACTCGCTATTCGAAAGCCGGGTGGCGGATGAAAAGGAGGAGGAACGACTACTGTATGTAGCAATGACAAGAGCCAAAGAGCATCTCTTTCTGACACATGCCACGCGCAGAGTCTTAACAGGAAGAACTTATTCTTTGCCAAGGAGCCATTTCCTGCACCGCATCGATAATGAACTGGTAAAACGTGTGAAGCAGGAACAACGCAATAAGCCAAAGAGAGATGATAGCCAGCTCACATTATTTTAGCATATACTCTTCCACTACGCCACATATTAACGAAACAAAAAATACATCATATTGCACAAAATTGAACGCACAAAAAAAGTTTATTGATGATGATGAATTTACTCTCAGCAAGATAGATTATATTATGGATTATAGCAGTGTACAATATATATCCACTCAATTTAAAAAATATTACAGATATTTATGTTTCGGAGTACAAACAGAAACCACAAAAGATAGAACCTTATCGTGAAGAGCTGAACCGTATAGAGTGACAGGAGAATTTTCATTGTCCGTTTCACAAAATTCCATGACACTTTATATAAAAATTATAACAATCACTAAAAAAGTTTGTTTGATCTTTGTTGATCATTAGAATGAGGTTATTGAATAATCATAAAAATGAATGTATTATGAAGCTAAGAAGCAATCTGGCAATCAGCGAGAGCGGATTTGTATTTGATGCGGGTACAGGTGAATCTTTTTCACTTAATCCTACAGGCTATACTATTCTTGAACTTTTAAGACAAGGAAAGAGTGATTCTGAAGTTAAATCCTGGATCCTGGAACACTACAGTGTTGAACCAGCGGATTTGGAGCGGCTCTATTTCGACTTTTTAAGAAGTCTTCAGCAGTATGGTTTTTTTGAAAACGATTGATTAGCATAACATGAAAAAAATAACGCTTACAGTAGCTGTTTCGGGCCTTAATAACACCGATAACCCCGGCCCCGGAGTGCCCTTCATCCGGGCCATTAAAGATTCTCCAACTTTTGATGTGCGGATAGTGGGACTGGCATACGAAAACTTAGAGCCCGGTATATATATGCCGGGCCTGGTAGAAAAGACCTATATGATACCTTACCCCTCCGAAGGCAAGGATGCTGTTTTGCAGCGTATTGCACATATTCATGAGAGGGAAAATATTCAGGTATTAATACCAAATTTTGACTCCGAGCTGCACACTTTCATGCTTTGCGAAAAGGAGCTTGAAGAGATGGGTATTCGCACCTTCTTGCCTACCATTAAGCAATATGAGGAGCGCCATAAATGGAATCTACCCGAATTTGGAAAGAAATATGATGTTAAAGTTCCGAAAAGTATAGCCCTGAACTCTTCCAATGATGCATCTAAAATAGAGGAAAATTTCAATTTTCCTGTTATGGTAAAAGGCCTCTTTTATGATGCCTATATTGCTTACAATATGGAGCAGGTCTATAATCACTTCAATAGAATTAGTTCTAAGTGGGGATTCCCTGTAATTGTACAGGAGTTTGTGAAAGGTAGCGAAGTAAATGTAATTGCTTTGGGCGATGGTAAAGGGCAAACTATTGGCGCTGTACCCATGCGCAAACAATACATCACCGATAAAGGAAAGGCCTGGGGAGGAATAACCCTGGATTCGCCTGTAATGATGGAGCTTACTGAGCAGATCATAAAAAAAACACAATGGCGCGGAGGAATGGAGCTGGAGTTGATCCGAACCGCCGAAAACCAATTTTATTTGATTGAGATTAATCCGCGTCTGCCTGCATGGCTCTATTTAGCCGTTGGTGCCGGACAAAATCTTCCTGATGCGCTACTGAAATTAGCTTTAGGCATGGAAGTGAAACCAATGTCACACTACGATACAGGGTCTATGTTTGTGCGCTATTCTTACGATATGATTGTGAATGTTGAGCAGTTTCAAAAAATGTCGATAAACGGAGAATTATAAATAAAAAAATTATGGGAAAATTAATATTTGAAGCCCCTCTTATAAAAAAGCTGAATGCAGGAATGCCCGGAAAATTCGGGTTAAAGCCTTCTGTTAAAAATATTGAACATATTGATGGTGTGGCCATACCTGAACTATTGCAACAGCATGGTTCTCCTTTATATGTGCTAAGTGAAAAAACTATCAGGGAAACAATAAATAAGGCACATAAAGCCTTTTCGGCTCGTTATCCTAAGGTGCAGTTCGCCTGGAGCTACAAAACCAACTATCTTGATGCTGTTTGCCGCGTATTTCACCAGGAAGGTGTTTGGGCTGAGGTAGTATCAGGCATGGAGTATGACAAGGCTTTGGCCAATGGTGTTGATGGAACACATATTATTTTTAATGGCCCCGGAAAGTCCAGAGAGGATTTGCTGAAGGCAATTGAAAACAGATCATTGATTCACATCGACCATTTTGATGAGCTATTTATGCTTATTGAATTGAGTCAAAACACCTCTGTGAAACCAAGGGTGGCCATACGGGTGAATATGGACTGTGGCATATATCCCAAATGGGATCGCTTTGGCTTTAACTACGAGAATGGTGAAGCATGGGAGGCCCTAAATCGAATCATGCTCAGTGGAACACTAGATTTGATAGGACTGCACTCTCATATCGGCACATATATCCTTTCGCGAGACGCTTACAGCATTGGTGCTACAAAACTTGCAGAGTTGGCTACAGCAGTAGCAGCAAAATATAAACACCATATACAGTATATTGATATGGGCGGAGGATTTGCTTCGTCAAACAAACTAAAAGGTGCTTACTATGCAGGTGTAGACACAGCACCCTCGTTCGACGATTATGCCGATGCTATCAGTTCAGCAATGATTAACTCCCGTCTCGACCCGGAGAATATGCCGATGTTGATACTTGAAACCGGACGTGCATTGATTGACGACGCCGGATATATTGCCGGTACAGTGTTAGCAAACAAAACCCTCTCTGACGGGCGAAGGGCTATGGTGCTGGATGTGGGTGTAAACCTCCTCTTTACCTCTTTTTGGTACGATCATGAAATATTCCCGGTTAAAAAAACATCCGATTTTACCGTAGACACCACTATTTATGGACCTCTCTGCATGAATATCGATGTCATTAGAGCTGCGGTGGATTTCCCTATTCTGAAAAAAGATGATCAGGTGGTAATAAAACGTATTGGCGCTTATAATATGACACAGTGGTTACAGTTTATTAACCTACGCCCTTCCATAGTAATGATCGATGAAAATGGTGTTCCCAATATAATTCGTGAAAAGGAAACTCTCAATACAATTACTGATCAGGAACGTGTGCCTGAATATTTGAAGGGTGAAAAAACATCATATATTAAAAAATAATTTGTATGTTTCCTAACATTAACATATCCCGGCAAAAAATCATTGCGTTTTTAAAAGGTCTCCTGCGATCTTATTCACAGGTCTTCTTTTCCGACCATTTGGTTTTTGCCTCGCTGCTGTTAATTATTACCTTTATTGACTGGCACTTAGGAGTTTCAGGTTTTATTTCTGTTTTGGTAAGTCATTCACTCGCATTGATTTTAGGCCTTGACAGGTTGCAGGTGGAGAAGGGCACATACGGCTTTAACGCTTTACTTGCCGGATTGGGGCTTGCTACTTTCTTTGGTCCATCGCCGGTTTTCGTATTGGTGTTGGTAGTGGGTGCTGCTCTCTCTTTGTTTATATCGGTCATGCTTCAAGGGGTGTTGGGCAAGTATGGCCTGCCATTTCTGAGTTTGCCTTTTATTTTTGTATTGTGGATATTGAGTTTGGGCGCCGTAGAATTCTCCTATTTGGGTTTAAGTGAAAGAGCTGTTTTTTCGCTCAACTATTTGTTTGAATTTGGCGGAAAACCCCTGGTGAATTTTATGGCGTGGTGGAACGAATGGTTAATGCCTTCGCCCATCACTACTTATTTTAAGTCGCTTGCCGCCATTTTGTTTATGCAGGATGTTTTCCCGGGTGTTGTAATAGCTGTAGGTTTGCTGCTTTATTCACGCATGGCCTTTTCGTTATCATTGCTGGGATTTATATCGGCATTTTTCTTTTATAAATTTATTGGCGCCGATTTCTCTTCGCTCAATTACTCTTACATCGGTTTTAACTACATACTTACCTCCATTGCTCTGGGTGGATTTTTTCTGGTGCCCTCCTGGCGAAGCTATCTCACATCGCTGCTTATCATCCCTGTGGTAGCAATATTTTCAATAGGTTTAACAAGCCTGCTGGGAATTTGGTATCTGCCGGTATATGCCCTGCCCTTTAATATTTCAGTGTTGATGGTACTTTATGTTTTAAAAATGAGAGGATACCATTCGGGCAGGCTCAGTGAGGTTTACATTCAACACAACTCTCCGGAAAAAAACTTCTATGCATATCACAATTTCAACCAACGCTTTGGTAACAAAGGGGAAATAGCTATCTCGCTACCTTTCTTTGGAGCCTGGACAGTGAGTCAGGGCCACCAGGGAGAAATAACCCATCGCGGTGATTGGCAATATGCATGGGATTTTGTGATAAAAAATGAGGAGGAGGAGTATGCCAACGATGGCGGAAAGCTCACCGACTATTATTGCTACAACAAACAGATAATAGCGCCGGCAGCAGGTGTGGTGGAGCAGATCGTTGACGATGTGCCCGACAATGCTATCGGGAAAGTAAACTTGCAACAAAACTGGGGCAACACCATTGTGGTGAAGGCTGGAACATTTATCTATTATAAACTGAGCCACCTCAAACCCGACTCCTTAGAAGTTAAGGTGGGCGACACAATTAAAGAGGGACAGGCTTTGGCAAAATGTGGTAATTCAGGGCGTTCACCTTATCCACATCTGCACTTTCAAATTCAACAAACACCCTATATCGGTTCTCCCACGCTGCGGTATGCCATAAGTAATTATCTGCTCAGCAGTAAGCAGGGGCGTCGTGTGGTGACTTATGACTTCCCTCTTTTAGGGCAGAATGTTGAGAACGTTTATCCTCAGAGACTACTTAAAAATGCGCTACAATTTAAGCCGGGTCAACGGCTGCAGTGGCAACATGACGGTGAAATTGTTATTTGGGAAGTTAAGATCACCATCTATAACCAAACCTATCTGGAGTGCATGAAAACCGGCAGTCGGGCATGGTTCGACAGCGGAGCTGCGGTGTTCTGGTTTACCCACTTTGAAGGCTCCCGTAACTGCTTACTATACCTATTCTTTTTGGCTCTATTTAAAGTGCCATTGGTTTTTGAAACAGGACTCAATGTGAAAGATGAATATCCCATAAACCTGGTGTTTTCAAAACTTAACAGATGGGTTCAAGACCTGGTAGCTCCTTTCAGAGTTTACCTCCGCGCCACATATCATTTGCAATTTCAAAAAATTGACGACCCAACATTTCCCTCTTCACTAACTGTTAAATCAAGCACCTCAACAGGACGACGTAATAAGAAAACAGGAAGTTTTGCGTTTGAAATAAACAATCAGGGAATACGATCATTTCAATACCAATGGAAAAACAAACGAAAACAAATAGCAACCTGCAAATATTAGTAGCTCTGGCTATTGCAGCACTTTTTACCGTGCCACTAAAAGCTCAGAAACCTACGTACAGTTATTTCGATTCCCTCACATATCGGTTGTATGAAAATGAACAATGGAAAGATCTGTGGGAGGCCGGGATGAATGCTATCAGCCATGATTATGATGGATATTACATGCAAATACGAACAGGTATTGCATTGTTTAATGAAGATCGCTATCGCAAAGCCCACAAGTACTTAACCCGGGCCCGGGAGATTTCCCCCAATGAAGTATCTACAGAGTATGCTTATCTTTCAAAATTATGGAGTGGACACTATATTGAATCAGAGGTAATCAGAGGAACGCTGCCGGTAAGTGTTCAGGAACGGTTAAAAATAACCTCAACGCCTTTTATCAAATCTACAGAACTTTCATGGGGCACATTTTTCCCCAAAAAAAATGATGCGACAGAGAATATTGAATCCGGTGGTGAGGAATATGGCAGCCGCCTGATGTCGAATAGTTTTTCATATTACAGCGCTTCCATTGCTCATCGCCTGGGAAAACGCGGCATCCTGAATCATAAAGCCGGCTTTTTGAAAAAGCATAGTGATCTCGTCATTGTTGACTATACCTTTAGCACAAGCACGTATGATTATGATATCGAACAGTTTAACTATTACCTGAGGTGGGATGCCTCTCTGGGCAAAAACTGGAGCCTGAACCTGTTTGGTAACAGACTATGGTATAAATACCCTGTTTTTAGTATTATTGATGATTATGGAAGCAATAACTACGGGGCGATGCAGAAAAAATTCCATAGGGATCATGATTTTGTGGCAGGAGCGACTATTATAAAAAGTTTTGATTTGGCAGATTTATCACTCGAACTGTCAGGGACTTCCATTGGAAATGAAAACCAATTCCAGACCACTGCTGCCATAGTACTTTATCCCTTTTACAATCTAAACTTTTACCTTGGAGGAGAGTTTATCTTCAACAAATCGGCATCGGAGCAACACCTTTTGAGTGGTGGAACAATAGGCGGTAAGCTCAGTCGTTTTCTATGGATAGAAGCAACCGGTATGCTCTCCGACGAAGCTCATTTTTTTCATCGCCAACACGGATCATTGGTATTCAATGGCCCGGAACTGGTAAATTATATGGCCGGATTAAATGCCATCGTGCTTCCTCTAAAGAAACTTAAATTGTATCTTTCATGGCAGCAAAGAGGATATACGAGTTATTTTACCCCCTATGATATAGTGACGGCTCAACAACAACGACCTGCAAACAAAAATTATCAACTAATATCAACTTCTCTGTTATGGACTTTTTAAAAATAATAATACCGCTTTTTCTACTCTCTTTATGGGCACCGGCAGCAGCCCAAAACAACCTGATAACAGCCTTTGGCAAGAGCTATGAACTGGAGCAGGAAGAAAAATATACAGAGGCTGCAACCATACTGGAAGCGGTAAACGAAAAAAATAACAATGGCTATGAGATTAACCTTCGCTTAGGCTGGCTTAAATATTTGGGTGGCAATTATGATCAATCTGTAAATTATTATCGCAAAGCACTTTCCATCAGACCATATTGCATTGAAGCACGTTTTGGTTTGGTATTGCCTCTCACGGTTAAAAACCAATGGGATGAAATTCTTAATATTTACCATGAAATACTGGAGATTGACCCTCAAAATACAAAGGCCAACTACCAAGTTGGTGTTATCTACTACCACAGGGGTCAGTTTGAAAAAGCCGATGCACACTTAAAGAAGGTGGTAAACCTTTATCCGTTCGATTACGACTCCTTGCTGATGCTGGCATGGACGAAATTGAAGATGGGACAGATAAGCGACGCTAAAGTACTGTTTAACAAGGTGTTGTTGTATGACCCTCAGGACGAGTCTGCACAGCAGGGTTTGGATCTTTTGAATTCAAAAAAGTAAATAATTTTAATTATTGACAAGATAGGTATTGTTACATTAGCTTTTGATATACCATCCACCATCGCTCCGGGATATCGTTTGCGCAGGCATCCTGGTAATCATTGTATGAGCATGGCACCATGTAATGGCGCTCGTAACGTTTCTTAATATTTTGAGCACACTGCACCTCCATCCACCAGCGATCACTCTTCTTCGATTTGTAGAATATCAAATCATCATCATGATTCTCAACGGGCACAACATAACGTAAATAATCAGATTTATCTTTGTCTCTGTAGGGGAAATCATTTTTGCGCTGCACATATCCTTCACAGAAATACCATATCATCTGAGCGATAAGAATGGCTGTTTGTCGGTTATTGTCATACAGTGGATTATACTCAAACAGTCCCAGCATGGAGAGCTTATCGCTAAGTCCGGCGTATCTCATAATCTGGCATATCTCATCACCGAAGAAGCCGTTAGGTCCGGCATTTTTGTTCCCCGGGGCTTCAGCCTGACGAACAGCAGAGATATCCACGGTCATCATATCAGCATTTCGCACAATGGGCTCTACCTCTTCCATGTTAGCCCTTACATTGCCAAGACGATAGGTATCAAAGAAGAGTTTGCTCATAAGGTTCACGGCGTCATTATCAACATAATACGACTGGTATCCCAGGTTAGTATAATTAAAAAGATAGTTGGGCTGATGCAGAAGAATTTTGCTGAGGTAAGATTGTGAAGAAAGATCTGACTCTTCCTCACCAATATCGAAGCGGCTGTCCACACTAACAATATTGATAATCTGCCCCAGCTCTTCATACGATTTATATGCTGCCCATGTGATATCCTGGCTTCCACCGAGTAAAACCGGCACCACATTCATCTTAAGCAATTCGCTACACACGGCACTCAGGGCAAAAAAAGTATCATTAAGACTATGACCCCTTTTTATGTTTCCCAGATCCACGATACCGATATTCCATTTTCCGGGAAAAAGCTGAAATAGCTGCTCTCTGATTCTGTCAGGTCCCTGTGCACAACCATCATTATTAATATTTCCCCGTTCTTCGGGCACACCGATAATGGCGATATTCGCCTTTTCTACATCAGGGAAAGTGTTATCGCCGCTATATATGGTACATATCTCAAACATCCTGGGACGTAGCGACACCGGAATGTTCAAAGAATCTACCTTTACAGGGTCAAAATATACCGAGAGTTCCATTTACTGCAATTTTGTTTATCAATTTACGGCAGTCAGGCCTCAAAGGTTACTTCTTAGAGCGAGTAGTTTTCGTTTTCTTCTTACCTCGTTGTTCCTCGGCCATTTTAAGGCACTCTTCACGTGTGAGAGCTTTTGGATCCTGTGTTTTAGGAATTCTAAAATTCTCTTTTTCGATCTTTATATATGGACCATAACGACCGTTCAACACATATACAACAGGTTCTCCCTCGAAAGTAGCGATCTCGTTCTGACGATCCTTCTCTCTTTTGGCTTCGATAAGTTCAATAGCTCTTTCCATATCTATTGATGCCGGGTCATCAGTTTTTGCCAGAGAAAAGAACTTATTATTATGGCGCACATAAGGCCCGAAACGACCTATTGCCACCGATAAATCATAACTTTCATACTGACCAAGCTTACGAGGAAATTCAAAGAGTTTTAGTGCCTCGGCAAGATCAATATCATCCATTGACTGACCCTTCTTAAGACCGGCAAAGCGGGGTTTCTCTTCATCTTCTTTCTCACCGATTTGCACCATGGGTCCAAAGCGGCCAATTTTCACATATATGTTTTTTCCTGTTTCCGGATCAACACCAAGTAGGCGCTCACCTTTTACTTTCTCGGTACTCTTCAGTGCCACTTCAACACTTTCGTGGAATGGGCCGTAGAAATCTTTGATCATCACGTTCCACCCCATTTTTCCATGTGCTATTTCATCAAATCCCTTCTCTACGCTGGCGGTAAAATTATAATCCATTACATCACTAAAATTCTTCATCAGGAATTCATTTACCAGTTTACCGATGTCAGAAGGAACCAGTTTATTTTTAATAACGCCATAGTGTTCTGATTTTTTCTTTTCGGAAATGCTATATTCCTTAAGAGTAAGTATCTCATAATCACGTTTTTTTCCTGGTGCTGAAGCCCTCTCAACATATCCTCTTTTCTGTATTGTGGAGATAGTAGGAGCATAAGTTGACGGGCGACCTATTCCCAGCTCTTCCATACGTTTTACAAGGCTTGCTTCAGAGTAGCGGAATGGTGGTGTAGTAAATTTTTGTGTTGCGTTAATGGTATCAGCATTCAATTTGTCTCCTGCTACGAGAGGAGGCAGCACACCTTTGATATCCTCGTCATCCTCATCGTCTCGGGACTCAAAGTAAACTTTCAGGAAACCATCGAATATGAGAACTTCGCCTTTCGCCTGGAAATGTTCTTTAGAGGTGCTGATGCCTATAGTAACGGTTGTTTTTTCAAACTTTGCGTCGCTCATCTGCGAAGCGATGGTACGCTTCCATATCAAGTCATATAGCTTCACCTGGGCCGGATCGCCGGTGATATGCTGAGTGGTAAGGTAAGTAGGGCGTATGGCTTCATGAGCCTCCTGAGCTCCTTTAGCCTTGGTAGTATAGCGACGAGTTTTTACGTGATTTTCTCCATACAGCTCAGTGATTTTCTCTTTCGCCATGGCGATAGCCATTTTCGACAGGTTCAACGAGTCGGTACGCATATATGTAATTTTTCCCGATTCATAGAGCTGCTGTGCTATGAGCATAGTCTTAGAAACAGAAAAACCAAGCTTACGTGATGCCTCCTGCTGAAGTGTGGAGGTAGTAAACGGTGGTGCAGGAGTTTTTGTTGCCGGTTTTGTCTCTACATCAGAGATAGAAAATTCTGCGCCCTGGCACTCAGCAAGAAAAGAGAGTGCCGCTTCACGAGAGTTAAAACGCTTCGGCAGCTCAGCTTCCAGGTTCGTTTTAGAACCATTTTTATCAACAATAAAAACAGCTGTTACCTTATAATAATCTTTAGATTCGAATTTTTTTATTTCCTGATCACGCTCAACGATAAGCCTGACAGCCACAGATTGAACACGACCGGCAGAAAGTGAAGGTTTTACCTTCTTCCACAGAACGGGAGAGAGCTCAAAACCAACCAGACGATCAAGGATACGTCGAGCCTGCTGAGCATTCACCAGATTGATATCGATGCTACGTGGGTTTTTAATAGCTTCAAGAATTGCCGCTTTTGTAATCTCATGAAAAACAATACGTTTTGTCTTTTCAGGATCCAGCTTCAGAGTTTCCGCCAGATGCCAGGATATGGCCTCCCCTTCGCGGTCTTCATCCGAAGCAAGCCAGATGACTTCTGCCTCTTTAGCGAGTTTTTGCAACTCCTTTACGACTTTTGTCTTATCGCTGCTTATTTCATAATCCGGCTTGAAATCATTATTAATATCAACTCCCAGATCTTTTTTTGCCAGATCGCGAACGTGACCAAAGCTGGATTTTACTATAAAATCTTTCCCTAAAAATCCCTCAATAGTTTTGGCCTTAGCCGGTGACTCCACAATTACAAGATTCTTTACCATAAACTTAACTTATTGTTTATCAGATATTTTGCCCTAAAATAATTCATTTTTCGTGAAGAAAATCACTCTCCTTCAACGGTATCAGGTATTCTATTTCGGGCACAAAATTATAATTTTCTTTTTCATTTACACTTATATTCAAGGTGTAATATAAAAAACATCCATTTCTATCATCCCAATTTTACTAATTTTGCCATGCATTTATTGTTAATGCAATAAGAATGAAAATGTAACCCCATGGAAGTAAAAAATAATAAATATATATATATAGAGACATATGGTTGTCAGATGAATTTTTCAGACAGCGAGATCGTGGGTTCAGTAATGTCGGAACACGATTATTCTATAACAGAAAATATTAATGAAGCCGATATAATACTTCTAAACACATGCTCTATACGCGACAATGCAGAGCAGCGGATTTATAAGCGACTTCATGAGCTTGCAGCATTAAAAAAGAAAAAGAAAAATATTAAAATAGGTGTTATTGGGTGCATGGCCGAGCGGCTTCAGGAGAAGCTTTTCAAGGAAGAGACAATAGTAGATGTTATGGCAGGCCCGGATTCATACCGCGATCTACCCCGATTGCTCGACACAACTGAAGACGGACATAAAGCGATAAATATATTGCTTTCCACAACAGAGACATACGACAATATCACTCCGGTACGCCTGATGAGTAATGGCGTTTCTGCTTTTATAAGCATAATGCGCGGATGCGAGAACTTCTGTACATACTGCGTGGTGCCATATACACGCGGAAAAGAGCGGAGCCGCGATCCACAAACAATCGTTAATGAAGCAAGAGATCTTTTCCATAAGAGTTTTAGAGAAGTAACTCTTTTGGGGCAAAATGTAAACTCGTATCGTTGGGAAATCGGTGAGCATGAGCATCTCACATTCCCCGCACTGCTGAAAAAAGTAGCTGCCATAAGCCCACAGCTGAGGATTCGCTATGCTACCTCACACCCCAAAGACCTCAGCGACGACCTGCTGAAGGTAATGAAGGAGAATTCAAATATCTGCCGTAATATACACCTGCCATGTCAGTCTGGAAGCACAGAAGTGCTAAAACGCATGAACAGAAAATATACCCGCGAGTGGTACATGGATCGTATCAGCGCAATAAAAAAATTTCTGCCGGAAGCAACAATAACAACCGATATCATTGCCGGTTTTTGTGGCGAAACAGAGGATGACCACCAGCTTACACTTGACATGATGAAGTGGGTAAGATACGACTATGCCTTCATGTTTAAATACTCTCAGAGACCAGGCACCGTTGCGGCAAAACGCTTCCCCGATGATGTTCCGGAAGAAGTCAAAGGCAGAAGACTCAGTGAGATCATCGCCCTGCAGCAGGAGCTATCCCATGAAAGCAATAAAGCTGAAGTGGGCAAGACATTTGAAGTTCTTGTGGAGGGAGTATCCAAACGCAGCGAGAAGCAGGTTTTTGGGCGCAACTCCCAAAACAAAGTGGTGGTTTTCGACCGCCACGATTTCAAAGCCGGCGATTATGTAATGGTAAAAGTAGTGGACTGTACATCTGCCACACTGCTGGGAGTGGCAAATTGAATTGCTTTTTTTACACATCAGGATACGGACTAGATGAAAATCTAAAGTAAAATAATGCGACCTTCTTTGTTTTAGTATGCTTATTTTTTGAAAACACAAAACAGTAATACCCTGCTAATTAACAGATTAAAAAATCAAAGGGCATATAAAACTGTGTTTTCTGATATTGGTGTTAAAATTTTCGTACATTTACAATCAACTACTCATATTATATTAAAAATAAAAAAACCAAACAAACCAATTATTGCGGCTGTAGTATTCTTACTGGGTCTCATAATTATTCCTAATATGGGATATTCTCAAAGTCAACAGGATCAAAAGGAAATTTTACAATGTTGCATTGATTTTTCAGAGATTCAAAATCGTTATCCGGAAGATGCGAATGGGGATAAGTTAGCAGTACGAATAATGCAGCATACCGTGAGCTTTTCAAACGATATGGAAATCCAAAAATTTGGGGAAAACGTTATTTTTTATGAAAAAGATGAAATTTACACCCTAAATACAATTGCATTTCTTCGCTTCGAGAAATTTGATGTTGAAGGGATTAATGCGAATGTTATTTTTGAGTTCAACCATAATCGGCAAGACCCTTCTACATCATCTATGTTGTATATTACATTACAGTTGGAGAAGGAAAACAATCAATGGAGTATTAATGAATATACAATATTAGGGAGGTAAATATGAAAATAATTATTACTCGTATTCAAAAAAAACATCTCGGTTATTTCATTAGTTTAATCATTGTAATATGACTGTTGGTGTCATCTAATCTTTATAGCCAGGTTCCATTATTGCCCTATTCCTCTGTTGCTAGCACAGTTTCTTCTTGCGATGATTGCTCACAATCTGTCAGCTTAACTTCAGTATTTCCGCATGGAATTTTGTTTGGTGTAAGCACTTATACTGACATGTATATTGGCAGTAATGGTTACCTTACATTTGGACATTCCAACAATTCATTTAGTCCATTAGGAATTGCCGGCTATAATCAAGGGCCTATAATTTGTGGTCAATTCGATGATTTGAACGCGAATACAGGTGGAACAATCTATTATGACGTTTCAACTACAGCAGGAAATGAATATGTAGTGGCTACTTTTTATCAAATGGCGCCATATTCATCTCCTGCTTATGGATCGGGAACAGTGTCCTTCCAACTTGTACTCAGAAAATTGGGCACATATAGTTCTACAAACTTAGATTTCCAAATAGAAGTACGCTATAATAATATTGGCTGGTGGCAATCTGGAAATATTAGTTCCCCACCCACTGCGGGTTGGTCGACCGGAAATAAAACATCCTATGCGGAAATGCCATATTCCGGGTCAGCTAGCTTTGGATCGAATATTACAAGTAGCAACGTTGGTACAAATGGCTTATATCAATGGGATGTTACAGGAGGTACTGTTTTGGCAGCACCAACAGTAAACGCAACAACACCAGCAACATCCATCACTGGAAACAGCGCCACTTCCGGAGGTACAATAAGCTCCGATGGTGGATCAGCCATAACAGTTTCTGGAATTGTTTGGAGCACTTCAACTTTCCCTACAACAACAACTCATCCTGGTGGTAATCTAACAACAGACGGCATTACAACCACGGGTACATTTTCCAGCAACCTTACAGGTCTTTCACAAGGAACCACATACCACGTAAGAGCGTATGCCACAAACAATGAAGGAACAGGATACGGTCCGGAAATTACATTTCTGACACCAAGTAACTCCCCGCCAAATGTCACCAATGAATCATACATCGTATATACAAATACATCTAGAACCATTTCAGCACCAGGAGTTCTTGCAAATGATAATGATCCCGATGGCGATGCAATAAGTGTTAGTAATACCGGAACAAGAACCACCACGCTTGGTGGTTCCGTTACCATTAACAGTAATGGATCGTTCAGCTATACTCCACCGGCGAATCAGGTTGACGTGAACGACTCCTTTTCATATGATGTTTATGACGGGTCAGTAAACGTAACCGGAATATGTACATTACAATTGCGCAATGCTATATATAATGGAACAAATACAAACACAACAACAGGGAACTGGAATGGTGGGTATTTGCCTCCTACAAATACTGATGTAGTTTTTCAATCCGGCGAGGTTAATGTTTCATCGAGCATGACGGTTAGAAATTTGATAATTTATAATGCAGCATCTTTTCATTGTTCCGGTGGAGCCACGATAACAGTTAATGGAAGTATTGGCAACGAAAACAAAGTGGGGATGATAACAAACAGTACCATAATACTACACTCCGGAATCAAGATTAGTAATTAATAGTATAAAATTCAAAAGGCTCCAAAGGTGGTCGATTTTTCATTCTAATATACTCCAGCGCCGCCTCTATCATGGTGTCCAGGCCGTTTGCCTCGTCAGCAGGGTCAAGTGATATATAAATGTCGGGCGCTATTCCGCCTTCAATATTGTTACCGTTAACATCGTATGTTATGGTGGAAGAGAAACGGTATCGCCAGCCGTTTGGCAACTCATTATATATTGGTAAGCCACCGCCGCCGCCCGTTTTATCTCCCATGATAGTAACATTTTCCAGTGCCTTCATACGGGCTGCAAAATCGTTGGTGGCGGAGTAGCAACCGCGATTGGTTAGTATTACCACGGTGCCGGTATATGGGTTTTCACCAACTACCTTCTGCCGAAGCTCTATGGGTTCGGTAAAGCTGTCGTGCTCAGGCCCCGATTTTTGCACATAAGACCCAAAAACGTACTCCTCAGGTGTAAAACGACCTGCAATGGTTTCCACATTACCCAAACTGCCGCCCCCATTGCCACGAACATCTATTATGATACCCCTCAGTCCTACGAAGCGCTCCAGAACAATATCCATCTGCTCATCGGAGACACCCGACCCGAAGCTGCCATAATATATGTACCCTGTACTATCAATAATCTGGTTATTCAGAGCTCCGGTTCTCCAGTAATCTTTATCCAGATAATTACGCTCCACAATGCTCATATTTAGGTTCTCTGGATAGTCGAGCATCCAGTCCCAGTTGCGTGAAACATCCCACGTGCTGATAATATTTACATGGCCGTCACGTAGAGCAAAAAGTGCCTCCGCACAGTAATCAAAAAGCTCATGACCGGTGGTATTATCATCAATCTTATCCATATAAACATTGTACACCGAGTCCCAGTCAATATTTTTGTATTGGAAGAAGCTGTATTTCTGATCCACGGTATTCCAAAGGGTTTCAAAGTTTGATACCGGATCATTGGCAGGATCCGGTTTCATAACCATTTTCTCACATGAAGAAAAGAGTAGTAAAAAAACTGCGATAAGGGAGATATATTTCATCCTGGCAGGTTATTTAAGGTTAATACTTAACCCGAAGCTGAAGGCATGCTTTGCGTCGGCGATATAATTTCCGGAGGTGTTTTGGGTGAAATCCCAGCGATACTTCACAAACATCGCATTGCCGTTGACGAAGTTCCACACAACACCTGCATCGCTTATCACTCTG
>CAYYSU010000038.1:0-24241 GCA_964474455.1 uncultured Bacteroidales bacterium
TTTTTGTGGCACAATTACGCCGAAAACACTGGCACAATTAGACCGAAATAACCATTCAGTGGTCCATTCTCCGGGATTCCTGTTTTTTGAAACACACATTGCCCCATGGAATTATAGATTTTGCAATGAACTATTCCTTTGGTTCCTGTAAGTAATATATTTCCGCTTGTGGGGTTTGGATAGGCTTGCATTTGCAATGGCGATGGCGCTTGTTTTATATCTGTAACTTGTGTTTCCATTTTATAAATTGCAACTTGGTAGGGTTCTAAATCACCTGTGAGCATTCCATTTTGTATGCTTAGGCTATTGGGGCGATGCACAAAATAGTTTACAGCTTCTCCTACAACATCCTCTGGTAAAGGAATTTCGTAACTATAAGTATTGTCGTGGCTGGCATTTACTGCAATTAGGTATAAAGAATTGTTGTACCGCCATGTTGCATAATGCTTATACTTATAAATATTGTGATAGTTGAAATCGCCATGTAGGATTACTTCCTTCCATTCACTTTGAAGTATTTCTGCGGCAATATTGGAAGCTGCGTCATATAAACCGGGATGCGTATTATTTATGAAAGTTCCGCTATCGTAATCGGGAAACGTATAAAAAAGAACTCCTTTGTTGCCAGTAATATAGCCTAAATAGGTTTGACAATCAAGATGTTCGGGTGAAGGCCAGCTGTTATCTTCCCAATTGAATACCTGCGGAACTATCAATGGAAAAACTCCATTTTCTTTAGCCTTTAGGGCATGAAAACGATATCTATAACACACAGTTTCAAGATCTGCAGGACCCCAGGGATAACCCCAGGGTGACTGAGAGATGCAGGAAGTTTCCAAAAAATCCAACATATATTGAAACGGTGGAACGATTTGATTAAAATCAGCTGTTACTACCCTGCTTTGATCCAACTCAAGCAGTTGTTGCTTTTGTTGCTGTAGTAATTCTAATTCATAATAATCGGCATTATATAGTAAGTTCCACATAATTACTGAGCTGTTAGGGCTCAAGGCATGGACATAATTATTGAACTGTGCAGAATCTTCGGCAAATTTTGGCAAGACAATAATATTTTTAAGCCCGGCGCTTTTGCACGATTGCAGAAACACCTGATAACTTGCCGTATCAATTGCGTACGTTTCGGTAACAAGGGTGTTAAACCCGCCATCTACCATATCGGGTATAAGTGTAGGATAATTTGGCACATAGATATACTCTGAATAAAAACCAAGTGGCAGAAAGGCTTCCTCTTCAACAATTAAATTCCCATAGCTATTCACATAACTTATGGTTTGTGCCGACAGATTTGCACATTGCATCAATAAGATAACGAGTATAATAAGGTTTTTTTTGCTCATAATGTACGAGTATTACATTTTCATCATATTTTAAGCAGTGAAGCACATCTCAGATAAATAAATATTAACCACACTACCGGATCTCTATAGAGATAACTGCAGTGTGGTTAAAAGTGTTTGCCCCAAATAATTACGGGATTGTTCTATTTTACAATAAGTTTTATCGATTTTGATTCTGCTCTATCTTCAATAAGGACAAAATAGAGACCTGAAGCATAGGAGTTGAGATTAATACTTACATGTTCCCCATTCCAGCTAAATGAATCCATAATCCGTCCTGTAGAATTGAATATTTTAACCGTCGCTTGCTCAATTTTTGTGCTCCCGGTATTTGATATTGACACAAAATCTTTTGCCGGATTGGGTTGTATGCTAACGTTTTTGAGGTTTGTGAGTGTCGGATCTTTTGTGCTGGTTACAACTTGTTCGTCGCTATAGGTGATCAGATTTCCCGAAATAATATAGTGAGGATTGAAACTATCTTCACAATCGTCACACGTCACTCCGGAAACGCAATCCGGATGGTTGGGGTGACAATAGTCCACATAGTTAGGTGCAAATTCATATATTATTTCCACATCCGACAAACCAACATAAGTTGAGAGATCATAATCATAAACATAACTTATTGACCCCGGGCACCAACCGGCTCTGTTATGATACCATGTACCGTTCTGGGGGAAACAACCATCGGGATTAGGATTGCACACTACCCATAAATGTTGATCAAATTCATCGCTATTAACTTTGATTTTATGTGTGGCCTCATAGAATTCTGCAGCATTTCCCGAATTCATTTCACCCCAGCCATGACCGGTATTAATTATTTTTAATTTTGATGCCATAACATGATCGTCAAAATTGTACATAATCTCTTCTACAGGCTGTAAATCAGAGTAGTCACCGAAGGGATATGTTCCTCTCCATATAACATCCACCCAGCTATATTTGTAATCCGGTTCACCTGGCTGAAAGTCAAAGTTTACATCTGCCACAAGTCCATTCTGCCATATGTCGAGGAAGAGTCGCATCTCCACCAATCCTTGCAGTATTGAAGAGTAATCTGTTGCATCCATACTATGGGTACACTCTACACCGTAAGGTGTGATGTACCGAAACATCTCCACCCATTCTCCTGTGGGTCCGCGCACCTCCATGTAGCCCACGCGATCCCACGGCTCACATCCTTGCGGCGGGCAGGTGATATCAAGCATAGCGGTAATCTGATTGAATGCCCCGGCATAGGTAGGGAATACAAACTCTGCTGTGTCTGTTTTATGTCCGGCGGTAAACTCAACTCCACTGAATGCCGGAACAACGATGTGGGAAATGTCATCGGTGACTTCAAAATCAACAATGCTCGTGGTTATCACATTACCTGTTGATGTAACTGTAACCGTCATGGTGTATGAACCATAGGCTGGCGGGGTCCACATTGCAGTGTTGTAACCGGTAGCCCATTTATCGGCTAAGAGAGTTTGCCCTTCTATTTCATATTCCACACTTTCGATGTGCAAAACGTCGTCATGTTCGATATAAGTAGAAGTAACAAGGATTATCTCACTGAGTTCCGACATATATACACTTGTATTGTTTGCCGGACGGCGAACGGTGAGGTCAACACTATATGCTTGCGGGTCAACAACTTCGAATGACTGGTAAATATCCGGGGCTGGAGCCCACACATCATCCCCGGGTTGGCTGGCTTTAATAGTAACAATACCGGGTTCACCGGTGAGTGTTACTGTGTTTCCGTCGAGGTTGGCAGGCCCTTGTGTTATTTCAAACTCTACCTCCAAGCCTGAAGTGGCAGTGGCAAACAGATCAAAAGGAGGACTCGTGGTTAGCATATCAGGTATTGTAGCCATTTCTATATACTGCAGATCTCCATTATCTTCGGGTTGTCTGACCATGATATTGTCGAAGGCTCCGATACCGCCCTGAGAGTGAAAAAATATTCCGTCCCAGACTTCATAATCCTGTTTGTCGCCCGAACCCGGTGTCATGCCCATATTTACACCTTGTATCTCACTTACGGCTATCCATTCATCGCCAAGAGCTCCGGGTATGTAAAATAATGATACCGCTCCTTCACCATCATTGGCAGAAAAATCAATGAGCATGCGAAATCTGCACCAGCCCGGATTTTCAATGGAGAAAATTACTTCATTTCCGTCAGGTAAAATTATTATGTTCTTATCAGGATCGTGGGCAGCGATATTCAATATCAACCCACCGTCAAACTCCTCTGAGGAAATTCCGGGAGCAATATGTCCGTCGCTGTCGGCATCAAATCCGGCACCGAAAAACGCACCCCACCAATTCAGATGCATGTCAATTTCCAATTCAACAACCCCTCCTGAGGTGAAGTCGAAATCAAAATTGGAGGTTGCTTTTCTGGTGGCTGTACGTCCCACTCCGGGACCCCCGAATGGAAAAAACACCGCATTTGTGCCATCAGGTGCTACGATATCTTCTGCGATAAAATCCACCGCAAAATCATTGTCTCCGTTGGTGTGTTTTATGGTGACCCAGGCATCCTGCCCTCCGAGATCACCAATTTCCAAATCATTGAAGTCATAGAGATGCTCTTCTTGTGCGTAAACCCCCAGTGAGATTAAAGCAAATAGTACTAATAATAGTGATTTAGCAGTTTTCATGTTGGTTGTTTTTGATTCAAACTGATTTTTTCTTCCTTACAAATTTAGTTAAATATTACTTCTTTTAAATGCGCAGAAGATTTTTTTTATTTTTTAGTATAAGTCAACATGGCAATAAATGAAAAAAGTTTCGGGCATGATCTCAAGCTGAAACCATATCCGAAACTTTACGGAGAAGATAAATTTAATACTACCTTCCTGAAACCGGGTATAAAATACTTAGAACCACTATTCTATTACGAAATGGCTTGTACCTGATTTTTTCCCCGATTTCATATTGATAAAATAACTGCCTTTGGCGAAGCCTGACACCTCAATGGTGGCGCTTTGTTTAATATTCGATGAATAGACCAATCTGCCTGTAATATCCACTATTTCAAGTAGATAATCCTTCGTGTCTTCAGACAATTTAATATGTAGATATTCTGTTGCCGGATTAGGGTATATGTTTATTTCAACTATTTGGTTTTCAGTTACTCCAACGGGATCGCCGCCATATCTGACGATTAAGAATTGCGAGGAGTTGCCGGTGTCATAGGTGGTGCCTGCAGTAACTATTTTTCCATCGGCCTGTATAGCAACTGCCTCAGAATAGTCTGAATTACCAGCAACATTCGTCAGAGTCATACCATTGGTTCCGAACGACGTATCCAACATACCGTCAGCCGTGTAACGTACAATACCCAAATTTTCTTCACTTGCAGAAGAGGTGTTTCCATTGAGGATAATTTTTCCGTCGGATTGCAAGGCTATACCAGTGACATAATTGCCACCATAAATGAGGTTGGTGATAGTAACTCCTGATTCCCCGAAACTATTATCAATAGTTCCGTCATGATTAAGCCTGGCAACAGCAAAGTCGTACTGAAGTAAAGGTATATTGGTAATCCATGTATGCCCACCCAACAGTATTTGATTATCGTTTTGGATAGCTACAGCGGTAGCGAAATCATTGCCCCAGCCAACATTGAATAATTTTGTGCCATTTGCATCAAAATCATTGTCCAGCGAGCCATCACTATTGAAACGAGCTACGGCAAAGCCATAATTACTGTTTTCATTAAATCCCATTCCTGCGGCTACTATTTTGCCATCATCCTGAAGAGCGATGCTTTGCACATAGCTTGAAGCTGCACCAACATTAGCAATGGCAAGACCACCTGTGCCAAAAGTATTATCCAGTGTGCCATCAGTATTATATCTCAGAACCATAAAATTGTCATTATGATAGCCTCCGAGCAATATTTTACCATCATCCTGAAGGACAATGGCTTCGGCAACTTCAGATGTTCCGCCGAAATCGGTAATTACGATACCATCTGTTCCAAATGTATTATCCATTGTTCCATCTGTATTGATTCTGATTAATAAAACATCAGTAGTGGAACCGTTGAAAATATAGCCAGCAAGCAAAATTTTCCCATCATCTTGCAGGGCAACATCAAAGGCAAAGTCTAAAAATGCTGTTGCAGAAATCAGTACTTTGCCACCAGTACCAAATGTTGGATCTAGTGAGCCGAAATCATCATAACGGGCTACAGCAACATCGTAAGTGGAACCGGGGCCCGCATTGCCACATGCAATAATTTTCCCATCAGCCTGAATAGCTATTCCTTTGGCAACATCATAATTATCGGTAAAGGATGTTGTGACGATGCCACCATTGCCAAAAAAGACATCCAATGTGCCCGGTTGAGCTTGTGTGAATACAAAAGCTGCTAAAAGTGTAATTAAAGTGTAAAATTTTCTCATCGCTTCAAACCTTGTTTTGTTTGTTATTGTCTGATATTATATTCCTTGTTACTATTGATACGTATCTTAATTTCGGGCAATAATACAGTTTTTTTTGTAAATGGACACATCTTAATTTCAACAGGATGTGTTATGTGTGGTAAGTGTTTTGTGTCAATGCTTTATGTCTGCTTCCCCGCTATCATTAAACCAGGCTTAAGAACGTGTCAATATCCTCTTTTGTATTATAAAAGTTGGGGCTAACCCTGATATTTTCAAACTGTAGAGTAACGATAACTTTTTTTTGTTTAAGCTTTTTGAAAAGTGCTTTTGTGTTTTCCAATGATCCTGTGTTGAAAAGTAGTATTGCTGTTCTCTCTTCCCGTATTTTTGTGGGTGTTATAATATGATATCCTTTTTTTTGAAGTCCTTCAATCAGAAGGTCAGTGTAGTTAAGGGTTGTCTCATAAATCGAATCAACACCTATATCAATAAGTAGTTCCAGACTTTCCGACCATGCATCAAAGAGCGAGTATGCGATTGTTCCTGTTTCATATTTTCTGGAATCGTTAAGCACAGAGAGTTCATTATATTGTTTTTTGGCAGCATACATACCCGGAAGGGTAGGAGAGATAATTTCCATTGCTTTTTTGTTCACAAATAGGAATCCTGTTCCATGCATCCCTAGCAGCCATTTGAATCCACATCCTGCCATCACATCGATCTGATTTTTTTCAATATCTAATGGAATCATTCCCGCGGCTTGTGCCACGTCAACCACGAATAGAGCACCTTTCTCATGAGCAATTTTTCCTATGGCTTTGAGATTTGGCCTGAAACCACTGTTAAACCTCACCGCAGCAACCGTTACTACTTTTGTGTTATTATCAACAAGTTTCTCAAAAGCTTCAGGATCTATGCTGTTGTCGGCATTGGTTTTAACAAATCGTACCTCTACGCCTTTTGTTTTTAGTTGTAACCATGGAAACGTATTGTTCCAATGCTCATTTTCTGGGAGTACAATATTATCACCTTTATTGAGCTTCAGCCCCTGCGCAACTATTCCCATTCCCACTCCGGTACTGGTTACTAAGGCATACTCCTCCGCGGAGCCACCCAATAGTTTTGCTAAAAGTAAACGAGTGTCATCACGATTAAAGGATCTCTTATCAGTTGGAAGCAACTCTGTTTTTATAAGCGTCTGCAGCTTGTCGTATATACGAGTATTTAATGGTGCTTGAGATGCATTGTTAAGATATATAGCTTCTTTAGTTACAGGAAAAAGCGTTCTTAATTGTTCCGGATTCATGTAGATCAGTGTTTATATATTTTGATTAACGGAGTTTTATGTGTGGAATTTCTTTTGATAAGAATCACTAGTGACAACTATTTATCCAAATGCCCCCGACGGCTTTAGATGGTGTTGATGTTATCTTTTACAACAGGTTTTTTACCCAATATATTATTGTTTTTCTACCGTTCTTTTCCAGTGAACTGTCTTACCCAGAATCTGGATTCCTGCATATCCTTTCATGTTAAGAGTCGTGTTATCATCGGATAATTTTATATTGCATTTGTACGTTTTTCCGGATGTAGGGTCATACACATTGCCATCCCATTGACTTTCCCCATCAAATTTTATGTTTTTTAAAATTGTGGTTTCTGAAATTGGTAATCCTGTATATTTGTCAAACACTGGCTTGCCATAATTCGGATCCTTTTTGTCAACAATTATTGGTTCTTTAATCCAGTGAGTAACGCCCGAGTATATCCCCGGTGAGCTCTCAAAAATTTCTATGATAGAGAGCTCTTTATCGGTGTACCAAAAACCACAAATATCACTAGTTTTTGTCTGTCCTATTGCTGATGCGGCTATCACGCATATCAAAATTGCCAATAGTACTGTTCGAAATATATTTTTCATCTCTCATATGTATAAAATTGTTTCTAAATAACGTCATCGTTGAGCGAAATCAGAGCTATGACCTGGCTTTTACTATTCGTTGAAAACTCTGCGAACTCTTTTATGCATTGCGGGCAACCAGTATGCAATTTTAATACCAAATGAAGGTTATTTCATATTTAGGAACAAGAACACAGCCCCCATTTCAAGTTTGCCTATGCCTTGCCATAAAAACAGTATACTTTTTAGTATAATACAAGATGTGTGGGCTTTTTATTATGAAGTTCCGGTAGTTTTTTTTTTAATCGATATTATTTCATCTTTATTTCCTGCAGTTCAAAAACTGTATATAGACCAAAATCGCCGGGTTTGTCGATGATTATTTTAGCGTAAATTCCGGGTTTGTTGATTATTTGTAATCATATACTCGTTCAGCCACTAATTTTGAACTTATAACTGCCATTGGCAATCCTGCGCCTGGCACGGTTGATGCGCCGACGTAGAATGTGTTTGTAAACTTTTCATCATAGTTTTTAGGTCTTAAAGCACCTATTTGTAACATGCTGTGCGATAATCCTAACCCTGATCCTTTATATAGGTTAAATTGTGTTTGCCAATCTTCGGGTGTGTACTCCATTTGAAAAATAATATCTTTAGATATATCCTGACCGATTCTTCTTGAGAAATCGGATATAATACCATCTACTATCTCTTTTTTGTCCGACCAATTGGTTTTATATAGGAGATTGGGTACCGGGCACACAAAGAATAACGCTTCACAGCCCTCCGGAGCGCATTCATTATTATGCTTTGATAATACATTTACATAATAATATGGTTTTTCCATTGTTACCGGATTCTTCATAACATCTTTAGCATAGGTCTCGTAGTTGTTTCCTAAAAAGTAATTATGGTGTTCTACTTGCGGTAATTTTTTCTTTACTCCAACATAGAATGTTAAATAGCCCATTGTCCAGCTCTTCTTCCTTAAACGGTTTTCGGAGAATTTTCTTCGCTTAAAAACGGTTCCTCTGAATAGGGCTGCATCGGCATTTATAACATAAATATCTGCGTCCCACGATTTGCCATTTTTGTCAATTAGTGATGTTAGTTTGCTATCAGCACATGTGAAGTCGGTAATTTCAGTATCATACTCGAACGACACATCTAATTTTGATAGTTCCTCAACTAAACTTTCTACAATAGTGTACATTCCACCTTTAACATTGTAATACCCTGTGTGTGAAAATTCAATATGTGATAATAGTGTATATACTGCATTGGTATCGAATGGTGTTCTGCCTAAAAAGAACGAGACGAGTGATACAATTTGTCGTGCTTCTTTTGATTCAAAAAAGGAGCTGCTTTGTTTCCAGAAAGTCTTTAAAAGTACTGGAAGATGTTTTGGGTTTACCTGCATTAAGGCTTTGATGTAGTGAGGGATACTATTAAAGTTCTGTTTAATAACCACATCGACAGTATCGTTGTAAATCTCTCCGCATTTTTTTAAATATGCGAGTAATTTATCTTTAAAATCGGGTTCTACATCTTTAAACTGTTCGCTTAGCTTATCTACATCCTTATAGAGTGTATATTTTTTATCGCTGCCGAGAAAATTTACAGTATAAAGTGGATCTAATTCGACAAATTCAAATGGCATTTCCATGCCACAATCTTCAACAAGTTCCTTAAACTCATATGGCATACTAAAAAAGCTAGGCCCCACATCAAAGGTAAAACCATCTTTTTTGATTTGGTTTAATCGTCCTCCGGGCTGTGCTGCTTTTTCTATAAATTTTACTTTATAACCTCTGGTTGCCAATCGCAAACCTGTGGAAAGTCCTCCCAGGCCGGTTCCAATAATTATTACTGTTTTACTCATTGTTTTTTTGTTTTAGTATTTGGGGATATAGTTCGTTCTTTACCCAGTTAAATTCAGGTTCAATGTTAAGCGTTATAAGGCAATATTTCTCCGCCATATTATACTGCTCTAATTCCATATATGCTTGAATAATAGTAGCCAGCAGATTTAAGTAATTCCAGTTATATTTTGTGTTTTCACTGTCTGCCTGCATTATTTTTAATGCCTTTGCATAGTGCTGCATTGCTTCAGTTTTAGAGCCTCCAAATATTTTTGGTGTATAAAAAGAAATATTACCCAGTTGTGCATACGCTAAAGGATTCTGTGAGTCGGCTTCCACTGATTTATTTGCATACACGATACTCTGTGGGCCAATAAAAGGAGCTTTATAAGTAGCTAACCCTATTTCAAAACCTATAAAAGCTGCTTTGTAAGCGTATAATAATGATATGTTATAATTCTGTCTTTCAAGTATTTCGATATGTTTTTCTGAGTTTTTTATGTATCTCTTTGCCTCCCGGGATTTCTCTTTACTAATGCACCATGCAATATATCCGTATTGATAGTTTATTAACTCTAACGCCTCTTTATTTGTCTTCGATTCCCTGGCTTCAAGCGAGTCTATTGCACATTTCCAACTCTCCATATCGCCATTGACATAAGCGTGATATATGGTTTTATTATTTTGCCCTACTACTACAAGGCTAAAAAAAATGAATACTACTACGAATATATATTTCGTCCTTTCCATGTATATTCCTTGTTCTTTTTTATGAAAACACTTTTCATCATTACCTGAAATAGAAACACCAACTGTGCAGGAAATAAAATTATATTAAGAAGCATATTCTGCTTGCTTGTGTATGAGTACAGTAGCAGTATGGCTATTATCGCTATAAAATATATTAATAAAAATTCAGGTAATGATATTAACACCGGAATAAAACCTAATGTTGCAAACACCCAAAATAAAAAGGCTAAAACAGGATGATTTCCAAAAAACATAAAAACATTTTTAGCAAAGCCACTCTTTGCTTCTTTATAGCTCTTATACATTCTGCATTTTATTCTTTTCTCACCTGTAAGGCATGCAATTTTTATTTTTTGCTGTTTAAAATATCTTGATATGGCGATATCTTCCACGGGCGAAGATTTAAATGTTTTGTGTGGCTGAAACTTCTTGTATGTGCGGGTATTGAAAAGCATAAACTGACCGTTCGCCGCTGAATGTGAAGCAAACGGCGATAGTTTCACAAAAATTAATGGTAAAAGAGTTAAGAGTATATAGTTCATTATTGGCACGGTGACTTTCTCTCCGAGAGTTTTTTGTATCTGTGTTGGAAACAACGAGAGTAACCCCAATTTGTGTTTTTTTAGATGGCTGACGGCATCTTCGATAATACTGCCCTGCAACCTTACGTCAGCATCTAAGAATAAAAAATAGTTGCCATTTGCCTGTTGAGCTAAT
Source organism: uncultured Bacteroidales bacterium (assembly GCA_964474455.1). GTDB lineage: Bacteria > Bacteroidota > Bacteroidia > Bacteroidales > BM520 > BM520. The sequence continues at coordinate 10,982 of CAYYSU010000038.1, forward strand.
TGATAGCATCCATGGTTTTTTCCCAACCAACCTTTTGGAAGTATCTCTGACTGTAAAAGTTTTATTCTTGTATCTATGTCGGCATACTCTTTTACTATCTGTGCGGTGTTGTCTGTTGATTTATCATCGAAAACAATAATTTCAAGGTTGTCATTTTCTGTTTTTCTTATGTCATCCAGTATAAAGCGAATGTTATGTTCTTCGTTGCGCGCCGGAATTAAAATTGATATTTGATCACTCTGTGTTCCGGCAGATTTTTGAATTTTCTGACGGAACATAAAATTTAATAGTGCATTTGCCAATTGAAATGCCACAAAACCAATGGATATATACGCCAGATAATGCATCATGAGGTTTTTGCTTTTTGATGGCTTAATACACTATTGTAAAATGTGTTATATTCACTTTCAATAGCCTTCTCCTTAATCTGTTTTACTGAATGTGATTTTATATACATATATAGATTTGGTTTTGAATCGGAAAAGTAATCAACCAGGTTTGCTACAAAAAGCACCTGCACATCATCAGCACATTGCTCGATAATCTTTTGAACTCCTTTCTCAAATTGTATGGAATTGTTATATAACGAATTTATCTCCCCTTGCGGAAACATAAATACCATATTTTCTGAATTCTTTAGTATTTCTGATGTGTAAATAAGGCTTTCAACAGTACTACGTGAATTTTTTCTCACAGAATATGCTCCTGAGTATTGAAAATACCAATGTTTTTTTAATTGGCCTTCTAACATCATAAAGTGAAACCTACGGTGAAGTATTTTTAAGTTCAGATGCATTAACCAAAAGCCGTCCCACCAGCTAATATGGTTAGCTATAACGAGCACTGCACTTCCATTATCGAAAAACTCTCCTTCAATATTTGTTGAGTTGAATTTTTTTCTTAGCAAAAAGCGGGTAAGCCCTTTAAATATAGGATATATAACGATATGGTGTTTTGCCTTTATCATCCTGTTATTTAAGTAAAAGCATTAAAAAAACCAAGAAAATAAATTGGCATATAAGCACTACCGCTGACATGGTGTTTTTTGTGTTTATACCAAAAATTTTTATCATCCCTGCAAAAACTACCGCAATCAGATACCATGAAATATAGTTTTGTATGGGTACCGATGAATCTTGCCAACTCCACATATCCATTTTTGGAGCAATCTGTTCGAGTACAAAGTCGTAAATGAGCATTAAAAATGGAGCAAGCAGTATGATTAATAGCTTATTTAATCTAAAATTGCTAAGAATAGAAATACTGGTATAGGTTAAAAACAGCCAATTTATGCCTATCAACAGAGGTGTTTTAAATAATTTTAAACCGAGCCCGCTTCCATATTGATAATTGCCAAAAATAACTCCTGTATTAACACCAATTACCTCGATTAAAAAGCCCAGAATATAAATTATTGAGAATACAAGAAGTGTTTTTTTTGTATAGGTCTGGTGATATAGTGCAAGCAGGTAAACATTTAATATGAGAGCAAGGGGAGTGATTTTAATAAATAATTCCCTGGTGTATGGAATTAAAAAACCCAACGTCCCCACGATGTAAAAAATAATTATGAATTTTTTCACCTCAAATACTGGTATTCTGTTTTTTGGATACAAGTTCATATCGCACTACTGATAATTAGATGTTTATTCGTTATGCTCAATCCATAATAGATTCGAGATATTGAAGCCATATCCTTTTGCTATTTCAAGGTACTCTTTTTTGATGTTTTCCGGTATGATTTTTTCGCGTGATAAAATCCATAGATAGTTTAAGTTTGCACCTGATATCAGGGCATACTTATAGTTATCATCCATCGCTATAACATTATATCCGGAATAGAAAGGCCCAAAAAATGAGACCTTTAGCATGGCGACATTGTCATCCCCAACAAATTTGGCCTTGCCTATTGCCTCTTGCCATGTTTTTTCTTCATAATTATAACCTTTGTTCAGCACCTTGATTTTCCCATCTTCACGTAAGGAGTACTCCGCAGTGGTGTTGTTTAATCCTCTTTCAAATTTGAAATCGAACCTTGCTATTTCATACCATTTTCCTAAATATTTTTCTTTTTCAAATGGTGTAATAGCATTAACGCCTTTAGGTATTGTGGCGCATGAGAAAAACGATATTGTCATGGTTATAAGTGCTAAGGTTAAAAAACTATGCTTTTTCATAATTAATATTTTTTACGATATATTCTGCTATATCAATTATATAAAACCCGTTTTATACATAATAACGACTTTCGTTATAATAAGGTATTTTTTTAAATTTGATATTCGTACTCTTTTTGAAAGTATTTTTTGAGGCGTGGTGCGCTTAATTTTTTTGAATAAATGCACATAGTAATAATAAGCCAGTGCAACAGCTAATTTAGATCTGCCCGGTAATTTATTAATGCCTGTCCAGGCTTCATCAAAATCCCTTTGTATTGATTCCTCAATCAATCTTTTACTATGTTTATCGAACGGCTGATCGGATATTTCAGGGAAATAGCTTCTTCCTAACTCCTGCATATCTTCTTTTAGGTCGCGCAAAAAATTGACTTTTTGAAATGCCGAGCCTAATCTCAGGGCAGGAACCTTGAGGGTATCATAAAGAGATTTTTGATCATCGCAGAAAATTTTCAAACATATTAATCCAACAACATCGGCAGAACCGTAAATGTATTTATTCAAATCCTCTGTATTGGTATATTCTGTTTTCGTGAGGTCATATTTCATGCTTTCCATAAAAGCATTAATATGTTCTTTATTGATGTCATACCTCTTCACCGTATCGGCAAATGCTACTAATATCATATTTGTGCTCATGTTATTTTCCAGAGCATATAGCAAATCGTCATTTAGTTTTTGTAGTAAAAAAGACTTATCAAAACCATGAAGGCTATCGACAATTTCATCGGCCAGGCGAACAAAACCGTACACAGCATAAATGGCACGGCGTTTTTCTCTCTCCAATAAAGAGGTTGCCAGCGAAAAAGATGTACTGTACTCTTTTGTTATTAGCTCTGAAACCTTATAGCTGTTTTCGATAAAAAAAGTAAGATCCATAGATTATATTTTTTCCCAATCTTCAATTCCTCCGTCTAATGCATAAAACAATGGATGTAAGTCTATTTTATGTATGTCTTTACTTAGCATGTACCGGTCAATATCTCTCTCTCGTAATTTTTTTAGCAGATGTGAAAACTCATATTTTACTTGACCATTTGTTACCGGGATTTTATCAACATTTTCTTCAAAATTAAATTTCTCACGATTAAAGTTATAATTTCTTTCACGTGACTCTTCCCAGACAATTTGTAAATAGTAATCAATGCTTTTTATTGGATCCGAGGAGTTCTTAAACCGTATTAATTGGGGATGGTTGATATAGCCTTTTGTATTACCTGACAAAACGTTTTTTGCCAGTAAGGTCTCTCGCCAGAGCGCAACAAGTCCTTTGGAATCTAAATATTTCGGATGGAGTGACCATATTCTCATATTTTCTCAGTTTTTAGTTAAAATATAATAAATGCAAAATCGCACTCTTTTGCCTAAGTCTTATCCATCCAACCAAATTGTTGGAAACAAGTTCATTCTTTCGATAATAAATTATATGCAGGCTTAGTACGGACCAATTAATATGGCAATTAAAGCATGTTTTATTATTGAATCAACTGTTGCCAAACAGTCGGAGTAACCGGTTGAGTTACCCATATATACTTTTTTGCCGTCAATGGTTAGCAGGCAGTCGGAATAACTTGTTGAGTTGCCTTTATAAACCTTATTGTTTTTAATTGTATATACACAATCTGAATAAGCCGTTGAGTTATTATTATAAATTTTCTCACCGCTGATTGTATAGAGGCAATCAGAATAGCTGGTTGAATTACCTTGATATACTTTATTTCCTTCTACAGTATATCTGCAATTTGAATAGCTTGTGGAGTTGCCTCTATAGATTTTCTCACCGCTAATTGTGTATAAACAATCCGAATAACTTGTGGAGTTGCCTTTATATATTTTATTTTGTGCTTTTCCCATCCCAAAAGTCAGTATTAATATTGCTACTAATATAAGTTGTTTCATTTTGTGTGATTTTTAATTCTCATTCCGTAGAAGGAGCGGTACACGAAAAGAAGTGCTACCACCAGGAACGCTGCGCCAATCCATATCGAAGCCACCGACTGCTCATTTTCAATCATCCTGATGGATATTTCTGCTGCCAGAAGTCCGAAAAGTGTTGAGAACTTTATTATCGGGTTCAACGAAACAGAAGAGGTATCCTTATAAGGATCTCCCACGGTATCGCCCACAACGCAGGCTTCGTGCAGAGGGGTGTTTTTTTCCTTAAGATCTACCTCTACCACTTTCTTGGCGTTGTCCCAGGCACCACCGGCATTGGCCATATACATGGCCTGGAATAATCCGAACACTGCAATGGAGATAAGATACGCTACGAAGAAGTTAGGGCTGATAAATGCAAAGGCAAGAGTGATGCTGAATATCACCCCGAAGATGTTCCACATTCCATTCTGGGCATATTTTGTGCATATCTTTACCACAGCTATACTGTCTTCAATATCCGCCTCGTCTTTGTCGAGTTGGATATTTTTCTTTATGAACTCTACTGCTCTATATGCACCTGTTGTCACAGCCTGCATCGATGCCCCTGTAAACCAGTAAATCACAGCACCACCAGCAATAAAACCCAGAAGTATCGGCGCCGAAGTCAGTTGAATATCCAAAAATCCTGCTTCCTCCAGAATAAGGATAATACTAAATATCATGGTGGTGGCACCAATTACTGCTGTACCAATGAGTACGGGTTTTGCTGTGGCTTTAAAGGTGTTACCGGCAGAATCATTTTCTTCCAGATAATGCTTTCCGGTCTCGAAGTTAGGACGAAAGCCAAAGTCACGTTTTATCTCGTCGTGGATATATTCAATGCTTTCGATACGTGAAAGCTCAAATACAGACTGTGCGTTGTCGGTCACAGGGCCGTAGCTGTCAACAGCAATTGTTACAGGGCCCATTCCCAGGAACCCGAATGCCACAAGACCAAATGCGAAGATACTGGGATGAATCATCAGCTCTCCAAGCCCCAGGCCACTTATGAAATATGCAATAGCCATAAGTCCTACCATGACCATTCCTTTCCAGAATGCGCTGAAGTTACCGGCAACCATACCCGATAGGATGTTCAGAGATGCACCTCCTTCACGGCTTGCGATAACAACCTCCTGTACGTGACGTGCCTTCGACGATGTAAAGGCTTTTGTCAGCTCGGGGATTAATGCAGCGGCAAGGGTACCACAGCTAATAATAGTGGCAAGCTTCCACCAGATATCAGTCATATTGAACCCGCTTTCTGTGGTTATATCGCCAATTAACAGATAGCTTACCAGGTATGTTCCCACGATAGAGATTATGGAAGTGATCCATACCAGCGTGGTAAGTGGCGTTTCAAAGTTGAATTTCTCCTTATCTTTAAATCTTTTGTTGGAGATCCTGTCGTTGAGCCAATATGAAAACAGCGATGTTAGCACCATCATAATACGCATAGCAAAGATCCATACTATGACGATTCCCTGGAAAGGGATCTCTTTGAATGCGAGGATGATAAATGTTATAAGCGCAACACCTGTAACGCCGTATGTTTCAAAACCGTCGGCAGTAGGGCCTACAGAATCACCTGCATTATCACCCGTACAGTCAGCGATAACACCCGGGTTACGCGGGTCATCTTCTCCGATGTTAAAAACGATTTTCATAAGGTCGGCGCCGATATCAGCGATCTTGGTAAAGATGCCCCCGGCGATACGCAGTGCGCTGGCACCAAGTGATTCACCTATTGCGAAACCGATAAAACATGCCCCTGCAGCTTCTCCTGGTACAAAGAGCAGTATGAAAAGCATCATGATAAGCTCTACGGAGATAAGAAGAACGCCAACACTCATTCCCGCCTTGAGAGGTATTCTTACCACATCCCACGGTTTTGTTTTAAGTGAAGCAAATGAGGTTCTGGCATTGGCACGTGTGTTAATGCGAATACCAAACCATGCCACGCCATAGGAGCCCAGGATACCAAGCACCGTCCACAGGAGAATGAGCAGCGTTCTGCTAACAGTCATCTGGCTCAGGTAGCCAAAATAATATATTATTACCACGGCCAGGATGGCAAATAGGATAACTAGAAACTTTCCTTGTTGTAGTAGATAAGTTTTACATGTGGTGTAAATAACTTCAGCCACTTTTAACATGGAGTTATGAGCCGGCAGTTTTTCTATCCGTTTGTATTGCCACAACCCGAATAAAATGCCAAAAATGGAGATTATGATTCCATAAAAAAGTAGTGTCCAACCATTAACGCCTAAATTTGAAAAAATACTCTCTTTTAGGTTTGGGATTACGAGATCCGCTTCGCTGGCAAAGGATGCCACCGGCAATAACAAGATTGCCAAAATTGATAGTTTTCTCTTCATACCTGATTTGTTGGTGATTTTTCAGCAAAGTTAATGACATTAATTAATATTTATTGCAATCGTTTGCGTAAAATTATACAAATATTTAATATTTTACATATAAAAAATCCTGAGTATGTTGAATGTTCGTTTCTTTAATATAAAAAGGATGGTTTTCATTCTCCGCCTTGGAAATAAATTTTTACTTTAGCCCTCTGAACAAATAGCGTTTCTCAGGGTTAAAAAAATCAGATGGGAGAAAAGGATAAAATAAAGCTTAAAATTGTTGGGATGTCATACAGCCATTCACAACATGGTGCGTATGCGTTGATACTTGGTGAAGAGCCGGGGATACGTCGCCTGCCAATTATTATTGGTGGTTTTGAAGCCCAGGCCATAGCTCTGGAACTGGAGGATATGAAACCCTCCAGACCACTTACTCACGATCTCTTTAAGTTTTTTACCGAATCCTTTGGTGTTACTATTGGCCAGGTTATAATAGATAAATTTGTGGAAGGTGTATTTCATGCAAAAATTTACTGCCACGACCAATATGACAACCTCCAGGTGATAGACTCCCGTACTTCCGACGCTATCGCCATAGCATTGCGCATGGGATGTCCGTTTTATACCTACGAAAATATTATGCAGGAAGCAGGTATCGAGATGGATGATTCCGATGTTGACGATTCTGACGAGCTGTTTGAACAGAACGAAAAGCCCCTACAAAACACTATGGAGAGCATCTCTATTGATGACCTCAAAGAGATGCTGAAAGAGGCTGTCGAAAACGAGAACTATGAGCAGGCTTCTCGTATTCGTGATGAAATCAACAAACGCAAATAGAAACTCTATGAAATTAATGAAATTCCTGGGGATACTCTTCCTCTTTAGCGTTGTCATCGTTGGCACCGGTATGATCGTTGGTACCGACAGCCAACTGAAAACAGATAATCTCATTGAAGATGTTTTGTTAGGTAACAATCTACTTACAGATTCAGAGTCTGTCGCCGTAGTGGAAGAAGCTGTTGCAGAACCCGTTGAGGTTGTAGATGCTACGGCCGGGGAGAGTCCCTCCTCGGGAGAGTCCCTGGCACAGGTGCTCACCAATCTGGATAAAAGTAATGGAATATCATTTATAAATATCCTACGCGGACTGCTGGGTTTGGCTGCATTGCTCTTCATTTGTTACCTGTTTAGCATAAATCGTAAAGCTATCAACTGGGGTGTGGTGGCGCGCGGCTTAATTTTTCAGGTTCTGCTGGCTTTGGGTGTTCTATATGTACCTTTTATCCAATCTTTCTTTGAAGTTATTGGTAAGATGTTCGTGTATGTCCTGCAGGCTGCTGAATCCGGAGCGATATTCCTTCTGGGAGATCTTATTAATAATGACTCACTGGGATATATCTTCGCATTTAAAATCCTCCCTACGGTAATATTTTTTTCCGCTATCTCAAGTCTCCTGTTTTATTGGGGTATTATACAGGGCGTCGTTCGCGGATTGGCATGGGTCATGACGCGCATCATGAAGCTCTCCGGCACAGAGAGCCTTTCTCTGGCAGGGAATATTTTCCTCGGACAAACAGAGTCACCACTGCTCATTAAGGCATACCTTGCAAACTTGAACAAATCGGAGCTCTTTATGGTAATGGTAGGAGGGATGGCTACCATGGCAGGCGGTGTGCTTGCCGCTTATATCGGATTCCTTGGCGGGAACGACCCCGTGGCGCAGATGATATTTGCTAAACACCTTCTTGCGGCATCTGTTATGGCCGCACCGGGAGCTGTGGTAGCGGCGAAGATTATTGTCCCTCAAACAGAGAGTATTGAGAAAAATGCTAGTATTAGCACAGAGAAAATTGGTGCTAATGCTCTTGACGCCTTTTCAAATGGTACTACTGATGGTATGAAGCTGGCCGTGAATATCGCTGCTATGCTGTTGACATATATCGCTGCCATCGCGTTGTTAAATATTGTGCTCGGAAAAATCGGTGGCTGGACCAACCTCAATGACTGGATTGCTATGAATACTGGATATCAGAATTTATCACTTCAGTTTATCATGGGTTATGCGCTCTCTCCACTGATGTGGCTGCTGGGTGTCCCCGGTTCGGATATCGCTTATCTGGGGCAGTTGCTTGGCGAAAAGACCATCCTTAACGAATTTGTTGGGTATGGAAGCCTCTCTGCACTGATAAATAATGGTATGCTTAAGCCAAAATCAATTATAATGGCTACCTATCTGTTGTGTGGTTTTGCCAACTTTAGCTCAGTGGGAATTCAGATTGGCGGTATCGGAGTCTTGGCACCAAACCAAAAAGTTAATCTCTCAAAATTTGGTATGAGAGCTCTGCTGGCCGGTGCAGTATCTGCACTTATTTCAGCTACCCTTATCGGGATGTTGATGGGGTAGTATGTTGTTAATAAGATAATTATATAATATGAAACAGTATCTCGAACTGCTAGATCACGTTCTGGTAAATGGTGTCCATAAGGACGACAGAACAGGCACCGGCACCATATCCACTTTTGGTTACCAGATGCGTTTCGACCTGCAAAAAGGCTTCCCGGTGCTTACCACCAAGAAGCTGCATCTGCGTTCTATTATCCATGAGCTGTTGTGGTTTCTGACAGGTTCCACTAACATAACTTACCTGAAAGAGAATAAAGTTTCTATTTGGGATGAATGGGCTGATGATGATGGTAACCTGGGGCCAATATACGGTTACCAGTGGCGCAGCTGGCCGGGTTATAATGGTCACCACATCGATCAGATAAAAAATGTTGTCGATTCCATAAAAAACAACCCTGACTCTCGGCGCCATCTGGTGTCAGCATGGAATGTGGGGCAGGTGGAAGAGATGGCTCTGCCACCGTGCCATCTGATGTTTCAGTTTTATGTAGCACAAGGAAAGCTCTCATGTCAACTTTACCAGCGCTCCTGCGATATCTTTTTGGGCGTGCCCTTCAACATCGCTTCTTACGCTTTATTAACGATGATGGTAGCACAGGTTACCGGACTGAAACCCGGAGAATTCGTTCATACTATGGGCGATGCCCATATTTATACGAATCATATCGAGCAGTGTAAACTTCAACTTACGCGTGAGCCTTTTGAACTTCCTGTTATGAATATTAATCCTGATATTAAAAATATAGACGATTTTGTATTTGAGGATTTTCAACTGGAGGGCTACGAGGCACATCCACATATTAAAGGTGCAGTATCTGTTTAAAACAATATTATGAAAACATCAAAACTTATCTCTATAATCGTTGCTGTTGGTAAAAACCGTGCCATTGGATATGAAAACAAGCTTTTATGGTCGCTGCCTGACGACATGAAATTCTTTAAAGAGAAGACTACAGGGCATACGGTGATCATGGGCAGGAATACATACCTTTCTCTTCCCAAAGGTGCATTGCCAAATCGCAGGAATATTGTTATTACCATAGATAAGGAGGAGTCGTTTCCAAACTGTATTATGGTGAATAGTATTGAGGAAGCAATTCAACAGGCTGATGCTCACGGTGAAAATTTTGTTATGGGCGGCGCTTCAATTTACGAACAATTTTTCTCCATTGCTCAAAAGCTTTATTACACCGATGTGGAGGACTCTCCACAGGCAGACACCTGGTTTCCTGAGGTTACTGATGATGAGTGGAGACTTGTGAATGCTGTTCCGCACGCGGCAGACGAAAAGCATCCTGTGGCGTTTACTATCAAAGAGTTTGTTCGGAGTTAACGAGCTTTTTAAATCCCTTTATATTATATTGTAATAATATAATAATATTGATCTTGAGTGGTGTTGATATTAAGTTTTTTGTTTCTTTTTCTTTGCTGCAGGAAACAGTACATTGTTGAGAATCAAGCGATAACCCGGTGAGTTGGGATGCAGGTTAAGATCTGTGGGGGGATCTCCAACACGGTGTTGATAATCTTCCGGGTCATGGCCACCATAATAAGTCCAGATCCCTTTTCCATACTCCCCGTGAATATACCGTACTTCTCTCGAAGATTTTGTCTCGCCCATAATAAGGACTTCCGGTTTCAAGTTGTCCCGGTTAAAGGATGTTGACTGCCCCATAAAACCTTTAATTACCTTTTCATGATTTTGGCATAGCATGGTAGGCACAGGATCCCACTTGGCACTAAAGTCAAAAAGGGTGAAAAAATCCTGACTCTTGGGCACCTTTCGGCGTTCTGTCATATCAATGCTGGAGATTTCGTATTCATAGGCATTCATGCTAATGGTGAAATCGGTAAATGCCAGACAGTTGTCGTAGTTGAGTTTATCTTGTGCTCCCGGTTCAATGGGGTCGCCGTCGAACATCACATCACAGATATCTACGCCATCTGCTGCCAGTGCCACGTCGAAACTATCAGGCGCCGAGCACATGGCGAAGAGATATCCTCCGCCAGCCACAAAGTCGCGAATAGTTTTTGCCACCGCAAGTTTGCACTGACTGACCTTGGAGAATCCTAATGCGCGGGCTGTCTCTTCAGCTATACGCTGGTTCTCCTGATACCATGCAACATCTTTATAGGCTCGCCAGAACTTGCCATATTGCCCAGTAAAGTCTTCATGGTGAAGATGTAACCAGTCGTATAGTGGCAACACCCCGTCGAGGACTTCCTCGTCATAAATAACATCATAAGGAATCTCAGCATAGCTGAGCGCCAGGGTTACTGCATCATCCCAGGGTAGTTTGTTTTTTGGCGAATAGACCGCAATCTTAGGTGCTTTATGCAGCTTTACAGCATCCATATTAACACCGGGGTCAGAGATCTCTGTGAGTATGGCAGTACTTTTGGCGTCAGCGATAACATTATAACTTATATCCCTTATCACACATTCACGTTCAATATCCTCATGGTGTTTCATCATAAAGCTGCCACCTCTGTAGTTTAGTAGCCAATAAACCTCTACGTTGTTTTGTAAAGTCCAGAATGCAAGTCCATAGGTCTTGAGATGGTTTTTCTGGCTCTGATCCATTGGAATAAGAATATATGCAGCCTGTGATATAGTTACTGCAAACAGCATTAATATTATGATAACAAATTTCTTCATATCAGGATGTTAGAATGGTAAATCGTAGGAGTTCTCTCCATTAGGATTTGTTGGTGGCAACTCCTTATTCATCTTAGATTGCAGAGTGACTGTTTGTCCATTTTTTTCAAAGTTTTGGTTTGGGGCAATGTTTTCATTGGCATAACCAAACTCAGGTTCCGGATCTGAGAATCGGGCAAATTTACCGGTAAATTTAAGTTTGATATCCTTCAGGGCTCCGTTACGGTGTTTTGCTATGCGCAGCTCTGCCAGGTCGGTGCTGGATTGTCCGTGTTCATCTTCATCAATATTGTAGTAATGGGGACGATATATAAAGAGCACGATATCCGCGTCCTGCTCGATAGCTCCGGATTCACGAAGGTCAGAGAGCACAGGTTTTTTCGATCCGCCACGCTTCTCCACATCACGGGAGAGCTGCGAGAGTGCCAAAACAGGAATGTTTAACTCCTTGGCCAGAGCTTTAAGCGATCTTGAGATAGTACTTATCTCCTGCTCGCGGTTTCCTTTCTCCGAGTTTGTAGTCATCAGCTGAAGATAGTCTATCACCACAAACTGTATGTCATATTGTTCTTTCAGTCGACGACATTTTGCCCTTAGCTCAAAGATGGAAAGTGCGGGGGTGTCATCAATAAAAATAGGAGCTTTTGCGAGGTTATCGATTTTCGAATTCAGCTGATGCCATTCGTTTTCGGTGAGCTCACCTTTACGCAGTTTGTCGGAGGTGATTTCCGCTTCACTGGCTATCAGACGCGTGGTAAGCTGTAATGCAGCCATCTCAAGAGAGAATACAGCCACCGGTCGATTGTAATCCACAGCCATGTTTCGAGCCATGGTGAGCGCCAGGGCTGTCTTACCCATTCCGGGGCGAGCCGCAAGGATCAGAAGATCGGAACGTTGAAACCCTCCGGTGAGCGCATCAAGCTCAGTGAATCCGGTAGGAACACCACGCAGTTCATCCTTGTGGGTGCGTGCCTTCTCGATCTCTTTTATGGCTTCAGTAACAATGTTATCCATGCTTACGTAACTCCGGCGGAAGTTGTTCTCGCTGAGCTCAAAGAGGTTTGACTGAGCTTTGTCCAGTAGATCAAAAACGTCTATGGACTCATCATAAGCCTGGGTGATAATCTCCGAAGAGCTGCTAATAAGTTCACGTTCAATATGCTTCTGTACCAGGATTCTTGCGTGGTATTCAATATTTGCCGCCGAGGCTACCTTGTTGGTGAGCTGTGCAATATAATATGCGCCACCGATGCTCTCCAGATCATTGGTTTTTTTTAACTCATGGGTGACAGTCATGATATCCACAGGCTCAGAGTTTCTGAACAGGCTGTGGATGGCTTCACAAATTTTTCTGTGTGCGTCTTTATAAAAGATATCAGGTTTTATGATATCAATGACTTCTGTCAGCGCATCACGCTCCAAAAGCATCGAACCCAACACCACTTCTTCCAGATCTACTGCCTGAGGTGGTACCCTGCCGTGATCAAATAATTCCTTTGAAAATACTGCCCCCGTAGAGTTTGCCCTCTGTTTTGGGCTTCTTGATTGTGCCGATTGATCCATACCTCAAAAGTACAACACTCCGAATTGATAGACAATCTTTATTTTCTTATTATTAGATAAAAATGCGATGTCACCTCTCTTGCTTTTTTTTGTATGTTTGGAAATTGTTTTTTTAAAATTATATCATGAAAATAGAAAAGTATATCTACTTAATTATCATCATAGTGGCACTAG
>CAYYSU010000039.1:0-23795 GCA_964474455.1 uncultured Bacteroidales bacterium
CTCCGTGAATAACTCAAATTATAACAACTCTGTGTAATTATTAAAATAAAATTAATTCGCCTACATTTATACCATATAATGCAAATAGATAACTTTGCGTATATCCTAAATATGAAAAAAACTATCTATACAATCCTGCTGCTGATCTTTGTGTCACCAAACCTGCATGCACAAGATGTTGTTTTGAATAAATAAAAGCTATGAACATAGAATATACACCCATAGGGATAATACACACGCCGCACAAAGCACTATCGGGCATGCCCATACAACCTGTAGGAGCAATAAAAACCAAGGGCACGATACATCTGGACAAACAATATTCTGAAGCGCTGAAAAGTCTGAATGGATTCTCGCATATTTTCCTGATCTATCATCTCCACCGGCAGGAAGGCTGGAAGCAAGTGGTAACACCATTTATGGATGATGTGGAGCATGGCATTTTTGCCACCCGGGCACCATCACGGCCAAATCCCATAGGACTCTCTGTAGTAAAGCTCACAAGCATACAGGGAGATAAAATAGAGTTTTTCGGTGCAGATATGCTTGATGGAACTCCTTTACTGGATATCAAACCCTACATTCCTAAATTTGACACACAATCTGATGTCAGGACTGGTTGGCTGGAGAAGAGTGCAGAGAAAGCTGAAAAAATGAAATCAGATAAACGATTTATATAAAAAATATGGTTGTAAGACCAATCCGATTTAGGATTTTTTGTTACTTTGTAAGGCAAAGCCGTAATATATTCACGGTAGGAAGATAAATGAAAATGCTATGAAAAGAATCTACATTCTGACCCTGCTGAGTATTATGCTGGGTTTCATCACACAAGCACAGGAGCTAACCATTTCCGGAGTTGTTTCGTCTTCTGAAGATGGTGAGCTTTTACCAGGGGTCACTGTTTTCATAAAAGAGAGTTTAAAAGGCACCACAACAGATTTTAACGGAAAATACTCTATTACAGCAACCTCCGGAGATATTCTTCAATTTTCATTCATGGGTTATACAACCAGAGAGTTTGAAGTCACCAAACAGACTATTCTGAACGTTGAGTTGTCATCTTCATCACGAAAACTTGATGCGGTGGTTGTAACAGCACTTGGCATCAAGCGTGAAAACCGTTCAGTGGGATACACCACTGAATCGTTTAGCGGTGAAGAGATAGAGCGCAGTAACTCCAACAGTGTACTCACGGCTATGAGCGGGCGTTCTGCCGGTGTACAGATATCCTCTGCCGATGGTGTGGAAGGCGGCACCACAAGGATTACTATTCGTGGAAACAACAACCTTACTTCCAAAAACCAGCCGCTCATTGTGGTGGATGGCGTTCCCTTGGAGAACGACCCGGGTCTTACTAACATCGGGCGTGGCCAGGACTGGGGTTCTGCCATTAACAATATCAACCAGGCAGATATCGAAAGTCTGGATATCCTAAAAGGACCTACCGCAGCAGCTCTGTACGGCTCGCGCGGTGCCAACGGCGTGGTGTTGATTACCACCAAGCGGGGAAGGAAGCAAAAAGGCCTGGGCATAAACTACAGCGTATCACACAGACATACCAACCCTTATCGGTTCCGTGATGTACAGAATACTTATGGTGCCGGTGGTCCTTTCACAACAGCGGAGCCAACATTTATGCAAGATCAAGAGGGCAACCTCATATATCCTACCGCCACACACACCGAAAATGGTCCCTTTGGGCTATCGACATCCGAGCTCTTCGGATATTACGGCACAGCGGTCTCCTGGGGCCCCAGGATGGAAGGTCAGATGATCCGCTGGTGGGACGGAGAGATGCGACCTTACTCTCCACAACCCGACAACATTAAGTTGTACTTCCAGGATGGACACACCACAACGCATAATGTCTCTTTCTCTGGCGGCAGTGATTTTGGAACCATGAGGGTCTCGCTGACACGAACCGATAATGAAGCCATAATCCCAAACAGTAACTACAACCAAACAACCATTAATCTGGGTTCCAATATTAATATCAGTAAAAAGATAAAGAGTGACCTGGCCTTTAGTTACATGAACTATAACCGCCTTAACACACCAAACCTGGGTGAATCGTACAGCTCTTTCAGTAAGGGTAATCTATACAGCTGGCCCAGAAGCTGGAAAGGCCTGGAAGCGGAGCACTATGCCAATCCGGATGGTACGCGTAACGAATGGGAAGGAAATTATCCGTTCGAGTACGTCTCACCACATTCCTGGTGGAACTTTTATCATAATAACACCACATTAGCACGCGATAAGGTTCTGGGCTCTTTCGCTCTTACCTACGATATCACTTCCTGGCTTAAAGCCACCGGACGTGTTGGTATGGACTTCACAATAAACCAGTTTACAACACGTAACAATCCCACCGATGCAGCGGGATTACTTAATGGTTTTTATGAGAATGAAATGGGTCGCGACAAAATAATGAATAATGAATTCCTTATCATTGCTCACAGAGAGAAAATCTTCAATAGTAAAGTAGATGTAAAATGGTCGTTTGGAGGTACCAAATGGCAGAGAAGAAAGTACGGACTGCGGGGTAAGTCAGGCAAATGGGTCGATTCCTGGTTATATAGTATGACAAACTATGAAGATCCTTCACAGGTAATATACTCAGATCCAAATCGCATAAGGGAGTTCTGGTATGAGAAGGACATCAATTCACTATACTCCTTCTTTAATATCAGCTACGACAACTATCTCTACCTGGAGTTAACAGGCAGAAACGACTGGTCTTCTACGCTGCCTTCCAATGCCAATTCATACTTCTATCCCTCAGCATCGTTGAGTTTTATTCCTTCAGAGGCGTTTAACTTCAGCTCGGATATCTTCAACTTCTGGAAGATAAAAGGATCCATAGCACGCGCTGCTACAGATACCGACCCGTATGCGCTCGATTTTGTCTATAGCACCAGTACTTTTGGAAACACACAAACAGCTTCGTTGCCATCAATAATCCCGCCTATCGCACTGGCTCCACAGTGGGCCAAATCATACGAAGGTGGTACTACCATAGGCATGTTCAACGACAACCTAAACATGGACTTCACATATTATTATATCCTCTCCGACAATCAAATTCTCACACTACCGACTCCAGCTTCTTCAGGAGCCGGAGGTATTGTCATTAACAATGGAGTACTTGAAAACCGCGGTTTTGAGCTGATTTTGAATTATGCTATCGTAGAAAAACCCGGATTGGTGGTTCAAACAGGATTCAACTTCAGTCACAATAAAAACAAAGTAATCAGCCTGGGTGATAACAACGAGCCTCTGATGCTGGGAGATATATGGGGCCTTAACGGTCCGGCCATCGCAGTTAGAGCCGGAGATGATTATGGTACAATCATAGGATATGACTATGTTTACCATGAAAACGGACAACCAATCATCAGTGATGATGGCAGGGAATACCAAATCACCGAGTCGCGAGTACCCATAGGAAATGCCTCTCCTGATCTTATTGCCGGATGGAACACCCGATTCTCATATAAAGGATTTACACTCAAAACCCTGATAGACACCAAAATTGGCGGCGACATATACTGCGGCACTTATGTTATTGGTTTACAGACAGGACAAAGCCCGGAGACGCTTTTGGAAAGAAACGGCGAAGGGCTGCCATATACTGACGAAGAAGGGAACACCAGAAATGTAGGTGTAATTCTTCCCGGGGTGTATGAAGATGGTACCGTAAACGATAAAGTCGTTCACTATTATTTCAAATATATGCCCAATGCCGGAGGCTGGGGGCATTTCATCTCTACGCCGGGGATTCTGGAAAATACCTGGGTGAAGATGCGAGAAATATCCCTCTCTTATCAGGTGCCGGAAAACATAACGAAAAAAATGAAGGTATTTCAATCTCTCAACATCAATATCGTGGGAAGAAACCTGTTCTACATATACTCTTCTCTTCCTGATCATATCAATCCTGAAGGAATTATGGGCGCCGGAAATGCGCAAGGTCTTGAGTGGGCTTCCTACCCCGGAACAAGATCATTTTCTTTTGGTATAAATGCTTCATTCTAAATCATCTTTATCATGAAAAAAATAAAAACAACATTCACCGTTGCCATTATGATCCTGATAATAGTGATTTCAGGATCGTGTACAAAAGATTTCGAGGATCTCAACAAAAACCCATACTATCCTACAGTAACAACCATAGGGCCGCTTTTTAACAAAGTTGTAAGCTCATTATGCCTTGGATGGAACGAACAGTTCTACATTCACAACGAAGTACTCTACAGTGAAACTCAGCTTGGCGCTCTCACGCGTGAAGCATGGTCGAATATCAGCCTGGGAACAGAAGAGATATGGTCGCAATATTACAATACACTGGCACATATAAGGGATATTGAGCAGAGGCTTCTTGCGATAGAAAACAGCAATGCTCCTGATTCACTCAATAATGTGAAGGGTATGCTGAAGATCATTACAGCATACAAAACCTTTCGGGTTACGGATATGTTTGGTGACATCCCATTTTCCGAGGCCGGGCGTGGCTTCCAGGGTCTGGAGTATCTCCACCCAAAATATGATAGCCAGAGAGAGATATATATATCACTACTGGAAGACCTGAAATGGGCCGAGGAGAAAATGTCGGAGAGTTATACCTGTGAAAATGGCGCACCCATGTTTAGCATCTCAGAGTATGACAACCTCTTTGCCGGGGATATCAGAAGGTGGAGAAAGTTTGCTAACTCCATGCGTCTGCGCTATGCCATGCGTATCTCAAACGTTGAACCGGAGATTGCCGGTGAAATTATCGTGGAGATAATCGACGGAAACCTGCCTGTAATAGGCGAAGACGAAGACGTGGTGATGATGCCGGAAGCGCAGAATTGGCTTAAGACAAGCACGAACTGGTCGTTCAGGGAGCATAAAAATCTGCGTATGGGAACAAACTTTTGGAATGCTGTAGCTCAACACGACAGCCTTGACGGAACTGGTATTTACGACCCCAGAGCATTTATCTTCTACGAGACAAACAATGATGGTAAATGGGTGGCGTTTCCGCAAAACCCGGAGACAGGAGTTACCCCGTCAGGAGGTATGCCATACCAGTTACACCGCGATATCAACTACACTATCAAGGGAAAAGATTGCGTCTATTCACCAATCAATTATTACCTGATACGTGACGAAAACACCATCCCTGAGATTCTCATCACTGCTGCTGAAATACATTTTATAAAGGCAGAGGCGTATCTCAAGGGCATTGGCTTGCCGCAGGATGAAAACCTGGCGTTGGGAGCATGCTTTGAGGGTGTTATTGCAAGCATGACATTTTGGGATAACATAAAAGAGAACAGCGGTATATGGATGTATATTGACCCACTATACGAATCAGTGAATCCCTATGATGTTGCCAATACGATATTCTTTACTGAGGACAAGGAAGCAGAGATATATAAACAAAGATGGCTGGATCTTTTCCGCCAGCCCTGGGAAGCATATAGTTTGTGCCGACGCACACAAGCTACGCCTCGCGAAGGAGAACCAATGAATCATTTCAGACTACCCTACCCTCCTTCCGAATCCGAACATAACAGCGAAAACTGGTCTGCCCAAACATCAACAATGGGCGGCGATGACTCATCAATAAAAGTATGGTGGAACAAATAAAATCACGAACCAAATAAATATCTTTATTATGAAAAAATATAACTTATATCGTACACTAATGTGGATCATGCTTTTTGCAGTGCCCACATTGACTGTTGCGCAATCAAATCAATATCTGCATTTCGACAGAGTTGACGACTACGTAATTCTTGAAGATGCAGGACAATTCCTTGTCAACAAGACAGAGATCTCAATGACGGGATGGTTCTACACCGACGACCTCTCTTATGGTCAGGGGATGATGGGAATTCGTGATGGCTCATCGGGTTTCTATATGATTATTCTAAACAATGGTATGATTGAGTGTCGATATGTTAGTTCGGGTGGTTTTCATGAATTAGTGGCTTCCAACTACACCATTGTTCCTGAGGTGTGGCAGCATTTTGCTTTTATCTATAACGGTAGTTCAATAACTCTCTATGTAAATGGCATTTCAATCGGGTCGAGCGATGCCTCGGGACATCTTGAAGCTACCGATTTACCTTTTGCCATCGGGAAGAGCACCCTTGGAGCAGGATATAACTTCGTTTATGGCGGACGCATTGATGAGGTGTCGCTCTGGGACAAGGCTCTCAGTGCTTCAGAAATATCTGATATGATTGAAAATGAAATCGACAAGACCTCAGAAGGTCTTTTAGCATATTATAAATTCAACCAGGGTGTCCCCGGGGGTGATAACACCTCCATCACACACCTTATGAGTGAGGTTGGCGAAGATATGAATGCCGAACTCATGAACTTCGCACTTGTGGGAGAGACTTCCAACTTTGGCGGAGAGCTAAACCAGGGTTTCCAGGCTATTACCTTTCCGAAGATCCCCAATCATCTCACTATTGATGATCCTTTCGAGATCTTTGCAGAGGCCAGCTCCGGGCTGGAGGTGATATTTGAAATCGTGGAAGGCCCCGCTACCCTGAATGATAATATTATCACCCTTGACGGTGAGCCGGGAGAAGTAATAGTAAAGGCCAGTCAACCGGGTGACGAAACATATGACCCGGCAGAAGACCTTATTCAATCGTTTGACGTGCTCGACCCATATACATACGCCCCGGTGGTGGACGCACGCAGCCCGCTTGAAGGTGATGTTTATGCACCAAACCTCGATTTTATTCCCTTGAACGCATACGTAGCAATTGACAACCCTGAGTTGTTTAGTGTATCGTCTGTTCTTTTCCGAGTAAATGGTCAGATCATATACCCCATGAACTGGTTCAATGGTCATTACATGGCATATTGGCAACCGCCGGCAACCGGAACATACACTGTGGAGGTAGAGGCTGAAAATAATTATGGCGCCATAGAGACTCAAACTGCCATTATCAATGTTACTGACCAGGTAACAGATATTGACATCCTCGCGGTGGATGACGTATGGCTGAATACCGGTAATGTATCTGAAACCGTCGAAGCCGAACTACCATCTTATGCGGGTGCTTTTAATCATATACAGGCCACACTGGAGGTTAATTGTCCTCCCGGGGGTTGTGGTGAATGGGATCGTGTGGCATCAATTGAGGCTCAGGCTCCCAATGGCGAATGGATTGAGATAATACGCTACATCACTCCCTACGGAACAGCGTGCTCACATGCCATTGACCTCACCGATTACGCCTGGATACTACAGGGAAAGACAAAATTCCGTCTCTCATGTGTTACCTTCGACAACGGATACCTCTGGGATTTGAATTTATTCTATACAGCAGGCACACCGGAATATGCACATAGTTTTGTAAGTAATGTGTGGCATGAGATATTTCCTTTCGGAGATTATGCCAATCTGCAGCCCGTTGCGCCGGCACATGTCAGTTTCCCCGAAGAGACAGAATCTGCTACCCTGAAACTCGTTAGCTCCGGGCACTCCTGGGGTGATCTTAACACAGGCAACGCAGCGGAGTTTTATGAAGCCACACATCACATATGGATTGATGGAGAAGAGACTTTTGAACAGCACAACTGGGCAACATGCAACCCCAACCCCGATGCGTGTCAGCCTCAAAGCGGAACATGGTTCTACAACCGTGCCGGATGGTGCCCGGGCTCTATTGCTCCATGGTTCGACTTCAATATGAATCCTTTTGTGGAAAATGGAGAAGTAGATATTGAGTACATATTCGACGAACAGTATGTAGATCTCTGTCATCCTAACCACCCCGACTGTGTTACCGGAGTAACATGTGACAACTGTGCCGACACATATAACCCGGAACTTCATGTGGCATGTAATATGGTTTTACACTCCTCGGTGCCGTTAAACTATGGAACCTTCACCGGAGAAAATGAACCCCAATCATTTATTGAATCAAATATTACGCTCTATCCAAACCCTTCTGCCGGAGACGTAAAAATAATTGTTACCGGAAAAAATTATGAAAACGGATCCACTCTCGCGCTATTTAACAGCACCGGAGAGATGCTCTTCAACAGAGTTTGGGATGGAACCAGTACAACGCTGCGTATGCAAGAATATCAAGCGGGTATATATCTTATAAAAGTGATAAATAAAAAACAAACTGAGACTTATAAGCTCATTATTCAATAGAGTTATACTTCTTTTAAATTAATAGGTTTTCTATTTTTCAGAAAGCTACTTTAAGAATGTATCCACGCACTCTACCACTCACGATATGGTCGTTTTGACAGGGATGAGTTGTAATACCGGGTCTGCCCGGTAACCTCCTCGCCCAGCCATTCCGGCTTTGTGAACTGCTCATTTTCATGGGAAAGCTCTACTTCAGCTATAACGAGTCCTTTGTTATCACCTTCAAACACATCTACCTCGAAGAGGTGTTTATCAACAGGTATCACGAAGCGTGTTTTCTCAATGATATCGTGTTCACATAGATTCAGAAGTAGCTTTGCCTCTTCCACACCGATCTCTTTCTCCCATTCAAAACGAGTGGTACCATTCTCATTTCCTGCCCCTTTGACAGTAATAAAACCCTTCTCCCCTTTTATCCTGATTCTCACTGTCCGACTCGGGTCAGAATTTAAAAACCCTTGTTTAATAATAAATGAAGCATTTCCAATGGGATTAAAATCCTTGCGAACGAAAAATTTTCTCTCTATCTCCTGCATAGTAAGCAAAATTACATTTTTCTCTATCCTGTTTCTATTATGAGCATAAAAAAGATCTTTATAATCCAAAAAAATCCATAAAATCTCCGATATTTGCCCAAAGCACGTAAATTCATTCACCATGAACAAAGCTAACTGTCGCAGAGCACTGGTTGTTATAACTACATTTTTCTTTTCCTTTACGGGATGGAGTCAAAGCATTTCTGAGGTACAGCAACACGAAAAGATGCAATGGTTCAAGGATGCCAAATTAGGTATCTTCATCCATTGGGGCATATATGCTGTTGACGGCATCTCCGAGTCCTGGAGTTTCCACAACCACTATATCTCACATGAAGATTATATGAAACAGCTGGATGGATTCACGGCTGAAAATTACAAACCAAAAGATTGGGTACAGCTCATACAGGAGAGTGGAGCTCAATATACTGTTATAACCTCAAAACATCATGATGGCGTAGCATTATGGGATTCCCAGGAGGATCACTACACCATAAAGAAAGATACTCCTGCCAGGAAGGATGTCCTCACGCCGTTTGTAAAAGCACTGCGCAAAAAGGATATCAAGGTGGGGCTTTACTATTCCCTTATCGACTGGTCATACCCTGATTATCCGGGTTTTTTACGCGATGAGCCAAGATATACAGACGATACAGTGCGATGGAACAGATTTTTACATTTTAACATGAACCAGCTTAAAGAGATTACCACACAATACACACCGGATCTTTACTGGTTTGATGGCGACTGGGAGCACAGCGCTGAGGAGTGGCGGGCAAAAGATATTCGTCAATACATCCTCAATCATAATCCCAATGCCATCATAAACTCGCGGCTGCAAGGCTACGGAGACTACGCCACTCCTGAGCAGGGGCTTCCGGTAACGCGGCCCAAAGACAAATATTGGGAGCTATGCATGACCATGAACGACTCATGGGGTTTTCAGCACAACGACCTCAACTACAAGTCGGCAAATCAAATCATACGCATCTTCGTCGATTGCATAGGAATGGGCGGTAATCTGTTATTGGACATTGGTCCTAAGGCTGATGGATCGATCCCTGAAGAACAGGAGAAGATATTGAAGGAGCTTGGCCGCTGGACTAAGAAGCACAAAGAAGCGATCTTCGAAACTGATGCAGGAATTCCGCTGGAGCATTTCTACGGGCGCACTACCCTTTCCAAAGACAAAACCATGCTCTATCTGTTTGTGGAAGGAAATCCAAATGGCCCCCTGGCGCTGAGAGGGATCAAGAACAAGATACATCGCATGTATGTGGTGGGTAACGGAACAATGCTGAACTTCGATATCAAAGGAAAACAATACTGGAGCGAGGTGCCGGGCATCTGTTATATCGATGTACCAAAGCACACCCTGGATTCGCAGGTCACTGTGATAGCGGTACTGCTTGAGGGGAAAATAAAATTATACCGTGAAGACGGACAGGTAATAGAATCTAATTAATAAAAAAACGTGGCTTTTGGGCTCTTAGTTACCATTTTTTATCTTTTTATCAATATATTTCGAATTCATTATTCTAATGATTCCCATATAATCTAACTTAAACTCAATTAAGTCTCCCACCTTATAATTCTTTTTATTTTCGTCAAGATCAATAACTATCATATCTGAACTTGCGCCTGCAATTCTTAAGCTTTTATCCACCAATTCAATATGATCCGTTTCAACATCAAGCAAGCCTAAATCAATAATCGCCCGGTACGATGTTTCGCCAATGTCGGATTGGTTAAACTCATAACTATCTCCCTCAACATTTGTCCCCATCTCTCCACTGGGAACAAGTGGTTTTTCAATTAATTCAATAATCTCAGAATACAAACTAAACACCTGAGAGTGCATTTTTTTAAACTTTACATTATTATAAACATCTGTTCCGAGAAACAGTGTTTCACCAACGCGAAAATGGTTAATGCCTTTTGGTAAAAGATTTTGGAAGATTAACGGTATTGTTACAGAGGAGCCACCTGAAACATAAGGAATTTGTTTATTGAATTTCGCCTCTATCAACTGCTCATACAAGCTAAGTTGGATTAGTTTGTCGTGATTTGGCAGTACACCATACAAACAAGAGAGGTTGGTGCCAATACCTATAACCTTAATATTTTCTAATTTAAAAACACTCTCGTAAAAGTCGATAAAATCTTCGCCCAAAACACCCTCCCGAAGCTCTCCCAGCTCTATCATTATCATGATTTTATGGGTTTTATTTTGCCTTTTAGCCTCTTTCGATAACAGCTTTATAGTCTCGAACTCCGTATTCATGCTGATATCCGCATATTTTACAATACTTGATATCGAACGTTTTGCCGGTGGTTTAATATAAATAGTTTCTATTTTAGGATTTAATGATTTAATCATTTTCAGATTAGAAACACGGGAGTCGCAAATTTGATTGATATCAAACTTCAATAATTCTGTTAAAAATATCTTGTTACCACTTAACAGTTTTGATACTACAGACCATTCGATACCATTTTTTATAAACAGGGTATTCAAAAAGTTAAAATTCGACTCTAATTTTTTAATATCTAATGTTACAAATGCCATAATTATTTTTTTTCAATTATTTCTCGCTTTATTAATCCTGATAAATGCGCTAAGACTTCGTAATTAAGCTCGTCGCTTATATCACCAAATCCACTTACTTTTATCTCCAGGTCATCTTGTTTGCCAATAATGACAACCTCATCGCCCACTTTTGCATCGGTAATATACGAAATATCAGCAATAATCATATTCATATTTACAACACCGATTACACTGCATCGTTGACCATTGATAAGAACACGGCCTTTATTACTCAACGCCCGACTATAGCCCGATGCATATCCCACAGGTATTAGTGCCGTTTTAACATTTTTCTGTGCCAGATACGAAATCCCATAGCTGATAAACTCGCCGCATTTAACCTCTTTTATAGACATAATTTGGCTTTTCCAACTAAGAATTCGCTCCAACGGGTCTGCTTTATTTGCTCTGTTATTAACATACTGGATAAATACTTCGGTGCTGGACCAAAAACCGTAAAGCATAATACCTATTCGTACGAGATCCATTCGCGCTTTGGGGTAAATAAACGAAGCTGCAGAATTTGAAACATGTTTATATTTTGGGATGATATCATTTGACTCCAGAACAGCTACTAATTTATGATACTTCTTTAACTGCTTCTGTATCCTCAGATGATTTGAAATGCTTTCAGCACCAGCCAAATGGGTGCAAAAACCCACTACATTAACATACGCGGCATTATCTTTAATAATAGAAATAGCCCTATTCAGTTCATCCAAATTCAATCCCGAGCGATTCATTCCTGTTTCTGCTTCAATATGAATATTAGCTTTAATATTCAACTCTTTAGCAAAAGTGATTGCTGATTGAAGGCGCTCTATATTAAAAACAAAAAACTCAATCCTTTTTTTAATTACATCGACAATATTTTCATCGGAAACCCAACCCATTATCATTATAGTTCGTGGTTCTGAAAGGGAGTTATAAACCCTTATGGCCTCGCTATAGCTAAAAACAGAAAAATGATTTATTCCGTGTTTTTCAAAAAGAGGAACTATTTGCTCGATTCCGTGCCCATAAGCATTTGCCTTAACAACTGCCGATATAAGCACTTTACTGCCCATTTTCTTCTTTAAAAAAGCAACGTTTTTTTGCAATGAATTTTCATCAAGGATTATTACTGAACTATCTGTCATTTTATAAATTAATTTTTTTATAAATACCATAAAACATGTTTATCCCGCTTTCGATTATTTCATCCGGAAAATCGTAGTCAGGATTATGGAGTGGAGGTTGTGAAATCCCTGAGCCCAGACCAAAAAGACAAGATTTGTACTGTTGAGAATAATAACCAAAATCTTCCGACCATTTAAATGGGTTTTCAATGGTTTCTACTTCCAGATTATTTTGTCGTGCCGATTCTTTAACATACCCCATGCACTCATTATCATTAACCGTGGCAGGAAATTCTTCGGAATAGGAGATCTTGTATTCTAGTTTTTCATTTTGTGATATCTTCCTTATTATCTCTTCAGAATAAGAAGTTAATAACTCCATATCTTCATTTTTATACGAGCGCAGCGTGATTCCTATTTCAGCATATCCCGGCGATGTTCCAAAAGACATTTCTCCCATTCGGATATGAATAATGGTAAGCAAAACTAACTCCTGAAATAATAAAGGGTTTTCTGCTAAAGAATTTAACTCTTTAATTATCAACGATATGGCATTTGCCGGACTGATTCCATTTTCCGGTTCTGCAGCATGAGATGTTTTACCAAAAAGCTTAATGGTCATCCCCCTGGAAGCAGCCGAGAAACTGCCACTCTTTAGCACAATATTATGTCTCTTTACCCCCGGAACATTATGTAGCGCAAAGATATATTCGGGATAAAGATTTATAAATGCGGGATTTTCAACCACATCTCTGGCACCTTGTTCCACCTCTTCGGCAGGTTGAAAAAGCAGCACAACTTTTCCATATTCGGGCGGCTGATTTGCTATTCTTTGAGCTAACCCGGCTAAAACAGACATATGACCATCGTGACCGCAAACATGCGAGACATTTTTATTTACAGAGGCATAGTCCAATGAAGATATTTCCTGTATGGGCAGAGCATCCAATTCAGCTCTAAAAACAACAGTTTTCCCCGGAGCCTTTCCGCTAAAAACGAACGCCTTCCCTGTTTTACCCAAATTAATTATTTCATCCGGCATAAAAGGATTCATAAAATTCAAAATCCGCTCTGAAGTTTTGAATTCATTATTTGAAACTTCAGGATATTGATGAAGCTGATGCCTCAACTCAATAATCTTTTTTATCATCACTCTACTCTTTTTTGAATGAAGTATCTAAAATGGAGAAACCGCTCCAGAAAATTATTACAGAATAAAAAAAATAAAAAATACATTTTTTAATATTAGTATGTAAAAACCATCCTTCTCATAAAAACAGTTTTTTTCCTGAGTTAGTTCATAATTCATAAGACGACATTATAAGTATTTTTTTTAAGAAGTGCAACTCTAAAATATTCCGCTAACGAATATACATGACTGTAATGAAAATACAGAGCTATGTTTACACCACGATTAATACTTTATTCTTCTTTTACATTCACCAGGCTTATCAGTCGTAAGGAGCTGAGTCGAAGTCAAAGCCATAAAGAATCTGCCAATGTGCCGAGATTCTATAAAACACTAATTCTCAGCATTATTTTTATCGTTATAATTGTTTTAATAAAACTAATAGGGTAAATTAGCGCCTCGATTTTATCACTAAAACATAATATTTTTACTATGGAGAAAACTAATGTATTAATTATTGGAGGCGGTGCATCCGGACTTCAAGCCGCTATAAGCGCAAAATCAAACTATCCTGACAAATCAGTAGTTGTTATAAGAAAAGAAGATAAGGTACTTGTACCTTGTGGGATTCCATATATTTTTGGTTCGTTGCACACCAGCGACAAAAATATTTTACCGGACAAAATGTTGACGAATATCGGAGTCGAAATAAAGATTGGAGAGGTTACCGATGTGGACATAAAGGGCAATGTTTGCACGCTGGCAAATGGCCATAAGATATACTTTGAGAAATTGATTTTTGCAACCGGTTCAATTCCTACACGCCCAAAATGGCTCAAGGGTGGTGACTTGGAAAACGTATTTATTATTCCAAAAAACAAACAATATCTCGATGAGATGCTCACCAAACTGAAACCCTTAAAAAAGGTTATCACCATTGGGGCAGGATTTATTGGTGTTGAGATGTCTGACGAAATGACTAAGGCCGGATGGGATGTTACACTGGTAGAGATTGAGCCTTCCATACTAAGCAGGGCTTTTGATAAAGAATTTGGCGATAAAGCCGAGGATTTACTAAAGTCGCGCGGTGTAAAAGTTATTACAAACAAAGGCGTAAAGGAGATTATCGGCAAAGATGGCAAGGTTTCAAAGGTAATACTAGCCACAGGCGAAGAACTTGAGGCTGATGCAGTTATACTCTCCATGGGATATGTTCCCAATACTAAACTGGCAGAAAAATCAGGTATCGAATTAAATAAATACGGTTTTATAAAAACATGCGAATACATGCGTGTTGATAATTGCTCCGAAGATATCTTTGCTGTTGGAGATTGCGCAGAAAAAAGAGACTTTTTAACCAGAAAGTTAAATACCACAATGCTTGCTTCAACAGCATGTGCCGAAGCCAGGGTTGCAGGTATGAGCTTATATGAGTTAAGTCCGTGTAAAGCCTTTAACGGAACAATCGCAATTTATGATACAGCCATTGGAGATACTGCGTTTGGCACTGCCGGTGTTATTGAATCAAGGGCTATAGAAGAGAACTTTAGCGTTGTTATTGGAAGCTTTACAGGAATGGATAAGCACCCCGGAACACTGGAAGGAATGCACGAACAGACCGTTAAATTAATTGTAGCTGCCGATTGCGGTATGATTATAGGCGGCGAAGTTTACGGTGGTTACAGTGTTGGAGAATTAACAAACGCTATTGGCTTCTTAATCCAAAGCCATACAAATATTAAAGCGTTGCTAACTGCACAAATTGGCACACACCCATTGTTAACAGGCTCACCCGCCGCGTACCCGCTAATTAAAGCAGCAGAAATTATTGCAAAAAAACTGAAAAACAGATAAAAAAAACAACACAAAAAAATGCTCGCGTGAATGTGATTATCTACACGAGCATTTTTTGTTTTTACTAGTCAGCACAATGGGTACACCGACGGTAGATTATGGCTTAAGCCATTACTAGCCATTAATTTCATCAAGTATTTCCTGAATATCGTCCTGACATTGCCCACATACTGTTCCGGCTTCTGTCTCGTCGCCAACTTCTTCAACAGTCGTCAGTTTTTTTTCTTTAATGGCTTTTACTATTGTACTTTTATAAACCTCTGAGCATGTACAAATTAATTTGTCTTCTTCCATAATTATAAATTTTAAGTTAATTTAAAAGGTGATTATTTTATCTGCCCATATTACCATATCTAAACAATCGTTCATCGTTGATATAGGGCAGGTTGTATCATTCTCTTTCTTTCTGGATTTCAAGCAAGTTCCACATGCCAGAATTACTCCTCCTTCGTCTTCAAATAGATCCCATTGCTCAGAAACATTATACTTTTCATGGGTTAATCCTTCACATTCCACGGCTTCACCCATCAAAAAAATCCGGGTTTCATATCCTCTTTTTTTTGCCGTAACAGCAAATCTAAATGCATTCCATGCTTTTTCAACTTCTTTTGTTTCTAAGATAATTCCAATTTTCATGTTTTGTATTCTTTGCTAAAAATTAATATCACGAAATTTGCTATAAAAGTACAACAAAAAAAACTAATAAACAAGAAGTTTAAAGGCCAACAGTAAGTATTAAAATGGTAAATCGTCAATACTATATCTAAGATACTCATCGTCTCCGCATCTCAATTATACGATAGAGACCAACACTATTTGCAGAAATAGTGTCATACCGCCAATAGAGCTCTTCAGGCAAGATAATAGGTTTATCCTTTTGAAGCATAAGTAAATAATCAGGCTCATGATCCGGTATTATCAACTCCCATGCTATCTCGTCATGTCCAAAAAATCTTGAATTCTTGTCGATTAATGTCAAAGGATTATCTTTAACACGTGCTGTGATAAAATGACCGCCCGTGGCCTCATAGTTTTCATAGCAAACAACCTTGTTCTCTGCTCCCAGTGCATTATTAATATGAGCCATATACCACTCTGTATCACGTGAAATAAGCATTGCCGAAGAATAATCATTCCATTCATCTGAAGAGTGGATAAGATATTCCGCCACGGGATAAATCTGTTTATCAATATAATCGCAAATAACATTCTTGTGCATATATGTACTTATCAGAGCAGGAACTATCAGGAGAAGAGAAAACTTTTCATATTTAGATTTACTAACCATTACAATGATAAAAACAACCATAAAAACAGCCAAAAGAAGTTGTACTCTTTTATGAATAGATGACCCGGCTCCGACAATCTTGCCCGGCAACAGGAGTAGAGCCAAAAATAATAGAGTAATCATTATCAACGAGGTGATCACAAAAACGTTGTTGCGGGACGAGAATAATCCCGCTTTACATTCACTCTTCCTTATACGGGATATCATAACAGTTAAAATCCCAAATACTATTAATGATATTAAAGAAATGATAAAAACACCAAAGGTGTGACCTTCACTAACACCCTGATATCCAACAAGGAAGCGCAGGGAAAACAACTCTTTAATCGGTTGTAGAGAAAAATTTGAAAATGAAAATGATGAGGACACCTGTGTTCTTTGAAAGAAATAGCGCAAAAATATTATCCCGGGAAGAATATTTGAAAACACGAAAAGTGAAACACGTTTATAGTGAGTTTTACTTTTAAAAAAACCGGCTCTCTTATCTTTAAAAGAAGCAATAAGTGTAACAGAAAAAAGCACTACAACTACCAGGCTTGCAATGCCGTAGATAAAGATGTGAGTAACATAAATAATCAAAGGGAAGAGAAATAGTCCGACGGCTAAGATAATGTTCGGTTCCCTGAGATATTTAATCCATAAGGCCATAAACATCAGCATCAAACCAATGCCAATATTATAATTTATCATCCCCCCGATAAATAGCGAATTAAATATAAACGGTATCATCAAAAATGTCCACCAGATATTAATTTTCAATGTCTTCAACAGGAGATACATTCCAAACTGCATGGAAAAGAGCACAACAGCAATAACAATCTGAGACGCTGCCCTGCTACTCATAACGTTTATCAAGGCAGCCATTATAAAATGATCCGTCATGTTGGTACAATGCGAATAATACATTTCATAAAAACCTGATATCCCGCTTTGGGGATGGAATATCAGCTCATTAATTATTCGTGAGTTATAAATATGTGGTATCCAGTCGCCAAAAGGCAAAAAATCATAGCTAAACAGTCGCAGGAAGATGGTGATATTTACAATGATGACAGAAAAAATAAATATACGGGAAGAAGAGAATACTCTTGAGAGCCAATTTGATTGTTGTATCATAAAACTGCTGTTTACATTTTCTTCGTACACTATTTGTGCTTCTAAACTACTTACAAAGATAGAAAAATGAGGTGTTTTATAATGAATCTTTTAATCCAGGCTTAAAATCATAGTTCTATGGATTCGCTTCTTGAAAATTCCCTAACTTTACGCCATGAAATCATTCCAGGATACAGCTATTACCGACTATAAGATAACCACAGAGCCGGTTAGTTTTACTGACTGCGAGCTAAACAGCTGCAACTTCAACGATAAAAACCTCAGCGACTACTCATTTGCCGATTGCACTTTCTTTCGCTGTGATCTATCCAATGCAATCATAACAGATGCTGTTTTAAATAATGTCACGTTTATAGATTGTAAGCTGCTGGGGCTAAATTTCTCCAAAGTATCTAAGTTTCTTTTCAGTGTTCGGTTTGAGCTTTCATATCTGGATTATGCTGTTTTTTATAAAAACAACTTAAAAAAAACGATCTTCAATGGATGTACTATCCAGGAGGCAACATTTGCAGAGTGTAACCTCGAAAACAGCAGTTTTAACGCTTGTAACATGCGGGACACTCAGTTTGAGAACTGTGATTTACGGAAAGCAGATTTCGCATCCGCACAGGGATATCGTATTAATCCCAACCACAATAAGATAAAAAAAGCAAAATTCTCATACCCGGATGTATTAACCCTGCTGGATGGATTTGATATAACACTGATCGAATAAAATACGGAGTTATTAATTGTTACGATAAAAAAGTTGTGTGACGGCTCTCTTTTTCGCTATGCGGGATCAACCCAAGCGTCAGCTTCTAACCATCGGTAAGAGTCATCCCTTTTAAACCAAGTAATCTGCCTTTTGGCATACCTGCGGCTGTGCGTTTTTATATCTGTTATGGCCTGCTTCAGGGATATCGACCCATCAAAATAGCTAAACAATTCTTTATATCCTACGGTGTTAAGTGCGTTAAGATCCCGGAATTTATATAGCGACCGTGCCTCCGCCTCCAGTCCGTGTTCTATCATGATATCCACGCGTTTATTGATACGTTCGTAGAGTTCCTCACGGGGTCGGATGAGGCATATTTTTTCCACATCAAAATCACGCACTTTATGGTTTTTTTTTCGCAACTCTGAGAAAGGTATTCCCGTTTGCAGGCATACTTCTATGGCCCTACGCAGGCGGTTGGGGTTATAAATATCCACCTCTTCATAATAGTCAGGATCAAGACGTTGCAGCCAAATGCGAAGCCCATGGAGGCCATTTTTTACAAGCTCTGCTTTTACCTGCTCGCGAACAGAGTCATCAGCGTCAGGAAGATCATCGATACCATAAACCACAGCATCGATATACATGCCCGACCCGCCGGTCATGATAACCGTGTCAGATTGATCGAAAAGCACAGGCAACAAATTAAGGACATCCTGCTCATATTTGCTTACGTTGTAGTAATCGTGAATGGAGAGATGACCAATAAAATGGTGCGGCACAGCCTCCAGCTCAGCCTTTGCGGGTGCTGCTGTGCCAATGTGCATCTCACGGTAAAACTGCCGCGAGTCGCAAGAGATAATATGTGTCTTGTATTTCTTTGCCAAAGATATGGAGAGATCCGTTTTACCAACGGCAGTGGGGCCGGAAATAACTATTATACGGGGCATAAAATTATATCTCGTCCTCTTCCTCGTCGTCTTTATCCAAGGTTTGGAATAAAAGGCTGTTAAAATCTTTCAAAAGAGCGGATGCATCGAGTTCATCATCGACTTCAAGATCAAGTTTTTGATCTACAGGTATATTCAAGAGCCCTTTTCTAAGAGAACAGTGAGGATAACGTACTTCCGGGTCTGATTCTATCACATCAATCAATTCGATAAAAAAAGTTTTTGGATTCAAAAAATCATACTCATAGAGGATTCTCTGTTTTGGGTCAGTCATAAAGTCATCGATGCACGAATCTTCCATTACATATTGTTGCATAACACCACCATTAGGCGATTCTCCCCTTGGCCCGGCCATGTCCAACAGCATTATTTCTGACTGTTTAAACCAATCCTGGTCGCAGATAAAAAATGATGACAGTTCACTTCCTGCCAGGCTGGTAGTTTGCAATATCGCCAGGTGAAAATCATAAAAAGTTTGATCTTCGGTTAATTCCAAGTCTCTGATAAAATCATCCTTTTCGTCCGTGAGTACTCTGAATTTATATACTTTCATATCCTATATCTTGAATCAAAAGTAAAAATAACAAAAATGAGGAAACTACAAACTTCTGAGCAGTGTCGGGTATAATCTTTTTCTGTTACTAAAGTGGAAGGTGGTGAATTTCACAGCTTGCAAAAGATACTAAAACTATTTTTCAATGAAATTTCGTTTCACTTCAAGGTTCATCTCTCGCCCTTTTTCGAGTAGAAACAGATAAGCTTCATCAAAATTATTTGGAATTATCCCGTCCAATATTGCCTCACGTATTGCCATTTTCAACACGCCAACATCCTTAGAGGGTTTCAATCCAAAGGTCTCCATAATCGTCTCACCATTTACCGGAGGTTGCCAGTTACGGATACGATCTTTCTCCTCTACCTCTTTAATTTTTACTCGTACTAATGCGAAATTACGAAGGAATCGTTGTTTTTTCTTTTCATTCTTTGAAGTGATATCTGCCTCACACAGTATCATCAGGTCGTCGATATCATCACCCGCATCATACAAAAGCCTTCGCACAGCAGAATCAGTCACAATGGACTCCGATAGCACCTGCGGTCTGAGATGTAGAGAAACCATCTTCTGAACATACTTAAGATGATCACCCAGGGGCATTTTCATTCTTTTAAAAATCCGGGGAAGCATTTTTGCACCCAGGAAGTCATGGTTATGGAATGTCCAGCCATGATCTTCATCCCAGCGTTTTGTAACCGGCTTTGCAATGTCATGGAATACCGCTGCCCACCTCAGCCAAGGGTCATCAGACTCTTTGGCCACATTATCCAAAACCTCCAAAGTATGCGCAAAGTTATCCTTATGACTTCGCCCGGCCTTTGTTTCGGTTCCTTTTAAGAGTACCATCTCAGGAAGAATCTCCTGCAGTAGCCCCGTTTCATATAAAAGGCAGAATCCAATGGACGGTTTTGGTGTCTTAATAATCTTCATCAACTCATCCACAACCCGCTCTTTGGAGATGATATGAATACGTTTCACATTGCGCGTAATTGCCGATTTGGATTCCGGTACGATGGAAAACTGCAGTTGAGTTGCAAAACGAATTGCCCGCATCATTCGCAAGGGGTCATCGGAATAGGTAATATTCGGATCCAACGGAGTACGAATCAGTCTGTTTTTCATATCCCGGATGCCGCCAAAGGGATCCAACATCTCACCAAAAGAGTCATTATTCAGGCTTATTGCCAAAGCGTTGATAGTAAAGTCGCGGCGTCTCTGATCTTCTTCCAGCGTTCCCTCTTCAACCGTTGGCTTACGCGAGTCATGACGGTAAGACTCCTTCCTGGCACCGACAAATTCCAGTTCCAGAAAGCCCTCTCCATCACGTACCTTGATCATGGCAGTACCAAAGTTCTTAAATACCGACACCGTATCGGTATCAGTTCTTTTGGCCACCAGTTGTGCCAGCTCAATTCCCGAACCCACCGTTACCACATCAATATCTTTAGAATGCCTGTGGAGAAACAGGTCGCGGACAAATCCGCCTATCACGTAACTTTGTTGATTCAACTCTACTGATGCCTCTGTAATAATTCTAAATATGCTATGTTGTAAATATCTTTCCATTGGATATCTGCAAAAGTAAAAATAAACACTGTAAAACCCTGAATGTTTCTTTCATACTCTCAATATTTATGTAGGCAGTAAATGTAAATATACTATCTTTGGAATTCATTAAAAAATGACATTTAATTATACTCACAAATAAACTAAACACAATGGCAAAAAGAACTATCGTTGCGATGCCTGGTGACGGTATCGGTAAAAGTGTACTTGAAGAAGCGATACGCGTACTCGATGCTGCCGGATTTGAGGCAGATTATGTAAATGGTGATATTGGATGGGAATTCTGGTGTAAAGAGGGTAACCCACTACCAGAACGCACAACAAAACTCATTGAAAAACATAAGATTGGCCTTTTTGGAGCTATTACCTCAAAGCCAAAAGATGCTGCTGCTTCCGAGCTTAACCCTGAACTACAGGACAAAGGCCTGGTATATTCAAGCCCTATCGTTGGCCTGCGCCAACACTTTGGACTGGATATTTGTATGCGCCCCACACGCTCATACAAAGGCAACCCCCTAAACTTCATCAAAAGAGGAGTGGGTGAAGAGATCGTTGAGCCTATGGTGGATGCCGTAATCTTCCGTCAGAACACTGAAGGACTATACGGCGGAGTGGAATGGTCAAACCCGGACGAAAAAGTCTATGATGCACTCATGACACACCCTAAGTTTGTCAAGAACTTCGGTAATACACCCAAGGATGAAATCTCTGTTTCGACGCGTATCTTCACAAAAAAAGCTACCGAACGGATTCTGCGCGCAGCATTCGAACATGCAAAGAACTTTGGTTATAAATCAGTAACGGTTTGTGAGAAGCCTAACGTTATCCGTGAAACCTCCGGTATGATGTACAAAATGGCTCAACAAATCCAAAAAGCTGACTATCCTGAAATCGAGCTTTGGAATACCAATATTGATGCACAGATGATGTGGCTCACAAAAAATCCTGATAACTACGGGGTGATAGTAGCCGGTAACATGTTCGGTGATATCGTTTCCGATGGCTTCGCCGGACTGATTGGTGGCCTCGGTTTCGCTTGCTCTGCACAGTTTAACCCGGATACAGGAATTGGCGTTTTCGAACCAACGCACGGTTCTGCTCCAAAGTATGCCGATTATCCTGTTTCAATCGTGAACCCTATAGCAATGGTAGAGTCAGCATGTATGATGCTCGACTTCATCGATGAGAAAGATATGGCAAAGAAAATCCGTAAGGCAGTAGCAGAGGTTATTGCAGAAGGTAAAGTCCGCACTTACGACATGATGAAGATGGCAGGTCGTCCTGACGTTGTGGAGAGAGGTGCTGCCAGCACAAAAGAGATGGCAGATGCTATCATCGCTAAACTATAAAATGCTATAAACACAGTTTAAAACATTATTGATACCAAGCCTCTCCGAAAGGAGGGGCTTTTTTATTTTTAATATCCTTATCTAATCACACCTGATACTTAACATCTAATTGGAGCGTATTCAATCCTTGAACTAGCAACCATTTATCAGCAGTTACTACACGACCGAACAGGTCAATTACCTTGTAATAAACTATTTCTTCATTATTTAATGTAATAATAACAAATTTCTGACATGCCTGTTGTTTCAAATGCTATTTCTGCTGGAGAAAATCATATATTTAGCCTATCCTATCAAGGGCCAGATCATGCAATGATTGACTGGTTCAATCCATTTTCGGTAAAGGCATGTTTATATGTAATGGATAATAAGTTAAACGTTATTTCAGAGTCTAATCTCGATGATCAGGTATGCTATATTGCATGTGATGTCGAAGCAACATCAGATGGTGGATGTATTTTCATTGCATCCAGATATGACTATCAGGCAGGAATACAAGAAAGGGATCTGGTTGTTGTAAAAACAGATTCAAATGGCATCTTCACCTGGACAACAGAAATTCACCTTCCGGATTTGCCAAACGGTATATATCCCAACCCGGCAAAAGAGTATATCCATATCAAAGACCAATTCATTCCCGGAACGCTACAGGTATTTGATATTAATGGGAAACAGGTATTGGAAACAGTAGCAAAAAGTACGGTTGATATAGGCAATCTGACCACCGGCAGCTATATGTATCGAATTGTTAATGCAAAAGGTACTGGTATTTCAGCAGGGAAGATGATTGTTGAGTAGGGTTATTACACAGAGGTTGATGCGTTAAATTATCAACTATAATTTCCCGGTAGAACTAATTCTCCTTAC
>CAYYSU010000040.1:0-9774 GCA_964474455.1 uncultured Bacteroidales bacterium
TTATAAATCAGGAACTCGATTTCTATGGATTAAATGAGACACCCTATGAACTTATAGAAGTAGAAGAGGATGAGGAGATGATAATTTCCACATGGGAGCTACCGGGAAAGCAAGTAAAAGATGTTGGTAAAATTCTTCTTTCACAAAAACAGGGACAACTATACGGCCTGGTCTCATTGGATCCCCAGGAGAATGTTATTTCAAAACAGTTTTTCCTGGATTATTCCTATATAAATAACTTACCGTTCCCAACAAAGGTAGTTCAGATATCATATTTGGGAGGTCGCGAAAGCAAAAAAATTACAACGTATAGAAATGTTATCCTAAACAGTAGTACAAATGCTGAAAAATATAATTACTCCATTGATTTTAAGCCTGTTCCTGCCAAACCTGTTATGGTCCCAATCGAAAAGTGATATGGATGAAATCATCTCTTCTCTGGAAAATAAAAAAAGCCATTATAACAATACACAGGGAGTGCAAGAACAGAAATACATAAATGAATATCAGTTACTGTTTTCAGAAGGGTTTAGGTTTTACAAAAACTACATATCATCACAAGATGCCAGTCAATGTAGCTTTACGCCATCCTGTTCTGAATATGCAATTACGGCAATCCAAAACCAGGGTATTTTCATAGGTCTATTGAATTTTTTTGACAGATTTTTAAGATGCAACAGCCTGAGTCCGGAAAATTATATAAAAGATCCACAAAATCATCTATTGGTAGATCCGGTAAGAAATATTCATTATGAAAAAATTTAATTACCTTTTAATACTTTTTATTTTTATTAAGCTGACGCCGCTGCAGTCGCAAGATCTATATGATCTCCCACACAGTTTGAAATTTGCCGGTTATCTGTTTAATAATGGTGAATATTCATTCGCAGCCAAAGAGTATTACCGGTTATTTGTTACCACGAATTTCAACGACTCCATAGCCGAAAAACTGGGACGGAGCCTTTTTTTATCAAAACAATACGATATTCTTAGAAACACATTTAATAATGTATATGGCAATGATAACATCCCGTGTCATCTTAACACTATGTACATTAAAAGTTTGATTGTAGACGCATCGATGCCGATATCGTCAGCATGGATCAATGGTGAGAATTGCCTTTCGCCACAGGAGAAAGATTATTTTTCAATGACAAACATGCTTTTACATAATAATTATGAGGAAGCACACCAGATTTACTCTTCAAAGATTAAAAATCAGAACATGAAAAAATATGAAGATATCTTTGCAATAATAGACAACACCAGATATAAAAAAGTATGGGCTAGTGTTGCTATGTCGGCAATTATTCCGGGCTCAGGAAAGGCATACTGTGGGTACTGGAAAGATGGACTCTTCAGTTTTCTAATGTTTGGTTTATCATCATGGCAGGCATATTCAGGATTCCACAAAAAAGGTGTTAAAAGCGCTTATGGCTGGATTAATGGAGGCATTGCTCTTGCATTTTATTCCGGTAATATATATGGAAGTATAAAATCCGCCAATCAATATAATCATCAAATAAATCACAATATTCATCATGAGGCGAAGAGGTTGTTTTTACTTCCTGATTAATATTGCATTGTTTCATATCTGTACCATTGGACAGGCTCAGGATTTGGATCAAACGCTGCAATATGCACGAACTATCTCAATGGAAGGTCACTCTTCGGATGCTGTTGAAGCGTACAGGAGAGTATTGTATTTTCATCCCGAACTTACAGACTCCATAGCTCGCGAAACTGCTTTTGCATTTAGAGCAGCAAAACACTATCCCGAAGCACGCTATTTCTATAATATTGCATTTCATTATGAGAATGATGCTGCAATACAGGCAGAAATAAAATTTGATATCATACACACCTACATATTGGAAAAGGACTACATGAAAGCCAAGCTTCAGTTGGCTAATATCAAGCACTCCGGTCTCCCCTATGACACAGAATCACATTCATTCTACAATGCCATAGTGTCATTCCAAACAGAAGAATACAGTAGAGCCAGGGAGTCGTTTATTGATTATCTTGGGGAGTGTGATACAGCATATATTAAAGCCATTTTTGATGATGCAGAGAAGAACTATAAGAAAAATCCGCAAACAGCAATGTGGCTAAGCGTTTTTGTGCCAGGCCTGGGGCAGGCCTATGTTAATGAATATGGTGAAGCAGCCAACTCATTCATAATCAATTCTGCAATACTGTCATTATATTTCTATGTGGCATTAACCTATAATCCCATACAGGGCTTTATAGCTGTAATACCTTGGTTTCAAAGATATTATATCGGAGGAATAAGAAAAGCTAAATCCTTGACAACGGACAAAAAGAAGCAACAGAGGGATCAAATTCTCAGAGAGCTGCTGGAATACATTCAAACACAAAAACTATGAAAACATTAATACTATTTCTGGTTTTTTATTTATCAATATCATGGCACGTCAGCAGTCAGGAAAGATCAGATTTAGATGATTGGCGGTTTAGATTCATATGGTCACTTTTTGAACTAAATTTTCATACTGCTGAAACAATATTAGCAGAGATAAATGTCAAAAGTAACACAGAAGTCATAATTGGACGCACACAACTTATGTGGTGGAGTTCCATTAGTGAAGGCAAATCACCAAAGCTACTTTTGAACTATATCGATAGTATATCGACCACATATCAGGTATTACCACCGGAGCTATACTTTCATTTTAATAGTATGAGGATTCGAGTATATGCAGCACAAAGGAACTATTACCAGGCATGGAGAGAGTGGAAAACATTTGATTCCGGACTGCAACAATGCATTGCTCTGAGTGATGATGTGACATCTGAATTTATCCGGGGTATTCATCACTACATGAAAGGGAGATTTCAGCAAAAGTTGCCATTATTTATCTCGGATAGCATAAGCTATGAGCAAAATATCAGTATTGGATGTGATATTCTTGAACAATGCGCCCTGTCGTCAAATCAAATCATAAAACTTGAAGCACACTATTTTCTTATGCGTATTTATTGGGAGCAAAAAGGAAGTGAATCCCGGTTTTTACGTCACAGCAATCAATTAGTTGGGGCGTTTCCCGGAAACTATATTTTCCGTTATCATCAGGCTAAATATCTTCATGATGCTAAAAAGATAAAAGAAGCCTCAATGTCGGTACAATCCGGCTTTGAGGCTATTTTTAATGCATCATATAGTAATGCACAAAAAGAGTATGGTAAACAATTACTTGAGAGTATTAATAATTAAACCTATGGTTTCTTAATAACGTACGTCTCAGCAATAATATCGTGCAGAGCTTGTTTTTTCGCTGTAAATCCGGCCATGATATAACCTATCATGAAAATCAAAGCTGAGATTATTTTGGAGAAATATCGACCTGTGGCTCTAAGAAAAGAGATTCGTTCTCCTTGATAATCAGTAACCTTTATATTAAGAGCGATTTTCCCGAGCGTGCCCTGATATTTAGACGATTCCATTATGCTGAAGTAGAGCCATTGCAAAACAATTGAAAATAGCGCCATAGATAAGATGACTCCTATGAAAGCAGCAGCCAATGCAAAATCTTCAGGAAATTCCGAGTAAGAATAATCTTCAAAAAAGATTTTGTCATTAAAGATCATCCCGAATCCGCCCATGATGATAAAAAAAGGGAGTATTACAATTTGTTGTAAGACGCCAACAATAAAGTTATCAATAATATAAGCCACAAATCGTCGCCAGAATCCGGCATATTTAACTCCCTGTGATGGTGGCATTTGTTGGATAGTGTTTTCCTGTTCCATAAGACAAATTTTAGTCATTAGATGTTAAGTCGTCGTACAAGTTACAACAAAAACACTAAATAAAAACACCGCAGCACCATAAAGCCACAGGAATTTTTCAGCCATAATGGAAAATCATAGAAGTGGGTTCTTATACAATAAGGGAAGCAATACTATCTGGGCGCTTTACCAAAATAGAAGTCGCGGGATTTAAAAATCATACGATACAATCTCTCAATGGGGTCACTGAAATAAGCTCCCGGATTCATAGTTGAAGTCAGGATATAATTCCTTTCATCATTAACAGGATAAGCCTTTATTACTACAGGATCCATATTTTCGGATTCAAAACGAATCATATCATAAGATTTAGGTAAAAGAGCCGGGTTTACATCATCGACAAGGTCACGACTATTGATGTTGTCGGCGGAGTGAAAGAATTTTGATATTGCATTAGTGTCGGCAGGGACACCATCGATAGTAAATTTTCCGGGTTGCACTCTTCGGATGTCATAACTGGTACCATCTGCAAACTCAGCATATACACGAGTAATGGTTGATTTTCTGGCTCTAAAAAGCCCTTTTCTCCTATAGTATTTTATGTCGTGAGTAAGAAAAGATTTCAGATACCCTTCAACTGAATGAGTTTTAACATCGCCCTCTTCGCGCACGAAGGTTGTTAAAAGCCCCTGGCCCTGATTTGCCTGCATCGCATTCTGACTCTGCTTTGAGAGGTAAGAATAATCACCAACATAAAGACCAGCAACTTTCTTTTCATTAATAAAATACTCAAGAAAAATGGCATTGGTATCGGCAACCTTAAACTCCGCCCATCGCTTCTTATCAGTGCTGGCAACACGCAAAGATTTCATGTTGGCACAGCTCTTCAGCATTCTCTTTATCATAATGGTATCAGCATCAAAACTTCCTCCGTCGGCAGATATTTTCCAACCATCAATACTATTAACTAAAGATATGGGAAACTCAGCATCAGGCATATGGAAAGTCAGCTTATTAATTTCATTGGTGTTAACATCTACAATTTCGCGTTTAATATCTCGAACAGATTTCTTATTTGGTGGGATTAACACAAAAAACAGCACTGCCAGCAAGATGACAAAAAGAGTGATCCAGATTTTAAAATATTTTGAATTAAACATAGGCTTTGAAATTCTATTTATGCGTAGAGCATTTGCACACTCACATTTTATTAATTTATTTACAATAATAACAAAAAAACAAGACTTCACATACCCGCTTTGCGTCGCCCCGGAAAAATTTTACCTGTATATTTTTTATAGTATTTATATGCGTCACCAAAATGCTCCTTTAGATGTCTTTCCTCGCGGGGGACATGAAAAAAATAGATTGGAACAAGAACTATAATATGTGTAAATCCGGCAATCCAGTTTTGCAGAATAAAAATATTTCCGACGCCAATAAGAAATAAGCCGGCATACATAGGATGTCGTATCCAGGCGTATATACCATCAGTTACAAGCTCTTTTTCATAAGATAGTTCATATCCCATCCACCAGTATTTTCCAAGGTCATTATGGGCTTTATAAAAAAGCAGTATTCCAAAAAGATAAGAGAGACCAAAGATAATTGAAACAGCAAGAGGTAGGTTGTAATTAAACTCATCAAGCCATTTAGTAAATACATATATCACCGGTATAATAAAAAAGCCGGATACCGATAGTATCACAAATATAAAATCTACTATGGAGTGTTCTCGTCTGGGAATATGCGCAGTTCTTGATACTTTAAGATAACGGAGTCGTATAAATAACTGAATCACAACCCCTAACACAAAAACAACTTTAAAAATGGCTTTTTCCATATTATTACTATTTAATACAAAAATAGTAATTTAGTCACAGGATATAAAAAAAGCCGGCAAGTTTTGCCGGCTTATAAGATTACGGAAAGATTTAATATCGTTTTCTTGCCTTATAATGAGTATGCAGAAGATCATGTGATTTATGACCCAGAGGCTCACCCAGGAACTCTTTATACAGTTGTTGTACTTCAGGGTTCTCGTGTGATTTACGCATTGGGAGATCGCGATCCTCTTCGTAAATCGCCTTAGCTCTTTTCGTCCGAATCTCTTCGCTTGTGGGTATTGGTTGACCGCCGCCGCCGAGGCATCCGCCAGGACAGCCCATTATTTCAATAAAGTGGTAATCGGCGGTACCATTATAAACACCTTTCATCAACTGATAAGCATTTTCAAGACCGTGAGCTACGGCACACTTAAGTTCCACGCCTTCCAGGAAGCTCCAGGCGGGGAGACAACCATCGATAACTACAGAAGCTTCACGAATACCCTCGAAACCACGCACAGGGAGTATATCAAGGTTCTTGAATGGAACCTCACGACCCGTTACGATTTCATAAGCTGTACGTAATGCAGCTTCCATAACACCACCGGTAGCGCCAAAAATAACAGCAGCGCCGGTAGATTCACCCATAATACGGTCATAATCCATATCAGGAAGTGACTCGAAGTCGATACCTGCTTGTTTAATCATCTTAGCAAGTTCACGGGTAGTAAGAACAAAGTCGACATCTTTATATCCGGAGTCACGCATCTCGGGGCGATCAGCTTCGTACTTCTTAGCAGTACAAGGCATAATAGAAATAGAAACTATATCCTGTGCTTTAAGGCCTTTTTTCTGGGCATAGTAAGTTTTTGCCAAGGCACCAAACATCTGCTGCGGTGATTTACACGTAGAGACATTATCCAACAAGGAAGGATATGTATGTTCTATAAACTTAATCCAACCCGGAGAGCACGAGGTCGTCATGGGCAGTTTCACGGTAGTATCGCCATCAACAAGAACTTTTTTCAGACGAGTGAGAAGCTCAGTACCTTCCTCCATAATGGTAAGGTCGGCAGAGAAATCTGTATCGAGGACTGAGTCAAAGCCAATATGTTTCAGTGCAGAGACCATCTTGTGGGTAACACGGTTGCCCGGCTCGTAACCCAGAGGTTCAGCAAGAGCAATACGCACTGCGGGCGCTGTTTGCACTATAACATGTTTTGTTTCGTCATTAATAACATCCCAAACCTGATCAAGGTAAGAACGTTCTGCCAGAGCACCTGTGGGGCATCTGTTGACGCACTGGCCACAGTTGGTACAAACCACATCATTTAATGGTTTATTCAGGAAGGTAGAGATACGCTGGTGCTCACCTTTGTTAACTACTGCCAGAGCACTAACATGCTGTATTTCATGACATGTACGCACACAACGTTGACAACGAATACACTTACTGTCATCCT
The DNA here is from genome assembly GCA_964474455.1 of uncultured Bacteroidales bacterium. Taxonomy (GTDB): domain Bacteria; phylum Bacteroidota; class Bacteroidia; order Bacteroidales; family BM520; genus BM520. The sequence continues at coordinate 7,043 of CAYYSU010000040.1, forward strand.
TTTGTATTGCAGCAGAAGAGATGTCGATATTAAATTTCTCTGTAGCATCTACCAGGTCGATGAAAACATGGTCACCAACGCTGTATTCACTGGCCAGATCCTGGAGTTCACAGTTACCGTTTTTATAACATTTTGTACAGTCTGCATTATGTTCTGAGAGCAGCAGTTCGATGACATTTTTTCGTGCATCCCTTACTTTTCTGCTATTGGTAAATATTTCCATTCCTTCAGCAACAGGAGTAGCACAAGAGGCCACCAAAGCACGAGCTCCTCTTTGTTCCACAACACACACACGACAGTTTCCGGCAACGGTAAGATCGGGGTGTTGGCACAGAGTGGGAATACGGAAATGCAATTTCTTGGCAGCATCAAGTATCGTTGTACCTTCCGGCACCGATACTGTCATATCATTTATTTTGAGGTTAACTAAATATTCGCTCATGATATATATTTTTTATCGTTATCAATACGTTAAATTAATAGATTATCTCTTCTTTGAAGTTATCAACGATAGAGATAAATGGATTAGCTGCTGATTGTCCCAGACCACACTTAGAGGCAAGCTTCATAGTACCGGCCAATTTTTTCAGTTCATCAAGATATTGTGGCGTTCTTTCTTTACGTTTTACGGCCTCTATACCTTTCAGAAGTTGTTGGCAACCCACTCTACATGGAGTACATTGTCCACAACTCTCTTCAGTGAAGAACTCCATATAATCGTGAAGCACATTATACATGGATCGTGTGCTGTTAAATATCATCATAGAGCCTCCTGTGGGGATACCCTCGAATCCAATGATAGTATCGGCAAAATTCTTACGGGGCACACAATGGCCTGAAGCACCTCCCACCTGGACAGCTTTTGTATCGCCATCGCCAAATTCATCTACAAACTCCTGGACAGTCATACCAAGCTCCAATTCATAGATACCTGCTTTGGGAGTATCTCCGGAGACAGAAAAAACTTTAGAGCCTCTTGAATCGTATGTACCCATATCTTTAAACTGCTTTGCACCGAGGTGGCAGATCATGGTTACATGCGTGAGGGTTTCAACATTATTGATAACAGTCGGTTTTCCATTATAACCGGATACCGTAGGGTAGGGAGGTTTATTACGTGGTTCACCACGCTTACCTTCCATAGATTCAAAAAGAGCGCTCTCCTCACCACAAATATATGCACCGCTACCGGATTTAATACTTATGGTAAAATCAAGGCCATATTCTTTTGTTTTTGCATTAAATGTTTTCAGAACAGCGTTAAGTTCTTTAAGCAGGAAGTTATACTCACCGCGCAGGTAAAGGTAGCCTTCTTTAGCGCCGATAGCATAACCACAAATTGCCATACCAATAAAGATTTTCTCCGGCACGCGTGAGAGGATTTCACGATCTTTAAAAGTGCCCGGTTCACCTTCGTCAGCATTACAAATAACATATTTTACAGCGCTATCTTCATTTTTGGTGAATTTCCACTTGAGCCCTGTTGGGAAGCCTGCGCCACCACGGCCTTTGAGACCCGAATCAATGATATCCAGAATAAGTTCATCCTGATCACGCTTGAGTGTTTTTTCAAGAACCTCATAAGGAGTGCATTCTGTGCATTCGAAGATGAGGTCAACTTTTTTAAGCTTTTTATCTTTCATAATGATACTTTTTCAATTTGTGAATAGCTTACTTTGTTTTTCGTTCATACTCCTGAATGATTTCTATCGCCTTCTGGGGTGTTAATTCGGGGTACACATCGTCGTTAACGAGCATAACAGGACCCTTATGGCACCAGCCAAGACAGTTGGCGGTGAGAAGCGTAAAATGCTTATCATCTGTTGTTTCGCCAACTTTGATTTTCAAAGTTTCTTCAAGAGCCTGAATAATCTCATCTTTTCCTAACATGTGACATGCTATGGTTTTACAGACACGAATCACATTCTTACCGCGTGGGACGGTATCTAAGAACGTGTAAAATGATGCGGTTCCGTAAACCTCTGCGGCGGAAATATCCAATGTTTCTGCTATTATTAGCATAGCATCTTCCGAGAGGTATCTCTCCTGCTGTACAACACCCTGCAAAACAGGCATTAGGCTGTTATGGGTATTGCCGTGCTTTTCAACTAACTCATTGACTAATTCTTTTACAGTCATTTCTCCTTAGTTTTGATGGTTAATTATGTGTATTTCAATCAATAATTGGTGGTTATTGAAGTCCAAATATATGAAAACCGCTCAATTTCCAGTGCTCTATCAAAAGGTTTTTACAGCAAATCAATTATTTATATTTAATCTAAACTATCATAACATACATCGCTTTTATCTATATGGTAAAAAATGTTTCAGTTGCCCGATTTTTTATTACATTTGTTGAATTATGGCCAGATATATTGTTCGTATCGCATATAATGGGAAATCCTACCATGGATGGCAACGACAACCGGAAGCTATTACAATACAGGAAGTTATAGAGCATTGCCTGCGCTTACTGATCGATAAAAAAATAGTTGTTATCGGAGTAGGAAGAACGGACACAGGAGTGCATGCCTCAGATTTTTATCTTCATTTCGACACATCAAAGGAGATTAAAAACTCAGAAGAAGCTGAGAAATTAGTATTTAAGATCAATAGATTTCTTCCTAACGACATTGTAGTGTACTCTATCTTTAATGCTCATCCTGATTTCCATGCACGGTTTTGCGCCACCGCGCGAGAGTACAAATACTATATTTCAAAAATCAAAGACC
>CAYYSU010000040.1:9874-19272 GCA_964474455.1 uncultured Bacteroidales bacterium
CGGTTTTGCGCCACCGCGCGAGAGTACAAATACTATATTTCAAAAATCAAAGACCCTTTCACACTGGACTTTTCACACATAATTATGGGAGCATTGGATGTGGAAGCTATGAATGTGGCATGTAAAATACTTTATGAATACAGCGATTTCAGCTGTTTTTCAAAGTCACATACACAAACAAAAACCAATAATTGCAATATCATTAATGCATTGTGGGAAGAGTCAGGTGGGAAACTGATATTCACTATTGAGGCAGATCGTTTTTTAAGAAATATGGTCCGAGCCATCGTAGGGACGATGCTGGAAGTGGGTAGAGGGAAGATAAAGCCTGAAGATCTTCATACTATTATTCAGTCTAAGGAGAGAGGTAAAGCCGGCACATCGGCTCCTGCTCAGGGTTTATTTCTCACCAGGGTATCCTACCCTGACGGATATATTATTCCTTTCGTGTAGTTTACAAAACCTGCGGGATTGCTGCAATATATTTAGCGAGGATCCATCCTGAGACGATTAATTTTAGGCCGGTACCCATTAAAAAGCCCACTAAAGAGCCCAAGCCTGACTTCAAGGCCGTACGAGTATCCTTACCTCCTATCATCTCACCAATAAAAGCACCGGTAAAAGGCCCAACAATTAATCCTATGGGTGCAAAAAATAGCCCAACGATCAAACCTATGGTTGCGCCCCACACTCCTTTTTTTGAGCCACCCATTTTTTTTGTGCCATACACAGGAATAACATTATCTATTATCGTGACAACAATGACAACAAATGCCATCAAAGCCATAAAACTCATATCAAAAGGCCGGGGGGTTGTTAACTGCATTAACAATAAACCGATATAAGCTATTGGCGGGCCGGGAAGAATAGGAACAATACATCCCACAAAACCCACAAACATAAAAAAACCCGCAAGAACAATCCAAAGAATATCCATAAACATTTTTTTATCCTCTATGAGATAAAAATAGAGGGGAAAGGTTACATGATGTTACAATTTAATAGAAAGGCCAAAACCCATATGTTGCTTCACTTGAAAACGGGGTCCTGTTCCCTTCTCGACACCCTCAGAATCGTAAAGGGGTATCATGACATCATCATCATAAAGAAGATGAATATAAAACAGACTGGAGAAGTACTTATTAATGGTAAAATTAATTCGTGTTTCCATATCCAAATCAAAGTTCCATCTGTTGGATGGCTTAGGCGCAAAATAGTTATTACGAAGTTCAAGCGAGGCGGTAAGATTAATATTCTCAAATACTTCTTTATTAAAGCTGAATACGAAGTTCATACCAAATTCACTCCTTAAACGACTCCCTGGAACCAGAATATTCCCTGCGGTATCAAGTACAGCAGGAACAACGCCATACCTACCCAGGTTAGCAAGATTCTGATCAGATACAATTGTGAATTTTCCTGAAGCCGGAGAGATAAGAATTGAGAGATACTCCACGGGAGTCCAATCTGTTCCAAAGGATAGTGTAAGATACCCGGGGGCAAAGAAATTAGATACTATTACAGAGTCATTAGGATATTTATATCCCGCAGAAAATTGTGTCTTCAAATCAAAAAGTACAGAATATTTAAATTTAGGTGAAAGGGTATAACCCAATTTAGAAGATATCTGAAGTTTATCATCGTTTTTACGGGGTTCTTTCTCTGAGGTAAGGATAATGCCATATCCACCGATAATGGTACTGATAGATGATAAGTTATTATTATTATATGTAAGGGAGTAATCAAAATAAGAATTCCCGGTAAAACTGTTTTCACCGCCCTGAGTCCAATTACTATAATTTATTTGGTTGAAATTAAGGCGGAAATTTCCTGTCGAAATCCAATTTTTTGTGGAGTCAGCATCAACACCATCGTTTGCATAAACAGGAGCTTGAAATATAATAACAATCAATGATATCAATACTAATAAAGATTTTTTCTTGTTCATTATGCTATAAAATATTTTGTGCAAAGGTAGCAAGATCTATAATAATTCCGCATTGGGATATATCTTATATTTGCAAAAAAACAAGACATGAAAAACTTGAGGTTACCAATTCTGTTTATTATTTCAGCAATTATATTTTACTCATGCACACCGGAAGATGAGCCTGTTAAAATTTACAATGCCGGCATAATCTCTGACGTTTTTGGTTGGGAAGATAATGGATTGAGTAAATATGCTCGATCAGGAATGGAGTATATGGGTAATCTCGAAAATATTAAACCTTTCTATTATGAAAGTCATGATACATTAGCCATTGAAGAGAACATCAACTCAGCCTTATCAGACTCCTGTGACTTAATTATTGCTTTGAGCTCAAGAGCAGAAGAGCAGATAGTTGCAGCAGCAATAGCAAATCCATATACTGATTTTCTTATGGTTGATCATAAAGCTGACACCACATTACCCAATCTTCAGTGCATTGTTTTTAATGTGGAGCAATCGGCATTTCCATGTGGATATCTTGCGGCAGCATATTCAGATCAGGACAACGGCGAGAATCCTGCGGCGGGTTGGATCCGGGCCACACAATATAAAGATTCGCATATCATACAACATGCCTATACTGCAGGAATTGCATATTACAACGATTTATACAACAGAAATGTTGAATCGTACGGAGTTACTTTTGAGAATATGGACGACTGGCAGGCTGCCGCAGATGCTGTCGACTCCCTGTTTATTAACAACAGCATTTCAATAATTTTTCCATTCACAGGGATGGGAAATATCGGCGCTTACGAAAAGATCTCTGAGTACGAAATCGCTGCTCTGGGAATGGAGATGGATTCATATTTTGATTTTACGGCAGTAAAGAAAATTTTTCTCTCTTCATGTGTAAAAAGATATGACCTTGCCGTTGCTGACATGGTACTTGAATTTAGCTCAGGTTATTTTCAGGGCAGTCATACCAGTCACTATAATCTTAGTAATAAAGGGGTGTGGATTGCAGGATATCATGACTTTCTGGATTTCGTTCCCGACAGCATCACTGATGGCATCAATGATATTCTCAATGGTATTATCTCCGGAGAAATAGATCCTTTGCCGGAGAGATAAAAAAACCAAAGTATGTTATTAGGCAAGATTTTATAAAAAAAAGCCGGACAGCTAAAAATGCTGTCCGGTTTTTTTTATTTTTCTGACTGCAACCAGTTTTCAAGCCACTGGCCAAACTCCCTTTGCCATACAACACTATTCTGTGGTTTAAGCACAAAGTGTGACTCATCGGGGAAGAAAAGCAGCCTGCTGGGAACACCTCGTAGTTTTGCGGAGTTATACGCTTCAAGGCTTTGAGAATATGGAATGCGGAAGTCATTTGCTCCTGTAATAATCAATATTGGAGTATCCCATTTATCAATAAAGTTATGCGGTGAAAATTCGTAGCTCTTCGGAGTAGGTTTATCCCAGTATGCTCCTTTATAATCGTAATTAACAAAGAAGTACTCCTCTGTTGATCCGTACATACTTGTAAAATCGTATATTCCACAGTGAGAAATAAACGCCTTAAATCTCTTATCGTGATTTCCTGCGAGCCAGAACACGGAGTATCCGCCATAGCTGGCACCAACAGCCGCAAGGTTATCCTCATCAACATAAGGTTCTTCAGCTAAAGCATCTATAGCGCTGAGGTAATCCTGCATATTCTGCCCGCCATAATCACCGCTGATCTGGTCGTTCCATTCCTGGCCAAAAGTAGGAAGCCCGCGACGGTTAGGAGCCACAACGATACAGTTATTGGATGCCATCATCTGGAAATTCCAGCGATATGACCAAAACTGACTCACAGCACTCTGGGGGCCACCCTGGCAATACAAAATAGCAGGATATTTTTTATCCTTACTAAAAAAAGGAGGATATATAATCCACACCAGCATCTGCTTGCCATCGGTAGTCTCGATCCAACGTTCCTCAACTTTACCCATCTCAATTTCATTAAGAAGTGACTTATTAGTTTCCGTAAGGGCTTCTTCTTTACCATTTTTAAGATTAATGGAGTAGATCTCTGTTGGCATATCCATTGCCATCTTGGTGCCTATGAGCATTTTTTTATTATACTGAAACTCCTGGTAATCATGTCTGCCTTCAGTAATTTGCGTTATCTCTTTGGATTCCAGGTCAAGTTTATAGATCTGGTATGTAGCATGATATCCGGAAAGGAAGAAAAGTTCATTACTATCCTCACCCCACACAAAATTGCTGGAACTTTGGTCAAAGCCTTCACTATAATCAGTAATTCGTCGTGTGGCCATATCATAAACATGGATCCGATCTTTGTCAGCCTCAAAACCAGGCGTTTCCATCGATCTCCACACAATTTTTTTATTGTCAGGCGAGAATACAGGATCCTGATCATAACCCATATTACCTTTACTAAGGTTTCGGGTCGATTGGGTTTCTACATTATAAAGGTATATGTCGGTATTTGTACTTAATGCATACTCTTTCCCTTTAAGTTTTTTACAAGTATAAGCGATATACTTCCCGTCCTCGCTCCACGCGATTTGTTCCATACCTCCCCAGGGGTTTCCAGGGCTGTCGAAATGCTCAAAAGACATAATATCTGTTACATTAGAGATCTTACCATCGTTATAATCAGCAACAAAAATATGATTATATGAATAGTCATGCCATGAATCCCAATGGCGGTACATCAAGTCATCAAAAATCATTGCAGTATTTTCAGGGACATCAGAATAGATCTCCTGCGGAGAGCGTTCCAGCTTTACACTCTTAACCATAAGTATTTTATCACCTTTCGGAGAATAGCTAAATCCTACCACACCTTCCTTTTCGTCGGAAATAATTTTTTTCATTTTGCCATTCACAGAGGACTCCCATATTTGTGGAGAGCCGTTTTTGGCTGATATAAAGGCTATTTTTTTGCCATCAGGGCGCCACACTCCATTATATTCACTACCGGAAAAATTCGTTATCATCACAGGATTACCTCCTTTAACAGGGATAGTATAAAGGTTCCGGTTTCCAGTATTTTTCTTTAGGTCATACTTTGTTATACCATAAAGAACTGATTTCCCGTTAGGGCTAAGTTGAACATCGCTGACACGTCCCAGTTTCCATAGGTCTTCGGGAGTCATTGAACGCTGTTGAGCAAATGCTGTTACGGATACAAGAGCCAGAACAACAATTAAGAGAGATCTAATTTTCATATTTTTCTATTTTGATTTACTTCGTGAATAAGGAGTTTGTTTCATTGATGAGAACATCTTTTGTTGATATTTAAAATACCCTGCTATAGCTATCATTGCGGCGTTATCAGTGGTAAATTCAAATTTAGGAATAAAAACCTTCAGGTTATGTTTCGCTCCTGCTTTTCTCAACTGTTTTTGTAACTCCGAGTTAGCACTTACACCACCAGCAATTGCGATGTTTTTAATGCCTGTTTTATGTGCTGCTTTCAAAAATTTATGCAAAAGGATATCGATAATAGTCTTTTGAATTGAAGCACAAAGGTCGTTTTTATTTTTATCGATATAATCAGGATCATTTTTTAATTCATCTCTAAGAAAATAGAGGAATGAAGTTTTTAATCCTGAAAAGCTATAATCATAATTTTTTATTTGGGGATGAGGGAAGGAGAATGCATTGGAGTCACCATCTTTCGCCAGTTTGTCGATCACCGGTCCACCGGGATAAGGCAGTCCCATAATTTTCGCTGCTTTATCAAAAGTTTCACCTGCCGCATCATCGATAGTATGCCCAAGAATTTCCATATCAAAGGGGCTGTTAACCTTCACAATCTGGGTGTGTCCACCCGAAACAGTAAGGCATAAGAAAGGAAATTCCGGTGGCATATAAGGAGTATCTGGAAGGGCGGCAAAATGCGCTAGAATATGTGCATCCATGTGATCCACATCAATAAGAGGTATGCCCAAACCCATGGCAAAAGCCTTCGCAAAGGATGTCCCCACAAGAAGAGATCCTAAAAGCCCCGGACCACGAGTATAAGCTACCGCATGTAACTGATTTTTATTTAAATTTGCCCTGTTTAAAGCCTCATGAATGACTGGAATGATATTTTGTTGATGTGCTCGCGAAGCAAGTTCGGGGACAACACCACCATATCTTCTGTGAACATCCTGAGAAGCAATAACATTCGATAGTATAATTTTATCGCTAATGATTGCAGCAGATGTGTCATCACATGAGGACTCTATGGCTAAAATGTTTATCTTCATACACAAATTAAATCACCTTTATTTAAAGATCAGGAGGACAAAAATATTAAAAAAAGAGGTTGGAAAATAGTTTTTCGCACGTTTGGGTATTTTGTTTTAACCCTGATACTGCTTTTTTCCCTGCTGGCGCTACCTGCGGTTCAGTCTGGGTTGGCTTCTATTTCTGCAAAAATCCTTAGTAATCGTCTGAACACAAAAATTACCATTGATCAAGTAACCATTACTCCCGGGCTTACATTAGTCATAAAAAAACTGATGATTCACGATCATGAAGATAATACAATTATTGATGTTAAGCGTCTTGATATCACTCGATTTAAGCTACGCCCCAACACTCATGAAATACGCATTGCGGCAGCTTCGTTGGATAGCTTAGTATTTAAAATCCATACCGCTCCGGGCGACTCCATCTCAAATCTTGCCGGGCTATTGCAAAAATTCTCTTCTGAAGAGACGCAATCAGATACTACCGCAGCACCATGGTCTGTTAGCATTGCAAGAGTATCCCTAAACAATGCTCATTTTGAAGATCGCAACTTTAATGAAAAGCCCATACCGCTTGGCATAGACTGGAACCACACTGTTGTCAGCAATCTGAATGGTGAAATAAAAAATGTAAATATTAATGATTCACTGATATCAGCCAAAGTCAGACATGTCGATTTCAATGAAATTAGCGGCTTCTCTGTCACTGCCATGAAAGGTGATATTAGTTATTCCCCTAAAGCTATAATGTTGGAGAACATCAAATTAAAAACCACATACTCGGATCTCGAATTCAATTACAATTTGCTTTATGAGGATATGTCGGCCTTTAGAGATTTTATAAATCTCGTTCAAATGGAAGGAGATTTTAATCTCTCGCGTCTGGCATTGGAAGACCTTGTATACTTTGCCCCCCTATTTCAGGGACTGAATAATTTTGTATGGCTGAGTGGTTCAATAAAAGGAACGGTAAGTGATCTCAAAGCCAATAACATGGAATTAATTGCTGGAGACAGGTCCCGACTTTTGACTGACTTCGCAGTGAAGGGGCTTCCCGACATTGAGAAGACATTATTCGATATAAATATCAAAAAACTATTTACCACAACACAGGATGTTACATCATTCCAACTACCATCCCGGGAGAGTGAATTATTTCTTGAGCTTCCAGAGAACCTTGATTCTTTAAAATATTGCTCTGTGACCGGATTCTTCACCGGATATATGAAAAATTTTGTTGCCAAGGCAGATATTAATACTAACCTGGGAGATATTACCACAGATATACAGCTGGCACAGAATATATATAGTGGCGAGCTGGAATATGATGGATTAATAAGTGGTAAGGATATTCAGGCCGGATTATTAGCACAGCAGTATGATATACTCGGAAGCCTGGACGTAAATATAGACGTAAAGGGACAGGGAATAGATCCAGAGACGATGAACATAAGAATGGATGGATCAATAGATTCTCTTTGGTTTATGGATAACCGGTTTAACAGTATTGCAATAAATGCATCTTATATAGATAAAATCGCCACCGGCAGTGTTGCTCTAAATGATGAATTGGCTTTTATTAATATTGATGGAACTATTGATCTGCAGAAGGAGGAACCATATACTTTTGTTGATGTTGTAATTGAAAATGCTGATCTGCATGGATTACACCTCTTAGACAGCACAAATAGAACGATCATCTCAACAAATATCCATGCAGATGCGCATGGTTTAAAACCTGATCTTATTAATGGAACTATCATAGCTAATAACACTATTTACACATCAAATGGAGACACATTAATAATAGATGAATTTGAAATCACACAAAAAAGTATTAATGATAGCTCCCTCCACAAAGTACTGACTATCTCATCGGATGTTTTTGACATGTATTCAACAAGCAGTATTCCGTACAGTGAGGTTATCCCTACCATTACACAGTATATCCGGAATATTGCACCTGAGTTATTAACTACCGATACTCTTGCAGGGCGTCACTCATGGAGCACTGAAAATTTTATTGCCAATATTAAATTCAAAAATACCAGGGATGTTTCACGCATCTTTATGCCGTTTCTCACTTTCCCCCCCGGAGCAAGGGCACGGTTGGAATATAACGGCGAGACCAGTCAGACCAATTTTTCTTTCAATGCAAAAACGTTAAATATTTCCGGTATTACTGTTGAAAATATTAATTTGGAATCAGAAATCGATTCGCTCCGCGGAGATTTTGTGGTTAGAATAGATGAGGTCATTTTAATGGAGCCTGCTGAGGATGATTCAATACCTATAGGCTTACAAAACTTTATGCTTACTGCTTTGGCAGAACAAGATACTATTCATATTCAGAGTGAATACGATGATTTCTCTACACTGGATCGTAACAAAGGTTTCATGAATGCATATCTTTCACTCTCCTCGTTTCCGGCATTAGATATTTCAATAAAAGAGAATCGATTGACCTTCAATGATTCCACATGGAAGTTCCACAAAAATAACAGAATCCATATCCAGGAAGGCATAAATAAATTTGTGAATGTTGGAATAGCAAGCAAAAGCCAGGGATTCATCATTAACGGTAACATCTCCCAAAACCCTTTGGATACCCTAAAGGCAAGTTTTAATGGTATGAATCTGCAGCTGATGGATATTTTTCTTCCCAGAGAAATTCGCCTTAACGGACTACTCAATGGTCAAGCCAGCGTTTCCGGAATCTACCAAACCCCAAACTTGCTGGGTGAACTATCAGTTGATGATTTTAATTTAAATAATGAGCATCTTGGTGATTTGTTAATAACAACTACATGGAATAATAAAAAGAACCACATTGATGTTAATGCAGACCTTATATACACAGGAAATATTGGTTCTGACACAACCCTCTTTATCCATGGCTATTATGCTCCCACAGATAACGGTTATTTAGATTTCGACATAAAAACGAAGAATTTCAATGTTGAAGTTGCAAAACCCTGGCTTGACGGAGTGGCGCACAATATCTCAGGACGAATGTCAGGAAAGCTTAAAGCCATTGGCACCCTGGATAAACCGGTGCTTACCGGGAAGCTGTTTTTCTTTAGAACAGGAATGAGAATCGATTACACAAAAGTTGATTATACCTTTGCAGACGAAATTCACTTCACTAAGAATGCTATCACCTTTAAAGATTTTGTAATAAATGATTCCAGAGCAAACAGATTAATCGT
>CAYYSU010000040.1:19372-21434 GCA_964474455.1 uncultured Bacteroidales bacterium
CTATCACCTTTAAAGATTTTGTAATAAATGATTCCAGAGCAAACAGATTAATCGTGAATGGTGGTTTAAATCATAACTATTTTGATGATTTTGAGCTGGATCTGGATCTTGACTTTCAGGATATCAATGTTATGCAAACCAGGAGCATGGATAATTCCAGCTTTTATGGTAATATCTTCACCGACGGAAATCTAAAATTAAAAGGATTATTTGACCAGATGTATCTTAACGCCAATATTAAAACTGTACAGGGCACTAATGTTCATGTGCCGGTAACATACAGTGTAAATGTCGGAACAAATGACTTCATCACATTTATAAATCCCAATGATACTACCATTATTAAAGATTATATTGCTCCTCAACCATCTGGAAGCGGAATAAATATCGATACACGTATCCAGGTCGACCCCACCACAAATTTGAACATTTATCTTCCTGATAATATGGGAAACATGGAGGTTAATGGCTATGGCGATATTCGATTCATAATGGATGAGCAGAGCGATTTTGAAATTTTTGGTGATTATGAGATCGCCAGCGGAAAATTTCTCTTCACATTACAAAATGTTATTCGTCGTTCTTTTGATATCCGGTCTGGAGGAACAATAAAACTTGCCGGCGATGCCATGGATGCTGAGTTGGATATAAAAGCTGTATATCATTTGAGAGCGGGATTGAGCGGGTTGCCCACTGCTGATACTACCCTAAGCGGCCGCAGGATTCCTGTGGAGTGTGTGCTGGGGCTTAGTGGCCCTGTGATAAATCCTATCATTAACTTTAGTATAGAATTGCCTGATGCCGACGAACAGATTAGAGATCTTATATATAGCACTATTGACACTACAAACCACACGATGATGACACAGCAGATGCTCTCATTACTCATCCTTAACTCTTTCACCTTCTCCAACACCAACACAGCTCTTACCGGTGGATTGGGAAACACCTCTTTTGACATACTTACGAATCAACTCAGCAACTGGATTTCACAAATAAGTAAGGATTTTGACGTAGGTATTAACTATCGCCCGGGAGATGAGATTACTCAGGAAGAGGTGGAGGTAGCGCTGCGTACTCAGCTATTTAACGACAGGGTGATTATTGATGGTAATATTGGTGTTATGAATGCCGAAAACACCGAAAACACCAGTAACATTGTGGGAGATGTTAATGTGGAAGTGAAGATTACCAAAGACGGGCGTCTTCGATTTAAAGCTTTTAATAAATCCAATGAGTATGATATGCTTAACAATGCTTCACCATATACTCAGGGCATAGGTATCTCGTATTTTACAGAGTTTGATAATTTTGGGGATCTATTTGGAAGAAAATCAAAAGTTCAAAAGAGAGAATAAGAACTAATGAGCGGCGCACACCTAATTCTCATCATTAAACAATTTTTTGTGGCTACTTTAAATTATGGAACACTGGACAGATCGCACAAGCCTGTTATTGGGAGAGACGAATCTTGAAAAGCTAAAAAAATCGCATGTTCTTGTTGTAGGCCTGGGTGGTGTTGGAGCGTATGCGACAGAATCATTGGCGCGATCAGGGATTGGAAAGCTGACTATTGTCGATGGTGACGCAGTAAGTGTTACCAATATCAACCGACAGCTACCGGCATTAACATCCACAATAGGTCTCTCCAAAGCAGAACTCATAAAAATGCGTATTCGGGACATAAATCCTGAGGTTGAAGTTGTTGCACTGCACGAATTTCTAAAAGATGACCGCATGGTTGAGGTTTTGGAGATGGCAAAATATGATTATGTGGTGGATGCAATTGATACGCTAACGCCAAAGGTTTTTCTCGCATACCATACATTGAAAATGAACATCCCTATTGTATGCTCCATGGGTGCAGGAGGCCGGACAGATCCTACAAAACTCACCATCAGCGATGTAAAGGATTCTTTTAACGACAAGCTGGCTTTTTATTTCCGCAAACGCCTGCACCGCCTGGGGGTAAGAACAGGCTTTCAAGTGGTGTTTTCGTCGGAAAAGCCTGCCCAGGATGCCATATTACATGTGGAAGGTGAAGAAAACCAAAAATCCGTAA
>CAYYSU010000040.1:21534-23499 GCA_964474455.1 uncultured Bacteroidales bacterium
CCTGCCCAGGATGCCATATTACATGTGGAAGGTGAAGAAAACCAAAAATCCGTAAGAGGTTCGATTTCATATATGCCGGCACTCTTCGGGTTATTCTGCGCTTCAGTGGTAATAAGAGATCTGTGTGAGTAAATAAACTGTAAAAAAATTAACCATGACAAAATACATCGGAGCACATGTTTCAGCATCAGGAGGTGTGCAGAATGCACCAATAAATGCATATAATATTGGAGCAAAAGCCTTTGCCCTGTTTACTAAAAATCAACGCCAGTGGAAGGCCAAACCGCTCACAGAAAACACCATTGCGGAGTTCAAATCAAACTGTGAGAGATATAATTTCTCGCCAGATCATATCCTTCCTCACGACAGCTATCTTATTAACCTTGGCCATCCTGACCACGAGGGGCTGGCAAAATCACGGGCAGCTTTGATAGATGAGATGCAGCGCTGTGAACAACTGGGACTTACCATGTTGAACTTCCACCCCGGAAGTCACCTGAAACGCATTGAGATATCGGATTGCCTCAGGCGTATCGGGGAGTCAATAAATATTGCGCTGGATAACAGCAACGGCGTAACTGCCGTAATAGAGAATACCGCAGGACAGGGTAGCAACCTGGGCTGGGACTTTGCTCATATCGCAGAGATAATAAATCATGTAGAGGACAAATCCCGCATCGGGGTATGCCTCGACACCTGCCACACGTGGGCTGCCGGGTATGACTTGGTAACACCGGAAGGATACGCTGAAACCTTTAAACAATTTGATGAAATCATCGGCAAAAAATATCTCTATGGCATACACCTCAATGATGCAAAAAAAGATCGTGGCAGCCGCGTAGATCGACATGAAAGCATTGGAAAAGGGTTTTTAGGATCTGAGACATTCATGCGAATGATGAAGGATAAGCGTTTCGGGAATATTCCGATCATTCTGGAGACACCAAATCCTGAAATCTGGGCCCAAGAGATTCAGATGTTATATGGCTGGTGCTGATTACAGAACACAAAAAAAGCATCCCTTAAGAGATGCTCTTTGGGTGAAAGACCGGGTTCGAACCGGCGGCCTCTGGAACCACAATCCAGCGCTCTAACCAACTGAGCTACAATCACCGTTTTGGAGCGGCAAAATTAAGACATTTTTTCATTCTATAAAAGAATTTCACCTTTTTCAGTAATATTTTTTCTTTATCACTTTAACATAGTCGGGAAATCGCAACAGATGCGATGTCTATGCCATTGTTTCCTGCATTAATTATCTAATGAGTGTGACAGAACCTTTCAGCAGCTGCTCTCCTTCCCTGCCATCATAACCCATTATTTCATAAAAGAGATAGTACACATATACTCCGGCAGGGCATCTTTCACCTCTGCACTCTCCATTCCATCCGGTCATCATCGACAAGTCAGAACCCTCTTCAACATAAACCTGCTGGCCATTACGGGCAAAAATAATGAGACGGTATCGAACACCTTTAATATCTTTAAAAGTAACCTTAAAAAAATCATTATTCCCATCTCCATTGGGAGTAAATGCATTTGGCAAAGTCATCGGAATAATTATTTCTACTCCAATCTTACTGGTCATTACACAATTATTGCTATCTATCACGAAAAGTTCATATTCCCGATATGCCTCTTGCGGAACAATTGTAGTATCAGCAGTGGTAGAGAACCATTCAGGGTTATCCATAAAATCCCAGTGGTATGAATATGGCGCGGCGCCGCGCCATACATCAGCAGAAAACTTTACCGATTCACCTTGGTAAATTACTGATTCAGACACCCATGGTTTTACTTCCGGCAGCGGGTTAACATCCACAATAATCGGATCACTATCATATCTGCTTTCCCCGCATTCATTATCGGAGAGAGCAGTAATATAAGCATATCCTACCCATGCCGTATCCCAGGTTACTTCACACATATTATTGTCACCGGTAACAACACCGGCATCAGGAGGGT
>CAYYSU010000041.1:0-22107 GCA_964474455.1 uncultured Bacteroidales bacterium
TATAGAACTGTTCATAAACCTAAATTATTTCCTATATTTGGTACTGATTAGTAACTTAATACTTAATATCATCAACTATGAAAATAAATAACGTTAGTATAGCAGCTATGGTGGTTTTGGCGATAGTATTACTTGGATTTATTACTACTTCAGGATCTACAGATATTACACCCCCCGGAGAGATTAATGGACGGATTGAATACTCAAAGAATCACTATTTCTCTCTCCAACAGCTCCATGAGGAGCTCGCAAAAGAAGAACCATCGGTAATGTTCATTGATCTTCGGCATCAGGACAGATTCGAGATAAATCACATTAAAGGTGCTGTAAACATGCCAGTTCAAAAGATTCTTTGCAATACATGTATCAACAGGATCAAAAATGCTGAAAAGCCTATTGTACTGGTAGCCGAAACAGAACGCGAAGGTGTTCAGGGCTGGATAAGTCTCAGAAATGCAGGCTTTAATGACTTGATGATTCTGGCAGGTGGATATGAGCTTGCAAGAAATAATATTATCAAAACATACAGGCCAATGTATAATAGTTACTTTGAAGAAAAAGCGAAATACGATTATAAAAAACACTTCTCAAAGAAAGGCGCCCCAGCACCACCTCCTAAGCCCATAATGAAGCAAACATCTCAGGCCGAGGGCGGTTGTTGAACTTTTTTAGCATAAATTGGTTTATAAAGCAGTTAATAATGACCTCGTTTTTTTATGAGTATCACGTTAACTGCTTTTTAATTATTATAACATATATAAATATTTACATATATCCATTTAACAACAAAATCATTCAGCATGAAAAATATTACATGGCTATTACTCAGTATTCTTTTGGCAGCAACCTTGACACTTGGCAGTTGTGGTGGCAGCAACAAAAAGATCGACGATCAGGCTGTAAAAGTAGAAAATCCTGCTACAAATCAGTTTGAAACCCTAATCACCTACATTGAGAATTCCGGTGATCTCATAAATAACAGGATAGTACCAACAATGATAGAGCCTTCAGAGGTTTATGAAAACATGACGGCATACAACATCATTGATATACGCATGGAAGCAGATTTCGACAGAGGACATATCGACGGGGCGAAGAACGTGAAGATGGCAGAATTAATAAACCATTTTGAAAACATCATTGATCCTCCAAGCTTTTCCAAGATCGTTATTGTATGTCAAACGGGGCAGTCGGCAAGTTTTGCCACAGCATTATTACGAATGCTGGGGTACAATAATGTATATGCTATGAAATGGGGTATGAGCTCCTGGGATGAAAGTTTTGCTGAGGCAAAGTGGCTCAAAAACATCTCCAACAAGTATGCTGACAAACTAGAGACATCTGCTAATCCCAAAGCCTCTGTTTCGCCATACCCTGTTGTTATGACAACAAAAACTGACGGATATTCCATTGTTCGTGAGCGTGCTGTAAAACTACTAAATGACGGTTTCATGAAGTACACTGTAAAATCCGATGATGTTTTTACTGATAACACACCTTACTACATCATAAACTATTGGCCTGAGGCACTTTATGACAAAGGACACATTCCCGGCGCCATTCAGTATCAGCCGAAGAAATCACTAGCCCGCGCTACCTATCTGAGCACCCTTCCCACCGACAAAATCGTCGTACCATATTGTTTCACAGGCCAGCACAGTGCTTTTGTAACAGCATATCTTAACGTCATCGGTTATGAAGCAAAATCACTCCTTTATGGTGCTAACGGATTCATGAATACTGTTATGAAAGAACGTGATGCCAAATTGTATCATGCCTTCAGTAAGAAGAAAATTTTAGGATATGAGTTTGTTAAAGAAGACGCTACTATTGAACAGCCAGAAGTAGTCGCTGCCGGAGCCGGTGGTTGTTAAAAGTGCATTTGAAAGGAATTTTATACAAAATAAAAAATGATGAAATACATAAAATACATATCAGTAGTAGTGCTGCTACTTTCAGGAATCTTTGAAGTACAAGCACAGTTCACCCTTAGCGGACAGTTCAGAAACAGGATGGAGTACCGCGATGGATATAAAACCCTTCCAACTGCTATCAGCTATGACTACTTCCTTGTAGCACAGCGGAGCAGGCTTACATTTGACTATAAAACGGAAAAATTCAGCATTAAAGCATCAATACAGGATGCCAGAATATGGGGCGAGGATAAGTGGAAGACTGATAATATGGGTGTTGGATTGTATGAAGGATATGGCATCTATAACTTCACAGATGAACTGAATATCCAGGTGGGGCGTCAGGAGATTGCTTATGATGATGTACGCCTTTTCTGTAATGGGGACTGGAGAACATGGGGTGAGACTCATGATGCAGCGCGGCTGAAGTACACGAAAAATGGTTTTACTGCCGTCGCAGGGTTTGCAATTAATAATGATGCCAGCGCCGAAGCGAATCCATTTGGAACAAACTACTCTCTTCGCACCAAGCAGTACAAGAATATGACGCATCTGTGGCTCAACCAGAAGCTCATGGATGAGACACTAAGCATCTCTCTCATCACTGTTTATGATGGTCATCAGAAAGCCGACGGAACAGATCTCGAAGGAAATACCATCTACTATCCACAGGAGATCCTTTATCGCACCACAGTAGGGCCTTATGTAAAATTCAAAAAAGGAATAATTGGTATAGAAGGTGCTTTCTACTACCAAACGGGCAAAAACAATAAAGAGCAGGACATCAATGCAAACTTCTATAATGTGATGGCTTCCGTCATTCCTGTTAGTGGAATGACACTTTTTGTTGGGTATGATCACTACTCCGGAAGCAACTATGATCCAACAAACACCTCTGGAGAGGATAATACATTTAACGCTATCACCGGGCCCGGGCACAAATATCTCGGTTTTATGGATTATTTTGCACTTCCGTCAAATCATGGTGCAGGTATCAACGACCTGATAGTTCGCGCTGAATATGGTTTTAACAAGAAGAAGAACAAGATACAGGCCACATACCACAATTTTATGCTTGACCAGGAGTACCTAAAATCAGGTGATAGAGTAGATAAAGCATTGGGGTCGGAAGTAGATTTGGTTTTTTCGCATAAATTAATCCAGCAGGTTAACCTGAAGATAGGTTACAGCTTTATGTTGCAGACTGAATCGATGGAAAAGCTTAAGAACGTTACTCCGGGGACTAGTGAATTTCCACATTTTGGGTGGATTCAACTGGAGTTTAATCCGACATTTTTTACAACAAAATAACAACACTAAAAATATTTATTACTCCCGGCATTCACATGTAGGGAGTTTTTTTATGCCCAAAACTGCCAAACAGATTGTATATTTGCACCTATGAACACCTTGCCAACATACGCCGGGATAATTTTATTACTCATGGGAATAATTAATATGTCAGAGTCATTGGGGCAGGAGAACCCTTGTAACAGAAAAGCAATCGCAGCGGGGCGATTTTACAGTGATGATGCAGGTCAGCTCATAAAAGATCTGGAGGAGTGTTTTGAGAATGCAGATAGAACTCCCAACTCTGATCTGCGCGCCATTATTGTGCCACATGCAGGATATGTTTTTTCGGGAGCAACAGCAGCAAAAGCTTTTGCCGCGATAGATCTCAAAAAAAAATATCAACGAATTTTTCTTATCGCTTCAAGTCATTATACATCCCATCCGGGTGCATCAATATTTAGCAGAGGTGATTATAAAACACCGCTGGGAGTTGTAGCCACTGACCGTCGGCTAACAGAATCTTTATCAGGGCAAAAAGAGCTCTTCAGATATCACGAAGATGCACACGACAGAGAGCACTCCCTGGAGGTGCAGTTACCATTTATTCAATACCTATACAAAAACAATCAACCTCCAATAGTCCCAATAGTTATCACTTCACAGGATGTACGGGATTGCAGAAGAGTAGCAGAAGCATTAAGGCCATGGTTCACCAACGACAATCTCTTCGTAATAAGCAGTGATTTCAGTCACTACCCGGCCTATGAAGATGCCTACCGTGTTGATAATGAAACGGCCAATAGCATTCTCACCGGCGACCCGGAAGTATTTCTAAGAACCCTACAAAGGCATGCCGATGAAGGAGTGGAGAAGCTTGCTACCTCAACGTGCGGGTGGACTAGTATTCTCACTCTGATGTATCTCTCTGCCAACCACCCCGCCATGAAATACTCTCACATTGCTTACACCAACTCCGGCGACCACCCCGCATACGGCGACAAAAAGGGCGTTGTGGGCTATCATGCCATGTCATTATCAAATAAAGAGATAGGATTTGTAATTACCAAAGAAGAGGAGAAAGAGCTGTTGGGCTTTGCCCGCAATGTGATAGAAAACGCACTCACATGCGGGGAAAAAATTAGAAAACCCTCCACATCCCCCACGTTGAATAAAAAATGTGGTGCCTTTGTCACACTGCGAAACAGCGGTGAGTTGCGGGGATGTATTGGTCGCTTCGGGGATTCCCAAAAGCTATGGCAAGTTGTGGAAGAGATGGCAGTATCGGCGGCTCTTCACGACACACGTTTTGAGCCTCTCACCATAGATGAGCTTGACGATATTAACATCGAGATTTCCATTCTCACTCCGATGCAAAAAATAGATAGTATCGATGATATTGTTTTGGGGAAACACGGCGTATATCTCAAACGGGGCTTTAATAGCGGCACATTCTTACCTCAGGTGGCAACAGAAGCCGGCTGGGATCTGGAGCAGATGCTGGGGCACCTCAGCCACGACAAGGCAAAGATAGGATGGGACGGATGGAGAAATGCCGAGCTGTATATCTATGAGTCTATCATCATTAAAGAGTAACTAGCGCAGACAGATGGAGGCTGCATAGGGACAATACTTACAATGACTTGAGTCATCAGTACGACTAAATGGAGTCTCTGTATCAAAAATCTCTCTCATAAGATTTTCCAGATACTCCCCAAAGAGCTGCATCACCTCTGCAGGATCGTCATTTTCATCAAGCTTGACCATTTTTATGGGATCCTTGACATATCGTAGTGCCCAGGCGCCGGATTGAGGCACACTGGTACTCGCAAACTGCGTGGAATAGAGCCAACTGTACATTAGCAACTGAAACTCAATTTTATATTTCCCTTTTATATCGTCGATTACAAGCTGAGGACTAAACTTCTTTTGAGTAGAATCGACCCTGCCGGTTTTATAATCGATAACAGAAACCACCTTATTCCACTGCTCTACCCTGTCTGCGAAACCTCTAAAGAGGACAAACACATCATCGCCATTATCAAGATTTATCTTCCGCTCTACCCTGAGGTTTTCTTCGAGATAAGTCACAATAATCTCATCACCTTGTTCGACACGCTGTTTCTCATATTTCAACATTCGATGGATATACGAAAGTCCGGCTTTGAATGCCAAAAGGTTATGACCTTCATCAACAGAACCCTCATACTCATTTTCAAAAGAAATCTCCAGCATCTCACGGGCTTTGGCAGCCATGGAGTCACAATCAGTCACTGTCAGGGCAATATTTTTATACGGGGAGTAAAGCTTCTCCAGGGCTTTATGCACAACATTACCGAATATTCTGGCGTCCACCGATTCCTCCACCTCTTCGATCTCCCCTATTCTCATAACATGGGAGAGGAAAAACTTCACCTGACAGTTTTTATATGTGTTGAGCGCTGTGGGTGATAATCCCTTTTGAGATAGCGCATGCAATGACTCTAATACCCCACCGGTTTTTTCAACCCGCAGAAGTCCCTCTCCCACTTTGGGGATATCAGCATCCTGCACATCAAAAACATCAATATCAATATTGGGGTTATACTCAGGAAGTTCTTGTTGCAGCTGGAGTAAGAATCTACTGGGCTCACCTTTTCCCATCTTTTCGGATTGCGTATCATACAGACACCATACGTTCTCAGCCTGTTGAAGCAGCCGGTAAAAATGATATGCGAATACAGCATTCTTTTCACGATAAGAAGGTATTCCAAAGCTCTTTCGCAGATCATAAGGTATCAATGAGTTATAGCTTTTGGCTTTGGGGAGAGTTCCCTCGTTCACCGACAGCATAATAACATTTTTAAAATCCAGTGTCCGCGTTTCCAACATTCCCATCACCTGCAGTCCTGAGAGCGGCTCCCCGACAAATGGCACGGATACTTCACGTATCATCTGCGTCGCTACGACCTTGAGTATTCTGATATTTTCTATATCATCAAACTCCACCGCCAGTTCGTTCATTTTATTAAGAAACAGAATCCCCTGGCACACAAATTCATATTCAAACTTCTTGCTTCCGTCATCAAGTCCGCCTTCATACAGAGCATTATGAATGGCATTAAAAACGGTCAATATTTTGTTAATGGTATCCTGTGGCGTTGTGGGCGCTTCGCCAGGAATCATATCCAGCGCCACATCACTCCCGTCATACAATTCCTGCAGTTCGTAGCACGAATACATCACTCTGTTTCTTTTAACCACCATATCTATGACCGAACGTATTCCTGCATCATCAAATCCCACCAGATGATTTATGTATGGATGCTGCAGAACATTAACGAGGTATCTGTAGAAATATGTATCGCGGTTATGTGAGAGCCTGTTATGCTCCGCATTGGCATATAGTTCCAGCAGCGCCACAATGAGCTCTGCCGCTGCAGTATCGGCAAAAGCATACCCCATGGTCACATTATACTTCCCTGCTTTTTCAGGTATGGCGCTTATTACAGGTATCAGCAAATCTTCATCCACCAGCACCAGGGCGGTATCGGCAGGCCTGTCGTCGGACGGAATCTCTTCCAGAATCCTGGTCACGGCCTTTGCCATGGTGATTTTGCCGGCAGCACGAACAATATTAATGTTTTTTGGCTGTGAAAAGCCTTCTGAAATCCAGTTAAACCCGGATTTAGCATATCTCTCTTTCAGCTTTCGCAGAAATATTCCTGCCTCCTGCTTCTCGTCATCCAGGTAATAGCTGTCGGCATCGAAAAGGGATTCGGCCCGACCCATTTTTTCCAGGCAGGATATGATACGCTTCTCGGTATTGCTTAATGCGTTGAATCCAGCAAAGAGAACTTTTTTCCACGGCATATCTGCCGATAGTTTTTCAATATTTTCCGCCACAAAACGAAATGCAGCGCCCTGATACGCTTCATTCTTCTCTTCCAGCCGATCGTTCAATGCGTGGTAATATGTTTTTAATGATGAGAAGAACCTGAGATAATTTTTCTCCATATCAGAAAGTTCCTCTCCGGGATGCCATTTTTCTATTGCTTTCGCATCGGAGAGGTTATCAAAAAGCACGTCGGCATCAATTTTATACAGGTCGATTTCATTAAAATCTCCCAGCATAATAGCTCCCCATTGGAGGAATTCATCAATGGTACGCTGGCTCTTATCAATTTGTTTTCGCACCTGAAACAGTTCAAACAGCAGAGAGAACGTCGAGAGGATAGTTTTCCCTGATAATGTAGCGATAAAATCCTCCATTCCGAACACCTTGGGCATCCAAACCGGCTCATGAATATTTCTTTGCAGGGCATCCTTCAAGAACACCCTGGCGCGGCGGTTTGGCAGCACAACACATATCTCATGCAGGTTGTCGGGGTGTTCGGTGGTTAGCTTTACGGCAAGTTTTTCTAAAAAAGAGGGCATATCATTTTCAGTTATCGGGGTTCAACAAATAGGATTCGGCCGTTTTAAGGTGCTCAGGTTTTCCCATATCAAGCCAGAATATTTCCTGCTCATGGACTCCGCGTATCTTCTGTTTTCCACAGGTACGGATATACTCGGGGATAATCGGGAAGGCGGCGATTTCTGTGTCGGGATGCAAAAGATCCACGGCAGCAGGATTTACAATATGAATTCCTCCGAACGCCAGGGGAGAAAGCTCCCCGGTTTTATCAAATAATATCTGCTCTCCCGTGGTTCTGTTTTCCCATCCGCGCAAAAGCATCTCATCATTAAAAAGAAGGTAACGTGAAGTCTTACGATGCATTACAATAAGAGAGATATCATTATTATCTTTAATATGAGAATCATAAAAACTCTTTAGATCGAGATTTGTGAGCACATCCACATTATGCACTAAAAAGGGCTCTTCACCATGAAAATATTTTGCAGCGTTAACCAATCCGCCTCCTGTATTCAGCAGTTGGTCTCTTTCATCTGCAATAGTAACATTCACATTAAAGTTATCATGCTTTCGCAGGTACTCTTCAACGATGTCGGCAAAGTGATGAACATTAATTACAAACTCATTAAATCCGTACTCTTTCAGTCGTTTCACAAGATGGTACAGCATTGGCTTACCGGCAACGTCCACCAGTGCTTTAGGCATATTTTCTGTGAATGCTCCCAGGCGGGTTCCTTTTCCTGCGGCGGGGATGAATACCTTCATATATCAATCATTTAGATACAAAGGTAATAATAGTGTAGCAGGGAAGACGTGAAAGCGTTAAAGTTTTTCTGGTTTGCAGAGTAGTTTTTTCTTACCTGCCTGCATCTTGCATTTTTTACATCTATATTTGGGATTACTCACTTTGCGGTCTTTCTTATCCCTCTTGCACATCTCTTTACTCATAGCTTCATACGTGTAGAGATAATAACAAAAATGATGTTTTATTGTTCCCGATGGTAAAAATTCATGTTAACATCATACATCTCGTTGATTCTCTTCTTCAGTTGTTCGGCGCAATATACTGAGCGATGCTGTCCGCCGGTACATCCAAAAGCCACAGAGATGTTATTAAACCCCCTGTCTATATAGTTATCTATGGCTTGTGCCACGAGGCTCCATGCATCTTCCACGAATGCGGTAACCTCGTTGTATCGTTGAAGGTATTCTATCACCGGTTGGTCCATTCCGGTAAGGTGTTTATACTCCGGCAGCCTTCCGGGATTAGGCAGGGCACGGCAATCGAAAGCGAATCCACCACCGTTGAGACCGGGATCCACAGGATAGCCATTTTTATATGAGAAGCTGCACAGATGAACCGTCAGTCCCTGTTTGTTGGTATCAGGCAGGAAGCGTTTGTCGGACGCTATGTATTCGCAGACCTTTTGCAGATGTGGCAAAGAGCCCCACAGCTCATTTTTTTCCAGGATAGTACGTAAGTTATTTACCGCAAAAGGGATGCTTTTAACAAAATGCAGCTTCGACTCCACCAGCCCCCGGAAGCCATAAGCTCCCAGCACCTGAAGCGTCCGCAGCAGAACAACTCTATAGTATCCGTAACGGAAATGCTCTTCACTCTGACCAGTAGCACCGTCATTTATCTCAATATAGTAATCGAGCAACATATCGCGGACCTTTTGCGGGATATCTGCTCTGGCCTGATACAGCAACGACACCACATCATAAGCGCGGGGACCTTTTCTTCCACCCTGATAGTCGATATACCGAAGCTCATCATCTTTAATCATGATATTTCTGGATTGAAAATCACGATACATGAAAAAATTTGATGGCAAAGCCTCAATTTCTCCGCAGAGGGAAAAAAAATCCTTCTCCAGCAACTCCTCTCTGAAAGGGATATCTGCCGGTTTCAGGAAGCAGTATTTAAAATAGTTCAGATCCCACATTATGGCCTGACGGTCAAAGCTATCTGTCGGGAAGACCACCGAATAACCCAGATCCGCATGACCTATAGTTTGAAAATCAGATAAATCACTCAAAGCCATTTTCAAATACCTAATAACATCACCATTTTCAGCATATTCACTTTCTTTAAAAAGAATATCCGCAAGCGATTTATCGCCCAAATCCTCCAGGAGATAAGCGGTGTCATCCTCATTAACAGTGATAAGCTGTGGCACCGGCAATCCCTTTTTCATAAAAGCTATTGTGTATGATATAAAGGCCTTGTTCTCCTCCTGCTGGTCACCAATAGCACCAATCACAGTTTTTCTTTTACCATGGATACGAAAATATTGCCTGTTGGAACCCGCGCCGGGGAGTTTAATGATTGTCTCCGGTTCTGTACCATAAAAAGTTCTGAAGAGTGATTTGAGTCTTTCCATAGGTTTAAAGATGTAGAGATGCACGGTGGTGCATCTCTACATCAAGTAAAGAAATATTATTTTATGATTTTACTTTGCGTACTGCGTCGATGATTGTTCCGTCGACCCATTTTATTACGGCCACGATTTCGTCGTCGAGGTCTGGTTTGTCGGGGACACCACATATTGCTTCGGCTTCTGCTTTCAGCTCTTCCATGGTCTTTAGTGGCAGTCCTGCCTCTTTAATTTTCTCTATTAGGTCGGTACGTTTAGGGTTCACAGCCATACCGCGCTCTGTCACCACCACGTCGACCATCGATCCGGGGCCTGTAATGGTAGTCACCTCATCCTTTATTACCGGCATTCTGTCGCGGAACAGCGGAATGGGCAGGATTACGTTTTTCGCGTGCAGGCAGTTTTGCCATCCGCCGATACCATGAAGCAGCAGTCCGTCGGAGTGCGTTACCACGTTACCATTAAAGTTCACATCCACCTCGGTAGCGCCCAGGATCATGATATCCATCATAGTGGTGAGGTTACCTTTTGAGTGGTAGTTATAAGCATTAAATACTGGATACTGGATATGGTTAGGGTTATTTTCTATGGAAGCGATGGCGTCGAGGTCGAAGGCCTGTGCATCGAGGATATACTCCATCTGTCCCTCTTCCATCATATTCACCATATACCCTGTGGAGCCGCCAAAACCCAGGCGACATTTCCAGCCTTTTTCTTTAAGGATTTTCTGAGCGTACCAACCAATAGCCAGCGATGTTCCTCCGGCGCCTGCCTGCATAAAACAACCATCATGAAGCATGCCTGTCACCTCCATCATTTTTGCTGTCATTTCGGCAAGGTAGAGGCGATCGGGGCTTTTTGTAATGCGCGTTGTTCCGGAGATAATTTTCTCGGGGATACCAATTTTATCTACTACGACAACATAATCGACATAGTTACCATATAGCTCCATAGGATAACACGGAAATTCAATCAGGTTATCTGTAACCACGATCACTTTTTCTGCAAAGAGATGATCCACATAACCATACCCGAGCACCCCGCATGCTGATTTTCCACCTGTAGCTTTGGCGTTACCAAAGGCGTCGGCGGTAGGTGCCACGAGGACGGCGATATCGATCTTCACTTCGCCATCTTGAATCGCCTGCACACGCCCGCCATGGGAACGAAGCACGGCAGTACCTTTCATTTTTCCTTCAGAGCAGAATTTCCCCAGCGGGCCATTCATACTACCTTCGATACGATTTATGGTACCATCTTCCAGATAGGGCAATAGTTCTTCATTACACGGAAAAGAAGCTGAGGGAAGCCACACCAGATCCTTCACACCCTTTTTATGAGCTTCATGAAAAACCTCATTATTGATAAGGTCGCCATTCCGCAGGTGATGGTGAGTACTTATTGTCATTCCGTCTTTAAGGCCACATTTCTCCAGTGCCACGGCCAGAGATTCCACAACCTTATTACCATCATCGGGATAATCGATACATGTAGGGATGGAGGGTGCAAATTTACTCCCTGTCGGGCGATGTTTTCCCACGCCTTTAAAAGGTTCCATGGGTATTCCGTTAACTTCAGTGGGCACGATACGTCCCACAGCATTTTTTACCAGTTTATCGTATTTCTTCATAATAATCTTCTTTCCAGGTGTTAGCTAATAATCCCATATTCAGTGCCATTTCGATGGTACGCTGCGCACGTTTCACCACCGGCGGGTCGATCATTTTTGATCCCAGCGCCACAACGCCGAGCCCTTTTGCTGTTGCTTCATCGAAAGCTATTACAATTTTTTTAGCTTTCTCTATGGCGGGAGCATCGGGAGCAAAAGTTGTGTTTATGACCTCAATCTGTCGTGGGTGTATACATCCCATCCCGTCGAAACCCAGAGCTTTTGATCTGAGTACATTTTGACGAAGGCCTTCCATATTGGAGACATCAGAGTACACCGAGTCGATGGCTTGGATGCCGGCAGCTTTAGCAGCATTCACAACACGGGAGCGGGCATAGAAAGACTCCTGTCCTTCTTCTGTGCGGCGTGTGCCCAAGTCGGCGGTAAAATCTTCCAAACCGATTGCCATAGCAACAACATTGGGTTCCACAGCTATCTCAAAAGCTTTCTCTACGCCCATAGCACTTTCTATAATGGGCATTAACCAGACATCACCTTTTATGCCCTGTATATTTTTAATTTTTTCGATCCCAGCATTCACCATACTGATCTGTTCTGCTGATTCACACTTGGGCACCAGCAACAGGTTCACATTATGTGGTATTACATACTTAAGGTCTTCCAGGCCTTCAGGCACCTGATTAATACGCACCATTCTCTCTGCGCCATAGAAATCACATTGGCGAAGAGCATTTCTTACCATATATCTGGCTTCATGTTTTCTATCCGGAGCCACAGCATCTTCCAGGTCGAGAATTATACCATCGGGGCGATGGATGCCTGCGTTAATAAAAAGGCGTGGCATATTACCGGGAAGGTATAAACGGGAGAAACGACGTCTCTCTTTTTCTGTTTGATAAACATTCTGTTGCAAAACAGGCCTGAGATACTCTTTGTGGGTCTCTTTCACCATTTTTATTGCTGCCTCCATACGTGCAGCAATAACAAATGGTAAAGCACCGGTATCTTCAATATCTACCTGAGCATTTTCCACCTCAAAAAACTCCAGAATTTCCTTTACCTCTTTGAGGATGCTTTTACCAAAGAGCACCTGCACCTTACTTTTAAGGTCTATTTTCAGGCCCCCGGAGTTAGTGAGCTCCAGGCGCACAAAACAATCCGAACGTATGCCTTTGCCTTTGTTTCCGACGTTAGCTGTAGTTACCAAATCAATCATTTTTTATGGGTTTAACATTCACTGATTTTCTTATTAGAAAAATGTGTAATTTTGCATCAAAATTATTGAATCTATTAACAAAAAACAGAAAAAAAGAACTATTTTTTATATTTAATGCATAGATACAACATTTGATCATTTTTTCTGTTATGTAAGTAAACTAAAACTATAAATTTTAATTAAAATTATTACCAAATGAAAAAATTTGCTTTAATTCTCATGACCCTTGTAGTAGGATCGACATTGCTCTTTACAGGATGTCAGGATCCGGATCCAGTAGAAGTAAAACCAACAATCAGCTTTGAAACAGGTGCTGATTTCACCTCTACAGATGTTACTGTAGAAGCTAACACACAATTATTATTTGGCATCAATGCTGATGCAAACGAGAACAGTGGATCAGCACTAGCTAAGCTTACACTGGTTCGCCATTTTGTAAACCTCACACAAGACCAAACTATTGAATGGGACACTGTTATTAACGTAAACACATTCTCCATAAACTTCGAGGTGTCCGCATACCCTGTTGAGGGAACAGAGACATTTATCTTCACTATTACTGATGCTGATGGCGAGACTGCTGAAGTTTCTCTTGACGTAACCACAGAGATCACTTATGCGCCTATCAACGTATGGGAAAACATAAAACTTGGCGACCAGGATAATACAATCGGTAGCTCTTTTGCTTCTATTGATGGAACAACTTATACTCTAGCCGAGGCAAGTGAAAATAGCAACAAGATAGATTTTGTCTATTACTATGGTGCTACAAATCGTGCCACTATATGTTCTCCTAGTGATGAAACAGCAGTTCAGGTATATTCCAGCATTGAAAACTGGGAAACAAGAAATGGTACTACCTTCAAAGAGACAACTGTAACACCTGAAGAGTTTGATGCTATCCCTGCTGACAATGATACTCAGGTAATTGAACTTGCCACAGGCGCTGACTTACCAAAGATCAACAGACTTGATGATGATGTTGCTGCTGAGGTATTAGGATTTATTACCGAAGAAGGAAAAATGGGTCTTATTAAGATCGAAGAGATCAAAGTGGGCAGTGGCCTTGGTACTCCGGGACACATCATTATTACTGTGAAAGTACAGCAATAATATATCCATATAATATTCAAACTGCTCATTACCTCGGTATTGAGCAGTTTTTTTTATCTCCATACATAAAAATTAGCACAAAATACTTTGCCATGGAGTAAAACAGATTTCTTACTTTTGCTCCAAATAGAATACCATGAAAAAACATTTATTACTAACAATGCTACTTTCAATAATTATTACTGGTAGCATTTTTTCGCAAAAGGAGGGTTCTATCACACCCCAAATGCTGAAAAAATTTAATAACGCCTATGAGCTCACTCCTGAAAAAAGGGCTGTTACCAATGCCATGTTTCAAAATGACATTAAAAAACTTGCAGTAAATAAGGGTAATAAAGGCAAAGTAGATACTTTTTTCTCGCACAGAGTAGAATCCAAAGGTGTCACGAATCAGAAAAGTACAGGTAGATGCTGGCTCTTCGCTTCTCTCAACGTGATGCGTCCAAAAGTGATTGAAAAATATAATCTAAGCAATTTTGAATTTAGTCATAATTACAATT
This sequence comes from uncultured Bacteroidales bacterium, assembly GCA_964474455.1. GTDB lineage: Bacteria > Bacteroidota > Bacteroidia > Bacteroidales > BM520 > BM520. Next base: position 14,440 of record CAYYSU010000041.1, read on the forward strand.
TCTTCTATGATCAGTTGGAGAAGTCAAATCTTTTTCTTGAAGGAATCATTGAAAACCGCGACCTTCCTATGGAAGATCGTAAAGTGGAATGGCTACTAAAAAATGCTATCGGCGATGGTGGTGTTTGGAGTGGGTATGTCAATCTTGCCGAGAAGTATGGTGTTGTTCCTGCGGATGCAATGCCTGAGACATATGCCAGCGAACACACCTCAATGATCAGCCGTCTTATCCGTCGCAAGCTTCGTGAAGACGCTCTCATTCTGCGAACCATGCATGAAGAAGGCAAAAGTCTAAGAGTTATCAGAGCAGAGAAAGAGAACATGCTATGGGATATTTATAATATGCTGGCTGTTACTCTCGGCGAACCTCCCGTAGAATTTTCCTGGCGATACAAAGATGCTGATGGCAAAATCTCTGAAGAAAAGATATATACGCCGCTGTCGTTTTACAAAGAGTTCGTCGGTGTAGATCTCAATGAATATGTAATGCTTATGAATGATCCCTCCCGTCCGTATAGTGCGTTATATGAAATTGATTACGATCGTAACTCATGGGAAGGCGTTAACTGGCTCTTTATCAATCTACCAAATGAAACCATCAAAAAATTTGCTGTCGAAAGCATCAAAGACAATGAGGCGATGTATTTCTCCTGTGATGTGGGCAAACAGCTCGACAGCGAAAATGGATATCTCGATATTAACAACTATGATTACGAGAGTCTGCTGGGTGTAGAGTTTGGAATGGACAAGAGGCAGCGCGTTATTACTTTCGAAAGCGGGTCGTCGCACGGCATGACGCTGGTGGCGGTGGATCTTGACAAAAAAGAGAACCCTCAGAAATGGCTACTGGAAAACTCATGGGGTGAGTCCAGCGGATATAAAGGTCATCTCATTATGACTGATGAATGGTTTGATGAGTATATGTTTCGTGTTGTAATAAACAAAAAATATATCCACAAGGATGTTCTTGATATTCTTGAAACCACGCCAACACTACTTCCACCATGGGATCCTATGTTTGCTCCTGTAAATAATTAATTCAAAAATATTAAAAATATGTATTTCAGATTTGAAGAGTTAATTTATAAAGCCCTCATAAAATGGGGTATGGCAGAGAATATTGCTATAATAATAAAAGATATCGCAGGATTAACTATCCTCATCATTGTCAGTATTATAGCTTTTTTCATAGCAAAAAAAGTCATCACTGCGGTTATCCACAAATTTACGAAACGTACAAAGACCGACTGGGATGATATCATGGCAAAAGAGAAAGTGTTCAGTCGTCTTGCATTTTTTGTCCCCGCCTTCATACTTCTTGGCAGCATACCACTAGTATTAAGCGAATATGCAGTTCTTACCAGGGTATTGCAGGGAGCCATTAACATATATATATGGATAATAATAGCATTGATGATTTCGTCGATTCTTCTATCCATAAATAAAATTTATGAAACCTACGAATCTTCAAAGCATAAACCCATTAAGGGATATTTGCTATTTATCAGAATTATTGTGTGGTTTATTACTGCAATATGCATTGTAGCAATACTAATAGGCAAAAACCCCGGTTCTATCTTCGTTGGATTAGGAGCTTTGTCAGCGGTATTGTTATTGGTTTTCAAGGATCCGATTATGGGACTTGTGGGCTCGGTGCAGCTCTCCAGCAATGATATGCTGCGTATTGGCGACTGGATTTCGATGCCCGCCCATAACGCAGATGGTGATGTAATAGATATCTCTCTGACTACAGTAAAGGTTCAAAACTGGGACAAAACAATCTCTACTATTCCCACATACTCACTCATCTCCGAATCGTTTCAGAACTGGCGCGGCATGCAAGAGAGTGGCGGAAGAAGGATAAAACGCTCCATCAACATCGATATGCAGAGTGTTAAGTTCTGTACACAGGAGATGTTGGATAAATTCAGTAATATTCAACTTATCTCGGATTTTATCAATGAAAAGCAGAAAGAGCTAAAGGAATATAACTCGAAACACAATATCGACAACAGTGTTGTTGTTAATGGTCGCAGGCAAACCAACCTTGGCGTTTTTAGAGCTTATCTGGAAAGATACCTCAACAACCTTCCTGTTATCAGCGAGGATATGACATTCATTGTCAGGCAGTTGCAACCCGGCGACAACGGTATTCCCATGGAGATATATGTTTTCAGTAAGGTTCAGGCCTGGGTTGACTACGAAGGCATACAGTCAGATATCTTTGATCATATTCTGGCAGTAATCCCGGAATTTGAATTGACAGTATTCCAGTCGCCCACAGGTTCGGATTTACGTACGCTGAAAAAAGCTTAGAAACGCTCACGCATCTCCTTTTTGAGTTGCGCCAAAGCCATGCCTACAGGGGAGTGTTTGAGTTTTATAATATTTGTAAATATCGCAGCTGCAAGCTCGGTAGCATCGGCCTCTTCGTTCATCGGGGAGGCCGATTGGTTTATAACCTTCAAAAGCTCTTCCTTGGCGTTTACAACCATTTCCCAACTTTTATCAGAAACATATAGCTGCTGGCTAAGGTTATGCTCAAACTCATCGCGAATAGTACTCGTCAAGGTACTCTGCAGCTGACGAGCAGTCATCCCAGGTTGGGAGACCCGCACCATCAAGTTGTTGACAGAGATACGCTCCAGATATAGCACAAGCCTCTCATATGCCTGCAGCTGTATAGGTAAAAGATCTTTTTGCGTTTGGCGGCGTATTTCTAATAAAGCCGTTTTATTAACGTTATCAAGATATGTACGAAAAAGAAAGTAGATTATCCCTCCGGTAATTAGTGAAGGGATAGTAAATTTTAGTATCTCAAAGATAGTATTCATATATAAATGGTTTAGATTTGCAAATATCTGAAAATTAAACAAATTTTGCCTTTTATAAAACATAAACAAAAAAGATATATCATGAACGCTGTATCAGAACGGATTAACAGACTTGCTGAATCTGCCACTCTGGCGATGACAAGAAAAAGCTTTGAACTGAAACAACAGGGAAAAGATGTCATTAACTTAAGTATCGGAGAGCCCGATTTCAACACTCCTGAGTTTATTAAGTACGAGGCGAAGAAGGCTATTGATGATAACTTCACGCATTACACTGCTGTGCCGGGCATCATAGAGCTGCGCCAGGCAATATGCCACAAGCTACAAAGAGACAATGGAGTGAGTTATACTCCGGAGCAAATTGTGGTAACAACAGGTGCTAAGCAGGCACTCATTAACACCCTGCTCGCTGTGGTTAACCCCGGCGACGAGGTTATCATCCCCGTTCCTTACTGGGTCTCTTACTCTGAGATGGTAAAGATAGCAGAAGGAAAAGCTGTTTATGTGGATGCCGGCATAGAGCATGATTTTAAAATTACTGCAGAGCAGCTTCAAAATGCCATCACTCCGTCCACAAAGCTCATCATGCTCAACTCGCCATGTAACCCTACGGGCTCTGTTTACACCAAAGAAGAGATGAAAGCTCTTGCTGACGTAATAGCGAAATATCCTGACATTTATGTTCTCTCCGATGAGATTTATGAGCATATCATCTTCAACGGCAAGCATGAGTCTTTCGCTCAATTTGAGAATATCAAAGACCGCGTTGTTGTTGTTAATGGCTTAAGTAAAGGTTTTGCCATGACTGGCTGGCGCCTGGGCTTTCTTGCAGCACCGGTTCACATTGCTAAGGCATGTAATAAAATGCAGGGACAGTTCACCTCTGCCACATGCAGCATAGCACAAAAAGCTGCCGTGGTAGCTTTCAATGCCGATCCCACACAGATGCCCGAGCTAAAAGATATGGTTGTTAAGTTCCACAGCCGCCGCGACCTGTTGCTGTCTTTACTCAATGAAATACCGGGGCTGAAGACTAACGTTCCCAACGGAGCATTCTATCTCTTCCCTGATGCAACATCTTATTATGGCAAGAAATACGGCGACAAAGTGATTGAAAACGGTAACGACCTATGCCTTTATATCCTTGACACACAATGTGTGGCTTTGGTTCCGGGCTCTGCCTTTGGCAATCCAGATTGTATCCGTTTGAGCTATGCTACATCTGAAGACAATCTCAAAGAGGCTGTCCGTCGTATAAAGTGTGCATTAGCTGACCTTAAATAGCCTATGTCGGATAAAATAAATATTGAGGAGCTCTTCCGGAGCATGGCCCGACAAAAAGTACTGGTAATAGGCGACATTATGATCGACGCTTATCTCAGTGGTACTGTTGAGCGTATCTCTCCGGAAGCTCCTGTTCCAGTGGTCTCATTACGAGAGAGAGTTAACCGACCCGGAGGCGCCGCCAATGTAGCCATGAACCTCCAGGCGCTAGGAGCAAAAACATTTCTTTGCTCTGTAACAGGTATCGATAGTGGTAGCGAAGAACTCTCAGGGTTACTTATGAATAATAATATTAATACTGATGGTATCGTAAGTGATTTCTCACGTCCCACAACTAAGAAATTCAGAATCATTGGAAACAACAACCACATGCTGCGCGTGGATGAAGAATCAACCCACGATATCGCAGATGAAATAGAAGAAGAGCTCATCAGGAGAATAGATTATATGATTGATATCAAAGAACCATCTCTTGTTGTTCTCCAGGACTATAATAAAGGTGTTCTAACCAATCGTGTTATCCGTCATTGTATTGACAAATGCATGTCCAGAGGTATTGTTGTTGCTGTAGATCCCAAGAAAAAGAATTTCGAGACATTCGCAGGAGCTACCATCTTTAAACCAAACCTCAAGGAGTTCTCTGAGGGTGTCAACAAGCAAATATCTTCAGATAACATAACACTTTTAAAGAGCAGCATTATTGAATTTCAGAAAGAGAAAGAGATTAATATGATGCTCGTTACTCTGTCTGAAAACGGCATCTGTTATAGTGAGCATAAGGAGAAAGATGATTTTATCTTTGATCACTATAAGGCAGAAATTCGTGAGATAAGTGATGTCTCCGGAGCCGGAGATACAGTGATAAGTGTTGCAGCACTGGCATATTCCGCATCTGGAAATGCAGCTATTGCAACACAGTTATCAAATCTTGCCGGTGGTCTGGTATGTGAGTATTCCGGTGTTGTATCTGTAAATAAAGATGAGTTATTTCGGGAATTTGAACGTTATTTGGAGACAAAAAAGTAGCAGTACCCTAAGAGCATAAAATATTCATCACAAAAAGCCGTTAGAAACCCATAACAAATAGCTTTGACAACAATAAAGACCTATATAAGTATTATCATCACTACGATGATACTATTTTTTATTTCAGGAACCACGTTTGCACAGAGAGGTTTTGACCCACCGAATCTTCCCAAATATGATATGCAGCCATATCATTTTGGTTTTCAAATCTCACTAAATCAGATGTTCTTCATCATTAATACTGTGGAAAACATGCCTGATATGGTTATACCATTTAGCACTGAAAAATTCCCGGATCTTACGCCATACAGTGAATCCAACTCTCAGACACTTTATCTTCGATCCGGCTCGGTATATGGCCTTGAATCGGTTCCACGCATGGGTTTCACCATTTCTATTATTAGTAATCTAAGAATTGGAAAATATTTTGACCTCCGGTTTATTCCAAGCCTGGCGTTTGGAGAGAGGGTGTTTTTATATAGCATGAATCTCAATTATGCATCCTCACCTACGTTGGAAGAACCAGACATCTCAAGGGTCGAAATAATGAAAAAACCAGTTACTACCACGTATCTGGAATTCCCTTTCTATATAAAATATAAGGCCATGAGATTAAAAAACTTCTCGCCGTATATTATTTCAGGAGCAAAATATTCCATCGACCTGGCTTCGGAAGCAAAAAAGAACAAGGATGATATTAACAATAAACACATCAAGCTATACCGTAGTGATATTATGGGTGACATTGGTGTCGGTTTTGACTTTTATAACAACTGGTTTAAACTTGGCGTAGAGCTGAAAATGAGCTTTGGAGTGAGAGATTTGGTTAGAAGAGAGGACAACATATACACCGATGTTATTGAATCTGTCAACTCCAAGGTTTTTACTCTGGGAGTGACCTTCGAGTAAAGATCTCCGCCATTAGCAGGCATAGATCTCAAAAAAACCTAACTTTGCACGGCTTGCAACAAAAACATACATATATTTATTGTCACTTATGAATGAAAAATTAACAAACCTGTTCACTCTTCTTAAAAATAAAGGACAGCTTAAACAGAACGTTTACGACAGCACACTGTCGGCATTCTCAACTCTACAGGACACAGCGCGGGAAATATCCTATAAGTACCAGGAATCAGGTATTGATAGCACCCAACGTATTCCTTTTGTGTTTAAAAATCGTGGCAGTTTTGAGTTTGAAATAAAGTTTGGTGGTGATATTCTGTTATTTATGATGCACACTAATATCTTTGAATTTCCCCGTGCACATTCAGTTTTCAAAACACCATATTTGAAAAAGGATAAAGAGAGATCCTATTGTGGAATAATAAATATTTATAATTTCCTAAGCGATTCATTCAAGTACAACCGCATGAATGATCAGGGTTATTTGATTGGACGTATTTTCGTTAATAAAGATAAGCACTACTTATTGGAAGGAAAACGTGAGTTAGGATTATTCTATAATAATTTTGAAAACGACCTCCTTGATGAAGAACATGCAGAGCGTATCGTACAAAGTGCTGTGGAGTACACCATAAATTTCGATCTTTTAACTCCTCCCTATGAGTCGGTTCAGCAGGTCTCTGTATTAGACATCCGCACTACCATAGATAATATGCATCTAAAAACCGGTAAACGATTAGGTTTTAAATTTCAGGCAGATCCAAAAGAAACTGTCTAACAGCGACTTACAAGCGAAGGCATAATTATTATACAATTTTTGTATACTTTTTTTTGTACCTATTCAAAAATGTTTTATTTTTGCAACTCCAAAAACGAAAAGGTCCGTTCGTCTAGGGGTTAGGACGCCAGGTTTTCATCCTGGTAGCAGGGGTTCGATTCCCCTACGGACTACAATAAAGAGTAGAACGACAAGAGATATAAAAAAGAGATGGCTAATCACAAATCATCAATCAAGCGAATCAGACAAACTAAGACCAGACGTCTGCGCAATAAGTACTACGGCCGCACCCTTAGAAGTGCGATTAGAAAATTTCGTTTAATCGAAGACAAAAAAGAAGCTACCGAGCAACTGCCGGGAACCTATAAAGTAATCGATAAGATGGTTAAAAGAGGCATGATCCATAAGAATAAGGCCGCCAACCTAAAGTCTTCTCTAGCTAAAAAAGTAAATGCATTAGCGTAAACTTTTTTAAAAAAACTTTCTAAGCCTCCATTTTGGGGGCTTTTTTCGTATCTGCAGATTCTACGGCATGACATAAGCACGGGTAATAGTTGGGTCACTGATGGTTAAAAAAATATTACACAGAGTGTTTTTAGTTATCCTTGATTTAATAACAGAGGGATTTTAAGATTTTGTTTCTCAGCATATATTTGTTTGGGAGTTACACAGAGTGCTTTTCCGCGGAGCGAAAAAGGGAGCTAAGAGGATAATTATGTTGGATTACCGAATTTTGTTGTTAGTATGGAAATTTGTTCTATTTTTGCAACTCCAAAAACGAAAGGTCCGTTCGTCTAGGGGTTAGGACGCCAGGTTTTCATCCTGGTAGCAGGGGTTCGAA
>CAYYSU010000042.1:0-21868 GCA_964474455.1 uncultured Bacteroidales bacterium
TGGATTATTAATTTTTATTCATCATAAAATATAATAAGAAATTAAAATAATTTTAAATAATAATAATTAAACAATTAAAACATGAAATATATAATAGGATTATTGTTGGCAATGATTATGGTAAGCTGTGGAACAGAAAATAAAATCAACGAAACGGATAAAAATACTATACATAGTATATGGGAACTCAATATTTTGGATGGTAAACAAATAAAGAGCAACAAATCTATCTTTATCGACCTGACTGAAGATAATAGAATAAACGGTTTTATTGGGTGTAATCGCCTGACTGGTTCCTATACCATTACAAATGAAAGTCAAATCAGGTTTAAAGAATTGGCTACGACACGTATGGTGTGTCCGGAAATGGATATGGAAAGCAAGGTTTTAGAAATTCTGAATACAGCAGATAATTTTACTATTGATAGCGGAAAGCTAATGCTCAACATTGGTAAAAGAGCTCCTTTAGCCATATTTTATAAAATGTATGATAATGAAATTGTAAATAAATACTGGAAGCTTAAAATATTGGATGGCAAGATCATACAATTTGCTGATAATCAGGAAAAAGAACAATATTTTATGTTGAAAAGTGATGGCAGCATCTCCGGATTTGCCGGCTGCAATCATTTCCACGGGCAATATGAATTAACCAAGGAAAATAGTATCACTTTTAATAAAAATATGGCAGTAACATTAAAGGCTTGTCCCGACGTAGATATTGATGAACGTGCTTTCCTGAAAGTATTTGAACTAACCGATAACTACTCCCTGGATGGCGATACTCTAAGCCTTAACATAGGGGAAAAAGAAGCATTAGCCGTTTTCGAAGCAGTGTACTTTTAATATTAAAATATCTTACCCGGAATAGAATATTTGTCAGGATAGCCAAACCTGTAGTATCCGCTATGTGTAAATCCCAATCACATTTTTTATAAATTCGCACATTGTTAATAATGCACATAATATTACCATGGAATACAATCACAGAGAAATAGAACAGAAATGGCAACAGTTCTGGGCTGAGACCAAGACTTTCAAAGTAGAGAACAAATCTGACAAGCCGAAATTTTACGTGCTCGATATGTTCCCTTACCCGTCCGGAGCAGGTCTCCATGTGGGTCATCCGCTGGGATATATTGCATCGGATATCTACGCCCGATACATGCGCCATAAAGGATATAACGTGCTGCACCCTATGGGTTTTGATGCATATGGCCTCCCCGCAGAACAGTATGCCATACAAACAGGTACACACCCCGCAGTAACCACAGAGAAAAATATCGCACGCTATCGCCAGCAACTCGATCGGATAGGTTTTAGCTACGACTGGGATCGTGAGGTGCAAACCTGTGATCCCAAATACTATAAATGGACACAATGGACTTTCATCCGTCTCTTCGAATCATGGTACAATAATAAAACAAACAAGGCTCTCCCCGTTACAGAGCTCATAGCAGCTTTCGAGGCCAATGGCAACAGCGGCCTTGACGCGGCGTGCACTGAAACAGAACCATTTACAGCCCAACAATGGAAGGCCATGGATGAAAAGGCACAGCAGGAAATGCTAATGAATTACCGCTTGGCATACCTATCTGATACCTGGGTGAACTGGTGTCCACAGCTGGGAACAGTACTCGCCAACGACGAGGTGAAAGACGGTCTCTCAGAGCGTGGAGGACACCCCGTGGAGCGCAAAAAAATGCGCCAGTGGTCGCTACGAATCACCGCCTATGCGCAACGTATGCTCGATGGCCTCGAAACTATACAGTGGTCTGAATCAATAAAAGAGGTACAACGTAACTGGATAGGCCGCTCCGAAGGCGCCTCCGTAAACTTCGCCATCCACGGCCACGACGACATAATAGAGGTCTTCACCACCCGCCCCGACACACTCTACGGCGCAACATTTATGGTGCTGGCACCGGAGCATGAGCTCATCAACTCCATCACCACAGCCGAACAAAAGGAAGAGGTGAATGCTTACGTTACATGGGCAAAAAATCGCTCCGAACGCGAGCGTATGACAGAGGTAAAAAAGGTTACCGGTGTCTTCACAGGTGCTTATGGCATAAACCCGCTGACAGGTAAAAACATCCCCATCTGGACTGCCGATTACGTACTCTCAGGCTACGGCACCGGCGCCATTATGGCCGTTCCGGCTCACGATAGCCGCGATTTTGCCTTCGCACGACACTTTGAACTGCCAATCATACAGGTTGTTTGTGCTCACAACGATAAGCCCACAGATCCCAAAACATGGGAAGACTCTTACGACTCCAAAGAGGGTATAATTATTAACTCAGGCATCATCACAGGCCTGGACGTGAAAGAAGCTATCACCACAATAATAAAACATATCGAAGATAATAAGTTTGGGTATGGAAAAATTAACTTCCGCCTGCGCGACGCTATCTTTAGCCGCCAACGATACTGGGGAGAGCCTTTCCCAGTATATTACAAAGACGATATGCCATATATGGTGCATGAATCGGAACTGCCTGTAGAACTCCCCAATGTGGATAAATACCTGCCTACCGAAGATGGACTACCGCCTCTGGCACGTGCCAAAAACTGGCATACAAAAGAGGGATACCCCATGGAAACCAATACCATGCCCGGATTCGCTGGCTCCAGTGGATACTATCTCCGGTATATGGATCCACAAAACGACAAGGAGTATTTCTCAAAAGATGCTGCCAAATACTGGCAACAGGTGGATCTCTACCTTGGTGGAGATGAACATGCCACAGGGCACCTTATATACGCCAGATTCTGGAATAAATTTCTCTTTGATATTGGAATCGCCCCTAAAGATGAACCCTTCAAAAAACTTATCAACCAAGGAAAAATTCAGGGCCGATCAAGCTTTGTGTATCGCGTAACAGGTACCAAAAAATTCGTATCGTACAACCTGAAGAAAGATTACGACACCACTGCACTGCATGTGGATATCGACTTCGTTCACAACGATGTGCTCGACACAAAAGCATTTAAAAACTGGCGTGAAGAGTACCGGGATGCTGAATTTATCCTCGAAGAAGGAAAATATATCTGTGGCTGGGAAGTGGAGAAGATGTCCAAATCCAAATACAACGTTCAGAACCCCGACGAGCTGGTGGAATACTATGGCGCCGACACGCTGCGACTATATGAGATGTTCCTCGGCCCGCTGGAAGCACACAAGCCCTGGGATACAAACGGTATCGAAGGAGTATTCCGCTTCCTGAAAAAGACATGGAAACTATTCCATAACGACAATAATGAGTTCGCTGTTTCTGATGAAAAGGCTTCTCCCGAAGAGCTTAAGGCTCTGCATAAAGCCATCAAAAAAATCGAAGACGATATCACGCGTTTTAGCTTCAACACTGCGGTTTCAACATACATGATATGTGTTAATGAGCTCTCAGCCCTGAACTGCAACAAGCGCGAAATACTGGAGCCGCTGACGATTTTGCTGGCACCATACGCCTCGCATATGGCCGAGGAGCTGTGGCAACTCCTGGGTCACCAAGGCAGCATAGAATATGTTGACTTCCCGGAGTTCAAAAAGGAGTACACAATAGAGAACACCTTCGAATACCCCGTCTCCTTCAATGGCAAGATGCGCTTTAAGATAACGCTGCCCGTCGATATGAGTAAAGAAGATACAGAAAAAGCCGTTGTTGAAGCTGAAGAGGCACAGAAATGGCTCGAAGGCAAAACTGTAAGAAAGATCATCGTGGTGCCGAAGCGTATCATAAATGTGGTAGTTGGATAGTATTATTACACAGAGTTATTTGTTTTATGAATCTATGATAGGAATATTTTGATTTTGAGGTTTTTATCTGTATAATGAAAAACTCTGTGTAATAATGAAATCGAAACAACAAAACCGAAGTAACGATTGCTTCATCATAGTCGCTACACTTCGTTTCGCTTTGTATGATTCGCAATTACACTCAAACGACCCATACGTTGAAAATGGCTAAAGCCATTTCAATGCTCTCTACCTGCGATGGCTTCAGCCATCCGCGCTCTGAAAGAGCGCTCAATAATTAAAAAACAGCGTTGTCATCGCGAGCGAAGCGAAGCGACCTCATGCCCTGCCATTGGCAGTGCGACGAAGCGACCTCTCAGCTCACGTTAGAACTTTTACTCTCATAATACTGTCATTGCCAAAAATGAAACGCAGAAGCGACCTCATAAAACACGAAGCAGCAGTATTTAAAAAATCAATTTTAATTCCGTACACAACGGACAGAGTACCCGCCTGCCTTATTGCTGTTGAGGCCACTCCATCCATTGTTGCCGAACATTAGGCGCCTAAACGCTGTACTATTGTCACTCCCCCCCGTAGCCGACCACCAGTAGCCATACTGGCCGACCTGCTGGAATTTGCTAAGGTTGTCGTAACGGTTGCCGCCCGGAAGGCCTGTGAATCCATAATCATCTGTCCCATTATAATAATCCCAACCTGATTCTGCCCTTAAAACCTTACCCACATTATACGAGGAATGACCTTCACTTTCAATAAAATTTGTTAATTGTGTCCATTCTGCTTCGCTTGGCAGGTGCCAACCATCGGGGCAGGCAGACATAGCAGCAGGCCAGTTGTATAATACTCCATAAGTACCAAAATTTGCTGTAGCTTTAGCCGCAGCAACATCTGTTCCGTCATAATTATATACATAATAATAAGAATCTGTTTTTGAGCCTGTTGCAGGACCAACCACACTCGGAAGATATTTCAGGTTTTCAGCCATCCAGCACTGGTCACCGATTTGTACACTCTCAAATGCGTTCCCATCCTGATCATAAAAAGTACTGCCACATGGAGGAGGGGGAGGAGGAAGGTCTAAATAGTTGTCATTCTGCCCGTCAAAACGTTTCCACCATACGCCATCAAATACCAATACTACATCTGATTCTGTAGCATAAACTAGCATTCCAGGTTCCGGAACCAACTCACCAATCTGAAAGTTTGTCAATGGCTGCAGGGTGAAGCTCCGGTCTGTCATCTTATTCTGAAAATTTTCCGAGCCAACGGTAACGTTTTCAGAGGCATTAACATTTTTAACATTGAAGCCGCCACTTTGGGCTGTAACTTGCGGCGTAACCATTGCAAATACAATAATTGATGTTAGTGTGATAAGATATTTCATAACAAATAATATATAGATATTTTTCGCAAAACTACAAAATATTTATATACAAAAAAAACAAGTATTATATACTATAGTAACGTTATGTTAGCAAGCATTTACGAAGTAATTACTTTCCAAAATAAATATTTATATATGTTAAATATATAGCATTATTTTTTCAGGAACGCAGCGTTTTCCTAATTACTTTATACCATTGTACTCTGTAGGTGACTCCGTGAATAACTCATATTTATAATAACTCTGTGTAATAATAATTCCTATGTGTAATAATAGATAATCCTTACAAGTTGATGATTATAAAGCCATAATGAACAATTGAAATCCTATCACTGTTATTATTCATACTTATTAGAACTTAAAAACAATTTATATGGCAGATCTTTCAACAAACTACATGGGCATTCCTATTGCAAACCCAATCGTAATTGGTGCAAATAGCCTGACAAGAAACATCCAATACCTGCATAAACTAGAAAAAGCAGGAGCAGCAGCAGTAATATATAAATCGCTATTCGAGGAGCAAATCACTTACGAACGTATCCAGATGGCCGACCAGCTGCAGGAGTACGCAAATCGTAATGCCGAAATGGGTCAACTCTATCCCAGCCTGGAACACGCCGGCACCAATGAACATATCCATGAATTAAAATATGTTCTAAAAAACACCAAACTACCTATCATCGCCAGCCTTAATGCTTTGGATGATGATTCATGGATTGATTACGCAAAAAAACTTGCTGATACAGGCGTAAAAGGGCTGGAGCTAAATTTCTTTGAAGTACCCGGTGATTTCGATAAGAAAGAAGCAGATATCATTAACGGTCAGTTGGAAACCCTAAAAAAAGTAAAACAGATTGTTGATATTCCTGTTAGTGTGAAGCTAAGTCCTTTCTACGGTAATCTGGTGCGTACCATACAGCGTTTTAGTGAAAATGGCGCAGAAGCAGTGGTGCTTTTCAACAGGCTTTTCCAGCCGGATATTGATATCGATAAGATTGAAATGACAACGCCAAATCTCTTCTCCACAGGTAACGAATATCGTCTGTCTCTGCGTTTTGCAGGATTGCTTTATGGTAATATTGATGCTCAAATCATTGCCAACAGTGGTATCTATGAAGGCGAAGACGTTATAAAACTTCTACTCGCAGGTGCCAACGCTGTTCAAGTAGTAAGTGCTCTTTATATGCATGGAACACAGCAAATCACCATTATGAAAAATGATATGGAAAACTGGATGGATGAACATAGCTTCAAGTCATTGGAAGATTTTCGTGGTAAGCTTGCAAAATCAAACCTTAAAGATCCTTTTGCTTATAAACGAGCTCAGTATATTGATATCCTACTCAATTCTGAAGAAATCATCAAAACTAAAACAATGAGGTAATATTTGATGATAAAGAAAATGATAGAGGGAGATTTCTTAACAACACAGGTTAAGGAACTCCCTTTTTTCTATCTTTGCCGCCACTTAAAAACACAATATTATGAGTATTTGGGAAGTAGTAATGCTTTGCTGTTTTGGCGCCAGTTGGCCCATTTCCATCATTAAAGCGCTGCGTACAAAAGTTGTTGTAGGAAAATCTCCGGTCTTTATGATGATCATTATTATCGGATATGCTTGTGGTATTATTCACAAACTTACATTCCATCCCGACTGGGTTACATGGCTTTACGCCTTCAATGCTATTCTTGTCTCGGTAGATCTCTATCTTTACTATCGTTATCTTCCTAAAGAATAACTAATTATATATCACATTTTATATCTTTGCCGAATTGAAATATTTTGCAAATCGCTATAAATATTGTGATATGATGAAAAAACTTACACCCGCAATCGCCATTCTTATGATGGCAATAATAATAATCTTCACATCTTGTGATGAAAACAATCCGAATCCGGAACCGACTCCTGTTCAACCTATATTAATGACCCTCGGAGCAGATTGGCAGATTGACACCATAACATCGGCCTCCCAGGAAAAATGGTATCGTGTAAACGCACCCACTTCTCAAAAACTATATGTGGAATGGGCGGAATCACAACATCAGGGCTCCGGGTACAACCATACAGCAGATATCAAAGTAACAGCTTATAAACTCAATGGCGAGGATATATATTTTGAAGATGTTGATAATGGCTATGGCGCAGAAGCACAGGAGATAAATCTTACTGATGAATCTTCTATACTTATAAAAGTTACTGCAAATACAACCATCGGAACCTACGGCATCAAGGTTTATGAATCAGGAACAGCAAACATAACATACACAGAGATAAATGCTGCGCATCTGTGGATAACAGATTTATCCATTGAAGTTGGTGAAACAAAAGGATTCCTGGTAAATGCAACCGGAGCTGAAGCACTGCAAATAGTATGGGCGGAATACAACTCCCCGGAGTCAGGATATACAGCAGATATCAAAGGTTCGGTTTATAAAATGGATGGCGAAACACCTTATACACAGCGCGATAATGGTAAAATCTTCGTGGCAAAAGATAAGAGTCACTCCGACAACCCAAAATCCATCGTAGTTGACCAGACAGAAGGCAGGGTCAAAGTACATATCCAACTTAACGACGATCAAAACCCCGGAACATTTGCTCTTAATATAGCTCCTGTTACTAAATAAAAACTTCCCATGCGAAAGATATTTCTTATTTCTCTGCTTTGGGGGATAGCACTATCACTTTTCTCACAAACGCAGGATACAACGGTATTACTCAATGAAGTGGTTATTGAAGGGGAAGCATTAAAACGTGCTCTTCAATATCAAAAAGAGTCTGCTGCCGACGCCATTATTGTAGGCAGTCGCGATATTAACAACTATGGTAATAAAAGCGCCGGAGAGGTTCTTAAACGTCTGCCCCGCATCTCCATCGATGGCAGCCCGGCACTGCGTAATGTCAAAATCTCCGGCCTTGACAAAGAGTTCCAGTGTATTCTAGTGGACGGACTGCACCCGGCAGGTGGTGAAGATCGCCGCGACTTCAAGGTGGATCGTATCCCCGTCAACCTCATCGACCGCATAGAAGTTATTTACAACCCCACCGTGGACTACGGAACAGACGCCACCACCGGAACGGTAAATATGATCCTGAAAAGTACTCCCGCAAAAAGACTTATACACGCAGACATAGCCCTGGACTATAGCTCCACAGAACCCGGAATGAAACCTGGGTTTAATGTTATGTATGGCGATAGAAAACAACGCTTTGGATACTTTGGATCGATTGGAAGATCAACATATCAACGCGAATCCTTTAGCAAATTATACAACAGTGATACAAGCGGGGTGTCTTCTTCAGTATCTTATGTTAATATCAACTCCTTACATGCTAATGTGGAATTCTACGCCGACTCCACCTCCACATTAAAGTGGGAAACCTGGTATTCTGGATATGAAGAGATTGAAGAGATGTACTCCACCGCAAACATCCGTTCAAAAGGCGGACTTAATACCAGCATCGACTCCGCCAAAAGCGATATATACCGCAACATGGTGAACTCAAGGCTGGGATACGATAAGAAGATTAAAAACGGCGAAATAAACAGCGCCATACTTTTTGCATACGACAAAGAAGCGCGATATAAAGAACGGCTGCGTGACAAGGAGACATACTTCGAAGAGAGCCTCGAAGACGAAAAACAGAATAACTACGAAGCCCTTGCAGAATCAAAAATGATACTTAATTTCAATACCGGAAACCTTAAACACACCATTAAATCCGGTATCAGGGGTATCTACCTCAACCGTGATTACGACCGCATGGTTTATACAAAACCGAATGAATATCTGTTTTGGGAGACCATTGAAGACGGATCATACAAGATTGATGAATTACAGCTCTCTGCGTATGTAATGGATGTTGTCGCTATGGAAAACCTGCAGATAATTCCCGGATTAAGGGCAGAACAAACCCTGAACACCTACGAAACAGCCGCCGGGGAAGGCAACTCAGGTTATTTTAACATCAACCCGGCACTACATTTAAAATACAGCACACCTAAAGAGCTGATTTTCCGTGGTGCCATAACCCGCCAGATGTCCAGGCCTTCATTCCTTTACACCGTGCCTGTTGACAAAGTAAAACTCAAAAAACAGGTTATCCAACGTGGCAACCCGGATATCCTGCCGGCAAACAGCGTTAACCTTTCGGCTTCCGTGGAAAGATACTTTGGAACAGAGAGTTACATCGCTGCTCGGGGATATTATAATATGGTGAAAAATATGTTTGAGATGCAGTTTATTGGCATTGACGACTTCTATAACTTCCGTGTTTATCAGGCTGTGAACATCGATACTGCGCGGGTATATGGTGCCGAATTAGACGGAAGATTAAATCTTACCGAGATAGGCCTCGACGGCTTTAACATCTATGCCAATTACTCCTGGAGCGGTTCTCAGGTTCGCGACCCGGGAACAGAAGAGATTCGCCGCATCAACGAGCAACCGGTACACCTGGTCAATGTGCAGGGATCATATTTCAATCACCTATGGCGAGTTCAAATGGATCTGGGACTAAAATGGAACTCCGAGATGGTTATCGCTGCCACATACGACGAATTCAACAACGAATACCCCCAGATGACCACGGAACCCGGAATGTGGCTCGACGGACGCATTAAATGGTACTTCAACTCCTGGGGTGCGATGTATGTAAACGCACTGAATATCCTGAATGACAAGATGGTAATACATCAGGGTGAGATCGTGGAAGAGATAGAAACAGGCGTGAATTTACGCTTTGGGATCTCCATGAACCTCTGATATTCACAAGATTACAATGTTATACCCATCTTTTTCATAAGAAAAGTAGCATTCATATTCTGAGAGATGCCATCGCGAAGCTTATAGTCGAAACCAAGGGTGTCATCTTTTAACGACACCTCGAAACAACGGTTTACCACATTCTTAGGATATATCTCTGAAAGCTTTCCAAGGATAATATCATGTGTTGCAATAATACCTGTCGCTTTAAGCCTTACAAACTGTTCAATAAGTGCCTTTGAGCCCTCCTGCTTATCTTTGGAGTTCGTTCCTTTTAGTATTTCATCAAGAATAATAAAGAGTTTCTCGCCCCTGTTTAACCTGTCGATGATCCACTTCAGACGCTTCAATTCAGCAAAGAAATACGACTCATTTCGTACCAGGTTATCGGTAGTTCTCAGGCTGGTGATAAGCTGTAACGGCGTCATTATCATTCTATCGGCGCACACAACAGTACCCGCCATGGCAAGCACCATATTCACCCCAACGGTACGCAAAAAGGTACTCTTGCCGGCCATATTGGCCCCCGTCACGATAACAAACTGACCGCGGCTGTTAAGCTCAAAGTCGTTACCTACTCTGTCGGAATGGGGAATAAGAGGGTGACCTCCATTCTCAATTTTTATCACCGGGGAGTGCGTATCAGAAAACTCCGGTATCACAAAATGAGGCATATTATACGCAAAAGTGGAAAGGCTGCACAGCGCATCAAATGAAGCTACTGCATCAAACCATTCGGTGATATCATCACCATATCTCTTCTGCCATCGCTCCAAACGTGCCATCTGAATAATATCCCAAAGAAAAAGAGCATTGAGAATAATACCCATAAGCATATTCAGCCGGGAATCCGTTGAAGCGACAATACGTCCAAGCTTTTTCAATGCTTCGGGTGCGCCATCTTCATTTCCTACTCTCTCCTTTAGCCTTCGCAGATGCTCGTTTTCAAATTCCGTCGCTGATACCAGATGAAAAAGCTCTGAATATCGTCCAAACAGCTCTGCCGAGCGACTGAGATAATTATGCCGCACATTTATCTGCTTCAGGAATATGCCTGTGACAAAGAGAGGCCCCACTATCACGTAAAGTAAAAACAGAGAAAAAGGAATAACATCAGTGATAACCAATACTATCCCTGACAGCGATAATGATATAAATATCACCGTCAGCACTGAAAATACTTTTTTACTGAAAATGTGTGGCAGGTTATTCCACATCTGCAATTTTTTTAGATCACTCTTCTCCATTCCTGCCAGTCTTCCCAGTGTCTCCAGAAGCACTCTGAACTCCGGTTTTCCCAACAACTCCTTCACTGCATTTTGCCGTTCCTTAAGTTTTTGAATATCTGTTTTTGGATGCATACACCACCCCGAGAGCTTGTCAAGACCTCCAACTGTACTGGTACGATTCAGAAGCTGAAACACGGATTCATCACCAAAAAGATCAATATCTTCTGAGTATTCATGCTCTGTATCCTGAAACTCCTTTGCACCATCAAAGCCTGAATAATCACCATTAACAGCTGCTAACTCCCTCTCAAGAATACCTACCCTTTCAATGTAAAAATTGCTTCTTCGGCGAAGCACGGAAAACCATTTTAATAAAAATAAAAATAGTGTAACGGTAGCCACAACAGATATCACCACGAAGGTGGAATTTCCTGCTGCGACGAAAAAATACAACGCCACCACTCCTGCCATGAAGGTCGTAAGCCTTATCCAGGAGACAATTTTTCGCTGTTTTATGGTTTTTGATTTAAGCGCCTGAGCCTTTTTTAGCTCCGAATTATACCACTCTTTATGATTTATCATCATTACTATTTATCAGAATATAGCTGGCTAAAATTTTTCGATGCCACCTTTGGCACTGCTCGTCCTGCTCCCCAATGACCAATAATATAGTTACGCAGTACCATATTCTTTATTCCTGTAGGTCCCATATTCATCCTTCTGCGGGAAGCAGTTATAAATTTATAACCACGGATAAAGCGCTTCATCTCCGGCGTAATTTCATCTCTTTTTATCGCTTCACGGCGGTTAAAAATTATCATCTCATGCAGGTTAATATCCACAGGGCAGGCTTCACTGCACTTCCCGCATAAGGTTGATGCATAATTGAGGTGATTTAATGAACTATCACCATTAAGGTTGTGCGCTGTTACCACGCCATAAGGTCCGGTATATGTAATCTGATAAGGCGCCGTTCCGGCGATGTTATATACCGGACAATTATTCTGACATGCTCCGCAGTGAATACATGTTAATACTTTACGTATCATCTTATTATTCAAAATATCAGTGCGACCATTATTAACTAAAATAACCACCAACTCATCAGGACCGTCAATTTCATCCTTTTTTCGCGGAGAAGTAATAATATTTGCCACAGGATAGGTACATCCCACTCCTGCTGCGGAGGCTTTTAATGGCAGAAGTGACTCCAGGTCATCAAGCGAGGGAATAAGTCTGTCAATTCCCACAACTACGATATGTTTTTTCACTCTCGCCGAAGCAAGAATAAGATCAAAACCATCATTAAAAAAACACAATGCCCCGGAATCGGTAGCAACAAAATCAGCTTCACTTATAAGAATAGTATTCGTTGCTGATGTTCCAACAAGCTCTTTCTTTAATGCTCTGGACAAAGCCTTTGCACTGATAACTTCCTCTTCAGGATAGTATTTCTCCCGGAGTTTTTCATGTATATCTTCAGGAGAATTATCCATCGCAACCCACATATTATGCGAGAATTTCTCTCCCGTAAGTTTATCGATATATCCTGCTGTATCCGCTGAAACAGGTATTTTATCCTTCTTCTTATTAAATGAGGAGAAAAAATCTATCTCATGAAGGATTTTTCCCTGAGAACACATAACATCTCTCTCTTCACTCTCCGCCATAAGGAGCTTAATTCTACCCACTGCTTCTTTGCTGCTATCAGCCCAAAATATTCTGCCACCGTTAGATTTAAATTGTTTTTCAAACTGCATAAGATATCTGTCAAGCTCTTCAAGAACTTTCAGACGAGCATTGGAGACCTTATCTTTTACCAATTGAACATCATAAAATTGTTCTAAAGATTGCCGTGCGGTATCCTTTAGATGAGTTAAATTTGCAGACCTCAAGATTTGTGTATGCTCCTTTTCAACTGCACTTTTTACAGTGTCATAATATTTTTTTGAGGTAAATACCTTCATTTCTATTTCAATATTTTACCGATTTTATTTACCCTTTTTTCATGCCTTCCGCCTTCAAAATCTGTAGAGATAAATATCTTTACCATTTCCCAGGCTTTCTCAAATTCTATAAAGCGCCCCGGAAGTGAAAGAATATTAGCATTGTTATGCATCCGCGAAAGAGAAGTTTGCGTCTCATCCCAACAAAGGGCAGCGCGCACATTCTCATACTTATTGGCAACCATGGCAACACCATTTCCGCTACCACACATTATTAAGCCTATTTCAGATTTTCCATTATTTATATCCCTGGCCAGAGGATGAATAATATCCGGATAATCAACACTATTTTCATTATAGCAACCATAATCCTCATATTCGTATCCCGCCTCTTTCAAATGCCTGATTATGTATTCTTTTAACAAAAAGCCTCCGTGGTCACTACCAATAAGAATTTTTCCTGACATATACAATAGATGTTAATTTCTTTTTAAAATACAAAAATACAATGAAAAAATCGTTTTCTATCCAGTTGCTTTCATTTTAAGACTTTACATTCACTATATGATTTAAAAATAAAAACTAAAAGCCTATAAATCAATATTTTAAAATTACTAACATAGTAACTGTTAATAGTAAATAAAGTTGTTACTAATTTCTGATAACAATCATATAAATCCTTGAAACTGCTCATAACTCCTAAAATTGTTAATAACTGCCATTCTTGTCACTACTTAGTAAGATGTTATTCACAATAAATAGCTCCATCAGCAAAATACAAATTATGAACAATATCACTATTAACAACTGTTAATAACCATATCATAATTCTGGTTATCAGTAACTACAAATTAACACACTGCAAAATTAATGTTCATAACCTAAATATTCACAGGTTCATATTTTATTTATCAACCATATTAACATGACTATTAATAATACCTTTATCTATTTCAAAAATTTTATTATTATTATTAGAGTATTAGAAATTGATGATTTTTTATTGCTGCTATAATTTTTCATTGGAATACATTTGTATCTTTATACGTCTGATTTAATGGAGTCGCATGAAAATAGGTTTATATATTTTTGGAATTTTGTTCGCTTTATTGCCATTAAGTGGTCTTTGTCAGAATGATGAAGTTAGTGCAAATGGTTACAATATCTTCTATTACGATAATGGTAATATATCCAGTGAAGGAACGCTTCGTGAAGGGCAACCGGATGGATACTGGAAAACTTATTATGAGTCAGGTGTTTTAAAATCAGAAGGTAACAGGATTGATTATCTGCTTGATTCATTATGGAGTTTTTATAATGAAAATGGTGATATTATTTTGAAAATCAATTATAAAAAGGGTAAAAAGAATGGATTACGTATTACTTATCGTGATAAGGAGTACGTGGAAGAGAATTTTGTTAATGATGTAAGAGAAGGCTATTCATCAGTTTATTATTCCAATGGTAATTTAAAAACAAAGACATTTTTTAAATCAGGGTTGGAGAATGGTATTAGTAAAACCTTCGATAGTGATGGATTGGTTATCAGAATAATAGAGTATAAAAGTGGTTTTGTTGTGAGCCGCGAAGATATTAATCGTACCGACATGAAGGGAGATCGCCAGGGTCGTTGGGTGCTTTTTTGGGATAATGGAATGATTCATATTGATGGTGTTTATCGTGATGGTAGAAAACATGGATATTTTAAGAGTTACGACAAAAAAGGTAATCTTCAAAGTGTCGAGAAATATGATAATGGAGAGTTGCAGGTTGATGCCAGAGAAGTGGCGGAAGTAAATGTTAAGACTGATTATTATTCTGATGGTAAGGTGAAGGTTGTGGCAGGTTTTAGAAACGGTAAGCCTGAAGGGATACGAAGAGAATATGACAGATCAGGAAATGTTGTTGCGGGTGCAATATATAGAGGTGGAGTCCTTATGGGGGAAGGTATCATTGATGATACGATGCAGAAAGATGGACCATGGAAGGAGTATTATGGTGATGGCTCATTAAAAGCTGAGGGAACATATACCAAAGGTAATAGAACCGGGAAATGGACATTTTTTTACCCCAGTGGTGATTTGCAGCAGGAGGGTTATTACAATAAACTTGGAAATTATGATGGTGAATGGAGATGGTATTTTCGATCCGGTGAGTTGAGAAGAACAGAGACGTTCCTAAATGGTCGCGAGGATGGTATTATGAAGGAGTTTGATGAAATGGGAAATGTTGTCGTTTCAGGTGAGTATATGGACGGATTGGAGGAAGGTGAATGGGTGTATAATGTGGGCGATGTGATACAAAAAGGTGAATATCGTAGCGGAATGCGATATGGAACATGGAGAATATCAAGCAAAGAGGGAAATATAATTTTTAAAGGTGATTTTATCGATGATAACCCCAATGGACGTCATTTGCACTACTGGGATAACGGAAATTTGAAAGATGACGCAACCTGGCTCATGGGACAACGTCATGGTGAATGGACAAAATATAACTATTTAGGTGAACCTATTATCTCCATATCATATCGTAATGGTGTGGAATTGAAATATGACGGTATTCAGATTGAAGATTAATATTATGAGGAAACTACTATTTTTTATTAGCGCTTTGGCGTTTTTAACATCATGTAATAATGAAATTACTGATGAAATAACTAATCCGGCAGACATAAATATTATTTATGAACTGGTAAAAGGAACCGATGAAAATGCCAATATCACCCAGTATATCAGGGCTCTGGTATTTAGTGATACATACTCCATGTATGATAAAATTGAAAATGGTGGCATAACATATAACGGATTGGATCTGCCATTTAATGAGCAAACTAAAACCTATTATACAGAGACAGATATAATGAAAGATTCTCTCTATACATTTCATTTGACCCTTTCCAATGGAAAAACATTCGTCTCTTCAGTGCGTTCACCCGCAGCAATGTTCGGCACTGTGGTTACGAATCCTGTTGTTTATTCCACCGGAGGAGATCTGAGTATCCAATGGAGCGATATCTCTGAAAATGCTACCATAAATATTGAGTTATGGGGAAAGCCTTTTAACAGGGATGAGAACATATCAATTTTTGAAACAGAAACCGATGATGATGGCACTTTTGTAATCAATAAAAGTGATTTACCAACTCAATATCAGGATGTTGTACTTGAAAATGCTTTTATCCGATTGTTGAGAATTAACAATGGAACAAAATGCGATGCCTTCAATAGTGAAGAGATATCAGTGGTGTTTTCATATAATGCATCCCTTGAAACAGAATAATATATTGGTCTGTTAATAGTTGTCTTATAACTTTTTACTTACACACTTTTTAGGATACTCCCTCTAATAAATTTGACATTATAATAAAAACAAAAGATATTTTAATTAAGAACAACAGTTTTCTGACCTATCTCCTGATCACCAGAGAAGATATTTACGATGTATTGACCTTTCTCTATGTCTCCGTCTTCCGGAAGCTGTAGCCAGCTCATACAAACATCCATAGATTTATTGTTATAATCCACATCCTGCTTTACGCTGTATTGTAGCTTCTCACCTTGGTAATCGAAGCTATAATCATCACCTTCACCACGTGTCAGAATGTGTAGGTCCGGAGCCGCAATACGTAGATAAATGGTGTGTATGCCGGGCTCAATAACGAGGTTTTCTCCCAGTGTAAAGCACACATCCAAACGATTTGTGCGACGAGCCTTGTCGGTCTCTTTCTCCTTGCTGCCACGAATATTTATCGCTTTGAAATCGATGCTGTAAGCTTTGAAAATTGACGCTTCGGTAACCTTTTTCGTCAACTCATCCTTTTTCCTTATAAGCTCTGTATTCTTTCTACGTTCTGTTTGGTATTTTTCTGTTATCACCTTGTTCTCTTCCTGTAGTTCTTTGTTAACAGTGTATAGCGAATCCAACTGTACCACATAAACTTGTGATATCTCTTGAAGAGCTTTTAGTTTGCGCTTAACCTTTACATATTCCCACTGTGTGTTGAGAAGACGTTTTATCTCTTTGGCATTGGCTTGTATCAGGCTGTCTTTTGTGAGAAGTGAATCTGCAATGGAACCGTAATCAGCTTTAATCTGCTCATGCTCTATTAGCAATGAATTCAGGTCAGACTGTAGATCAATGCGCTGCAACTCTTTCTCCTGTACCAACTCTTCAAGATTGTTTTTTGTGCGGTTGAAGAGTATAAATAATATTATCAAAGCAATAGCAAGTGCTGCTGTGAGAATGATAAAAAGAAGAGTTCTGTTTTTTTGTGGTAAACTATTTTCTTTATTCATAATTTTTCTGTTTTTGTGATTCCTATGCATTGCAAAGGTACGAAACATTTCACTGATTGTTAATGGATTAAACCATTATTTATTATAATTATTTTAATATGATAAAATACTGATTTTTACCATACTGTATGTTAAAACGGAAGAACCTCCTTTTTTCTTGTGTGGTTCCAGTCGGGAATACGCATTTTTTCTCCCTCATTTTTTATTATAAAACCTATATATTCCTGTGGATAACCCGGTGCAGTGATACGGTAGTTTTCATCCTTTTCATAGCCGTCGTTGTATTTCATTACCAGGAAATCACCCAGCTCCACATAACGTTTATGAACCCTTTCACCACTTCTGCAGGTGAGATGGTTGAGAAGCTCTTTGCGTTGTTTTTCAGGAATATCTATATATATATTACGTAATAGAGATACTTTTTTTACAATATCTTCCTCAAGTTGGTTTTGTACCTTTTGGATATCTCTTTTCATTGCCGAGTATTTTATATTTGCAAAGTTGGCCACAAAGTTGAACGCCCACCATGCCGATTTGCGGCTGTATTCGTTGATATCTCCTGTAATATATGGTTTTGGCAACTCTGAAACACCCATAAAAAAGGGAACGTAACAGGTGAAATAGGTGTCATCTTCACCAAACCAAAGAGTTCCCATGTCGTCAGGGAGTTTCATATTTGCTTCAGCAATTACAGAGAATGCAGTGTTATACGATGATATGGGGCGCTCCCAGCTGTAAGTAACGCTATCGGTTTCTATCACCAGCGGTCGCCATCGGTTGGGATTGCCGAAGTCTCCGGCAGCGATGCCTTTGGTCATGTCCCAGGGTGTGTCTTCGTAGTGATTACGAACCATCTGCATCACCTGGCGCAGCTCCAGCTTGTGGTCGGGAGTGATATATAGCGGGTAGCGCTCAGCACCCTTAACGCCGCGGTGGTAGTCGGGAGAGAAGTTTTTAGACGGCGCCGCCTCTGTGAAGAGTTGCCACACACGGCTTTCACAATACCTCAGCATGTCGGGACGAGTGGGGTTGTATGCTTCGTTAAAACGGAATGGCTCGCCACAATCAGGATCGTAGTAGCCCTTTTTTATGGCAAAGGAGATAACGTTGTCGGAGTAAAGGCAGTTTTCCGGGTCGTCGAGAGGAAACTCACCAATGCGTGCCATGTTGGCATGGGCCGATATCATGCCATCGGGGATTCGTATTGCAACCCACACAGCTCCTTTACCCTTGCTGCCGGTGCCGATCATCTCAAGGATCCAGGCTTCATGCTTATCGATAATGGAGAACGACTCTCCCTCGGAGCCATATCCATACTGTTCTACCAACGATGTGATCACATCAATGGCTTCACGTGCTGTTTGTGAACGCAGCAGTGCAAGCTCCATCAGATGCCAGTATTTAAGAAAATTATCATGGTTCCACAGCTCTTCACGACCCGTAAACGTAGTCTCTCCTACTGCAACCTGATGCTCGTTCATCTGGAATCCTATGATTTTGTATGTATGAGGAATCTGGTGGATTTTTCCTGTTATGTCATTGCCCGACAAAAATGTAACCGAGTCGCCGGGCTGATGATCCATGGCCGGAGTAATTTCTGGCCTAAAGAGCCACTCCCCGTCATTGGTATACACCATCATAGTACTGCCATTGGCAGAAGCGCCGGGAGTGACGATGAGATTGGTACAGGCGTGAATAGGGTTTGTTTGTGAAAGTATTACTGTGGTGAGTAGCAGAAAAACGAGAGATTTTAGTTGCATAGCATTAATGTTTTTGATGTTTGTGGCATTTATACGCAGGATTTATCAAAAGTATCAATTTTTTTTCATTTTTAATTAGTGCGTCTTTAAGATATGAAGATGGTTTAGGTGGCGATTTTAATCTTGCAGCATTTTTTTCATTAGTTTGAATATGATTAAAGCGAAGAGATATATGCTCTATTGCGCTACAAATGGCGCTGTTTTGCCGGGTGTAGCAATGAATATCACCGAAATTTATGTGTACATGACTATCATTGAGGAGGTTAAAATTTTTTAACTATCACAAGTAAAAATTTTGTTGGTTAATAATTTATATATTTTATATTTGTGATGTTAAACAAAATAGAATCAAAACAGGAATTATGAAATATTTTATCACACTCACATCAATCATTGTATTTGCAATGTTTTCACATCATGCTGCAGCCCAAAGCGGCGGCTTCAATGTTAAAAATGTTAATGCTTCGGAAAAAGTTACCGTTGGCTCGGAAAGTGATAATGCGGAGATAACAGATAAGTATATTGCCTTTGCGCCACTTTCAGAAGAGCAGATTAGTAGTTTGAGCCCTAAAAAGGGTATGATAGTTTATAATGACGCAACAAATTATTTTCAATACTGGAATGGAACAAAGTGGAGTAGATTTCTAATTCCTGCAGATATTGCTATACCTTGTGCGAGCGATTATACCGATCTAGATGGAAATTACTTTAGTGGTGTACAGATCGGTGACCAGTGTTGGATGGACAGAAATTTGAAGGTAACGCAATACCCCAATGGTGATCCAATACCGTATGTTCCTGGCAATAATGATTGGCTACTTCTCGAAAATGGGAATGATGCTTTTTGTTATGTTGATAATAATGTGAATAGTGAGTATGGCGCATTATACAATTATGATGCTGCCATTGCAGATAATTGGACACGTGATACCGATAGTGGTCAGGGTATTTGCCCTAGTGGTTGGCACTTGCCGACACATGCTGAATGGACTACCTTGACTAACATTCTTGGTGGAGGGCACTATGTTGCAGGGGGAAAATTGAAAGAAGCCGGCACTTCACACTGGAACAGTCCAAATTATGGTGCTACCAATGAAAGTCGTTTCACTGCCCTTCCGGGCGGCTACCGTCAAACTGGCGGCGATTTCGGCGGTGTCGGTGACTCCGGCCACTGGTGGTCGGCTAACGAGTATAGCAGTGGCTACGCGTGGCGCATTTACATGGCCTATAATCACCAGAAAGCGGAATACGGCTACCGCGACACCTCTTTTGGGTTCTCTGTCCGTTGTGTACGAAATGAAATTTGATTATTTAAACATTGCTCTTCGTGTTTTATGAGGTCGCTTCGCTACGCTTGCGAAGACAACGCTGTTTGTTATGTTATTGAGCGCTCTTTCAGAGCGCGGATGGCTGAAGCCATCGCAGGTAGAGAGCATTGAAATGGCTTTAACCATTTTATATGTAGCGCCCGTTGTAGGTGTCATTGCGAATCATACAAAGCGAAACGAAGTGTAGCGACTATGAATGAAGCAATCTTTACTTCGGTTTTGTTGTATCGATTTCATTATTACACAGAATTTTTCATTACACAGAGTTATTAAAATTTGAGTTATTCATGGAGTCGCACAGAGGAATTGTTATTAATTGCGAAGCAGATAATCAAACTCTGAGCACCTCAGTGCATTACTCACACCGGAGGTTTACCGGTGATAACAGAAACCTCAAAATATTATTATCATAGATTCATAAAACAAATATCTTTGTGTAAAAAATACAGTTATTTTACATTATAAATCTTTTGATGCCGTTTTTTAGGCTTCGAACGTTGAAATTTAGGATTAGTCCTATTTTTTTCTTGCTAAATTTTAAATATGTCAACATTTGGGCTTCATGAGTATCAATAATCTCCTTAACTGTTTTTAATTCCAGAACAATCGTATTTTCTACAACAATGTCCATTCGGTAGCCACAATCAATCACAATATCGTCATAAAAAACCGGTAAGTTTTTCTCCACTTCAACATGGAATCCGTTTTTTTCCAATTCATAAACCAGACATTTTTGATAGGCTGATTCCAATAATCCCGGGCCAAGGGCTGAATGTATTTTATAGGCACATCTTAAAATCTCATGAGATAGATAATTTTCTTTCATAATGCATAGTTTTTTTATTTATGCAAAATGCGGGGAAATATGACCCATGGAATATCAATTATTATTAAACAGAGTTATTATAAATAAGAGTTATTCACGCAGTCGCACAGAGGAATTGTTATTAATTGCGAAGCAGATAATCAAACTCTGAGCACTTCAGTGCATGACTCACACCGGAGGTTTACCGGTGATAACAGCAACCTCAAAATTAAAATATTTCTATCCCAGATTCAGAAAGCAATTAACTCTGTGTAAATAAGTTATTTTCATTACACAGAGTTATTATAAATAAGAGTTATTCACGCAGTCGCACAGAGGAATTGTTATTAACTGCGAAGCAGATAATCAAACTCTGAGCACCTCAGTGCATAACTCACACCGGAGGTTTACCGGTGATAACAGAGACCTCAAAATTAAAATATTGCAATCAGAGATTTATAAAGCAGTTAAACTCTGTGTAAAGAATTTATTTTCATTACACCGAGTTTATTATAATTTGAGTTATTCACGGAGTCGCACAGAGGAATTGTTATTAATTGCGAAGCAGATAATCAAACTCTGAGC
>CAYYSU010000043.1:0-21834 GCA_964474455.1 uncultured Bacteroidales bacterium
AAAGAATAAAAAAATAACGAATTTTAACTTCGAACTTGTTTTTCAACATAGAAGTTCCACAGTGTGCTTTTCCACGAAGCGAAAAAGTGGTTCCGGCAGCCTATAACTACCCAATTTCATTTCTGTCAGATTACGAATTTGCATTTTTTTCTACAAAAAATCGATGTAGCTCTATCTGTGATTGTAAATCATTTTCATCATCAGTTTTTCGGTATATATTCTTTCCGGTACCATCCTGGTATCGTGCTTTAACATTATCTCTCCAGCTGATATCAAAAACATCTATCAGCGTTCTGATATGTTGTTTGTTATAAATAGGTGAAGAGACTTCAATACGATGATCAAGATTTCTTTTCATCCAATCTGCAGAAGAAATATAACATTTGGGATCGCCATTATTAGCAAATATTATAAATCGGGAGTGCTCCAGATATCTATCCACAACAGATAGTATTTGGATATTCTCCCTCTCTTCCTCAGAAGGCACCAGCACACATATACCACGAATCAAAAGTTGGAATTTCACTCCTTCTTTTGCTGCAGCACGAATTCTTTCAATCACTTTACCATCCACCAGGCTGTTAAGTTTTACTTTCACCCAGGCATTTTTTCCCTGTCGGGCGTTTCCAACCTCTGCATCAATCATACTTTTCAAGAACTCCCGATGGCTAAAGGGGGACACGATAAGATGCTTAAATTGAGGGCGCAAGAAACGATCATCAAACAGATGGAAAACCTGATTTACTTCATTTGTAATATCCTGATCGCCGGTAAACAGCATTATGTCAGTATATACTTTTGCTGTAGATTCATTGAAGTTTCCGGTTCCTATTGCGGCGTAATATCTGTCTTCACCACTCTCCTTGCGGCGTATTAGCAGAAGCTTGCTATGGACTTTATATCCGGGGATACTTGATATCACTCTAACCCCTTCAGCTTGAAGAATATCAACGAACTTAATGTTATTCTCCTCATCAAAGCGCGCCTGGAACTCGAAAAATACCGTCACTCTTTTACCATTACGTGCTGCATTAACAAGTGCGTTGATAACATTTGAATCGCGGGCTACCCGATATAAAGTAATCTTTATGGCTCTAACCTTGGGATCCAGAGAGGCTTCGCGCAGAAGATCTATAAAAGAGTCGAAAGAGTGATATGGATAATGCAACAGAACATCATTTTTTCTCATTGTTGTAATATTGCTCTGATGCTCAGGGAATGCTGAGGGTTGAATTGAAGGTAGGGGCACAAATTTAAGATCCGGGATGCCGATATCAGGAAACTCCATCAGATCACGAAAGTTATGATAACGACCTCCTGGGAAGAAATTGGCTTTTTTCGTTAATTTAAGCTTTTGAGAAAACGTCTGAAGCAATTTTTTTGGCATTTCGCTGTCGTAAATAAACCGTACCGGATCGCCCTGGGCTCGGCGTTTTACGCTAAGCTTCATTAGTTCCATAAAACTACGGGAAATATCCTGATCGATATTCAGCTCCGCATCGCGGGTGATTTTTATTGTATAAGCACTGAATTTATCATACCCAAAGACACTAAAAATATCATTCAAACAATACCTTATTACATCATCCAAAAACATTACATGATGCTCAGTGCCGTCGGAGGGCAGTGTAAGAAATCGTTTAATCCTGTCTGTGGGGATTTCTATTAGGGCATACCGCTCTTTAAGTTCCTTGCGGCTACTATATAGATCTACTGCCAAATACCCGAAGTTATCTTTCAAAAAACCAACACCATCCATCTTACTAAGCATAATAGGAGATAATAAAGGACGGATGTTTTTTCGGAAATAAGACCTTACGAAATCTGCCTGTGAATCACTAATTGATTTTTCATTAACAAAATAAATATTATTCTCCGCCAACTCTTCATGTAATGATGACCAGACATTCCTGAAGCGGATTTGCTGTTGATGCTGATTTTCAATCACTTTAGCATAAACCTCTTCAACATCATAATCTTTAAACATTTTCTTCTCACTGGAAGCTGTTTCGTTAATTCTTATTAGCCGGGTAAGTACAGCCACACGAACACGAAAAAACTCATCATTATTATTAGAATATATTCCAAGAAAACGAATTCTTTCCAGTAATGGATTGGCTTTATCTTCTGCTTCCTGCAACACACGTGCATTGAAATAGAGCCAGCTGATCTCTCTGTTTACATCAAGGGTCATCAGTATATGGTATTAATTCTACAGCTTAGTGCTGTGGTTTTCTCCTTCTCGTTAGTCTTTCCTGTAATAATAGAAGGATATACATAAAACAAGTTTTAAGGTTTGGTGTTCAACACGACGCATCAGTTTCCGGCCTAAAACTAAGATCAAACCATTATGATTTAGCATGTGGCAGTACAAACAACGTCTTCATAGTACAAAAGTACAAATGAAGACGTTGTATATTGAGATTTAAGATAAAACAACATTGATAACCCCTACTAACAACCTGTTAATAAGAGTAGTACAACATTTTACCATGCAAACAAAGGGAATTCCTTCATAAGCTTGTTTACTTTTTTACGAACATTTTCTATCACTTCGTCACTTTCGATATTCGAGATCACTTCGTCAATAAGGTCAACGATAATCGGCATATGCTCCTCTTTGAGACCACGTGTTGTAACAGCGGGAGTACCTACGCGCAGTCCTGAAGTCTGGAATGGCGAACGGCTGTCGAAAGGCACCATATTTTTATTAACAGTAATATCAGCTTTCACCAGGATATTCTCAACAAGTTTACCTGTAATTTCAGGGAATTTACTTCTCAGGTCGATAAGCATAAGGTGATTGTCAGTACCTCCTGAGATAACATTGTAGCCTTTATCAGTAAACGCCTTGGACATAACCTCAGCATTTTTCTTTACCTGCTTGATATAATCGAGATACCCATCAGAGAGAGCCTCGCCAAAAGCCACCGCTTTAGCAGCTATCACATGCTCCAGAGGGCCACCCTGTATTCCGGGGAATACTGCAGAATCGATAAGACTGGACATTTTGCGGATAACACCTTTTTTCGTTGCCTTTCCCCAGGGGTTGTCAAAATCTTTACCTATAAGGATCAAACCACCACGTGGGCCACGGAGAGTCTTATGCGTTGTTGTTGTTACAAAATGACAGTAAGGGATAGGATCTTCCAGGATACCGCGGGCTATAAGTCCGCTGGGATGAGAGATATCAGCCATCAGCAGAGCACCTACCTTGTCAGAGATCTCACGCATGCGCTTATAATCCCAGTCGCGACTATATGCAGAAGCTCCGGCGATGATAAGCTTTGGTTTATGCTCCATTGCGGCAGCTTCCATCTTATCATAATTTAACACACCCGAATCCTCTTCTACTTCATAAGCTACAGGATTATAAAGAATTCCAGAACTGTTCACAGGAGAACCGTGTGAAAGGTGACCACCATGGCTCAATTCCAGGCCCATGAAAGTATCACCGGGTTTCAGGCAAGCCAAAAGAACGGCCATGTTTGCCTGTGCACCACTGTGAGGCTGTACGTTGGCATACTCGGCACCAAAAAGCTCTTTTGCTCTGTCAATAGCCAGTTGCTCAGTCTCGTCAACATGCTGACAGCCACCATAATAACGCTTTCCGGGGTATCCTTCAGCATACTTATTTGTCATTACGGAGCCCATGGCTTCCATAACCTGCTCACTAACAAAATTCTCAGATGCGATTAGCTCAATGCCCTCCATCTGACGCTTGCGTTCTTTGCCAATGATGTCAAAAACAAGATCATCTCTTTTCATTGTGTTTCGGTATTGTATTGTTTTTAAATAATGCTTTTCTGCTTTGCAAAGGTATAAATTAATCAATTATCAATAAATCAGATAAAAGTCCTTAACAAAAAACAACAAATAACATGTTATGCTGTTTACCATAAGCATTATTACACCTATCAAAACAGGAGATTAACACACATCCGAATAAAAGGTATCTTTGCGGTTTTAATTTTTAATTATGATTAAATATACAGAATATACGCTCTCCAACGGGCTGACCTTGATCGTTCATCGCGACACTAGTACTCCCATGGCGGCAGTTAATATATTATATAATGTTGGAGCCAAAGATGAGCATCCTTCAAGAACAGGCTTTGCTCATCTCTTCGAGCATCTCATGTTCGGAGGCTCCATAAATATTCCATCTTATGATGAGCCGCTGGAACTTGCCGGAGGCGAAAACAACGCCTTCACCTCCACCGACATCACCAACTATTACCTCAGTCTTCCGGCAGCAAATCTGGAGACTGCCTTCTGGCTTGAATCCGACAGGATGCTAAACCTGGCATTCTCAGAAAAAAGCCTCGAAGTGCAGCGTAATGTGGTAATGGAAGAGTTCAAGCAACGCTACCTCAACCAGCCATATGGAGATACATGGCTGCTACTGCGGCCTCTGGCGTTCAAAAAACATCCCTACATGTGGCCTACTATAGGAAAAGAACTCAGCCATATCGCCGATGCTACCATGGAAGATGTTAAAGCATTTTACAGCAAATTCTACAATCCATGTAATGCGATAGTTTCTGTTGCGGGAAATGTAGAACCTGAAGAGGTGTGTGAGCTGGCAGAGAAATGGTTTGGCCCGATACCGGCAGGAAAGCCATACCAAAGAAACCTGCCACAGGAACCGCAACAGAAAGAGAAGGCATTTCTGGAAGTGGAACGCGATGTGCCCTCCGACGCAATATTTATGGCCTGGCATATGTCGGGAAGGCTGGAGGAAAAATATCATGCCACTGATCTGATATCAGACATCCTTTCGCATGGCGAGTCGTCAAGATTTACTCAGAAACTCATCAAAGAGAAACAACTCTTCTCTGATTTAAATGCATATATTACCGGTGAGTTAGATCCGGGATTATTCGTTATCTCCGGAAAGCTGAACGAAGGAGTTTCATTCGAAAGAGCTGAAAACGCCATTTATGATGAGTTGAACATCATTAAAAACACACCTCCGGCAGAAGAGGAGTTGCAAAAAACAAAGAATAAGATAGAGTCAATACTGGTATTCTCGGAGCTGAAGATTACCACCATTGCCATGAACCTGTGTGTTGCCAAACTCATGGGTGATACAGGCCTGGTAAACAGCGAATTGGAGAAGTATCTCAGGGTTACGCCGGAGAGGATCTGCCAAGAGGCAAAAGCGATCTTTACACCAGAAAACAGCAGCATTCTTCATTACAAATCGAAAAACAAACATTAATGACTATACATAGAGATAAAGCCCCTGACACCGGAAAGCTGGATCTTCGCAGCATCACCCTGCCGGATCCGGAGAGTGTTATTCTTGATTCGGGGTTAAAGGTTTTTTCCATCGAAGGAGGATCGCAGGAGCTATGTAAGATAGAGTTCATATTCAATGCAGGCTCCGACAAACAGAAAAAAACCCTGGTGGCGGCATATACCAACATTATGCTGAAGGAGGGAACCAAAACCCGCAACTCGGCACAAATCTCCGAACGCCTCGACTTCTATGGTGCATTCCTGGAACACTATACCACGCCGGATACCGCTGTGGTAGCACTTTACACCCTGAATAAATATCTCAGTGAGACAGTCCCGGTATTTCTTGATTTGATATTTAACCCTGTATTTCCGGAAAAAGACTTTCAGATATTAGTTCAACGACAGAAACGACAGTATCAAGTTAACAAAAAGAAAGTGCAATATCTGGCATCTAAACGATTCCGTCCGGTGATATTTGGTGAAGATCACCCCTATGGACATGAAGTTGATGATACCTCGTTCAGTAATATTTCAGCAAAAGACCTCAAAGAGTTTTATAAAAAATATTACAGACACGACAACGCCAAAATAATAATAAGTGGAAAAGTCGATAAACAGATTGTTCCACTGCTTAACAAGCACACCCCTTCCCCTGAGGAGGGTACTCCGGAGGTAGCGGATCAAAACTTCAGCATTCACACCCGCAAGCCCTCGGAGGTGTTTCTGCCGGTGGAAAATGTAGTACAGTCGGCAGTGAGAATGGGCAGCCTGACAATAAACAGAAGTCACAAAGATTATGGTCTGGTGGAATTCACCAATGCCATTCTGGGTGGATATTTTGGCAGTCGTCTGATGAAAAATATCCGCGAAGACAAAGGATACACTTATGGTATTGGTTCAAGGATGGTTCCACTTAAAGAAGGAACATATTTCAACATTGCCGCAGAGGTTGGTGCAGAGGTTACCAATGCTACGGTAGAGGAAATCCGCAAAGAGATGAAGCGCTTACGTACAGAAGAGGTGCCCAAAAAAGAAATGGCTCTTATCAAGAATTACCTGCGGGGCAGCCTCATGCGCAATTTTGACGGCCCCATGGCTCTTGCCGAACGTTTTAGAGAGCTCTCGGATGCAAACCTTGATAACAAATTCTTCGAAAAAGCCTTTGACACAATAGAGACTGTGACCACGAAGGATATTCCAAACATCGCAGAGAAGTATTTCCATGAGGATAATATGACAATCGTTATTGCAGGAAAAAGATAATCTTTCATGAAAAGCAACGTTAATCTTTAATACGTTACTTTTGATAGTTATATTTGTATTTAATGCGACTGAAGATAATTATCGGTTTTGTTTTCTTTACTATTTCATACATTGCCTACGGACAGCAATATGAAAGCTATCTTCGTTCCCTCTCGGTAAATGAAACAAGTGCCATTCTTTTGGAATGGATGCAGCCAAACGATATCGTGGCTTCCGATTTTGTGAATTATAGCGTTATGCATAGTGATGAAAAAGATGGTGATTACGAGATTTTGTTTGAAATCACAACTTTTAGCAGAACAGATTATATTCATGAGGTAGACAACTCCACCTTAGACCCACATTACTATTTTATATCTACACACCTAAACAACGGCGACAGCATCGTTTCGGACACGCTGACACATGTCCGCCTAAAGGTTAGCCGCTATAACTCAAATTCTACTGCAAGACTATCATGGAACAGCATCAAAGACGTCCCTCCTCTTTATGAATATAGTTATAATATACACCGTGTCATGCGAGGGGGTGATGAGGAAATAATTGCTGTAACAGATGAGAATGAATACTACGATCGATCATTTCACAATTGTGACACCGCAACGATAACATACTTTCTTACGCAGATAGATCCGTTATCTGAAAAAGAAGCAAGAAGTACCAAAGATGCAGATATCTTTCAGGATATCACCCAACCGGAAATTCCCAATGTAAAAAATGTCACCGTAATCGATAACAGTGAGATACAAATAAGATGGGATCCCAGCCCCGATGAAGATGTTAAGGAGTATCGTATTTATGAGAACAGACCACCATCTGATCAGTGGGACTGGCTTTTCACTGTTTCTGGTAATGACACAACCTTTGCCGGAGAAAATATCTGTGACGGAGAGATAAACTATGCAGTTTCAGCGGTAGATTTCTGCGGTAATGAGGCGCCACCAAAGTATGAGTTTGCCCACCGCGTTCTGGATCTTGAAATTATTGAACCCCACATCTGCGACCAAACGGTATTCTTTGACTGGAGTGATTACATCAATATGGATCCGCCACTGCAAGGATACAATATTGTTGAGATAGACCTTAACACAGGAGATACGACAAGAAAAGCAACAACTACGGAGTCTGAATACAACCTTAAAGAGTCGTTTATTGATGGGAAAGAGTACTGTTTTTTTGTTGAAGCCTTCAATAGTTCGGGATATAGCAGCACCTCATGTACACAGTGTATTACCGGTTATATACCCATCTCCCCCGACACACTATCTGTAACAAACATTACCGTTGCCGCACCGGGGATAATAGATGTTGAATGGTATATTGATGAGAATGCGAATGAGTCAACACTATACCGGCTATTCCGCGAAGATCTCTCCAACGGGACACAAACCTCACTGCGAGAGGCATCTCCTTCCGAAGGGCCGGAGCTTTTCTTCCGTGATGAAAACGTGAATACCGATCTTGAAAGATACCGTTACTTTAGTGAAACCATCGATACTTGCGGCAATCTAATGCCCTATCATCCTGAGGCAACATCACTCCTGCTGCAGGGGCAAAGTTCGGTGCCCGGCATCTATGAACTCAACTGGAGTGAAGCATTTAACTCATCATCCTTGCTACAAGAGTATCTGGTAATCAGAACTATGGGCAATGTCATCGATACAGTTTACAGAGGTCTGGATATCGCCATCACCGATCATATTTATGACCCTTATGCTGCTTCCGGTGAAGCTGAGTTTGTGGTTGTAGCCAGATTTATGGATTTAAACACCTCTGCAGAGCATTACAGTTTTTCCAATCGCATAACCCTTAGCGCGGAGCTAAAAATGTTAAATTTTCCTAATGCTTTCAGCCCCAATGGCGATGGTCTCAACGAAACCTTCGGCCCCATCAATCTTATGAATGAATATAACGTATCATATTATATCCTTAACATCTTCGACAGGTGGGGCAAAAAGTGTTACACCACAACGAGTTACAGCGATGGCTGGGACGGCACCTGTTCAGGTTCCGCTTTACCAACAGGGATCTATGTTTATCATGCTGTTTTGAAGACCCCCCAGGGGAGTGAATTCATTCAGCGAGGCACTGTTGCCCTTATAAAATAAGTGTTCCTTTTTTCATATCTTTGCGCAAATTAAAATGGCATGTCACTGAATTACAATGATAAGTTTGTCGGTGATTACACACGTTAATATTAATCTGATAACAAAAATAAACCATAAAGCTAAAAAACTTATACCTATGAAAATTTACCAGGCATTACTGCTTTTAGGCATTCTGTTTAGCACAGCCGTTGTGGCTCAAAAAAACGATCCCGTACTAATTACAATTGGTGATGAAGAAATTACCAAAAGTGAATTCGCAGCGGTTTATAAAAAAAATAATGTGGATGGTGAAGTGATGGATAAAAAATCCGTTGCCGAATATCTTGATCTTTATATCAAATTCAAATTAAAAGTAAAAGAAGCTGAAGCTCTGGGAATGGATACTGTTCGCTCTTTTGTTAACGAGCTCAGCGGTTATCGTGATCAATTGGCACAGCCATACCTTATCGATGAAGAGACAAACAAACACCTGATCGAAGAGGCGTACAAAAGAAGAAAAGAGGATCTACGTGCCGCACATATTCTAATTGGCTTGGATAAAAACGCATCTCCTTCGGATACACTAACAAAGTACAATGAGATTATGGCCATCAGAGACCGTATTCTGGCGGGAGAAGATTTTGGTAAAGTGGCCAAGGAAGTGTCAGAAGATCCATCGGCAAGAGACCGTGACGTCAAAGGAAGAATCGTTGCCGGAAACAGTGGTGACCTGGGGTATTTTACTGTCTTCGACATGGTTTATCCATTTGAAACAGCGGCGTACAACACTAAAGAGGGAGAAGTATCCATGCCTATTCGTACTGACTTTGGCTATCATATACTTCACATTACCAAGCGTCAAAATGCTATGGGGAAAGTTCAGGTTGCACATATCCTTCTCAAGTATGAAGGTCAAAAAACCGCAGCTCAACAAAAAGAACTTGAGACTAGCATTAATGAAATATATTCTGAACTAAAGGACGGGAAATCTTTCGAGGATGCTGCTAAAGAGTACTCCGATGATCTTGGCTCGGCGCAAAAAGGTGGTGTACTTCCATGGTTCGGTTCTAACCGTATGATTCCAAAATTTATTGAAGTAGTTACAGAACTAAAGGAAAAGGATCAGATTTCAGAACCCTTTGAGACAGCTTTTGGATGGCATATAGTAAAACTCATCGACACCAAGCCCATCGGTACTTTTGAAGAGGAAAAAAGTGATCTTAAAAATCGCCTCGCAAGAAGCGACCGCTCCAATAAAAGCACTGAATCATTGGTAAAAACAATTACAAAAGAGTATGGTTTTACAGAGTATGAGACTGAAAAAGCATATGCGTATGCTGCCATCGACAACACTGTTTTTACCGGGAAAATGAAAATCGATAATATCAAGCGTTTTCAAAAGCCCATATTCAAAATCGGAGATAAAACAGTCCTGCAGGAAGAGTTCTTGAACTATGTTCTCGATAAGCAGAAAATGGTCAACTCAACCAATCTAAAAGCTTACATTGACGAACTATACAAAGGATTTATTGAAAAACATGCTATCGCCTACGAAGACAGTATGCTGGAGCAGAAATACCCTCAGTTCAGACTACTGATGCAGGAATACCGTGACGGAATCTTACTTTTCGACCTCATGGACAAGAAGATCTGGTCGCATGCTATACAGGATACCACCGGATTGAAGAAATACTATGAAGAGAATAAAGACAAATACATCTGGAAAGAACGTGCAGAGGCAACCATATTCACCTTCACCAGCGATGGTGCGGTGAAGAAAGCTCAGAAAATGGCCAAAAAAGGCAACTCCGTGGAGGAAATACTCAATGAAGTAAATGCCGGTAGTGCACTGATCCTTACCACAGAAACCGACAAATTTGAAAAAGGCACCAATGATATTCTCAATCAGGTTAAATGGCAGGAAGGTGTTTCAAAAAAAATCTCCCACAAGGGAAAAACAATCTTCGTAAACATCTATAACTTCATACCGCAAACACAAAAAGAACTCTCCGAGTGCCGTGGTCTGGTAATATCTGATTATCAAAAACAACTGGAAGAAGAGTGGGTAGAAGAGCTTCAAAAAAAATATTCTGTTAAGGTGAATGAAGACGTTCTCAACACAGTAAAGTAAAAAATGAGATACAAGGTAAAAAATATAAACACTATAACGCCGGCATTCGTAAAACTATTATGGATGCTGGCTTTTGTGATTATTATTTTTCCTTTTCAGGGATGTGAAAACAGTGAGTTTAATAAGGATGCTGCGGCTAGAGTAGGTGACAATTACCTACTCACATCAGAGTTGACAAGATTGGTTCCCCAGGGTACTAACGCCACAGATTCTCTGCTCATTACCCGTAACTACATCAATACCTGGATAAGAAAGCAGACTGTCCTTCAACATGCAGAGAAAAATCTTACTGAGGATCTTACAAATTTTGAAAAAAAACTACAGGACTACCGAAACTCTCTCTTAATATATACCTACGAAAAGGAACTTGTAAAACAGCAACTTGATACCATTATTGAGCAGAAAGAAATAGCAAATTATTATGAGAATAACTTAAAGAACTTCGAGCTTAAAGAGAATATTTTACTCTCGGACTTCGTAATCACCAATAATGAAGCTGCTGATAAAGAACTTATTAAAAAGCTATTACTCTCCGACAGCATTGTCGATCATCAGGAACTGGAAGAGTATTGCAAGGAGATTCAGGCGGACTATTTTCTCGATGAGGAAGAGTGGGTATTCTTCAATGATCTAATTAAATATATTCCCATAAAGACATTTAACCAGGAGCAGTTTCTGGCAAACAACTCATTCGTGGAGCTCAGTGATTCGCTAAATATGTATTTTGTGCGAATTAAGGATTATAAAATAAAAGAGAGTATCTCCCCGTTGGATTTTGAGAAAGAGAATATACGAATGATAATTCTCAACAAAAGAAAAACGCAGTTAATAGAGAAAATGGAAAATGAGCTCCTGGAACAGGCGCTAAAAACAAATAACATAGAGATTTACTAAATACAAAAGTTAATGAAACGTATATATCTGATTCTGGCTCTGTTAATTCCCGCAATGACCTTTTCACAGGAAGGTGTTCTTATCGATGAAGTAATTGCCAGTGTTGGTGATAATGTGATCCTTATGTCGGATGTTGAATCTCAGTATGTGCAATATCGGATACAGGGAAATATCGATAAGGCCGGGGCTATCCGATGCCAGATTCTTGACAATCTGCTATTTCAAAAACTTTTGCTCACACAAGCACAGCTTGATAGTGTGGAAGTAACAGATCAACGAGTAGACTCAGAGCTTGACAGACGATTGCGCTATTACATTGCTCAGTTTGGCTCCAAAGAAAAATTTGAGGAGTTCTATAATAAATCAATTCTTGAGATTAAAGAGGAGTTCCGTGAAATTATCAGAGATCAAATGCTCACCGAAGAGGTACAAGGAAAAATCATCATGGATGTGAAAGTAACGCCTTCCGAAGTAAAAGCCTTCTATAACAAAATACCTACCGACAGTATCCCGTTGATTAACACAGAATACCAAATAGGACAGATTGTTCGCAAACCGGAGATAAGCCAAAAAGAGCTTGATATTGCCCGCGGTAAAATAAAAGATATCCGGGATCGCATCTCTGCAGGAGAGGAGTTTGAAACCCTGGCAGTATTATACTCTGAAGATCCGGGCTCGGCAAAAGAGGGTGGATACATAGGAACCATAGGCCGTGGCGACACATACCCCGAGTTCGAAGCCGCAGCTTTCAACTTGAAAAAAGGTGAAATTTCTGATATCATAAAATCTGAAGCTGGTTATCATATCATTCAAATGATACAACGTAAAGGTGATTATATTGATGTCAATCATATCCTCATTAGACCTCAGGTTAATCCTTACGACTTGCAGGATGCTTATGATTATATCGACAGCATTGCAAAAGTTATTAAAAACGATACGCTAACTTTTCAAAATGCTGCAAAAAAATACTCTGATGACCCGGGAAAAATTAACGGCGGAATGATGATTAATCCACTTACAGGATCAACTTGGTTTAGCGCCGATGAACTCGACCCGCAGGTGTTCTTTGTTATTGATAAACTCGAAGTTGGCGAGATCTCCGAAGCGGTGAAAATGATGACAGAAGAGGGTACTGAGGCATTCAGAATCCTTTATCTTAAAGCCAGAACAACGCCTCATCGTGCCAATCTCAAGGATGATTACAACAAAATTCAGCAGTGGGCACAACAGGAAAAAGAATCCAATGCTCTGGCAAAATGGGTGCGTGAGAAATCAGCAAAAACATACGTTAACATCGACGAAAAATATCTTCAATGCTCCATACTTAACAAATGGGTGAATAAATAGAGATTAATTATGCAAAAATATAGCTCAGATAAAGAAGCCATTGACGCTTTTGTACAAAAATTTAACGACCTCAAACAGGAGATAGGGAAAGTAATTGTTGGTCAGGAAGCCGTTATCGACAACGTACTTATAAGCATATTCAGCAATGGTCACGGCCTTCTGGTTGGTGTTCCCGGGTTGGCAAAAACACTTCTTATAAATACTATTGCTCAGGCGTTGGGGCTTTCGTACAACCGTATCCAGTTTACCCCCGACCTGATGCCATCTGATATCATCGGTACTGAGATCCTGGGAAACGACCGTAAATTTGAATTTATCAAAGGCCCCGTATTCAGCAATATTATCCTTGCTGATGAGATCAACAGAACACCGCCCAAAACACAAAGTGCTCTGCTGGAGGCCATGCAGGAAAAATCGGTTACAGTAGCAGGAAAACGATACAAGCTCGAAGAACCATTCTTCGTACTGGCTACCCAGAACCCTATCGAACAAGAAGGTACTTATCCACTCCCTGAGGCGCAGCTCGACCGTTTTATGTTTAACATCTGGCTCGACTACCCCACTATTGAAGAAGAAGTTGATGTGGTAAAAAACACCACCACCGGCGTATTGCCAACTCCCAAAGAGATACTTTCCCGCCAAGAGATACTGTTTTTCCAGGAGCTGATACGGCGCATCCCGGTAGCCGACAACGTATATGAATACGCCGTAAAACTGGTTTCAAAAACACGTCCGGAAACTGATGGAGCCCATGAATGGGCTAACCAATACCTCAGCTGGGGAGCAGGCCCGCGTGCATCTCAATACCTTATCGTGGGAGCTAAATGCCACGCCGCAATTCACGGAAAATATTCTCCCGACATCGAGAATATCCGTGCTGTAGCAACATCCATACTCCGACACCGCATTGTTAAAAACTATAAAGCCGAAGCCGAAGGAATTCGTATCGAGGATATCGTAACGGAGCTTACTAAAGAGATGTAATAGATTCAGCAAAAAACGACTAACAATTGCTTAACGCAACAAGCAATATTCAAATAACAACCCGTTAATAGTCATATTTTGTAATGCATTACAAAATATTGCTTTTGCGGTTACTCTTCCCGTTCCAAAACCATCACCACCCTGTTGGGGATATACAATTTCAGCACGTGCGGGTCGTAATACTCTCGACCTGCTTTCACGGTGAAGTACTCCAGAGAAGTATCCACCCTGTTGAAGCCACCGAAGCCATCATAATCCGAGGAGAGAACGATCCGGTATTTACCCGGATCATTTTCTAT
Source organism: uncultured Bacteroidales bacterium (assembly GCA_964474455.1). Lineage (GTDB taxonomy): Bacteria > Bacteroidota > Bacteroidia > Bacteroidales > BM520 > BM520. Next base: position 14,256 of record CAYYSU010000043.1, read on the forward strand.
GGCATAGTCGGTGAATGATTGTGCAGAGTTGAAGTTAAACACAAAAAGCAACCCACCACGGCGAAATGCGAGCACCTGATCCTGCTGGTTTTTATGCAACAGATATGGCCAGGGATCGTTTAGGATCATACGATTTCTCATCAGATGAATCATATCCCTGTCGAAATCCCCCATAAATTTGTATCGCAGTGCCGGGTTATCCACCAAACTCCACTGCCGGCGGGCATACTTATACGACCACTCGTTTCCTTCCCTGGGAAAGTCTATCCATTCCGGGTGACCAAATTCATTACCCATGAAGTTCAGATATCCATGACCTGCCGTTGCCAGCGTCAGCAGACGAATCATCTTATGCAGTGCAATGCCTCTGTCAACCACCATATTTTCCACGGTTGCCGACATGGAGGTGTACATCTCTTTGTCCAGGAGTCGGAAGATGATAGTTTTATCACCCACCAGCGCCTGATCATGCGACTCTGCATATGCTATTGTCTGCTCATCATTTCTACGGCGGGTGAGTTCATAATACATCTCTTCCACATTCCACTCCTCATCGGTCTTCTCCTTGATACTCTTTATCCAGTAGTCGGGAGTTCCCATCGCCAGACGATAGTCGAAGCCGATACCTCCTTTGTCGATGGGCGTTGCCATTCCCGGCATACCACTCATCTCCTCAGCCACGGTAATAGCTCCGGCCTTAAATTCATGAATCATCTTATTGGCAAGGATAAGATATGTTATAGCATCCTCATCCTGACCATCGTCAAAATATGCATCGTAACCACCAAAGTCGCGCTCCAGGCCATGGTCGAGGTATATCATACTTGTCACACCATCGAAGCGGAAGCCGTCGAAGTTATACTCTTCAAGCCAAAACCGGCAGTTAGAGAGCAAAAACTGCAACACCTGACGCTTGGAGTAGTCGAAGCACCGGGAGTCCCAGGCAGGATGATCCCCCCGCGCGCCATCGTGGAAAAACTGATATGACGTGCCATCGTATTTTGAAATTCCCTCCAGCTCATTTTTCACTGCATGAGAGTGTACGATATCCATGATAACGGTCAGCCCGGCGGCGTGAGCAGCATCAACGAGCTCTTTAAGCTCTTCAGGAGTACCAAAACGCGATGAAGCAGCAAAGAAATTTGCCACATGATATCCGAAAGAACCATAATATGGATGCTCCTGGATAGCCATTAACTGTATAGTGTTATAACCACCGGCAATAATGCGGGGTAGCACATTTTCGCGAAATTCAGTATAACTACCCACCTTGGGATCTTCCTGCGCCATACCGATGTGTGCCTCATAAATATAAGGCCTGAATTTCTCCTCTCGCGGTGATTCGTGCTGCCACGAATACTGCTTTTCTGGGCTCCAGACCTGTGCGCTGAAGATTTTGGTTTGTTCGTCCTGCACAGCACGACGACACCATGCGGGCATGCGCTCACCAGAGCCTCTCTCCCACTCCATCATCAGACGAAACAAATCACCATGATGCAGTTTCTCTTTGGCAAGGCTCAATATCCAGTGGTCATCCTCACGCCGGAAAGAGAACTCTTCGCGCTTTTGCCATCCATTAAAAGAACCGATAAGATATATTGCTGTGGCATGGGGTGCCCACTCACGAAAAACCCACCGCCCCTTCTCCTCATGTAAGCCGTAAAATTCATGCATACAGGAGAGATCCGCAAGCGTATCAACATTCTCCACCTTTAGCAAAAGACGCTCTTTCGCACACGCCTTCTTCAGGCGTGAGATAATCTTTTCGGCATAAGGCTCTAGCCACGGGTCATTTCTTACTATTTCAGGGTGTATCATAGGACAGTCGATATCAGTACATTCATTACCAAAAATACAAACTATCACCTTACAAACCTATTCTATTATTGAGAAGGTGAAATCTTGTACTATTCAAAGAAAAAGTGTAGGTTTGAAAGCCCATGAGAAGTTACTGCTCCTAAAAGATTTGATGCATACCGAAAGAGGCAAAGAGATAGCAGAAAAACGACATCAATTCATGGAAATGTTTCTGACAAACTTTTATGATGAATGGAATATGGATCTTTAGCTATAAATATTATACAGACTAATGCAAACCCACTTGACGGAATACTGATAAAAGCACCTTAAAAACTGACGATGAAAATAACCGGCAGCAAATCAGCAGGCAACACGTTAACTCTCTTTATTATCCTGTGGGGCATACTCTCGCTATGGCAAGCCGCCAACTCCGGGCTGATACACGACGAAGCATACTACAGAATGTACGGTTTGAATCCTGACGTCGGGTTCTTTGACCATCCTCCCATGACGGGCTGGATGATGATTCCCGGATTGAAACTCTTCACGGGAGCTCTCAGCGTCCGTTTCTCTTTTGTTATTACAGGTTTTCTTACCATTCTGGGCCTCTTCTTCATCATCAAGCCATCAGGCAAAGAGCAGGTGAAGCTGCTCATCATGCTGCTAATGACCATACCAATTATCCATGTGGGATCATTTCTTGCTGTACCGGATGTTCCCATGGTGTTTTTTTCGGTATTATTTTTTATTTTTCTAAAACAATATTTATACAATGATAATCTCCGCAATGCACTGCTGTTAACGCTAACCATTGCAGGGATGCTATACTCCAAATATCACGGTATTCTGTTGGTTTTCTTCACGTTAATTGCTTTCCCGGGATTCTTCAAACGAAAGAGCTTTTATTTGACGTTGGTAGTCTCTATACTGCTTTTTTTACCACATATTATATGGCAGTATCAGCATGATTTTATTACACTGGGATACCACCTGAGCGGAAGAGTAAAGACCTGGTCGCCAATTTTTATTGGTGATTATGTGGGCGGACAACTATTCATCTTTGGCGGCCTGGCAACAATTCCCATGTTGCTGGCAGCAATACTCCCCAAGACAAAAAATCCGTTTTCACGTATCCTAAAAGTTAACATTATCGGAATATTAGCCTTCTTTTTTGTGGCCTCGTTCCGTATGCATATCGAGGCCAACTGGACTGTTTGTCTCGCCGTTCCTATCGTATATCTGGCATTCCATGGTTTTGAAAACTCTGTTAAACTGCGTAAATGGTTGAAAATTATGGCAGTACCAACGATACTTGCCATTGTTATTGCCCGCATATTTCTCGTGTACGATTTTATTCCAGAAAAATACCGGCAAAAGAATGAAATCCATGGATGGGAAAGTTGGTCGGAGCAGATAACGAAACTTGCCGGTGACAAACCGGTAGTATTTATGAATTCATACCAAAAAGCATCGAGATACGCCTTCCATACAGATCGCTTTTCACACACCTTTAACTCAGTACGATACCGCAAAAACCAGTACGATCTGTGGGATACCGAAGAGCGTGCTCAGGGTGAAAAGGTGTTCTTCATGCCCAATAAGGATGTGTTCTATCTGCCATATATTGAAAAGGCAAAAATCGATAGCTTCAAAAGCAGCTGGGGCGAATATTTCTATTTTGCCGTAGTGGAAGATTTTAAAACCTATAACAAGGTCAAGATAAACCTACGAAAACCATCTCCAGGTAAAGACACCTCGCCGGGCGGCTCAGATGAAGCATACCATCATAACAAAACGCTTTCTCCAGGAAAGACAATTAATCTGGATCTTTCGCTGACAAATCCTTATCCCTATGAGGTTTATATATCACAAAAAGGAGAACAGCCGGTGTGGCTGGTAGCAACAATCTTTAATCACAATATGAAGGATGGCTACGAAGAGTATATCCACACACAGGATCTGCTGATCTCTACGGATGAAGAAACACAGATTAGCATTCCGCTAACCACTCCCGGGGAACCCGGAATATACTATATCTCTTTCGGGCTGGCAACAGACTGGATGCCACCGGGATATAATTCTAAGTTTTATAAAATTATTGTAGAATAAGCCGGTTTGCTATGTCACACATCACATAATAATTAAATTACATATATTTATAATTCGTATAAAACATAATCTTAACTTTGCATATAAATTTATAACGATGAGTGCATTAGGAAGACATATTCTTGTAGAATTTTTGGGCTGTACGCCGGAAATCATGAATGACGTAATGGTCATAGAAGAGGGCATGAATGCCGCTGCTGCAAAAGCGGGTGCCACGATAATAAATTCAACATTCCATCACTTTTCACCTTATGGTGTTTCCGGAGTTGTTGTAATTCAGGAGAGCCATCTGGCAATCCATACCTGGCCTGAGTATCAGTATGCCGCAGTGGATTTGTTTACCTGCGGCGACAGCGTGGATCCATGGATCTCCTTCGACCACCTGAAACAGGTCTTTGGTGCAAAAAACTACTCCGCCCTGGAGATGAAACGCGGAAGCCTGAACCTGCTAAAACGCGTTGATTTCGACCTTAAGGTGATGCGCGAAGATGCGCGCGAACATCTTGAAAAAGAGACTCACAAAAGAAATGTATGGCTCACCGACAAAGATGAAAACCAGGCATTCTCTCTGCGCCATACAGGTGAAGTATTATACAACAAAACCAGTGACTTTCAGAATACCAGGGTTATCAACAGCTATGCCTATGGCAAAGCACTGGTGATTGACAATATGGTTATGACAACCGACAAGGATGAATTTCATTATCATGAAATGATTGCCCACCCCGCAATGCTGTCACACGGTAATATAAAACGAGCTCTCGTAATCGGTGGTGGCGACGGAGGAACTGTACGTGAGATCTTACGACACAAAGAGGTTAAAGAGGTCATCATGATAGAGATTGACCCCTATGTTGTTGAGGCAGCACGAATCCATCTGCCGGAATTATCCGCGGAATTTGACAATCCCCGCCTGGACCTCAGGATTATGGACGGTATTAAATTCGTCAAAGAGGCTGAAGAGGGCTATTTCGATGCTGTTTTTGTGGATTCTACAGATCCCGTAGGACCGGGAGAAGGACTCTTCAACCGCGAATTCTATGAAAACTGTCAGCGCATACTCAACGATAAGGGTATCCTCGTTGTTCAGGGAGAATCACCGCAGTTCCACAACGAGACATTTGTGGAGATAAACCATCTTTTCAAAAATATATTTGGTGAAAACCATGTATATACCATGCTATTCAATGCGCCCACATACCCTACGGGCACATGGGCTTTCCAGATAGCTACCAAAAGCCACCTCGACCCACGTGAAACAGATCGTGGCATAATAGCGAAATTTTGTACTGAAAACGGATTGAGATATTACAACGCAGATATACACACCGCCACGTTCTGTCTGCCAACCTATGTTAAAACAATGCTCGATGGAGAAAGAGAATAACTATAACCCCAATACTGTGGGCATTGATAATGGCAGCTATTTTGGATTCCCTTTTGAGGCTGAAGATGCGGAACTTATTCTCTTAAGCTATCCCTGGGATGTGACAACATCCTACCACTCTGGCGCCTCAAAAGGTCCACAAGCCATAAAAAACGCCTCTTTACAACTGGATTTTTACAACTCCCGTGTTAAAAATGCATGGAAAAGTCCAATCGCCACTATTGAACCAACGGCAGAGATTATTCAGCGAAATCACTATTTTCGGCCCTTTGCAAAAGGGGTAATAGAACAACTGGAAAAAGGGGTAAACCCAAAAGATCACGACCTTTTGCGACTGATGAGAATCGTAAACCGTGGATGTGAGTATCTAAATAACCATGTTTATGAAAATGCATTGAAGTGGATTGAAAAAGGAAAAATGGTTGGACTGGTTGGTGGCGACCACAGCGTTCCTTTCGGACTGATAAAAGCACTGGCGGAGAAACACAGCGATTTTGGAATACTCCAAATTGACGCCCATGCAGATTTAAGAAATGCCTATATGGGTCTCAAATACTCACACGCCTCCATAATGAATAACATAATGCATGAGAAAGCCGTCTCAAGACTTGTACAAGTTGGAGTGAGGGATATTTGCCAGCAAGAGAGAGACATAATCATTGAGGATGACAGAATCATTACTTTTATGGATGAAGATCTGCATAGAAGAGTTTTCTGCGGAGTGACCTGGGATAACATCACTGATGAAATCATAGACGTACTGCCGGATAAAATTTATATCTCATTTGATATCGATGGGCTGGATCCGTCTCTGTGCCCCAACACAGGAACACCTGTTCCCGGAGGGCTACAATACAATCAGGTTGTGTATCTTCTGCATAAGATGGCATTAAAAAAGAAGCAGATCATTGGTTTCGACTTATCAGAGGTAGCACCCGGCAAGGATAACGACTGGGACGCCAATTTAGGCGCAAGAATACTCTATGAACTATCACTATTGATGATTACTAACGGTGTAAAAGTGTAAAAGACTCATGACTGCGGAAAAACGCAGCGTTGAAGCATATTATTCAAACAATTTTCACAATGAATTATATAGGACAACCACAGGTATATCAATTTCTGAATGATAATAACATCCCCTTCGAATACCATGAACATGAAGCGGCGGCAACCATAGATAACGCCTTGGAAGCATGGAGAGATATCGAGGCGGCAAAATGCAAGAACATCTTCTTTAGAAATCATAAAGGCAACAGACATTACCTGGTGATTCTTGAACATAAAAGAGAGCTGGATATTCACAACCTGGAGAAACGTCTAAAGCAGGGAAAACTCACTTTTGCATCGGAAAAACGCCTTGAGAAGTATCTGGGATTAAAACCGGGTTCCGTCTCTCCTTTCGGACTGATTAACGACACAGAGCACCATGTTTATATCTTTTTGGATAAAGCACTGGAGGGTGTTGAAAAGATCAGTTTTCACCCAAATGACAACCATGCAACACTGGTTGTTAACAACAGCGATTTAAAAAAGATGCTGGAACTCCTGGGAAACGGATATGCCTATATCGACTTATAAAAAGAGGTAGTCTCTGCGGGACTTTTGGGCGGCTGGCATCGGAAACGTTGCGAAGCGAATGCAAAAAACACTATATCTTTATTTTTTACGAAGCTCGAAGTTCTGCCCCAGATAAACACGACGTACATGTTCATCTCCGGCAAGATCTTCAGCCGTACCGGCCTTCATAACAGAGCCCTCGAATAACAGATACGCTCTGTCGGTGATAGTCAGAGTTTCATGGACATTGTGGTCTGTTATCAGGATGCCGATATTTTTCTCTTTCAGATGTGCGACGATGCTCTGAATATCTTCCACGGCAATGGGATCCACGCCGGCAAAAGGCTCGTCAAGCAGTATAAAATTTGGGTTCACTGCCAGTGCACGTGCTATCTCTGTCCTTCGGCGCTCACCACCCGACAATGTGATACCCTTACTCTTTCTAACATGCTGTAGCCCAAACTCGTCAAGCAGCGATTCCATTTTAATGTTTTGCTCATTTTTGCTAAGCTTTGTGAACTCAAGCACCGCTTTGAGGTTATCCTCCACGCTCATTCTACGAAAGACTGAAGCCTCCTGCGCCAGATATCCTATACCCATCTGAGCACGCTTATACATAGGAAAATCTGTGATCTCCTGATCGTCAAGATATACTTTTCCGCTAAAAGGCTTAATAAGACCGACGATCATGTAGAAAGAGGTGGTTTTTCCGGCTCCATTAGG
>CAYYSU010000044.1:0-21063 GCA_964474455.1 uncultured Bacteroidales bacterium
GAATCCAAAAACGCCTGGCGTCAGGGATAAACATGTTACCACGAATCCACACCGCGATTTTGTCTTTCAGTCCCGGGGTACGTCCTTCATCCAGGAATCCCGCATTAATATTCTCCTCTTTTTTTCGACCCGTAAAGCGCTTGTAGAAGCTATAAGGCTCTGAAATTGGCTGTTTTATAACCTCACACTCCGCAGGGACATCCTTCTCCAGCGATGGATCCATTACAGGAACCTCAGGGTTCTCCGGAGTATAGACAACAGGTATCCATCCGTTCTCAGGCAGATATTTTGCAAACTTCAACCAACGCTGAACGCCGGCACCGCCACCCGGAGGCCAGTAGTATGTAATTATCAGAACACGTTTCATTATTTCTCCTCTACAGCCAATGATCTCCTCTTTCTGTATTCAACCCAAACATAACCGATTAACATAATCAACAGAAGAAAACTCCCTATCATGGCAAGCATCTCACCGCTTTTGTAGGAGGTGGGCTCAAATCGGAACTCGACTTTGTGCGAACCGCCGGGTAGCAACATACCACGGAGCACATAATTTGCCCTGAAATGCGGATACTCTTCACCATCAACGAATGCTTTCCAGCCTTTATCATAATATATTTCCGAGAAGATAAATACCTGGTCACGCTTACAGCTGTATTCGTATATCAGGAAGTTAGGATCGTAGGAAGTGAGAGTAATTTTAGCAGTAGTGTCTCTACCGGGTTCATATCCATCGAGCATCTCGGCAAAACGCTTGTCCACAACAGCTTCTACGGATGGTTGTATCCTGTTTAGCTCAGTAATTTCCTGATCGGCATTATCAACCATGCGAATCTGAGCTACGGGCCAGGCGTTGCCATAGGCATGAATATTCTTTATGGCCTCTGTTGCAGGATTATAGATAAAATAACGGGTGTTAAGCATATTCACCACTGTCATTTCCTGCATTGCAATACTAACTGCCAGTGAGTTGGGCTGCTGTTGCAAAATAGCTATAAAGCGTTCCAGCTCAGGGCTAATATGATTATCAATAAGCTCCTGATAACGACGCAATTTAGCACCATGATAACCACCTACAGATTGATGAAAGTAGCTTGTCTTAGAGTCGTTAAAAGGATTATTCAGATTTAGCACTCGAAAAACGTCCTTATCCTGAAGAATATATTCTGAAGCCGTAGAAAGCGGAATTTCACTCTTCATCTGGCGCTTTGAGATAAAATTTTCACTATTAAGGTATCTCTTATTAACAGGAACCATATCAGCAATGATAACCACTGCCAGCAAAGGGATAAATACTTTTTTATTAATCTTTTCCATATGAAAAAGATATACAGCTCCGGCACCAAGAAGTACAAATATTACTGTCCGCCAGGCATCAGCTCTGAATACAGCCATTCTGGCCTGCTCTATACTGTCTATAAAGGGCTTGTATTCAGCCGACAAAGATTGAAACATCGCCAATTCCTGGTTGCTAAAGAATTCAAAGAAAACCCCGGGCATCACAGCAAATACTAAGGCCACACCACCAGTAAGCAATAGCGCAGCAGGAAAAGCTTTTTTTCTCTTTTTCAGGATTCCCGGCTCTTCAAACAGGTGCTTCAAGGCGAGAAACCCCAGCAGAGGCATGGTAAATTCTGCTATCACCAGGGTCATGGAAACAGCTCTGAATTTGTTATATCCGGGAAAATAATCCAGCATCAGATCGGTAAACCACATCATATTTTTCCCCCAGGCCAGCATGAAAGAGAGTATCGTTGCAGCCAGAAGCCACCATTTATATTTTCCGTCCACTATAAACAGCCCTAGGATAAAAAGAAAACATATAATAGCTCCAACATATACCGGTCCTGACGTAAATGGCTGGTCTCCCCAGTAGTGGTTTATCTGGTTCTGGGCAAACACCTGGCGAAACTGGCGATCAACCTTTTTCATGGCTGTTTCGTTTGTGGCAAGTAACCCTGTACCACCACCTTTAACATTTGGGATCAATACGCTCCAGCTCTCACCGATGCCATAGCTCCACTGCGTGGCATAGTCTTTATCCAGTCCCGAAGTTTTATTCTCCATATTCATGGTCAGCTCCGACTTCCCCCGAATCGATTCCTGCGAATATTCGTATGTAGTAAGTAGGTTTGTGGCATTCATAAGCAATGCTATCACCACTCCTCCCAGCAGTATCAGCGATCGTGAGATAAACGTTTTGAAATCTTTTTCACGGATGTAATCCACCAGTTCGAAGATGACGTAAATGATAAGTAACAGCATCAGGTAGTATGTTATCTGCAGGTGGTTTGTGGTAAGCTCCAAAGCCAGTCCCAGGGCAAATATCACACCTCCCAGCCACTTATTGTTACGGTAGGTCAGCAGCACACCGGCAGTAACAATGGCCATATAAGCTATTGCATGCACTTTGGAGTTGTGACCGGCTTCTATTATGATAAAGAAGTAAGATGAAAAGCCAAATGCCAATCCTCCGACGAGGCTCAGCCAAGGGTTAACCCCCAGCGCCACCAACAGCAGAAAGAAGCCCACAAAAAGTAGAAACACCTGCCATATGGGTGTCGGTAGTCCCAGCCTGAATATCCGGTCTGCTTTTCTCCCCATATTAGCTTTGGAGATCATGGAGATCTGGTATGCCGGCATTCCACCAAACATAGAGTTTGTCCATAGTGCTTCATCACCGGTTTTTTCACGATAGTCAGAAACCTCTTTTGACATTCCTTTGTGATTAGTAATATCGCCTTGATGAAGTTTTTTCCCTTCTATCACCGAGGGAAAGTATGCGAAACAGACTATAAGATATATCACTATAGCGGCGATATATGGTATTAATTTGCGAAGGGTAAACTGGTTCATAAGTATGAATCTTAGTTTGGTTATTCTTTAGGATCGGGCAAATCCTCAACTTCCTCATAATCAACATATTCAGCAGCATCTGCATTAACACGCCGCTTTCTGTCAGAAGGTTTTCTGATATGTATATCACCCTCTTTACCCTGTTCGGGCCTTGCGTTAGGGTTTTGTTGGTAATATTGTTTTTTCTTGCTATTAACATATCGTTTTACCAATAGTGGAAATACATACCGTCCCAGTATCTTAAAAAGGAAGTAAAACAGTAGCAGGAAGAATAAAAATCTTATTAAAGCCATAATAACATCAAAGGTATCAAAATTACAAAATTCAGAGTATCGGCACAGATATCTTTAAAATAAAAAAATCCGACTTGATGGCCGGATACAAAAACAGCCGTCAGCATATAATGCAAACGGCTAATATTTTAAGATCGTATAAGATCAGAATTTACTTCTTGTGCATCTCGTCGGATACAGATAACACCTTACGGCCTTTAGCTCTTCTACGAGCAAGTATTTTTCTGCCGCCTACAGATTCCATACGTTCTCTGAATCCGTGCTTATTCTTTCTCTTTTTTACCGATGGTTGAAATGTCCTCTTCATTGCTCTTCAAATTTGGACTGCAAAATTAGTCATTTTTTCTTCTTCACCAAATAACAAATAAAAAAAGTGTAGCATTTCTTTAAAAATAAAAATGCTACACCTCATAATACTATCATTTCCTATTTAGCAGGAATATTTTTCAGTGTTTCCACAAGGAAAGTCCAAAATTTCTCAACAGATTCAATATGAACTTTTTCATCAGGGCTGTGAGGGAAACGGATTGTTGGTCCGAAAGAGATCATATCCCAATTGGTATAAACAGAACCCAGAATGCCACATTCAAGACCTGCATGGATAGCATTAATCTCCGGGATCTTACCATATTTCTCATTATACACTTTCTGCATAATCTTCAGAATATCAGAATCCGGATTTGGTTTCCATCCCGGATACTCACCGTCGAAGTCAACTTTTGCACCTGCAAGTGTAAATACACTCTCGATCATAATAGTAAGATCTTCTTTTGCTGAATCCACGGAACTACGTAACAGGCAATTTGCGATAACACTATCTCCTTTTGTCTTCACGATAGCCAGGTTGGTAGAAGTTTCAACTGTACCGGGCATAGCATCGCTCATACGGATAACGCCGTTAGGGCAGCCGTAAACAGCAAGAGCAAGATTCATCGTTGTATCGGCATCCATCACAAACGAAGGCATATCAGTATCCGTTACTTCCATCTTAAGGTCAGGTTCTGTGCTGCTCAACTCTTTTTGCATAATATCTTCAAACAGGGCAACACATTTAACCATATCATCAACCTTATCTTCTGGTACTAATACTGTAGCATAAGCATCGCGAGGGATAGCATTACGTAAGCTTCCAGCTTCGATATCCGCAACACGTATGTCATGTTTCTCTATTGCATGTTTAATATAACGGAACAACAATTTGTTGGCGTTTCCACGTCCCAGGATAATATCCATGCCGCTATGACCACCTTTAAGGCCGGTAACAGCCAGTTTCATAGCTTTCATTCCGGCAGGGACATTTTCTCTTTTAAAAGTAAACTCAATATTTGCATCGATACCACCGGCACAACCAACATAAAGCTCACCTTCGTCTTCTGAGTCCATATTTATAAGGATATCACCCTTAAGAATGCCTGGTTTGAGGTTAAAAGCACCTGTCATACCGGTTTCTTCATCCATAGTAATAAGCGCTTCGATAGGACCGTGCGCCATTTTTTTGTCTGCCAAAATAGCCATTGCAGCAGCAACACCAATACCATTGTCAGCGCCTAGAGTGGTGCCGCGGGCAGTCACCCAGTCACCATCAACATATGCGTCGATAGGATCTTTAGTAAAATCGTGGTTGACATCGTTATTTTTCTGTGGCACCATATCTATGTGGGCCTGAAGGATTACACCTTTACGATTTTCCATACCGGGAGTCGCAGGCTTACGGATAATAACATTTCCTACCTCATCGACGATAGTTTCCAGACCCAGGTTTTCACCAAAAGATTTCATATATTCAATAGCATTTTCTTCATGTTTTGAAGGGCGTGGAATCTGTGTAAGGGCATAAAAGTTTTCCCACAGTGCTGTAGGTTTCAGTTTTCTAATTTCTTCGCTCATTATGAATTATTTTTGTATTGATAAAAAAATAGCCCGAAAGCTATATTGTAAGAACACAGTTTTCGGGAATTTGTTGTAATCCAATAAAGTCTTAATTATTAAGCATCACAGGCATAACTAACATAAGGATCTCTTCTTCCGTATAATCAGAGTTTTCAGGATAAAGTATTCCGGCTCTGTTTGCTGCTGACATCTCAATACGGATTTCATCTGTTTCCAGATTGTTAAGCATTTCTACCAGGAAGCGTGAATTGAAACCTATGGCCATATTTTCGCCATGATAAGCACACTGTAGACGTTCTTTTGCTTCATTGCTAAAATCAACATCCTCGGCAGAGAGTATCAGTTCAAGGCCACTAATTTTCAACCGCACCTGATGAGTCGATTGGTTAGCAAAGATCGATACTCTGCGCAGTGCTGTCAGGAAAGATAACCGATCAACAGTAAGTACATTGGGGTTCACCGTAGGGATAACAGCTGTATAGTTAGGATACTTACCATCAATAAGACGACAAACGAGGTTAAAATTCAGGAATGTAAAGAATGCATTCGCACTATTATACTCTACTTTCACGGGGAAGTCATCTGCGGAGAGGATATTCTTCAGCTGGTTAAGGGGCTTGCGAGGGAGTATCAGCGATACGTTCTCGTCACCTTGAACATCAGTACGACGGTACTTAACGAGTTTGTGAGCATCTGTGGCCACAAAAGTCACATCATCGGGCGTAAGCTCGCACAAAACACCTGACATTACCGGCCGCAACTCGTCATTACCTGTGGCAAATAATGTTTTGTTAATTGCCCTGGCAATAACCTCAGAGCTCATGGTTACTGTATGTGTATCATCGGCTTCCGGTTTCTGCGGGTATTCGTCGTGTTTATGACCTGAGAGTTTGAATTTACCTTCTCCGGCAGTAAGTTCTATGCCCAGAGTTTCTGGGTCGGCGGAGAAATTCAGAGGAATATCTGAGAATGTCTTTAGGGTATCCATAAGAATCTTTGCCGGAACAGCCATAATGCCGGGTTCTTCAGCTTTATCTAATGGAATGGTAACTGACATTGTGGTCTCCAGGTCTGAAGCCGTAACCACAAGGCTCTCATCCTGAAGGTCAAAAAGAAAATCGTCCAGGATGGGCAGAGTATTACTTGAATTAATAACACCACTGATAGCCTGAAGATTCTTCAACAAGGTACTACTACTTACAATGAACTTCATATCTATTTGTTTTTCAATATATTATCACATAAAAAGCGAGTAAATCCGAATAGATTCACTTTTCGCTATGCTAATGTATAAAAATTATCCCGTTAATACCCTGCACTTACCGACATCTTTTCAACAAAAGAATACATTTTATTAGTAGTGGAGATGATATACTGATAAGCAGGAAGATCTTTCTCTTTCTTAAGCTTTCTATGTTTGTCTTTCACACTTATCAAGGCTTCATTAAACTTCATGTTAGAGCTTATCGCCTGCATAATGCCATCGGTATAGTTAAAATAATACCACGAATCACCAACTTTCAGAAAGATATTAAAAACGTCGCCTGTCCTCCTTCTGGAGATCTCCACATAACCTTCTACATACTTGTTAATCTGTCGCTTACCAATTTTTGCCACTCCGATAGGTCCGCTGGAGACAAATGATCTAAGGTAAGGATTCCAGGTCATTTGAAGATCAGAGAAAAGGATAGAATAATCCAGTTCATCAGGTATTCTTCGGATATTACCATAAAGAGAAATATCATTCTTAACACGCTCAAAGGTGCGTGCATCAACCATCTGAGCTATGGAGTTCATAAACTCAGGCCTGGACAAACTTACAGCAGGCAATTCAGCCCCCGAAAGCTCTCTGCCAAGCTCTGTCATAGCATCATCATTAAAGAAAAAATCAAATCCTGCCAAAACACTGAATCCTGTTGAGTCAGGAATAATATAATGTGAGACCTTGCCATAAGATGTCATGGTTACTCGCTGAAAATCCACACCATAATCCATCTGCCCCTGCCCTTCTAACACACAACGGCGAACACTAAGATCAAGATAATTACCATTTTCAGGGAAATTACCATATCGTATGGTATCTCTGATGCGATACTCTTCAGCAATATTATCGTAGGTCATCTCTCCGGTACTTCTATGGATAAAGAAGTCCGTTGATTTTCTTTTTTTACTGTAAAAAACAGGATAGATAACGTTTTTTACTGTCTCGAAAGCCAACCCGGTATATACACGTTTATTCTTTATATCGTACAGAGAGTCGTGAGATGGCAGGGAAACATTGTCAGGATCGATGGCTCTGTTAACTTTCACCCATGTATCATCCTCGTAGCAATCCTGGCGGAGCCTGAATCCCCCATCGAAAGTAAGAAACTCCTCATTACCGGTCAAAATAACATCTCCTGAGAAATCAATAACCGGGCTAACAGGGAAAGGCATGTTTAACGGAATGTTTGCTTTCGCCGTAATAGATCCTAAGTTATTAACACTTAATGAAAAGAATTCTAACTCATGCGGGTCGCCATAGTCATCATAATATTCATATAATCCTCTGCCACTAATATTATTCTTACCTGCTATTGTTACATCAGCATCATAAATAGTATGATATTTATTAAGTGAATCAGTAATTATCACAGCATCTGTTAAGGGTGATAATTCAGCATCTTTAAAGATATTAACAAGGCCATTGCCGGGAAATAAAGCACCATCTCCAATACGAATAAGCTTAACATTTCGTGCACTGATAACATTTTCTGTCAGGTCGTAGGTTGCATTGAGACAGAAAAATTTAAGTGAATCCTGTTTAGGATGTAATGACACGAACTCAGATCCCGAGAAGTCAACATCCATTATTTGATAATAATTTAATGTGTCAAGACCATCCATTCTCATGGCGATATTATTACGCAAATCGACTTTGTTTTTATCCATATTCCAGTCAAATTCATCCATAAAACAGGCAAACTGGTTCACAGGGAACTTCACTACAGAGCCCTGACCATGCGTTCTGAACTGACCTTTTTGGGAGGTAAAATCAATAGACGAGCTATACACATATGTAGATAATGCCAATCCGGTATCATCCAGTGTTGCTAACTCGAGAGTGGTAGTATCAGTGGTAAAACGGTGTGAGTAAAACCTGAATCTGCTAGATTCCATCGTAGCATAACCAAACTCACTACGCCCGTCACCAAGCAGATAATTTGGTGAATATGTGATCATCCCATCGAACCCCATCTTTCCATTATACATATCAAAAGGTAGTCCTTCATGATTACGTATATACATTTCATCATCATATGGTTTCCAAAGAATATCAGCTTTAGATATTCTTGTTGTCGGGTACTCCACTTCATCAACCAACTGTGCGATCTGCATGGTATCGATAGTTGTTACCATGGAGTCGGGATAGAAGACAAAATCTTCGGACTTCACCTCTGAAGTGAGGTATTCCAGGCGGCCATTACCATGCATCCCTGAGTTGCTCAACGCGAGCAGGTCATAGAATCGGCCTTTATCACCATACACAGGAAAACCTGTATCGGGGACGGCAGTTTCAAAACCAAGGGAATAGTCTCCCTGCACCTTAAGAGGTTGCTTGATATCAGGAAATATTCCGGCACTTTGCAGCTTACCGGTAAATTCAAGCCTATCAGGAACGAAGGTATTCAAGCTATCAAAGGTAAACGGATCCACAGTGTAGAAGAAGTCCTTGCGGTTATATACCCCTTTATGGATATTGTTACCATCATAATAAACAAAGGCCTTATCAAGGTTGGTAAAGATGGGATACTGTGGAAAATCCTCCAGTCCGCTTTTGTTGAATGGCACGTCGATGAGCAGGAATCCACTCAAATCCTGGATTGCAGTCTGAACCTTCACCAGTTTAGCCTTGCCGAACTTATCCTTTTCATCGGTGCGAATCATAAATGTCAAGGAGTCAATTGTAGGCATATTAAGACGAAAAGTATCATACTCAAAAGAGCAACTGTCGGCATAGAAATCCAGTAATCCGGCCTGTATAAGTCCCGAGAAGGTAAAATCACGATTCTTTTTCAGTACCAACTCGGTATTTGCAGGATATAACATCACATTCTGGGAGTCGCTAAGGAACACATGCCTCACACCTCTGATTTTCTGATCAAAGGTTTCCAGATCCAGCTCACCGTGATTTATATTTTTCACGTCTGACCCGATGTTGATAACATCATAATCACGTTTTTTATTTTTTGCATCCAAAAAATCAAAAAGCTTGTCTTTCACCTCAATACGATCATTCGCCAGGTCATACTGCAAAAAACCATAATTCGCCAGGTTTATAAGTACTGCTTTAGCCTGTGCCTGCGGCTTGCGCCAAAACTCTGCTATTTCATAAAGATAAAAGATGTTGGATTTTATCTTTTTTGTATAATCATCAATAACTACAATAGGGTGCATTTCATCCAGCACCTGCAAACTCCGAAATCGATTATCAGAGAAATAGTTCCATGATTCAAAACCAGCAGAGCCTTCATTATTCAAAGATTTAGCCGCCTGTAACTCCATTTCATTCTTATCGATATTCCATGAGAGCACATCATAATACATATCCATTTCGTGGAATGAGTCAAAGAAAGGACTTTGTGATGTTCCATCCTTGCCCCTGCGTAAAATAAGCGTACGCTCAGGATTCATATACGAAAGGTTCACGTTAGGATGATAGACAGAATCATATTCATAATTAAAAACCACAGAAGCACTTTTTGCAAAAAGGCGATCTTTGCTTATGGCATATCGCTTTGAATATACCCGCATAAAGGGTTCTCCATTTTTATCAATCTGAAGAACGGCATCCTGATATTCATTTCCGGAGCCAATAATCTTTGCACCTTCCATGATAAAACCACCTTCATAATCGATACCTTTAAAGATACCCGGGATAGGAATACGAACATTGTAAGAGACAAACGTAGGGTAAATAGCCTTTTCGGGCGTAACATCAGCCATAACCTTTTCCACAAGCTTACCATGGAGTTTCTGATTTCCAAACAGTGCTTTATGAATGAAATTCACCGAGTCAATAGAATAATTCACGGTGGTCATATCCAGCTCATAAGGCGGAAGGATGGCAAAGACACTATCCTTTGCAAAATCAGCGCGCTCCCAGGTAATAGTTCCTTTTTCGCCATTCCATAAGGAGGCATCAAAGTAATAAACACCTTTTGTGTCATAAATAACGCTACTATCGCCATTGGAGTAGCCTTTTAAAATTACATCATCAAATATCAGCTGTGGTTCCGGCAGCGCAACAATCTCGTAAGAACCTTCAGCACGCCAGTCTGAAACGCGATTCTTTACCAGGGAGTTATTATCAAAAAGGTTTTTCCATTTCTTCAACACCTCCACATAGTTACGCATCTGCCGTTTAGTCATATACGGATCGAGGGTTATCAACCACTGTTTAAAGTTGTCTTTTCCACAGCGTGTATTAAAACATGCTGACGTGGTGTACAGGAAGTCTCGCATATGGGGCACTGGTCTCATGCCGGAGCTATCCATCATGTTCATCACAGCAATTGTAAGCTCTTTATACTCCTGATCGAAGGTGGGGAGATCCCATATCTCCTTAAAGTCATTGGTAATTTTTCTGATATCCTTCTTTTCAGGCTTGTCTCTGCCCTGATAGTTCGCAAAGTAATCCCAAACCTGCTCTATAAACGTTGCACTATCAGCAGTAAACACAGAAACTTCAGCTTCTTGCGCCATGCCATTAAGTTCCAGAAAAAATATTGCAGAAAGAAGCAGCAAAAATCTCCTCATAAAAACACCTTATTCTGTTACAATTTTTTTAAATCCTGCTGCTACCCATCTGTTAGCCGATTGAGCAGAGATAAATTCCAGGCCCAGGCTTTCGGCCATCTCAGTGATAACAGGCAGATCTTCTTCATAAAAACCACTCATCCACAATTCACCGGAACAGTTTAAAGATGCGACATAGTGCTTCATGTCTTTCACTAAAATATTCCTGTTGATATTGGCCATAATAAGATCCCAGGACTTTCCCTCCAGCAGGGTCGCATCACCCAAAAGGACATTATCGAGGGTTATATTGTTACGCTTAACATTCTCCTCACTATTTCTCCAGGCCCACTCATCGTTGTCGATAGCGGAAACAGAAGTCGCGCCTTTCAGAGATGCCAGGATAGCTATCACGCCGGTGCCGCAACCCATATCCAGAACAGAAAGCCCGTCAACATCTTTCGACGACATAACCTCCAGCATCTGGCGCGTGGTATCATGGTGGGCAGTGCCAAAAGACATCTGTGGTTTTATTTCAATATCGTATTTAAACGCCGCATCCGGCTCATGAAATGGCGCACGAATGCGTACCTCTTCATCAACAATTACATCATCGTAGTTCTTTTCCCACTCTTCATTCCAATTTCTGTCGGCAATAGTTTCCTTCTCCCATGAAATCTGAAAAAACTGCTGTATCTCAGCAACAGTTTCTTCAAAGACGACACTATCAAACATATTTTCAGAAATATACACCAATAAAACGGGATCTTCTTCCACGAAACTTTCAAAACCAATCTCCGCCAGCCTTGCAACGACAATATCTTTACCCTCCTCAAAAGGTGTTATTGTCAATCTACATTCGATATAATTCATAAAATCAATTTAGAAGCTGTGAATTATTGCCACAAAATCTTCAGCCTTCAGTGAAGCGCCTCCGATAAGACCTCCGTCCACATCAGTATTAGCAAATATTTCTTTGGCATTTGAGGGTTTACAGCTTCCGCCATAAAGGATTGAAGTATTTTCTGCTACCTCCTCGCCATAACTCTCTTTTATAAGGCTACGAATAAAAGCATGCATCTCCTGAGCCTGCTCTGGAGTAGCTGTCTCGCCGGTACCAATAGCCCAGACAGGTTCATAAGCCAGAACAATTTTTGCAAACTCCTCTTTGTTTAGTTTCAACACAGTATTTTTCAACTGAGCTTCCACAACCTTGAAGTGAGAGTCGCTTTTACGCTCTTCCAACACCTCGCCACAACAGAAAATTGGCTTCAAGTTGTTCTCCAGTGCTTTTCTTACTTTAGTCTCCAGGGTTTCATCATTTTCACAGAAGTAAGCTCTTCTTTCAGAGTGCCCGATAATTACATATTTCACCTCAAGTTTTTTCAACATTTCTGCAGAGATCTCTCCTGTATAAGCCCCATTTTCATAGCTGCTAACATTCTGAGCCCCAGCTTCAAAGTTTGCATCCTGGGTATAATCGACAGCTAATTCAAGATATAGAAATGGCGGGCAAATTACTACTTCACATTTCTCTGGTTCTTTTTCATCAAGCATCTCTGCCAGCGCGTCCATCAACTCCTCGGCTTTTTTAAAATCCAGGTTCATCTTCCAGTTACCTGCAACAATATTTTTTCTCATAATAATCTTCTTAATGTGTTAGTAATTAATTATTCAGAAATAACTCTTTTGCTTTGCTGTACTCAGGGAATTTACGCCAGTGCCATTTCCCCAGCACTGTAGCATCCTGAAGAAGAACCAGCCCGGGATTTGCTCTCACCACTGTCTTCAACTCAATATCATCGGCTCTGAAGATCTCGTCTTGAAAACCAGTTTCCGCTCTAAAGGCAGCGATCTCCTCATCATCACTTGCTGTAAGTAATATAAATCCTGCGCCATCACTATGACATGAGTCGGCAAACTGCAAAATCTTTTCAATATGTTTCTTATTAAACTCCTTCAAAGTCCATGATACCAGCATAAACTGGGGATCCGGATTTTCGATGTACCCCGAAGTCACATTAAAACCATCACTATCCTCAAAAGAGAGATCGGCACCTTTTCCTATATTGGGATCATGCACCCTCTGGGCTACAAACTCCCATTTACTCATCCATTCCTCATCATTCCAGGGAAGGTTTTCTGATCGATATTCCTGAACAGAGTCTGTCTCCGTATTTTTATAAGTAAGATAATACTCTACAGGTTCCGGGTCTTCAGGAACCAAACGGTTACCAACAGCATATGCTCTGAAATCAATCACCGGGAGGTAGCTATAGTTATAGAGTTCAAAACCGACAAAAAGCAGAGCTGTGATAAAAATCATATTCCACTCCACCTGTGGAAAAAAGAATGGTTTAGATTTTCGCAAGCTGAATAGTAAGACAAGAACAAACCCGTCGATAGTAAGGTTTTTATAGAATGTTTGCCAGTTAGTAATGATTAAAGCTTCGCCAAAACAGCCACAATCGGGAACCTTAGTGTACATGGCATCCATATAAGTCATAAATGTAAAGGCAGCCATCATCAGAGCCGTAAGTATCGTTACCAGCTTAGGTTTTAATTTTAACAACAGGGAAACACCGAGGATAAACTCCACGGCATTCATAATAAACGACTGATAAATAGCCAAAGGCAGCGCCCAGTCGAAGCCATAAGCGATATAATAATCTTCTACTTTATACATTGTTCCCAGAGGGTCAACCCCTTTGGTGAAGCCTGAATAAATAAACAACAGCCCCAGCAAAATGCGGCAGTAGTTTACCATGCCGGCAGGCAATCGTTTTCTGTAAATAATCAGCAGCAGATAAATAACCCCGTAGGAAGCCAGAAAATAAGGATTCACATCGGGGATAAAATAGATCATCACAGCAGATCCTGTGAGTAAAAGTGTTATCAGCAATGCGACAATTGTCTGCATTTTCTTTCCGCGTTTCATACAGTGTATAATTTTTTTGTTTTAAGCATTCCCCTCTGCTTCCATAAGTTGTATCAAAGCAAAAACAGCATAGTTCACGATATCATAATAACCGGCATCAACGCCTTCCGATACCTCAGCGACACCCTCATTGTCCTCAATTTGCTTAATACGCAGCAGCTTCATAAGAATAATATCATCGAGAGAGCTAATACGCATATTTCGCCATGCCTCACCATAATCATGGTTTTTATCCATCATAAGAGCTTTTGCTTCCTTAAAATACTTGTCATAATGTCGTAGAGCCTCTTCCACACTAAGGTCATCACTTTCGGCAACACCAAGATTGAATTGAACCAAAGCCATAAGAGAGTAGTTAATGATTCCTATGAATTCAGGCTCTATACCTTCATTGATTTTATGCTTACCTTTGCGCTGAATACTTCTGATACGGTTGGCTTTAATATATATTTGATCCGTTAATGAGGAAGTACGAAGCACGCGCCAGGCACATCCGTAATCTAATGCCTTGGCCTTGTAAACCAGTCGGCAACGATCAATAATCTGATCATATTGTTGTGAGGTTTTTGAACTCATAAAAAGCGTAAATATTGCATCAAAAATAATGGCTAAATATATGGAAATTTCGTCAATAACAGAGTTTATTCAAAGTGTTAAAAATGGCAACCGCTCCAATCCACTGATCATGGGCATTTTAAACCTCACCCCGGACTCCTTTTACGATGGTGGAAGCTATCAAAAAAAAGAAGAATATATGCATAAGGCCGAGTCGATGATTTTTGAAGGTGCCGATATTCTTGATATCGGTGCTGTCTCCACCAGACCCAATGCTCCGCAGGTATCTGCCGAAGAAGAGTGGAACCGCATATATCATCCCCTGAAAGAGGTTCGTAAAACATTCCCTTCATGCATAATATCTGTTGATACCTGGAGAGCAGAGATAGCAAAAAAAGCTATCGGGGAAGGTGCCGATATTATCAATGACATATCAGGAGGAACCATGGATAAAGAGATGTTCAAGGTGATTGCTGATTCTAATGCAGCCTATGTGCTAATGCATATTAAGGGAACGCCGCAAACCATGCAGAAAAACTGTGAATATGTAGATGTTACCAAAGAAATTACTACATACTTTGAAGATCGCACTGCCATGCTAATAGAAGATGGTTTTGAAAACATCATTCTGGATCCGGGCTTCGGCTTCGGGAAAAATGTTATGCATAACTACAAACTGCTTTATGATTTAAAATCTTTAAAAATACAAAATCACCCTATCCTTGTGGGTATATCCAGAAAATCCATGATTAACAAAATCCTGAATACAACACCACAAGAAGCCTTGACGGGAACCATAGCACTGAATACCATAGCATTACTTAATGGCGCAGACATCCTCAGGGTGCATGATGTTCTTGAAGCAAAGGAGACGTTAAACATTGTCAATACATATCTTAACGCTTCATCGCAACAAATATAAATCTTAACTATCTTTGCCAAAATGCAGACTATAGAATTTATTAATCTGGCAATATTAGGCTTACGACTTTGGGACGCCATCGATATTCTTTTAGTGGCGGTGATTATGTATGCTTTGTACAACTTTCTCAGGGAAACGGTAGCCATAAATATCTTCTTCGGCATCGTAGCGGTATTTCTTCTGTGGCAGGTTGTCGTTGCTCTGGAGATGCAGCTGCTAAGTCAGATCCTTGGAGCATTTGTAAGTGTTGGATTTATCGCCTTAATAGTAGTCTTCCAACCCGAGATACGGAGGTTTCTGCTTATGCTGGGAACCCCGAAGTTTTATAACAAAAAAAGGAAGAAATTTCTTTTTTGGAGGATAAGTTTTCAAAATATTGATGTTGAGACGGTAAATATTCTAACCGATACGGTAAAAGAGTTATCGGATAGTAAGACCGGAGCGCTGATTATCTTATCAAGGAAAAATGGATTAAAACAATACCTTGACTCCGGAGAGGCCATAAATGCAGATGTAGGAGCACAATTACTTCAATCTATATTCTTCAAAAACAACCCATTACATGACGGTGCGGTATTAATTTCCGGAAATAAAATCGAGGGTGCCAGGTGCATACTTCCCGTTTCGCAAAATAAAGATATCCCTCCATATCTGGGCTTGCGACACCGTGCGGCGGCAGGGATTACAGAGGTCACTGACGCCATTGCTCTCATTGTGTCTGAAGAGAGAGGTAGTATCTCAATCTCTGAAAACGGTGTTATAGAAGAGAATCTCAATCCCGTAACAGTCAAAAAAAGGCTCCTTGAGCTGATGGAAACCCAGGAAGCCTAGTCACACATTTTTTGAACCCTCTCTGCTGCCTTTGTGTTTCCCAACGCAGCGGATTGTCTCATATCAGCACAAAATGATTCGGTATCACCTAAAAATTTATATGCCATTGCACGATTAAACCAGCTATCGGCAAACGAAGCATTCATAGAGATTGATTTACTGTAATCCTCTATGGCCTTATGATACATTTCCAAAATAAAATATGCATTACCTCGGTTATAATGTAGAGTAGCTGTGGGAGCATATTCCTCTATAGTCCGGGTATAAAATAACACAGCATCATCAAAACGCTTTTCATTGAATGCCTTCTCCGCCAGGTTAAAAAGCTGTTGCTCTGAAATAGCGCCGGTAGCTGTATCTTCGGAAGGCAAAACAGCCTTCTTTGATGCAACCTCACTGTCGCCGGGAAACTGTTTTTCAAGTATTTCAATCACCATCGCAGCCTCTTGGTTTCTATTCTGGGCTATCAAAGCCATAAACATATTTAATGCGGCACTCTTCGAATCAGGCCACACTTCAAGTGCTTTTTTATATAACGATGTGGCGCGGTGATACTCCCCCAGCCGATAATATGAATTGCCCATATTATAAAGACCGTTGTAATAAACAGGGTTGATCCTCAAAACCTCAGCGTAGGCTCGCACTGCATCTTCATGCCGGCTGTTGTCGGCATACCAGTTCGCAAGGTCGTACCACCCTATGAGAGCATCAGGTTGTTTTTCAACAACATCACTCCAAAGTGTCTCCGGAGACTCCCACACTCTGTTCCTTGAAATAGAGTGCAGCGACAAACCTCCAACCCAAATCATAAGCACCAACAACATGATGATACGTAATGCAGATCCCTTTTTTATTATCCTGAACAAATATTCAGCCACGATAAAAAAGAAACCTATTAAGGGAAGATATACATAACGATCGGCAATAATTATATTTCTGGTGGGAACAATCTGCAATACCAGAATAATATTTGTCACAAAAAACCCGATACCAAAAACCAACGTTTTGTTACGCTTCCAACTTCGTACAAAAACGACAATTATTGCTATCACCAATATAAAACAGAGGTAATAAAACCATGGTAAAGAGGCTGTTTCTGTCGGATAAGGGTATATTGCTGCCATTCCTGCCGGTACAACCAATTTCCATAAATAGGTAATAAAGGCATAGGAGGGGATAATCAACTGTTCATTGATTCCAAAGCTCTTTGCTGGAGTTACAACTCCAAAGCTTGCCGTTGCGGCAATAGAGTTCAACCCCATAAGAATTCCCATTACCAGCCATGGCAGTTTTTCCAATAGTACCTTCCGAGAGAACACATTACGTCCACGATAATAATCGATAAATATTAATGAGCCCACAAGTGCCATCGACTGTTCCTTACACCCATAAGACATCAGGAAAGGTATCAAAGCCAACAGGTACCACCTCCACTTTCCCGTATCAAGGAACCTCAAATACCATATCAAAGCTATCAGGGTAAACATACCATACAACGGTATTTTTATGGCTGCCACCCAGGCGATGGACTCCGTTTGTAATGGATGAACAGCAAAAAACAGAGCCACAAACAGTCCGATAATAATTCTACTCGAGAGTTTCTTCACAAAAACAAATACCAATGCAATATTCACAAGGTGCAATACCAATGAAGCCAAATGATACCAAAAGGGATTTAAACCATCAATTTGAAAAAGCAGTACCGTTACCACGTTCCCTATGGGGCTGTATTGTCCGTGAAAATAGTGCGTAAACCACCACAAAAGACCCTGCATTGAAGAGTCTCCTATTTGCGC
This sequence comes from uncultured Bacteroidales bacterium, assembly GCA_964474455.1. Lineage (GTDB taxonomy): Bacteria > Bacteroidota > Bacteroidia > Bacteroidales > BM520 > BM520. The sequence goes on from CAYYSU010000044.1 coordinate 17,860, forward strand.
ATTATCAGTAACATACCACGTGTCGTCCCAGTTTGTAAAGGCATTATTCAGAGCAGGAAGATATATCAGAAACGTTATGATCAATATGATCATCAAAAGGAAAGCCTCTCGACACCAAAAGGGGCGCTTATCTATACAAAGATTAAAATCGTTATTCATTTCCGGGAGCCTCGGAGGTTTTTTCTTTAATAAAATATAGTGGTCTTGATTTGGCCTCATGAAAAATCCTGGAGATGTACTCTCCTATCACGCCAAGTGATATCAACTGAACACCCCCCAGAATAAGTACCGTGATAAGTAGCGAAGTCCATCCCTGAATGGTAGCACCTGTAAAGTGACGTATTATGGCATACAAGGCGTATAATAATCCGGCAGCAGAGACAGCGATTCCGGTATAAGCAGCAATACGCAGTGGTCGTGAGGAGAATGCTGTTATGCCATCTATGGCAAAACGAATCATCTTTCGCAGCGTGTACTTTGTTTCTCCTGCGTATCGCTCCTCGGCCTTATACTCTATCACATCCTGGTTGAAACCCATCCATGCCACCAGCCCACGATTAAAACGATCGCGCTCACTGAAAGAACAGTAAGCATCCACGGCAGCACGGCTCATAAGCCTGAAATCGGCAGCGCCAGCCACAAGTTCCACATCCGACATACGATTCATCAGTTTATAAAACAGGCCGGAAGTCTTGCGCTTAAAAAGCCCTGCTCCTTTTGTCTCCAATCTCTTCGTGTTGATAATATCAAAACCCTGACGGCATCGTTTTACCATCTCCGGAATAACTGCGGGAGGATGCTGAAGATCGCCATCCATAGTCACCACCATGTCGCCCTTTGCATGATGTAATCCTGCTGCCAGAGCTACCTGGTGACCGAAGTTCCTGCTGAGACTGAGACCTTTAATACGAAAATCGGTGTTGTGAAGCTTCCGTATTTCGCTATAGGTGTTATCGCGGCTGCCATCATCAACAAAGATGACCTCCCAGGTATCGCCAACAGATTCCAGTACCGGCAAAAGACGATGATGCAGAGCCTTAAGATTCATAGCCTCATTATAACAGGGAATGACAACAGAAAGGGTAGGATGCGGAGCCATAGGTTATGCGTTTAGCCTCAAAGATACAAAATCAATGATTCCGGATATACTATTGCTGTTTATTGATGTTCTCTTCGAACATTTTTATTAGATCCTCGGGAGTTTTGCCCAGGTTCTGGAGCGAAAGTTCTACATCATCAGCAAAATCGTTATCAGGGTATTGCTCCAAAAAGCGGGTATAGATATCTCTCGCTTTTTCTGTATTTCCAATATAGTTCTCCCAGATAAACCCCTGCAGGAAAAGACACTGTTCTACTTTTTCAAAATCTGAATAATCGGATTGAATACGTGATAGTAAATTCAGCGAAAGAGCATAGTTTCCCATATTCATGCTTACGTCCGAAGCACGGAAAAGATAATCTGCCGACATCTCATCATTAGGAAAATTTTCAGCATAATCCATATATGCGTTTATAATACCTCCTGTCTGTTGTGCCGACAGCAATCCTGCTTCGTCATTAAAAAGCTCCTTCTCCATTCCTTCAATCTCTTTTTGTGCTTTTTTCTCCTGTGAGGAGCAGCCATTTAAAATCAGCAATGCCATAAGGCTTAGAAATAGTATCTTTTTCATAGCAATATAATTTGGATTTACCTTCTCCCTTTTTTCTTCTTAGGGAAAATCATTTTATATTTTATATTAATTCTACCGGCAGAAATATCTGCAAGTTTTTTTCTCAATAAGGTCTTTCTGATAGATGATAAACGATCTACAAAGAGTATTCCCTCCAGATGGTCGTATTCATGTTGAATGACGCGTGCTGCCACACCACTAAAAGTCTCTTCATAGAAGTTCCACTCGTCATCGTAGTACTCTATTTTTATTGATTCCGGGCGCGACACATCTTCGTGGATATCAGGCACACTAAGACACCCTTCATTAAAAAAATACTCCTCGCCCCAACGCTCGGTAATCTGAGCATTAAAAAATACCTTTTTAAAATCCTTTAGCTCAGGATATTCATCGGAGTATGGAGAGAGATCAATTACAAAAAGGCGGATAGATTTATTAATCTGAGGCGCTGCCAGACCCACACCTACGGTGCGGTACATGGTGTCAAACATATCTACGATCAACTGATCAAGTCCCTCATAATCTTTATCAATGTTTTCAGCTACTCTCTTCAAAGTAGGATGACCGTATGCTGTTACAGGTAATATCATAATCTTACGTTAAAACTTTGTATTCATACCCATCCACGACTGCAATATCATGGTCGCACTGATGGTGTCAACTAGTTCTTTATTTTGTCGTGCTTTCTTTCCCAATCCTGCATCTCTCATGGTTTGATGTGCCATAACAGAGGTAAAACGTTCATCCATTCTGTTAACAGGAATCATTGGGAATGTTTTTTTTAGTTTCTTCACAAAGGGGTCCACATATCGGGAAGAGTCAGACTTCTCGTTCATCAATGTTTTGGGCTCACCAACCACGAAGCATTCCACATCGTTTTCCTTTACATACCTTGTTAAATATGCAAAAAGATCCTTCACGTGAACCGTCTCCAGACCTGTGGCAATAATCTGCAGCTCGTCGGTTACTGCTAAACCAACGCGCTTCTGTCCGTAATCGATAGCCATTATTCTTCCCATAGTGAATTACGCTACAAAATTAATTAATTCCTTAACAAACATATGTTACCTTTGTTTTTTCTTTTTAAAAGAGACCGGATTATAGGCATATTAAGGTGAATCGAACATTCATAACACAGGATATGTTTTATTCTTAAAAATAAATATTATGGATGCCAGAAGAGATATCATAGAGCAGGCATGGAGCAACAGAAGCCTGCTACAACAAAATAACACAAAGGATGTTATAAAAAGCATTATCGAAGATCTTGATAAGGGAAATCTTCGTGTAGCAGAACCTGCCAATGAGGGGTGGGTCGTTAACGAATGGATAAAAAAAGCTGTAATACTATATTTTCCCATTAGTGAAATGAAAAAAACCACTGCCGGCTCCATGGAGTTTCATGACAAGATGGAGCTTAAAAAAGGCTATGACCAGCTGGGTGTCAGGGTGGTGCCGCATGCTGTTTCACGATATGGAAGTTATATTGCAAAGGGCGTTGTTATGATGCCCTCATACATTAATATTGGTGCGT
>CAYYSU010000045.1:0-20468 GCA_964474455.1 uncultured Bacteroidales bacterium
CCATCCGCCAATCTCACAAAAACTCACATCAATCCCCATAGGTTAGTTCAACACCGCGTTCAGACTTTGTGCTACGCACAGTCCGAACGCTTAATTGTTAGGAGCTCTGAATTTTATTGCTAATTTTGGGACTGATTAGTAACCATTATTCTAGTAAAAAATACATAGACAGCTATATTATCTTCAACAAAGGTATTATAAATTCATATTCCACAGGGATCAAAAACTAATTAAAGATAATAAAAACGAACATTTAAGTTGAAGTGTGTAAAATCTCATATTTGAATGAAAAATTGTACTTTTGCCTTCATCAATTCGATATCTGTGAGGAAAACGTATAATTTAATATTCATATTTCTTGTAGTCATAATATCTCTTCCGGTATTACAGCAAGTCATCGGATTCCCAAAGATTGCGGGGCTAAAAGGCTATTTTACAGAAGCGAAAAAACCGGTTTTAAAAACAAAAAATCTCTGGAATGGCACCTATCAGGATAGTCTTAACAAGTATGTAGAAGATCATATAGGCTTTCGTCCGGATCTTGTTCGTATAAATAATACTGTGGATTATTATTTATATGGAAAAATAAATGCCAACAACGTTATTCTGGGAAAGGAGAATTATACTTTTGAGGAAGGCTATATTAATGCCACACTGGGGCGAGATTTTATTGGTGACAAGGCAATTAAAGAGAAGGCAAAAAAGGCCGCTTTCCTGCAACAATATTATAAAAAAAAGAACATCGAACTATTATATCTCTTTGCTCCGGGAAAAGCTACTTTCTATCCTGAATATATTCCGGAAGAGTATAATCCTGACAGCCTTACAACAACGAATTACGAATTTTATATTGAAGAGTTCCGAAAAAATGATATCTCGTTTATTGATTATAATGCCTGGTTCCTTCAAATGAAGGATACATCACAATATCCACTATATCCTCAGTATGGAATTCACTGGAGCCGATACGGAATGACACTGGCATTTGATAGTCTTGTCCACTACCTTGAAAACAAAAAGGGAAAGGATATGGTAAGGCCTGTTTGGGATCATATTGAGGTGACAAAGCACATGCAAGGCACTGATTACGACTTGGGTAAAGCTCTTAATCTGCTATGGCAGCTGCCTACTTATGACATGGCATACCCTAAGATTAAATGGGATAAAAATGAAGACTTTTATACTCCTGATGTCGCATGCATCAGCGATAGCTATTTCTGGAACTGGTATGGGACAGGTATGACAACCCAAGTTTTCAATAAAACAAACTTCCTTTACTATTATAATCAACATTACAGTTCAGAGTGGAGAGGGGTAAGAGACACTGATGATCTACAGATTATACCATTTTTTGAAGATCATGATATTATCCTTGTCATGTTTACGGATGGTAACTTAAAGAAAATGGCCTACGGTTTTATCGATCAGATGTATAACAATTTATCAACAGATTCATCTCAATTATTATCATTTTCATTTATGGATCACAAATACACACATTTCAGTGAATCAGATAGTACTTATGTTATAAAAAAAGGAACTCCTTTAGGGAAAACAGTATTAAAAACCAAAGATCTGAAAATCAGCCCTAACACATCCTATGTGATATCGTATGAAGCAAAAGGATTTCAGATTCTTGAAATGGATTTCTACCCCAACAGTGAAATTGCTGTCAATGCCAATACAAAAATTGATTCTGAAAAATGGCAACAATTTTTTTGGCAATTTAATAGTGGGAATTATAATGGTATTAACGAACTAAGAGTATATATGGACTATCGTCCGGAGTTTACTGAAAACACATATATAAGAAATATCAGAATCAGTAAAGTACGTTAATTTGCATGCCTTGTTTTAAAAAGGATATCGGGGTTCTTAAATACGTTATATGTTAAAAACTAATAATCCATAAAAACCCTATCTTTGACCCAAAACAAAATTACACCATGAAACTAATCATTCAAATACCCTGCTACAACGAAGAAGAAACATTGAAACTTGCTTTGGATGAACTGCCAAAGGAGGTCAAAGGTTTCGATCAGGTGGAAGTGCTTATCATCAATGATGGCAGCACCGACAATACCGTTGCTATAGCCAAGGAGTGGGGCGTGGATCATGTGGTTTCTTTTACAAAAAATAAAGGCCTGGCACGGGGTTATATGGCCGGTATCGAGGCTTGTCTTAAAGCCGGCGCCGACGTTATTGTAAATACTGATGCCGATAACCAGTACAACGCCAAAGATATTGAAAAACTCTGCCAGCCGATAGTTGAAGGTAAAGCAGACCTGGTAATCGGTGAAAGACCTATTAATAGCATAGAGCATTTCTCATTTATCAAAAAACGATTACAAAACTTGGGGTCATGGGTTGTCCGTAAAGTCTCACGTACCGATATCCCGGATGCCCCATCAGGATTCCGGGCTATTTCTAAGGAGGCAGCATACCACCTAAATGTTTTCAACGACTATACATATACTCTGGAGACTATCATCCAGGCAGGAAGAAAAAATATGGCGGTCACATCCGTTCCTATCAGTGTGAATGAAGACCTGCGCCCTTCGCGACTCTTCAAAAGTATGGGATCATATATAAAACGCTCCATAGGGACAATCTTTCGCATCGGCATTATTTATGAGCCAAAAAAATTCTTCTCCTGGATAGGTATTACTAGCTTTATTATTGGTATCGGTATCGGTATCCGATGGATAATACTTTTCTTTATAGATCCTACAAGAACACACGTCCCAAGTCTTATCCTGGCGTCTATTTGTATAATTCTTGGTGTCCTTGTAATCGTAATGTCCATTATCGCCGATCTTATCTCTGTCAATAGAAAGATTCTGGAAGAGAACCAGAGTCGCCTGCGAAAAATCGAAAATGAATTGTTACAGAAAAAGGATTAATTTCGCACTCGAAAATATTCCGGCATAAAACTATGTTTAAAAAAATCCCCCGGCATGTTAAACTATTGATCTCTGTGCTTCTGAGTACAGTAATACTCTTTTTCATATACAGAAATATCGATATCCCGGCGATGACCAAAGTTATTGGCAACGTCAACCGAAACTGGTTTTTGCTTTTGCTGGCACTCTTTATCCCACAGTTGCTCTCAGCCTCTTTACGATGGAAGCTTATGACCTGCATAATTGGCAAGGTAAAAATTCCTTTCACCACATCCTGGCATAATGTGGTGGGTAGTTACAGCGCTAATCTCATCATTCCCGGAAAAATGGGGGAAATCGTTCGCATTCCATGGATGCAAAAATACAAACTCGCCTGCCCCACTCTGGTGATGGTGTTTATGGAGAAATTACTGGATATTTTTTCTATTGTGTTAATTATGATGACCTCACTGGTCTATATCAGCATACAAAAAGGGCTTAGCATTCCTGCTCAACAGGCAGGGCTTATTATAGGACTGGCGATTATTATCGGTTTTATACTGGTTTTTGCTTTTAGAAAAGCTGCATTCCGACTTTTTGAACGCCTTTTCCCAAAATTTGTCAGCCGCCAAAAAGAAAACAGCATATACAATCGCACAAAACAATCACTGGAATTCCTCAAAGACAGGCTGCCTTTGTTCCTCTTTATGTCTATTGGAATATGGTTGATCCAGATTTTTGAATTTTTTGTAATCTTCAGGATGTTTGACATAGATCCCGGATTTTTTCACGTTGGATTTGGATGTTCACTGGCACTGTTAGCAGGAGCACTACCCATATCCATTGCCGGAATTGGGCCGAGAGATGCTATAATCATAAGCTATTTCAGCAGCTTTGCCAGCACAGAAACGCTTGCAGCTATTGCTATTATTACTACACTTCGAATAGTCATACCCGCACTTCTGGGGCTGCCATCCTTCTTTTTGCAAAGTAAAAAATAAGCTATGGAAACGATATCTTCAGCATATCTATATAAACACTTACAGCACCATATCCCACGTATACTCTCTCAGCTTGATCGTGATGCGGACTCGCCCACTTTCGGTAGCTTCGATAGAAACTACTGGCACTATAAAATCCGTGATTTCAGCTCCATGATACTGCAACAGGGAATGCTGATACTACAGGCGATAAAAAACTTCGATAATTCTGACAATCCATGGTTTGAAAACCATAATGTGGACCTGTGGCAGGAAGGAGCTGTAAAATTTTGGTGTAAAGAACAGCTGAAAAACGGCAGCTTTAACGAATATTATCCCTTTGAAGCCGGCTATCCGCCCACAGCTTTCAGTCTCTACTCCATAGGACTGATAATGCGTGAATACAACCATAACCCCGATGATTACATTAAAGTACATATTCAAAAGACCGTTAAATGGTTATTGAATCATCCTGAGAAAGAGGCTCTAAACCAGGAAGCAGCAGGACTCGCCGGATTGGTGCTGGTATCGAAGATTCCGGGTGTTAGCGTGAATCCAAAAGCCCTCGAAGAACGCCTTAAGTGGTTCTATGATCAGCAAACCGACGAAGGGTGGTTCCCGGAATATGGCGGCCCCGACCTGGGATACCTTACTGTTACTATCGACTGCCTCTGGGATATCTATGAAACCTCCAATGACAAACGTGCGCTCACTGCCATTGAAAAAGCAGTGGCGTTTATTGCTGATATGATCTCCGTCTCGGGAGAAACTCCAGTGATGATAAACTCACGCAACACCGATTATCTGGTACCTTACGGTATCACACGATTTGCAGAACATAACACACTGGCGGCATCACTACTGGAAACTATTCTTAAAGGTATGGAATCCGCAGACCACTATATACATAGTACCGACGACCGCTACTCCTGTCACTACGTCGGACAATCATTCTTTCGGACTTTATTGCACATCGATAAAGTAATACAGCAACGACTGCCGCTGCCCAATAAGCAGGCATTCAAACGGCACTTTGAAGAGGCTGGGATTTCGGTAATCCATATTCCGGAAAAAACATCCTTATACATATATTCCCGTAAAGGTGGAATCATCAATATTTTTAACAAACAAGGCATCACACACACGGACTTTGGCTGGCGGCAAAAAACAGGAAAGGATAAGTACGCCGTCACTCATTGGCTTGATGAAGATTACAAGTTATCATCAAAGGAAAACGAATGGATTATAAGTGGAAATATGACAGCTCATGGCTGGATGAAATCTTCACCAATAAGACATATAGGGTTAAGATTTTTAAGTAAATTTTTGGGGAATCTTCTTATCCCGTTCTTAAAGAAACTGATGATATTCGGAAACCCGAAAACAAATATACTCTTCCAAAGGAAAATTCGTTTCAACGGAGAAGATACTATCACGATAGAAGATTCATTCTCCGGTAAAACTTTTAATGAAGAGAAACTATTTCCGGCACCACATTACAGCCTGCGACATGTGGCTTCAGCAGGTCTTTTTGTTCCTGAAGAGAGGATTGAGCTGCCCGTATATCACAAAATAAATAGTGGTGATAATGAAAATAATACATTTGTACGCGAAATAAAATTCTAATATATGTCTCAGGAGAAGCTTCAGAAGGTTATTAGCAAAGGGTTATGCACCCGTTGTGGCGCATGTGTTGGTTTGTCGAATGGCAAAATCACATTCGAGGATAAGATCGGGAAATACCTGCCGGTGATCCATGAAAACCTCACTGAAGAAGAGGCCTCCCGGATATGGAATGCCTGTAGTGGCAAAGAGGTGAATTGGCCGGAGATGACGAAAAGCAGTTTTCCTGAAAACGAGTACATACACCCATATCTGGGAGCGTATCGTGAGCTGAACATTGGCTATGCCACAGACTTTACAGTGCGCCGAGCAGCAGGAAGTGCGGGAGTAATTACCACTACACTGATATACCTGCTTGAGAAAGGAAAAATTGATGGTGCGGTGGTGTTGGGCATGAACGACAAAGAGCCCTGGCACAACAAACCGTATATCGCCACAACAAAAGAAGAGATCCTACAGGGAGCGCAAAGTAAGTATACCATCAGCAGTAATAATGAGCTTCTTGGTGAAATAGAAACCTTTGATGGCAAGCTCGCATATGTGGGCCTGCCATGTCAGGTACACAGTATACGAAAACTACAGGCTGCCAACGACCCTGCAGTGCGTAACATAAAGTATATCATAGCGCCATACTGTGGCCTGAACCTCCACTTCTCCAGCGTCAGCAGCTTTTTAAGAGCCCATGGAGCAAAAGACCACACACAAATTGTGGATCTTAAATTCCGCGAAGGCGAATGGCCGGGATATATGCGCATAGAGATGAAAGACGGCACAGTTATGGAGCTGAAGAAATTCTTCGCCAACTACCTCATCCCCTTCCATATTATGCAGCGCTGCTGGTACTGCGTTGATGGCAGCAATGAATTTGCCGACATCGCTGTTGGAGACGCCTGGGCACCGGTATATGAAGAGCGGGGAAAAGGATTTTCAATCGTGGTAAGCCGTTCACAAAAAGGTGCTGAGCTGCTCCATAACATGAAAGAGGAAGGCCTCATCGATCTAATCCCTCAAACCGAGGACGAGGCTGTGAAGATGCACTCCCACATGTTCGACAACAAGAAGCGAGGCGCATTTATACGCATCAACCGCCGCCGTTACAAGCCCGAATATCACCTCCCCACCCCGGAAAATATTACCATCAGCAGAAAGCTGTTTGAATCAACATTACAGATGATATACGCTATTCTGCGCACACGCCCCATGACCTGGATAGTAGATAAATTACCCTCCGAGTGGGTAGGCCGCAATTTTGATCGCTTCAAAATATACTGGAAAAAACGCACGTACAAGATAAAACGGGACAATCTGATGGGATGATGCCTGTCGATGCATGCATCAGCGCTATCGTACCGTCGATGCATGCATCGGCGCAACGATGGGTCACATATTTCATATTTTAGCATTAACAGATATAAAAACATGAAATATGAAAAAATACAGATCAGAATCAACACGCTTACAAAACTGGGATTACAGCTCCAGCGGTGATTATTTTATTACACTGTGCACCAAAAACAGAAGACGATATTTTGGTTCAATTGCAAATAAAAAAATAGACCTGTCGTCAATCGATGAAATAGCAAAACAATGCTGGGAAGATATCCCAAATCACGCCAATTATGTTACCCTCGGCGCATTCTGTATTATGCCGGACCATATACATGGTATTATAACCATTAACAATCCACATAATATAATATCGTCGATGTCATCAAAAAAACCAGAAGTAAATAAAACATCACTTAACGCACATCTAAAACAAAAAAAGGACAAAAATAAATCCCTTTTTGACCCACGGCACCATTCAAAAATATCACCAAAGAAGGATTCAATAGCAACAATAATACGATCATATAAATCCGCTGTAAGCAAATTAGCACACCAAGCTGGACACGAATTTTCTTGGCAACCAAAATATTACGACCACATAATCCGCAACAAACGGGCATACGACAATATCACCCAATACATCATAGACAATCCCAAAAATTGGATCCCGTAGCCATGATGCATCAAGGCTACGTACCGTCGATGCATGCATCGGCGCAACATGCTATCGTCGATGCATGCATCGGCGCTCCTCCATTATTCCATCAATTTTTCTTTGATACGGGAGGTTAAAATATCAATCGCAATTTTATTCGCGCCGCCCTGAGGCACGATGATATCGGCGTAGCGCTTGGTGGGCTCAATAAACGTCAAATGCATGGGTTTAACCCATTTCTCATAATGCTTCAGCACTTCACTGTAGCTGCGGCCGCGCTCCTGTATATCACGTTGAATAATACGCATAAGACGGTCATCGGCATCAGCATCCACAAATATCTTCACATCCAAACGTCGGCGCAAGCTTGGGTTGGTAAGGATAAGGATTCCCTCCACGATAATGACTCTCTTGGGAGAGAGAGGAAGCGTCTCTTCTGCCCGGGCACATGTAACATAAGAGTATATCGGTAGTTGTATCTCTTTTCCTTCCACAAGAGCATCAAGGTGCTGATTAAGCAGTTTGAACTCAATGGAGGAGGGATGGTCAAAATTGATATTCTTCTTCTCTTCTTCCGAGAGGTGCCCCTTATCTCTATAGTAAGAATCCTGAGATATTATAGCGACAGAATCTTTAGGTAAATTTTTAATGATCTCCTTTACAACAGTGGTTTTTCCGCTACCGGAGCCGCCGGCGATACCGATAATAAGCATATTATTGTGTGTTTTTTGCAAATTTAAGGTTTTTGTTTACCAAAAGTACACTTTAATAGTGTATAAATAATAAAATAAACGACCCTGAAAACAGGGTCGTTTATTTATCTCAAAATTATTATTAGATAATTTTCTTTAGATTACAGCAGGAAGCTCAACATGATACCTGCAGCAACAGCAGAGCCTATAACACCAGATACGTTCGGTGCCATAGCATGCATCAGAAGGTGGTTTGAAGGATCATACTTCAGACCCTCGTTCTGAACAACTCGGGCACTGTCTGGAACAGCAGAAACACCTGCCGCGCCAATCAATGGGTTGATCTTCTTATCACCACGCAGAAATACGTTCATCAGCTTAGCGAACAAAACACCGCCGGCAGTGGCAATCATAAATGAAATCGCTCCAAGAACAAAAATCAGCAGCGAAGTATCTTTCAGGAATACTGTTGCCTGTGTTGAAGCACCAACAGTAAGACCCAGAAGGATAGTTACAATATCAATAAGTGCATTACTGGCAGTAACTGCAAGGCGTTTTGTCACACCGCTCTCTTTCAGAAGGTTCCCAAAGAAAAGCATACCCAAAAGAGGTAGTGCCGAAGGAGCGATGAAGCATGTCAGAAGAACACCTATCAAAGGAAAGAGAATTTTCTCAAGCTTGCTGACAGCTCGTGGTGGTGTCATTCTGATAACGCGTTCTTTATTATTGGTAAGCAATCGCATAATAGGTGGCTGAATAACAGGCACAAGAGCCATATAAGAGTACGCTGCAATAGCGATTGGGCCTATTAAATTCCTTACAACATTTCCATCCGGCATAACATTAATACCATTAGCCAGTTTTGATGACATAAATATAGCCGTAGGGCCATCAGCACCACCGATGATACCAATTGCACCGGCTTCAGGCGGAGCAAACCCCAGTGCTAAAGCGCTCCAGAACGTGATAAAAATACCCACCTGGGCAGCAGCACCAAGAAGCATCAAGCGAGGATTGGATATCAGCGAGCTAAAATCTGTCATAGCGCCAATACCCATAAAGATAAGAGGTGGATATATTCCTGATGTAACACCAAAGTACAAGTAGTTTAGTACACTACCCGACTCATATATACCAACTTTGAGGCCCACATCCTCTATAAACGGGATGTTACCCAAGAGGATACCAAATCCAATAGGTATTAAAAGCAGAGGCTCATGGTCGTATTTTATAGCTAAATAAATAAAGAACAATCCAATGAGGATCATCACAATATGACCCAAAGTAGCATTACGGAAACCTGAATACTCCCAAAATTTCTTAATACCTTTTCTTGAGGCGTCTGAGAAATCATCGTCATAGTTTAACTCAGTATTCTGAACTCCCTGCATTTCGTCAACTTGTGACATCTCAGATACAGGACTTGCCTGTGTCGTAGGGAAGTTAAGTACTGCCTGAGCACCAAAAATCAGGATACTGATAATTGCTATTAAAAATAAAAACTTCTTCATAAGGCTATAGGCTATCCAATTTCAATTAATGTATCACCCTGTAAAACGCTGTCTCCAACAACTACTTTAATGGATTTTATTACGCCATCGCCTTCTGCCATAACGTCATTTTCCATCTTCATTGCTTCATAAACGAGAAGTTTTTCACCGCGTTTTACAGTATCACCCTCTTTTACAAGTATGTTGATGATATTGCCCGGCAATGGAGCCTTAATAATTTGGCTTCCACTGCTAGCAGGGGGAGCTTCTACATTTGTTTTACGGGTAGGAACAGAAGAACGCACAAGTGTTGGAGTTTTGGAAGTTGACATTTCATGGTGTATTTCCACATTGTACACGCTGCCGTTAACTTCAATTTGTGCTATGTCACCCTCATATTTATGAAGGTTAACATCATATTTGTTACCTCTAATTGTGAAACTATATTTTTTCATTACTGAAACGATTAATAACGTTTATCAAAATACGAATTCATTTTTGCTGCATGTGTACTCCAGGGAGAGTATCTTTTTGACACCTTCTTGATAGTAATTTTACCGCTCTCTTTATCGTGGGCTTCGTCGAAAAACATAAATAGTGCCATGCTGATAGCGGCATTCACCTCTCCGGAGAGTTGCACCTCATCCTGATTATCGTTTTTTACTTTTCCGTCACGCCTCAGTAAGGAGCGTAGATTTATCCGCAGCACTTTTGGCAGTCCACGATATATATAGCTCAGCAACACCAAGGCAGAGAATACGATAACGATTCCTACAATTCCTGCTGTAATAGCAAAACCATTTATATTGGACCAATCCCATGTGATTGCTAAAGTGAAAAAATTCATAGTTTAACTGTTTATAGTGGGATATTTGAGTGTTTTTTTGGAGGAAGAGTTTCCCTTTTTTTAGCCAGCGTTTGCAGAGCACGTATAATACGGAAACGAGTGTTACGAGGCTCAATAACATCATCGATATATCCATATTTAGCAGCCTGATAAGGGTTGGCGAAGAGCTTTTTATATTCAGACTCCTTGTCAGCAATAAATTTAGCTCTCTCTTCAGCATCTTCAATCTTGGCGCTATTTCTGCCTTCGAGTACCTCGATGGCGCCTTTAGCACCCATAACAGCAATTTCGGCTGTTGGCCATGCATAGTTCATATCACCACGAAGTTGCTTACAGCTCATCACATCATGTGCTCCGCCGTAGGATTTACGGAGGGTAATTGTAATTTTAGGAACTGTTGCTTCACCATAAGCGAACATCAACTTGGCGCCGTGAGAAATGATTCCACCATATTCCTGCGAGCTTCCGGGAAGAAACCCGGGAACATCAACAAGCGTAACCAAAGGTACGTTGAAGCAGTCACAGAAACGAACAAAACGAGCTGCCTTGCGTGATGCTTCAATATCGAGAACCCCGGCAAGGTAGTTAGGCTGGTTAGCAACGATACCTACGGGGGCACCATTAAATTTGGCAAAGCCTACTACGATATTCTTAGCATAATGCTCGTGCATCTCCAGGAACTCCTGATCATCCACAATATTGTAGATTACATCCTTCACATCGTAAGGCTGGTTAGGATTTTCCGGAATTATTTCATTCAACACATCCTCTAATCTATCAATAGGATCTGAAGTATCAGTAGAAATAGGATCTTCCATATTATTATTTGGAAGATATTCTATAAGCTTACGAATCAATAGCAGTCCTTCCTCTTCAGAGGGCACTTTAAAGTGTGCAACCCCTGATTTAGAAGCGTGAACATCAGCGCCACCGAGGTCTTCAGTAGTAATATTTTCTCCGGTAACAGTTTTCGTTACTTTTGGACCAGTAACGAACATGTAAGAAGTTCTTTCCGACATAATGATAACATCGGTAAGAGCAGGGCTATATACAGCACCTCCAGCGCAAGGGCCGAAGACAGCACTTATTTGAGGGATAACACCTGAAGCAAGGATGTTACGCTCAAAGATCTCTGCGTAACCTGCCAAACTGTTAACACCTTCCTGAATACGTGCTCCACCACTATCGTTGATACCTATCAACGGTGCGCCTACCTTCATGGCCTGATCCATTATTTTGCAGATCTTCTGTGCAAAAGTCTCTGACAAAGATCCGCCCATAACGGTAAAATCTTGTGAAAAGACAAATACCAGACGACCATCGATAGTTCCCTGACCGGTTACTACGCCGTCGCCGAGGAATAGGGTCTTCTCGAGGCCGAAATTAGTACAACGATGAGTTACGAACATATCATACTCTTCAAAGCTTCCTTCGTCAAGAAGGATGTCAATACGTTCGCGGGCAGTAAATTTGCCCTTTGCATGCTGTGATTCAATGCGCTTTTCGCCGCCACCGAGTTTCGCCTTCTCGCGTAACTCAATAAGCTCTTTTAGCTTGTCCTGATTGCTCATGCTTAGATTATATTTTATTGTGCCTTATTAGTTTTATTTTGACTTGTCTTCACATAACTCGGTAAGAACACCGTGCGTTGATTTAGGATGCAGAAAGGCAATATCCAAGCCCTCAGCGCCCTTACGGGGTGTCTTGTCAATGAGGCGTATGCCTTTCTTTTCAACCTCTGCCAAAGCCTCTTCAAGGCCTTCAACAGCAAATGCCATGTGGTGCATGCCCTCACCTTTTTTCTCGATAAATTTTCCTATGGGGCCTTCGGGATCCGTCGACTCCAAAAGCTCAATTTTGGTCTGCCCTACCTTGAAAAATGCAGTCTTTACTTTCTGCTCTTTAACTTCCTCAATGGCATAGCATTTAAGTCCTAAAACTTCTTCGTAATATGGAATACTCTCGTCAAGGCTTTTTACAGCAATTCCAATGTGTTCAATATGAGTAGGTTTCATAGGTATAAAAATTTCTGCAAAGTTACTACACTAATTCAGTCATGAAAGGATTTTTAAGAATATTTTTATGATTAGAAAAGTTCTAAATACCGAACCTTTAACACTGTATATCAGCATGTTAAGGCGAAATACACCCGTCCTCAACAACGTTACGCAATCCCTGAAGCGCATTATTTAGTAATTCACGCGGGCAGGCGACATTCAATCGCATATATCCGGCACCCTCAACACCAAAATCTAATCCGCTATTAAGAGCCAACCCGGCATCGTTTATCACCATACTCTTTATATCCTCATGGCCCAATCCTAAGGCGCTGAAGTCAAGCCACAAAAGATAAGTCGCTTCAGGCTCCCGGAAGGTAACAGAAGGAATATTCTCCGCAAGGAAATTCTTCACAAAGCGGATATTTCCACGTATATATTCCAAAACATCTTCCAGCCACTCTTCACCGCCATCATAAGCTTTTTCCAGTGCAAGCAATCCAAAAAGATTCGCATGAATATGATATCTGTCAGAGATCTTATCGTATTTCTCCTTTAATTCCTGATCATGAAAAACCATATATGCAGTAAAAAGACCACCCAGGTTGAAGGTCTTACTTGCAGCCATACATGTTACCATCTGTGGCATATTCTCCTGCTCCACATTCGCAGTTACCAAATGCTTCCTGCTTCCTATTATCAGATCAGCGTGGATCTCATCAGAAACAAGAATCACATCATATTTAACACAAAGCTGCACCATTTTAACAAGCTCCTCCGCAGTCCAGTCGCGACCTACAGGATTATGCGGGTGACACAGAATCATCATCTTCACATCATCGGCGAGCTTATTCTCCAGATCGTCAAAATCAATGGAATAATATCCGTTCTCATCACACAAAAGGCTATTTTTCACAAGCATTCTGTCGTTGCCGGCCACGATAGCATAAAAAGGGTGGTACACCGGGGTTTGAATAAGAATTTTATCACCGGGGCTTGTGATGGCATCAGTGAGCAGAGCCAGGCCGGGAACAATGCCGGGACAGAAGGATATCTGCTCTTTTTGTATGCTCCAGCCGTGGCGACGTTTATTCCAGTTTATTATCGAGTCGAACCAACGATCCGGAATCAGGGTGTATCCATAAATGGGATGGTCAACCCGTTCTTTCAGTGCATCGGTTACTGCCGGCGGGCAGGCAAAATCCATATCTGCAACCCAAAAAGGCTTCAAATCAGATTTCCCAAATACCATCTCCAGACCATCATATTTAAACGAATCTGTTCCATCTCTTTTAATAAGTTTATCAAAATTGTACTTCATGAACCCAATTTTGTCGCAAATCTACCAATATTGTATGAATAATGATGTAATGCAGTTATTAAAATTAAGCTTGTAGAAAAAATGCAATTTTAATTGTACTTTTAATGGAATAAATAACCGCGGTGGAGTGTCAAAGAAACCGGTATTAAAACAGAAAGCCAGTGGGTGTAAAGAATGAACTTCCTGATATGCAGCTTATACAAAATGTCCGGGAGGGAGATCTCTCCTCTTTCGGGGTTCTGATGTCGAAGCATAAAGAAAAGGTGGCATCAGTAATCTTGAGCATGCTGGGAGATGAGGATGCCACAGAAGATGTTGGGCAGGAAGTGTTCATACGGTTTTATAAAACAATAGATAAATTTAAAGGAGACTCACAGCTCTCAACGTATCTGACTCGTATAGCTATAAATTTATCTATAAATGAGATAAAAAGAAGAAAAAAAAGAGACTTCGTCTCGTTCGACGTTCTCTACAGCACTGAGGGCTCTGATCCTTCGGATCGGGTTAACAGCCCGGAAAACAGAGACCTGAAGGAGATCCTGGAGTCGGCAATTCAAACTCTAGACTCCAAATACAGAAAAGTCGTTGTGCTGAGACTGGTCAACGGATACAGCACCAAAGAGACGGCAGAAATACTAAATATACCTCTGGGCACAGTGCTTTCTCGACTGGCAAGAGGACAAAAAAAACTACAGGTGATGTTAAAACCATATTTTGATGAAGATATAATAGACAAAGATCCACGATAAGATGAACAGGATAGAAAAACTCATATACAAATCACTGGATTTGCAGATTACAGAAAAGGAGAAATTAAAGCTTGAGAAAGCTCTTAAGGATTCGCCGGAGCTGAGAAAACATATGGATGAAATTACTATGATCCGGCATAATGCTGCACAAAAACAGCACAATTTCAGCCCTTGGTTTGACGCAAAAGTGATGCACTCCATAAAAGAACTCAGCTCTGCTCCCCGTGCAATGGCATTTCCACTTAAAACATACCGCACCGCGACATTAATTGGCTTTGCCACCATTGCCGCCATACTGGTTATAACACTCATCCTCAATGGCTCATTGTCGCTTAATGCTATCACCGGACTTAACTCCATTGATGCAGATAATTTATTTGCTTTCGTTGCATTTGACTTTTAATATTTGAATTATGAAAAAATTTATCCCATATATCCTCGCCGTGACAATGCTTGTTGCCGGTTTCTTCATAGGAATCTTCACCGCCGGGCAATTCACAAAAACCAGGATCGAACGATTCTCTTCCATGCGATCACCGGAAGGAGTCAGAAAACATATGTACCGGAATATGAATCTCACACCGGAGCAGGAAAAACAGGTTGAACCAATTATCAAAGAGCACGGAGAGAGATTAAGAACTCTCACAATAGACTATAAAAAGTCCTTTACAAAAGAGATTGACAATTTCCATAAACAACTGAACCCCATATTATCTGAGGAACAGAAGGAGATTATGAAAAGGAAAAAACAGGAGTTCCAAAGCGGTTATAATAAAAATCGAGGAGACAGACGTGATGGTCGAAGACACCCCGGTGAACACCGCAACTTCAGAAATGCAGAAGATAGATCTCATGATGGTCCTCCGCCTGAACGCCGCCGTATGGATTAAAATGGAAAATGGTTCGGCGTACGCCGAACCATTTAAGGGCAGAACAAAGGAATTCCCTCGAATATAATACGAAAATCAGCTTGAACTACAACATATTTCCAAGCTTAAAACCGGCATATATTGTTCGTGGAAGTGTCGGACCATAAACATATCCCGGATCACGGTAGATACCTGAATCAAGGTCTTTCTGATATGAATCGAACATATTCTTGATGCCGGCAAAGATTTGCATTGAGGCGCCATTGATCTTGAACGTATAGCGAACTTTAGCACCCATATCAACAAAGGCATCGGATGTTACAAGCTTCTCCTCCGTTGTTCCAAAATATGGAACCAGCATAGAACCGGTGTAGTTTCCACTGACAGAGAAAGCCAGACGTTTCGTTGCAGACCAGTCAGCGGCAAGGTAACCGTAGTTGTTTGGAGTTCTGAAGAACGCCTTCTCATCAAACTCATGGCTATCATCATACATGCTCTTCTGAATGGTAAATCCCGATTTGATATTCATCGCTTTTGAAGGAGCAATATTAAGTTCAATATTCACACCTTGAACGGAAGCGCCTCCTAGGGCATTTTTTCGCGTGTAAACAACTACACCATTCATATCAGGTTCGCCAAATTCATTAACAAAAGCATCATTAAGACGGGTATAAAACCCTTCCACCAAAACCGCCACAACGGTTTTTCCAAAGAAGCGATTCATATCCATGGATGCCATATAACTATGCGATGTCTCCTGACGCAGATCAGGGTCGTTTTCATGAATAACCTTTCGGGAGCCACTGGTTTCAATATGAAGATCCTCATCAAAAATCTGTGGAGCACGATAACCCTGCGAGTAACTCAAACGAGCCTGCAAGGTTTCCATAACATCATACTTCACAGTTACACGAGGGCTAAGCACATTTCCTGTTTTATTCTCCAGAGAACCAATATTATCTGCTATTGAATAATGATCAAAACGAGCTCCCGCAGAAAAACTCAAACGTTCCATCTTATACTCCAGCTGAGCAAAAGAGCCAATGGTATTTGTCTGCTGATCAGCAACATTTATATTTTCAGTATGAGGTACAGATGTTATAGTGTCAGCATTAATAACAGCGTTTTCGTAGTCCGCATATCCCAGCTTCATATCGGTCAACCGGGATCCTCTGTTTTCAACACCGGCAACAAGACTGAAATCGTTGAAGAAAGCACTGTACTGCACTCCGGTAGCGTAGGTAAAGTCCTTTGTTTTACCATAATCTTTCAGCGATTGCTCTGCACCATAATATGAGTCGCGGTTTACACCCTGGCCAGAGAAATAAACTGAGAGAAGATTTTTTTCACCTGTAAAGAGATCAAAGTTAATTGCTCCGGAGAGAATATCGTGAGCCACCCATTCGGCTATACCGGCTTCGTGAACAGGATAATCAAACTTGTCCCCGCCACGGCGGTTATCATTGATATTAAAGAGATCAAAAGTCATTTTTGCTTTGGTGCCAAAGCGATGAAAAAATCTAGCACCCACAGTGGTGTTCTTACTCTCTACAAGCTCCGAAAAACCATCACCATTATAATCAAAAGGATCACGGTTTCTGTGAAAGCCATACAAAGCAAGGCCTGATTTACTATCGGATGTCACCAGAGAAGTGTTGAAGTTAATATTCATATCACCGGCGGGATCACCGGCACCTTCTGTACCAAGACCTGTGAGTCCGTAGTTGTAACCTGCCGCCCACGAGTTGTTGATAGGGTCTTTTAGAATAAGGTTTACGGTACCTGCAATGGCGTTGCTGCCATAGAGTGCCGAGCCACCACCACGAACCACCTCAATACGTTCGATCATATTGGCCGGGATAAGCTCCAGACCATAAACGCCGGCCAGACCACTGAACACCGGGCGGCTGTTAAGCAGAATCTGAGAATACGGACCCTCCATACCATTCATACGCACCTGCGAAAAGCCACAATTCTGACAGTTGGACTCCATGCGCAAGCCAGGAGAAAAACTTAAACCATCACTGATAGAAACAGCCTGCGTTGTGGTAAAAAGTTTTGGCGTAAGGGTGTTAACAATTACTGATGATTCATTACGATTTTTTTCGTTTCTGTCACCGGTAATCACAATCTCTTCCAGGCCCAGAGCATCCTCTTCCAGCTCAAATTTAACCTCAACGGTTTTACCTGCCACCAGGGTAACATCCTCTTCGCTTATCTTATAACCCATCATCCGCACACATACGGTGTGTTCTCCCACAGGCATATTAATAAGTTGGAAGTGACCCGTTTCATCGGTAGTAGTTCCGATGGTTGTATTTTTAATAAAAACATTGGCAAATGGGATATGCTCACCGGAACATACTACGTGTCCTATAATGTTCGCGTCAGAGCGTTCATGTTTTTGACTATATACAAGTACTGATAATGTCACCAGTAACATCAAAATGCTAATACGTCTCATTAAATAATATTTTAATAATTCTTAATATTTCTTTCTATCCGCTATGGGATAGGCACAAAAATCCGGGGTTGAGAGTTACAGGGATACCGGGGGTGCTCTTCCACGCAGAGTGGAATGTACAGAAATAGTAATATGAAAGATGCTCTCGGAGTGTTGTTTCACAAAATGTGAAACCAAGATAACAGCTGCCACCGATGATACAACAACTACAAGATCGTTAAGTCCGGAAAGCAGGAAAAACTCAGATATGGTATGTGTGTGTGTTTTGAAAGGAGCCGTGTCGCCCGATTTTTTGTACGGGTGAGCGTGCGTAACGATATCACCATTGGGCAGGATGTGATGATGGATAAACAGCGTATTGTTTACTGCGATCATCGTCACAAGCGCGATCTGCAGGATCACAACTGCTTTTACCAGATATATATTCAATCGTTGTTGCATTCGCCGGCAAATTTATAACGATTCTAAACAAGAACAACAAAAACGTCAAAAAATATTTAAAAAACTTACATATGATCAATTTCCAATCACGTTTTGTAAATAGTAAGCCTTCGGGCACAGGCATCTTGTGGGGATGCATGGGCGGTCGTACTTTTGGCAATAAACCTACAGCATTTTGGGGTGTTGCGAGGCTTCCGATGGACAATGAACGTCGTAGAGGTTATTCTTAACAATACATAAGAAATAATACCTATCTTTGATAGTACCAAAGTTTATGTCTGATTATTTTTAAGCTATAGAAGCCGCATGCGAATCAATTGATTCGTGTGAATACTGCTTATCAGGTCAACAAACCAAAAACTCTATACAATGCCGCTATTCCAAATATCGAAAAATCTCAACCCAATCAAGGAAAAACCTTGTAAGCTCGAAAAGGAATTACAGACTCTATCTGAAGAAAATCTACAATTAATTTTTAATATCCCTTACAATGAAAAAATTAGTGTATACCCTTGTTGTCGTTTTAGTTGTTACTTCATGTAATCTTTCAACAGAGAAGCAAATTCAAAAGTTCGATGAATCAAATCCATACGGAATAACTATCGCAAAAGAGCGCAGTTACTATCAGGCTGAAAAAATCAAGAATCGATTACTTCAAATGGGAGTTGACGCATACATATCAAAAACTACTGATTCCTTAAATCATGAAGAGGGATGGTATCAGGTTATGACCGGTGGCATCAATAATGAAGACTCTGCAAATGCCAAAATTTCAAAAATTGCAGAGCTGTTAAAGATAGATACAAGCAAGCTGAGTATATTGAAATACACAAAAGAGGTTGTCACAAGTTTTAATCCTGATTCCATTAAAAGGACGGAATCAAAACGGATTAATGCGAACAAACCCGATATTCCGGAAGAGGTTTTTGATGTAATTACTCAATTCCCTGAAAGTAATGCCTTACTGGTTAAAAAGGCTTTTGTTTTTGCAACTCCAAACATTGAGGGCAGGCAGAAAGATTTCAGTTTCCTGGAGGACATCTCGTTAGATCTTCCAAGAGGTATTTACCGTTCACACATGTTGAGAAATACCTCTGCATTTGCAGAAGTAATATATGAGGATAACCTATATGGGGATCAGCTAACAATCGATATTGGAAAGTTATATCCGCATCCTGGTAATATCTCAGAAGCTTCCTTTATTACGTTGGAGAATAAACATAGTTTTGAAATAGCGGAAGAGTATGCTGACAAGATTCTTGAAACAGGTGATTATTTAACGGAGACAAAGGAGGAAATTAAGATATCATCAACACTAACCTGGTACGGGTATGAGGTGACTATTGAGCCACAGTACAACTATTACAGGAAGTATATTATTTTGGTGGATCAAACAAACACTTACATTTCGTTTTGTCAATCAACAGAGAAGACTACAGATGAGTTGAAGGACATTCTCTCTGATATCGGTAAAAGCGATGGATTACTCTACTATGACGAGTTCTACAACACCTTTTACACAAATCCTGATGATTTAGCAGAGGATGATCTCTTTCTTGGGTATTCTTTGGATAAGATAGGATGGGACTATGTTAGGTATAAAGGTTATAGTGACTGGTCAAAAGAGTGTGTGGGTCATTGGTCAGCAAAAAGCTATTTTTCAAGTAGTAAAGGTATGTGGACTTTTGGGATTTTTGATCTCCTTACGGAAGATAATCAGAAATACATGAATTATTTGTACCGAAAAGCTGCTAACAACTCAATAACGGAAATTAATGGAGTTTCTTCAGTCATAGTAAAGGAAGAAAAGTACAACTGGGAGTTGGGTAGATATGTGTATTTAATATCTGAGATAAATTTTGGAATGAATAGATACGAGTGTATGATTAACAACTCACAATACTCCTGGTTAAGCAAAACAGACCTAATTGAAAGAATCATTTCTATGCAGCTTAACGAGATACTTCTTGACCCGGATGAAGAGGTTGAGGAAACGGATGAGTATATATTGTAATTATTTAAACTGTATAGTATTTCATTAAGGTATATGCCGGTTCAATGGCAAGTGTTTGCATGACAGTGTCCCATTAAGTGTGTAAGTCGGTTTATATTATACTTCTAATCGTTCT
>CAYYSU010000046.1:0-20253 GCA_964474455.1 uncultured Bacteroidales bacterium
ATAAATTTTAATATAGGTATTGGCTTGATGTTTTTTCTGCTGTCATTTTGGGTGAAATATTATGAGAAACCATCCATCCCTGTGCTGTTAATTTTAATGATTCTGCCATTATTAATATACGTTACTCATATTTTTGTTTATGGGATAGCAATATTTGCAGTGGGAGCTTTTATTTGTGTTAGCATAATTTTTCAATTACGCCACAGAAAAGCTCTTGCATTTTCTCTAAAGTCTTTGGCGCTTTTAATTATCTCAAATATTATTCCCGGTATTATTTTTTTTAATTACTTTTTTACACAAACAGGTGTAACATCATCAGTGTCGCTTGGGACTATCTGGGTGAATCAAATAATCGATTTTTTTAATTTACAATTTTTGGTTGGATATAACTCAATCCTTGAAGGGGCCTCCCTAAGAATCCTTATGATCTCATTAGGGTTCTTAATAGGATTATCTTTAATTTCCCGGCTTGTTCCGGCTCTAAGGAAACATCATGCCGCTATCGACTCTGATGAAAATAAGCAAATTTATAATATTAGTAATATTATTGTAATTAGTTTACTGATTATAGCTTTGTTACTGTTTCCCGGATCGATAAAGGGAGCCGGAAACTTTGTTGATAAGCGAATTCAAACCATGTTGTGCATGTTTTGTTTGATAGGTATTGTCTCACTTGCGTCAAAGGCAAAATATGAGAAGTTATTGCTTTTGGCTATTATTCCCGTCTTGATAAGTGCTAACATTCATAAGAAATACCTTTTTACAAATTGGCAAAAAAAGGGATATCCTGTAGCTGAATATTTGATGGAATTATCAAATAACTGGGATGAATACTCATCGGCAATGGTCATTAAAGGAGATATTCCATGGTTTATGTTTCATTATGGAAATGCGCTTGGAATAGAGAGTAACGTTATTTGTTATGAGAATTATGAAACGCATAGTGGCCATTTTTGCGTTAGAAGAGCTGAGGATAGCCCAATAACCGATATCCAGAGAAAGGCGATATTTTATCGTCCAGCAAAAGTGCCATGGGATATGATTCTTCCCGACAATGCGCCGGATTATATCCTTATACTAAGCCACAAGGAAAGGGTAGAGCTGCCTGATGAAGTTTATCAGCATTATATTCTTGAATCAGAAGAAAAAGCTGGAATGTTCCTCATAGAGGTTCTGCGGAAAGATTCCTCCGCCTGCGTGAATTAGTAATGCCTTGGGAAATAACTCTTCCTGATAATATCATTTTTTATTAACCTACATGGAAAAGCTAGAGCTGCTGTCTTGTCGCCATTGCTGAGAATAGAGATTTGTTAATTACTTGATACTTTTTTGCGCGCCGCCTCATAATCAGGATACTCCAGTAAATCATTATAATTATCTGGTATTTTGTTTTTTAGAAAAACACTCCAGTATGCCTCTTTTGTCATGGAGACGTAGTGTATTATTCCTCGGTTGTATTGTTTAATTTGAAAGATGTTTAAAAGGATGAAAAGCATAATCACAGATAGAGTTGTTACCTGTATCCACTTTCTTTTTTGTTTGAGGAGCATATCTATCATTGCTGCCATTGGGATGGCAAAAATAGCATAGTAATCGATGAAAGGCCTGCTGCCAAAACTGCCGCCAAACCACCAGAAACACCAGCTGGAAAAAACATATATTGTTATAACTGTTATAAACAGTGAAGGCCAAAATAGTCCGCGATGCTTCCTGTATAGAGGGATAAGTCCCAGTATTGCCAGCGCCATGAGAGGTGTGTAGAGCAACCAGCCTTTACGATAGCTGAAAAGTATATTTAGGATTTGCGGTTCACTCCAGATAAACCCCTGCTCGCTGCCGTAGCTGTTGTAAAATAACTGCCCCGTGACAGAGTACCAGTAAAAGAGCTGTGGTATCCATACTATGAACGCTGCAAGTATCATTATTAATACCTGTCTGTAATGCTTTAACAGATATCTTAATCGTTCTCCCAGGTCGCTGAATCTGCTAATATTTAACAAACCAAAGAGTGCAATAATTATAATGTTACTGGGGCGAATAAGGATTATCAATCCGGTAGTAAAACCCAGCTGTATTGTTGTTTGCCATGATGGTCGTTCCAGCCATTTCAATAGCAGCCAGACAAACATTCCGATAAATGCAAAACTAATGGCATGAGACATTGCAGCCTCTTTTGTTCCGTAGTGCAGCAAGTTTGTTCCAAGGACAACAGCAATTAATGTAAGTGCGGCAGCCTTTTCTGAGTAATATAGCTCCAGAATACGCCTCAGGAAGTATATCCCCATGATAAAGAATAGCACTGCGCCAAACTGTAACATAATGTGATATGGCATACTATAACCATGTGCTGGAATACCAAATATTTTTGCCCCAATGTGTGCGATAAAAAAAAATGGTGAGTAGCATAACGCCAGTCCTGTTGTATATTGAATTATTTTTTTACCATCCTCAGTTTGGTTCACCCATACATTATTTTTTTGTTCATCCTTGTACGGGTTATTCTCATCAAAGAGAAAGTTGAATTGTAGATCATGATATATAAATGTTGCCGGCAGATATGCATAATACCCTTTTACATCACTTTTGATAACCCCTTCACCTTTTGTCCAGATATGGGAAAACACATTTATCAATATTACTATCAAAAGAATGACGTAATATGATGTTCTTATTGGTTTACGGGAAATTTTCTCCAGGTTATGTTTTTTCATAATTAGAATTCGTCATCTTCGTAAAGAGAATTTTTTTGTTGTTCCTGTTGTTGGGTCCATTCGTCACAGTCGATCTCTACAGATAATGGTTTCAATGGTTTATCAAATTCACCGCGGTAGAAATTCAGTGTTGTATCGGCATATATTTTTTGCAGATAGAGTGCAAATATCGGTAATGCCATATTGGCACCCTGCCCCAAGCCTATAGTGCGAAAGTGTGCTGCCCGATCTTCACATCCTGTCCATACTCCGGTAGTAAGTTTAGGTGTCATACCCATAAACCATCCGTCAGAGTTGTTTTGTGTGGTTCCGGTTTTCCCGGCAATGGGGGTGTCAAAGCCATATTTATATCTTAGTCTGATACCTGTTCCTGTTTGTACTACGCCACGCATGAGCTCAATCATAAGGAATGCTGTCTCTTCGCTCATTGCTTCCTGTTGGTGCGGTTCAAAAGTATCGAGTATGTTTCCGTTTCGATCTTCAATACGAGTTATGAATACCGGTTCAATATATACGCCTTTGTTGACAAAGGTGTTAAGAGCACCAACCATTTCGTAGAGGCTAAGGTCGGCGGTACCAAGGGCTATAGAATAGACTTCGGGGATTTCAGATTTTACGCCCATACGCTGCGCCATCTGTATCACCGGTCGTGGTCCATAACGTTTTATGAGTCGTCCGCTGATCCAGTTGTTGGAGTGCGCAAGAGCCCACTTGAGGCTTACTTCGTGGCCGCGTCTGTTTGGTGAGTCGTTACGTGGCTCCCAGGTTTCACCATTACCCAGGTCGATACTCACCTGTACATTGGGCAGAGTGCTGCATGGTGAGAATTCGCCTTCCTGCATCGCCAGGGTATATAGAAAGGGCTTAAAGGTCGATCCCACCTGACGGCGCATATGTGTTACGTTGTCGAATTGAAAGTATGAGTATTCAGGTCCGCAGGCATAAGCCTTTACGTGTCCTGTAACAGGCTCCATTGACATGAGTCCTGAGCGAAGGAAATTTTTATAATAACGAATGGAGTCCATGGGAGACATCAGAGTATCTATCTCTCCGTCCCAGCTAAAGATGGTCATTTCTGTAGGTGTGTTGAAAGATATCAGGATACTGTCTTTTGATGCTCCGGCATGTTTCAGCCCACGATATCGTGCAGAGCGCCTCATCGCCGATTCCATAAGATTGTTGATTTGCTCTTCTGCCACGTTTCTGTCGAACACGAAGGGCCCGTTTGTGTAGCCCCTCCAGTGTCTGTCAAACGCCGGTTGCAGGTCGAGGCCCAGGTGCTCACTGATGGCCTCTTCGGCATAACGCTGTATCCGTGAGTCAATGGTGGTATAGATTCTTAAGCCATCGCGGTAGAGATCGTAGTTTGCACCATCGGCTTTTATATGATTCTTACACCATCCATGTAACTTCTGACGTATATATTCACGAAAGTGCTTTGCAAGCCCTGTGGTATGATCCTGACGTTTGAATCCCCTCATATCAAGTTCTAAGGCCGATATGGAGTCATAATCAGCAGGGGTAAGAAATTGATATCGTTTCATCTGATTGAGAACAACATTTCTTCTTTTGGTGGCACGGTCGGGATGACGTACCGGGCTATAGTAGCTGGGTGCGCGTAGAATCCCTACCAGAACGGCGGCCTCCTCAACATTTACTTCAGCGGGTGTTTTATTGAAGAAAATGCGGCATGCTGATTTTATACCATAGGCATTATTACCAAAAGCCACAGTATTAAGATACATGGCAATAATCTCCTGTTTTGTATAGTTGCGTTCCAGCTTTACTGCTGTCACCCACTCTTTAAATTTGATGGTTATTAAGTTGAGTTTATTATAATTTACTTTTCTCGGGAAGAGGTTCTTGGCCAACTGCTGTGTGATGGTAGAGCCGCCACCTTTGTTGTTGCCGGTAACAATACCTACTGCTACGCGCATCAACGCTTTTATATCAATACCGGAATGTTTTGTAAAGCGGATATCCTCGGTGGCAATAAGAGCATCCACAAGATTTGGGGATAGTTCTTCGTATGTGGTGTTGGATCTGTTTTCGATGTAATATTTTCCCATCAGCACTCCGTCATCGGAGTATATCTCTGAGGCGAGGTTAGTATCGGGGTTTTCAAGCTCCTCGAAGCTGGGCATAAAGCCCATCCAACCTAAAGATATAGAGATGAAAATCATTGCCACAAGGGCCATTACAGCACCATATATTATCCAGAGGATGCGCGTATATTTTCGATATGATCTTGTATTGTCTTCCATCAGGATGTATCGTGGGTTCTTTAAAAAACTATTGTGTTATACAAAAATAAACGCATAAAAGGATAATATCTTATCATACGTATATTTTAATACATTATTCATATTTTACAACAGAGAGTCCCACATCGTGAATATGTTCCAGAACTTGGTCCTCTTCACGCATTGCCTGTTGAAAGGCAAAACGATAATTCCCTGCGAGCCTGAAACGAATATTATTACTCAACAAAATGTGGTTTTCTTTAATTTTACCCAGTCCATCGCCCAGCCAGTTGCCACTATTATCACCAATAATAAACTCTATTGTGTCGCGAGTTATATTTCCGTTGGGATATTCGATATCTGCAAATACCCACAGGTTACGGTATTTGTAATTCACATCATGACGAATATGAAACAAAAGGTTGTAAGCCTGTAGAGTATCCTGCAGGGAGATTTCAAATATTGCGGGATTATTCTGATGCCATCCACCTTCGGGTATTTCAAAGTACTCTTCAAATGCTGTTTTACGTGAACATCCGACAAGAGTAACCAAAAGTGCCAGCGCCAGGACCGGTAATATGTTACAAAAATATTTCATGCCAAAGGTTTTTGAGCCCTGCGGCTATGTTAGTCATCAAAGCGGCTAAGATCTTCTTCCGAGATGCCCACTTCAAAATCAGTATTTTGTTTTTTTGTGAATGCAAAATCTTCCAGTTTTGGTGGTTTTTTCCCTTTTTTGTTCATACTAATAATCTTATGAACCTCCTTTAATGGAATAGCCATCATACTGGAGTTATCATTGACATAGGAGTACCATACCAGCTGTCTGAATACGTCTGCTTTCATATATTCAGCATCTCCTTGTTTTGATTGCAGCATTAGATCTGTTGGAGGGAAATCTTTTAGTGCATTCAGGTACACCTCATGCTCGTAGTTGAGGCAGCATTTCAGTTTAGAGCATTGTCCGGCAAGTTTTTGCGGGTTAAGGGAGAGTTGCTGAGTCCGGGCTGTGGATGTTGTCACCGATCGGAATCGTGTAAGCCATGTTACGCAGCACAGTTCTCTTCCACATGATCCTATACCACCCATTCTGGCAGCTTCCTGACGCACGCCAATCTGCTTCATTTCAATGCGAATACGGAATTGTTCTGCCAGGATTTTTATGAGCTGGCGGAAATCTACGCGGTCTTCTGCTGTGTAGTAGAAGATAGCTTTTGTTCCGTCGCCTTGTATTTCCACATCATTAAGTTTCATCTCCAATCCCAGGTCGTAAATGATCTTACGCGTTCTGAAGAGAGCGTCTTCTTCGCGAGAAACGGCATAAGTCCATTTTTCAATATCATTTACACGCGCTTTTCGGTAAACTTTTTTTGTCTCTTCACCTGGAGTGAAGTTTTTCTTTGCCATTTGGCGTTCGACCATTTTTCCTGTCAGCGAGACAATACCTATATCATGGCCGGGAGAGGCTTCTACGGCTACTATATCACCGCCGGATAGAACCAGTTCTTCCGGTTTTAAGAAAAATTCTTTTCTGGAGTTTTTAAATCTTATTTCAACATAATGCACATCTTCAGCGGCATCTGCCTCGGGCATTTTTAGAATTTCGTCCTGAACATCCAGTTTACAGGCTCCATGCGAAAAGCATCCTTCTCCTTTTGTGTTGGCATCGGGAGAGCTGATACAGCCACGGTACAGGAAGGGAGTTGTTTTGGAAGATATATGTGTCATATATTAATAATCAAAGTTTTCAAACGCAAAGATAACAAAATCATGCGTTCCGATTTGGGATATGAAGGAAATTACTCATCTTAAAAGAGAGATCCATAAGAATGATATTGGCATTGCCATATCTGCCAATTTGGAATATGGCATCATTAAGTTCATTATAAAACCCCGGCAAAACGTCAGGGTGTATAAACGGAGATACATTATCAACGAATGTCTTCTCTTCGCCTATTCTGTATGTTAGTTCTGAAGCACCGCTGTTTACCAACATGGCATCACGGATTAGCTCCTGCGCATAAAGCAGGAACTTACGTGTCTCTTCTCTGTTGCTTGTGGATAACTGGGTGACAGCAGCATTTATCTGTGTTATGGATGCGGCAAAACACCCTCGCAACCAGCTGCGGAAGAGGATGAAGTTAGCTTTATTGTTATCTTCTCCGGCCATAAGAATTGCTTTGCGGAGATTCCCCTCAGCACGTATGGCGATATTAGAAGCCTTTTCTTCCGACAAACCATTATCATTAATAAGAATCTGTCGTAACTCTTCTACCGGATAAGGAGTGAATTTTACCAACTGAGTACGTGATTTTATTGTGTTCAGGATGAGATCTTGGTTTTCTGCCACCAGAAGAAACAGTGTCTTCTCAGGTGGTTCCTCAAGGATTTTCAGCAGCTTTGGAGCAGCAGAATAATATAGCCGCTCCACCATCCAAATGACCACAACACGATATTCTGACTCATAGGATTTAAGACTCAGGTTTTTAATAATATTTGAGCAATCGCGAGCGTTGATAATGGTATTTTTCGACTCCAAACGAATCTTTTTATGCCAGTCATCAATGTTGATAAGCTGCTTTTTCTCTATCAGAAGCTCACGCCATTCACTTATATAATCTATGCTGGTAGCATGCTGTATATCTTTTCTGTTGGCAACAGGATATATGAAGTGCAGGTCGGGATGCGCAAGATTATTGTATTTTACGCACGACGGGCATATGCCACAGCTGTCGTACTCGGTACGATTTTTACAATTCACATACTGGGCATAAGCTATTGCCATTGCCAGTTTATTTGTTCCCTCTGCACCCAGAAACAGCTGGGTATGACTGACGCGCTGATCGTTGACAGCTTTTATCAATCTCTGTTTAATTTTTTCCTGACCGGATATATCTTTAAATTGCATTGTAGTGCAAAGATAAAAATTGTTTGGAGTGATTTTCCCTGAAAGATATTAACTTTGTTGTTTATAATAAGATTTTAAAATGCGTTACGACCCCATTGACCCAAAATTGTTTTCTACAAACCGTCAGCGCCTTGCCGGAGAGATGAAAATGAAGAGCGTGGCCATTGTTGTTGCCAATGATGAGATGCCTCGCAACGGAGACCAATATTTTCCATATCGTCAGAATTCCGATCTCTTTTACTTTACCGGTATTAACCAGGAGAAGACGATGCTTGTACTGGCTCCCGCAAATCCCAATAAATCACACAGGGAGATACTTTTTATCCTCAAAGCCAGCCCTGCAGAGGAGCTGTGGAATGGCCATAAACTGACCGTTGACAAGGCTCGTAAAATCTCTGGCATTAAAACGGTTAAGTACCTTGACGATTTTGATTTTGTGATGAATGAGATATTGTTTTGGAGCAGGAGAACATATCTGGCCACCAATGAATATCCTAAATTTTTTCCCGAGATCACCAATCGTGATAAACGTTTTGTGGAAATATTTAAAAATCGTTATCCCTTGATGAAGCTGGAGCGTCTTGGTCCGATCATAACGCTACTGCGACAGTCAAAACAACCTCAGGAGATAGAACTTATTAAGAAGGCGTGTAATATCACCGGCGTTGCTTTTAATAGTGTTCTGAAGAGTCTTAAGCCGGGCATGAAGGAGTATGAAATTGAAGCTCTCATGAGCTATGACTACCTCAGGCTTGGTGCTGATGGCCATGCGTATCTTCCTATTGTGGCTTCAGGAAAAAATGCCTGTGTGTTACATTATATCTCAAATCATCAAACCATCAACGATGGTGATCTGCTTCTGATGGATTTTGGTGCGGAGTATGCAAACTATGCTGCCGACTGCTCCAGAACGATCCCGGCGAATGGAAAATTTTCCGCTCGGCAAAAAGAGTGCTATAATGCCGTTTTGCGAACAGTGAAAAAGGCAACAACGTTATACACTCCAGGAAACACCATTAACAAAATAAATAAGGCTGTGTGGAAGATGATGGAGGAGGAGATGATATTTCTGGGGTTATTTACAAAACAGGATGTGAAGAAACAAGATCCTGATAATCCGTGTTACTTTAGATACCTGATGCATGGCGTGTGTCATCCTTTGGGTTTGGATGTTCATGATGTTGGCGGAAAAGATGATCCTTTTCCCAAAGGACAGGTGTTAACACTGGAACCCGGTATATATATTCCCGAAGAGGGCTTTGGCATTCGTCTGGAAAATGATATTATGGTGGATGAAAATCCTGTAAATCTTATGGAGCATATACCCATAGAAGCCGATCATATCGAAGAGATAATGGCCGGAAAAAACAATGATTGAGAAGTAAAAACGTTAACAATAGAAACAATTTAAATACACAATAATATGTTTTCAAAAGAAACCTACACAAACCGTAGAAACAAACTACGTGAACAACTCTCTTCAGGCATTATTCTGATGCCTGGAAACAGTGAAGCTTCGTTTAACTACCCTGCAAATACGTATCACTATCGTCAGGATTCCAACTTTCTGTATTTCTTTGGTCTGGATCATCCGGATTTGGCCGGGGCTATGGATATTGATGAAAACAAGGATTATATCTTTGGTAATGATGTGGATATGGATGATATCATATGGATGGGGTCGCAGCCGTTGATGAAAGACCGTGCCGCTGAGGTTGGTGTTAAAAATACCTCTGCTTACGACAATATCATTCCTTTCCTTCAAGATGCTATCAAGGCGGGCAGAAAAATTCATATCCTTCCTCCATACCGTGGTGAGCACTTCATCGAGCTGGAACGTCTGCTTGGAATCAGCCATGTTGCTGTTAAAAACTACGTTTCTGAAGAGCTTATAAAAGGTGTTGTTGCACTTCGTGAGATCAAGGAAGATGTAGAGATTGCTGAAATTGAGAAGGCTGTTAATACGGCCTTTGAGATGCATACTACTGCCATGAAGATGGCAATGCCTGGCACTGTAGAACAGGAGATCGCCGGTGTTATGGAAGGCATTGCACTGAAGAACGGTGGAGCCGTAAGCTTCCCGATAATACTTAGTATCAACGGGCAGACACTGCACAACCATTACCACGGTAACACCCTTACTGTTGGTCGTATGATGGTTGCTGATGCAGGATGTGAGACTCCATTGCATTATGCCTCTGATATTACGCGTAGCGTACCTGTAGGAGGAAAGTTTGATGAGAGACAGAAAGCAATTTACGAGATTGTTCTCAAGGCCAACGTGGACGCTATTGCTGCATCTCGTCCGGGAATAAAGAACCGTGACTTACACCTAGGGGCTTGTAAAACCATTGCTAATGGTCTTAAAGAACTGGGACTTATGAAGGGTGATATCCACGAAGCTGTTCGTCAGGGTGCTCACGCTATGTTTATGCCTCACGGTCTGGGTCATCACATGGGTCTTGATGTTCATGATATGGAGGGCCTTGGTGAGAACTATGTTGGTTATGATGAAGAGACTGTTCGCTCAGAGCAGTTTGGTCTTGCATTCCTTCGTTTTGGTAAAGAGCTGAAACCGGGTCACGTTTTTACAATAGAACCAGGGTGTTACTTTATCCCTGCTCTTATCGACCAGTGGCGTGAAGAGGGTAAATTCACCGAGTTTATCAACTATGAGGAGGTTGAAAAATATAAAGATTTTGGTGGAATACGTATTGAAGACGATATTCTGATCACAAAAGATGGACATCGTGTTCTTGGAAAACATATCCCTAAAACAGTTGAAGAGATTGAAGCCATTATGGCGCAATAATCATATTTTAACATTATGGAACGCATTGCTGTGTAGAGATGCACAGCCGTGCGTCTCTTTTTTGTTTCAAAAACGTAAGTATGTCAGGACAGTATTGTTTCCCTGCGGAGTATATTAGATTGGACACGATACCTGTAAA
Source organism: uncultured Bacteroidales bacterium (assembly GCA_964474455.1). Lineage (GTDB taxonomy): Bacteria > Bacteroidota > Bacteroidia > Bacteroidales > BM520 > BM520. The sequence continues at coordinate 10,814 of CAYYSU010000046.1, forward strand.
GGTGGGCAATGTAATTATTGGTGGTGATAATCCTATTGTGTTGCAATCGATGACTAATACCTTGACCATGGATACTTGCGCCACGGTAGCTCAATCAATCAGGATGATCAAGGCGGGATCACAGATGGTAAGGATCACTGCTCCTGCGGTAAAGGATGCGGAGAATTTATTGGTGATAAAGAGGGAGCTTGCACGGCAGGGTTATAATGTACCCTTAATTGCTGACATCCACTATCAGCCAAAGGCCGCGGAGATGGCCGCCCGATATATCGAGAAGGTACGTATCAACCCGGGGAATTATACCGACAGGAATATCGCGGGGAAGGTAGATTTTACCGATGCTGAATATAATGGTGAGTTGGAACGCATCCATCAGAGGCTGAAGCCGTTGTCGAAGATTTGTCGGGAGTATGGCACTGCTCTTCGCGTTGGCAGCAACCACGGATCGTTGTCGCAGCGTATTATGAGTCGTTATGGCAATACACCTGAAGGGATGGCGATAGCAGCGATGGAGTTTATCAGGATTCTGGAGGATTTGGATTTCCATAAGATAGTGGTGAGCATGAAGGCCTCTAACCCTCGGATAATGGTGCATTCTGTTCGCCTGATGGTAGAGATGATGCAGCAGCATGGCGCAGTATATCCCTTGCATCTTGGTGTTACCGAGGCCGGCGCAGGCAGAGAAGGCCGGATAAAATCCGCTGCAGGCATAGCCGCTCTCATGGAAGAGGGAATAGGTGACACAATACGTGTTTCGCTGACAGAACCTCCGGAAAAAGAACTCCCGGTGGCTAAAAAACTTGTGGAGAAGTATCGTTTCATTAGAAAAGGAAAAGATAATTGTACCGTAACGCTCCCCGTGGGATATACAGGTTTTATCGGCTCGATGAAAAATGTTGATTGTCAGGAACTTCCTGTAATCCCAGGAGAGAAATTGCCCAAAAATTACTTGTGGTTTACCATTAATACTCCGGAGTTGGGCGATAAGATTTATAAGGAGATTACTGAGACTAAAAGACCAGGTATTATTTTAGATATCACCGATGCTGGTATGCTGGCGCCATATCGGAGGGTTTTTGAACAGGTTTATGTAACAGGGAAACGGATTCCGGTGATTCTGAAGAGGCATTTTAGTGCCGAAGAGAGAGAGAATATTTATGTTGAAGCGGGACGTAATTTTGGTTTTTTTCTGTTGGATGGTCTTGGTGATGGTGTAATGGCTACCGCTGATGCACTGTCTGACGAGGAGCTTGAAACGATACTTTTGGATGTATTACAGGCATCCCGGGTTCGTATCTCCAAGGCAGAATTTGTGGCATGTCCCTCTTGCGGACGTACCCAGTTCAACATCGAGAAAGCACTGGCTGATGTGATGGCTGCCACAGAGCATATGAAAGGTCTTACAATAGGTGTTATGGGCTGTATTGTGAACGGCCCCGGAGAGATGGCTGACGCAGATTACGGATATGTTGGTGCCGGAGATGGAAAGGTGGCTCTTTATAAAGGACAAAAGCAGGTGGCGAATAATATCCCCCAAGAGCAAGCCGTAGAGAGGCTGGTTGAACTTATTACTAAAGATAAAAAGTAACAGAGCCTTCATTATTTTATCTTATCGGTTGTTGTTCAGTATTTTTAAAAATATTGTTTGTAAATATTTTCCCTTTAGGGGATTCTGTTTAAGTACATTTTTATATTAATTTTGAATTGTTAAGTAAAGAAAGACGAGTATAAATTTTTAATACCTATATAATATGAAAACAGCAGCTGATTATAATTTTCATGGCAAACGTGCTTTAATACGCGTCGATTTCAATGTTCCTTTGAACGCAGAGTTCGAGATCACAGATCCCAGTCGTATCAATGCTGCAATACCAACAATAAATAAAATTCTCTCCGATGGTGGTTCTATAGTTTTGATGTCTCACCTGGGGCGTCCCAAAGAGGGGCCTGAGGAAAAGTTTTCCATGAAACATCTGGTTCCTTATCTACGAGAGGTATTAGGCAAAGAAGTGAAATTTGCTGATGACTGCATTAGTGATGAGGCTTTAAGAATTTCTGCTGATCTTCAGGCTGGAGAGATCCTCCTTCTTAACAACCTTCGTTTTTATAAAGAAGAGACAAAAGGTGATGAGGTTTTTGCGGAGAAGCTCTCAAAGCATGGTGATGTATATGTAAATGATGCTTTTGGTACAGCGCATAGGGCACATGCCTCAACTACTATCGTATCTCAATATTTTGAAAAAGATGATAAGATGTTCGGCCTCCTTCTTGGGAAAGAGATTGAGAGTATGGATAAGGTTTTGAAGGAGTCAAAGCGACCGTTCACTGCTATTCTGGGCGGAGCGAAAGTGTCAGGTAAGATCCAGATTATAGAGAATCTTCTTGACAAGGCCGATAATATCATCGTTGGTGGTGGTATGATGTTCTCATTTATTAAAGCTCTTGGCGGTAATATTGGTAACTCATTGGTGGAAAACGACTACCTTGATCTTGCTCTTACCACGATGAAGAAGGCTGCCGACAAGGGTGTGAAGATATATATTCCAATTGATGCCATCGAAGCCGATGCATTTGATAATGGGGCAAACAGAAAAGAGGTCTCTTCTGATGCCATTGATAGCGGATGGATGGGTCTGGATATCGGTGCTAAGAGCATGAAAGATATTGAGGCGATTCTTATGGAGTCTGAGACAATTCTTTGGAATGGACCCATGGGCGTTTTTGAGATGGGTAATTTTTCTGCTGGAACACGATTCGTAGCAGAGACTGTGGCGAAAGCCACAGCCAAAGGTGCCTTTTCACTTATCGGCGGCGGAGATAGTGTTGCAGCGATAAATAAATATGAACTACAAGATAAAGTAAGCTATGTTTCTACCGGTGGTGGTGCGATGCTTGAATACATCGAAGGCAAAGAGCTACCCGGAATTGCGGCAATACGTGGTTAATAAAATATTGTTAGGAGCTATAATCAGGCATACTTTATTTGGTGTGCTTTTTTATTCAATAACTTCGGGTTCCTGCCAATCGTTAAGCTCCTTGTGAATTCTGAATGCCATATAGATTTGCCATGCACCATAAATAAGTAAGAAGATTCCAATGAAAACGGTGATTGCGCTGGCCACTTTGATAGGGTTGGCAATTAGCAAAACCCCAATAGCTATCATTAGGATTCCATTTATCATAGATACGAGGTAGTTTTTAAATATTTCCCGTAAGGAAAAAATAGTAAAGATGTGGAATAACCCTGCTAATATTGCCCATATACCCAGAAAAATGGATGTTAGGTTAATGACAAATTGTGGAGCCACCAGGAAAAGTATTCCGGGAGCGAGCAAAACGAAACCCTGCGCAAACCAAATTCCGTGTGAACGATGTTTACGATAGTTGACTATATCAACAAATATTAAACTAATTCCCCCTACAGCAGCTATTCCTCCAAGGATGCGAATAAATAAAAATGTCGATTCTTTAGGAAGAAAAAGGGCAATAAGCCCGACAATTATTGCAACCAGTCCATTGACTCCAATGTACCACCAGTTCTTTTTCAGTTGTTTTTTCATGTTTTATCAAATAACAAAATCCGTAATTACCTTAAAGATAAGGAAAAAACCGAAAATAGAAAGGAAGAGCCCCACAATACGATTTATCCATAGTATGTTATTGGGTTTAAGATATCCACTAACTTTTGTGCCAATGAGGCTTTTCAACAGATCTGTAATAAAGACAGTACTTATTGTTGCACCGAAGAATGCCATGGCATGATTAAGCATTTTTCCTTCAGGGGCATTGGTGCTTACCCATCCCATTGCTGCCAGCCAGAAAACCCAAACCATAGGGTTTAAGAAATTCATGAAAAAGCCTTTGAGCAGATAGGTTGGAATACCGGCATCTTTGGAGGCGATTTTTTGTAAGAATTTGTTTTGCCTATTTGTTACCTTCGGGTGATCATCGTGTTTTTTAAATAATGAATAGAGTCCGTATCCAACAAGAATTAGCCCTCCGGTAATACCAATAAAAAGTTTGTTGGAAATATCATTAAAAAATCTTGATGCTCCCAGATAGAATAGAGAGATAAGGACAATATCAGAAATAGATATTCCCAGAGCCATAAAGAGTGAAGATTTGAAGCCACGGGTAATTCCATTTTGTATTATAGCCAAAAAAGCCGGGCCTATACTTATCGCAATCATAAGGCCGAAAATTATTCCCTGGAAAATTGTTGTGATCATTACCCTTTGTAATTATTGATAAAGTCCTTCCATTCTTTTAATTGTTCCTGCTTCATAACACGAGGAAATTTGTGCTGGCCTCCAGTTTTACCTTTTGCTTCCATCCAGTTGTAGAATGCTGCGGTAGGAAGTATGTTAATGTTGATATCTTTTATGGCCGCCAGACGCTCTGTCTTATAGTCATCATTGAGGGCTTTAAGGTTTTTATCGAGTTGGTGTTTAACAACTTCCGGGTCGATATTTTTGTCGGTACCGATATACCACTCATGTGCAAACATGGTATCATGTTTTACTCCTGCAACGGTGAATTCACGTATCTCCAGGTCGAGTTGTTCTTCCAGCAGTTGAACAGCCATATTCATATTTTCCTGGCTGAGGTGTTCTCCACAAAGGTTTAGGAAATGTTTCGTTCGACCGGTAATCTGTATCTCACAACGTTCTTTATCGGTAAATTTAACTGTATCTCCGATGAGATACCTCCAGGCTCCGGAGCAAGTGCTCAGAAGTAGTCCGTACACTTTACCTTCTTCTACTTCATGTAGAGGGATGCTAACAGGATTTTGCTTTACATTACCATCTTTATCGAAGTTATCGTTGTTAAAGGGTACAAATTCCAAAAAAAGACCATAGTCAGCGATAAGCTGCATGGATTCAACGTTAGGGCGGGTTTGCAGAGCAATAAATCCTTCCGAGGCCAGGTAAGTCTCCATATATATCAATGGATGATCGAGGAGTTTTTCGAATCCGGTTTTATATGGCTGGAAGGCTACTCCGCCATGCACAAAGATGGAGAGGTGCGGCCAAATATCATGTATTGTATTAAGGTCGTAATGATCGATGATTCGTTCCAAAAGAATTTGTAGCCATGCAGGGACACCCACGATGGCGCCGATATCCCAGTCTTTTGCTTTACGTACTATCTCATCGAGTTTTTTATTCCAGTCTTTTTCCCGGGATATTTTTTTTCCGGGGTAGTAGAAACGCTGGAACCAGAATGGCAGTTTACCTGTGTTGATACCAGAGAGGTCACCTTCATAATAGACTCCGTTAAAATCCAGGTGTGTACTACCTCCCAGCATCAGAGCTCCTTTGGTATAAAACTCTCTAGGCAAATCATAATGTGCCAGTGTAAGAGCTTGTCTGATACTGGTTTTTCTGATTTGTTTTACCATATCAGAAGATACCGGAATATATTTGCTGGATGCTTCAGAAGTTCCGGAGCTGAGAGCAAAGTATTTTATTTTTCCCGGCCAACTGATGTTAGCCTCACCATTAAGACTTTTATTCCACCATGATTTGAACATGGAGTTATAGTCAAACGCAGGAACTGTTTCCTGGTATTTTTTTATGATCTCTTGATCATCACATCGCAGTATTTCGTCAAAATGATAAGTTTTCCCAAACTCTGTATTTTGACTTTTTTTGAGGAGTTTTCTTAACTCTTCTATCTGAATGCCGAATACGTCCTCGTACATTGGATCTCTCGATCCCCTGTTTTTTACGACATTCTTAAGTATCGATCCTATCACTGGTGCTGGCATAGCTCGCCTAGTTTAATACGGGTGCAAAGTTAATAATATTTTTTTTGGGTTAAGTATATGGCTTTTAATTCATAAAACATTTAAAATTAATGCTTTATGCGAAGCTGGATATACTATTCAATAAATAAGGAGGCAGCAATTCCGTCCAATTGAAACCACCCATTTATACCGACGCTAAGATAATCATCTTCATGAATCAACAAACCCTTGTTTATAAATTGTGCCGATGAATCAGCAATACGTTTTGCTGTTTCCCTCCCAAACGCTTCTTTAATGTATTTTAGGTTACACCCTTTTGCCGTTCTGAGGCTTGTCATTACATATTCATTGATTTTATCTTCACGGCTTAGGATCTCATATTCAAATGGTGTTATACCTTCATTTATGCTCTGCATATATTTGTTTATTGCGCAGATATTCCATTGTCTGCTGTTCTTATTATATGAGTGTGCCGATGCTCCTATACCAAGGTAAGGTGTTTGGTTCCAGTAGGAGGAGTTATGTTGCGATTCTTTTCCTATGATGGCGAAATTCGAGACCTCATATTGGTGATATCCATGTTTTTCGGTTGCGGATTTAAGTATTTTAAAGCATGACAGCGCATGTTCGTCATCAACATTTTGTCTTTCGCCGTGCGAGATAAAATGGTGCAGAGCTGTTCCGGACTCTACGGTAAGGGCGTATGCTGAAAGATGTTGTGGGCGTATTTCAAGAGCTTTTTCCAGTTGTTTCGACCATCTCTTTTGCGATTGCACCGGAATACCATATATAAGATCTATGGAGATGTTATCGAATCCGGCTTTTTTTGCTTCTAAAACTGCATTTATAGCCTGTTCGGCAGAGTGTCGCCTGTTTAACCATTTAAGATCTCTGTCATCCAACGACTGTACTCCCATACTCAGTCTGTTAATACCGATTTCTTTTATTTTATGCAGATATTCCGGGTTAATATCATCAGGGTTTACTTCCAGTGTAATTTCTGTAACTGCAATATCATAGTTTTTATGTATTACATTTAGTATCTGCTCTATTTGTTGTGGCGACAGCAATCCCGGCGTTCCGCCACCAAAGTATATTGTTTTAACAGGTTCTGAAAGATAACTTTTTTGTAATTCTATTTCCCGACAAATAGAATCAATGTATTGTGGTATGAGCTGTATTGCCGGTTGTGAGAAGAAATTGCAGTAGTGGCATTTCTGAGTGCAAAATGGGATATGGATATATACACCTGCCATATTTATTTTTTTAGCATAATACGGAAAGTTGTTCCTTTATCAATGGAACTGCTTTTCACATATATTCTCCCGTTGTGGTATTCTTTAATAATCCTCTTGGCCAGTGTCAGTCCGAGTCCCCAACCTCTGGATTTTGATGTTACTCCTGGGTTAAAGATTGTTCTGAAGCTTGTTTTTGAGATTCCTTTTCCGGTGTCAGAGATATCTATTATGACCTGATCTTCAGTTTCTTCCATCTCTATGGTTATCTCCCCTGCACCTCCCATGGCGTCGATAGCATTTTTACAAAGGTTTTCAATTACCCATTCAAAGAGGGGTATATTTAGAGGTATGAGTATTGTTTTCTTTTGTGGAAGGTTGATATGATAGTTCACTTTTGATGAGGTTCTTCCACGTAGATATTCAATAGCATTTTCAATGGCTGAGGAGATGTCCTCTAGCTTAAGAGTGGGCTCAGAACCTATCTTGGAGAACCTTTGCGCAATGGTTTCCAGTCTGTGAACGTCTTTATCAAGCTCACTGGCGATATCTTCATCTCCTTTTAAACGTAACAACTCGCTCCATGCCATAATACTTGAGAGCGGTGTTCCGAGCTGGTGTGCTGTCTCTTTTGCCATTCCTGCCCATACCTGGTTCTGTTCCGACCTTCGTGAAGTGCTGAAAATCAAATAACTGATCAATATAAAGAGAGCAATAATCCCAAGCTGTATTATTGGATAAATCTGTAGCTGTGTAAGTATTAGTGAATCTTTATAGAGGATGTAATTTGTGCTGTTTTCCAGCTGCAATTCAATGGGTGTATTATACGACCGCATATCCTTTATCATTTTCATCATATACAAGGAGTCAGTGGTCATCTCATAAGGAATATTACCGTGAGCGATAACGAGAGTCATACTGCTATCAGTAATTATTACCGGAACAGAAGCCGAGTTAATTACCGTTTCGGAGAGGAAATCCTGCACCAGTTCATCGAGATAGGTTCTTAACTCAGAATATACTTTTGATTCCTTATAATACAGGTAGTTTATAGTTCCCCCGGCATCAACTTTCACGGGTTCATAAACAGTAAATTCCTTCAATAAACTTCCCCTAAGGTGTGATACTGTATCCACACTGAAATTAACATTTCTGATGCCCAGGATTTTATGATTTTTATCAGTTTGAACTACCGGGATTGTTTTGTTATTCTGCATGATATTGGAGTAGAAGGTGAGCTCTTCATTTGTTACTGCCTCCACAGCTCTTTTGGTTGCTTCGGCAAGCAACTCTACTCTTCTTCTTTCCTCTTCCTGAATGCGCAGGAAGAACTTCTCGGTATAGTTTACCAGTTCTGCTCTTCTGTTAATAGCGTCAGCCCATAGGGTGATATTTTTTTTTTCGTCGCGGGCAATTTTAGACACTATGGAGTTGGTATACCATATTGATCCGCTAACGATAGCTACGAAAGTGAAAAACAGGACCCACTTCCAGCGGTGCTTTTTATTATAAAAGTCGAATATACTCATCTACAAAGAAACGTTACATGCTGATATCTATTGTTATGCTCTCCAAACGTACAAAAAAAAGCTTGAAAAGTGCGATTTTTCCTCTTTAGCAAGAAGGGTTTTGTATTTTTACAAAAAAAATGACATGGAAGAATTTTTGCTATCACACTGGTTTACATGGGTTATACTCCCATTATTAATATTTATTTCACGTGTACTCGACGTAAGCGTTGGAACAATGCGATTGATATTTGTCTCCAAAGGCAATAAGCACATTGCACCAATTCTGGGTTTCTTTGAAGTGATTATCTGGCTCATAGCGATCGGTCAGATTATGCAGCATTTAAACAATGTTATGTGCTACGTTGCATATGGTGGAGGTTTCGCTGCTGGAAATTATATTGGCATATATCTGGAGGAGAAGATGAAGATCGGGACAGTGATGCTAAGGGTTTTTCCGAAAAAAGATACTACAGCATTGGCAAATACTATGCGAGATCAGGGATATGGTGTTACTACGGTGGATATTCAGGGTAAAGGAGGTAAGAATCAGATGATTTTTAGTGTTATGGCTCGCAGCAGTGTCCCCGGGGTTTTAAAAACTATTATGGAACACAATCCTAATGCATTTTACACTATTGAAGATATTCGGGGTGTTAGTGAGGGCTACTCAAGAGGTATGGCTAATAATCGACCTTTGTTCCGCTTTTCAAATCCCTCCCGAAGAAAGGGAAAATAATTTTTTTCTTTCTTATAGGGTAACAAAAGCCCCTTTTTTGTATATAGCAATAGTACCGTAATAGAGTTGAGTAACCGGGGAAAATTTCCAGGATAAAAATGTTGTGTCTGTTTCAAAATCCAACACATGGTTTTAGTGCGATGGGTTTTTCCAATTGGGAGTATCCTAAAAAGTGTGTAAGTAAAAAGTTATCCTGATTTATTTTGAGC
>CAYYSU010000047.1:0-20090 GCA_964474455.1 uncultured Bacteroidales bacterium
GGAAATTTAACTTATCTTTGAATAAAAGTTGTCTAAAGAAGGGGAGTATTTAATAACGAATGGCCTTTTTTTTGTCAAATAATTCTGATACTATGGGTAACAAAATGGCTGTTTATGTATAAAGGAATAGGTACCTATTGGACGTTGCTGAAAATATAGCGACCTGAAATAGATGTGGATTGTGGTTGATGAGATTGAAGATTTTTTGGGCTACTGCGTGAAGCGAACGCCGTGCCAGGCAAAACTGACCCTTTCAAAGGGCTTTAAAGGGTTTCAAACGGTCAATCGAGAAAGCCCACCGATACAAAAAAACCAAGTCAAAAAAAACCAAAAAATTTCTTCGCAGCAGATTTCTAAAAATCCTTAAAAATAGCGAAAGACCATGCCACCGCACAAAAAAAACCGGGCTGCTAATTAACAACCCGGATGAACCAATACAAAACATGTTATCTAATGATAACAATCTTCTCGTTAATAATTTCTGCTTTGGCATTACTACCAACAACAAAATATATACCCTCTGACAAATTTGTAACAGCGAAATCTCTAGTAGAATTTCCTGCTGTAAAATTGGCAACCTCAACACCAGTGCAGCTATAAATTTTTACATCACTACCATATTCAAAAACACTAAAGTCAATCGTGATAGTATTTACCGCCGGATTTGGCCATGCAACACTGTTATCAACAATTATATCTTCTAAACCTGTACCCATCCCACTAAAGCTCAATGAGCACTCGCCAGGATATTCAGCGTCTATCTCCAGACTTGCAACAGCTGCAACACATGATTCAGAATACCATTCGTATGTTGTATACGTCTCATCTGATGAATCTACCAGGACATCATTTATGTATGTCTCAGTAATTTCATTAGTAACTAGTTTTACTCTCAACACGTTATTAAATGTGCCATTAGGAGTAATAACGGTTCCCCATGCATCAGCTTCAAACGAGCTAGTACCAGTAGTAACTAACCTAAACCCAGACATTTCCATAAAGAAACCATAAGTATCTTCAAATGAATCACCATATGCGAAAGGGAAACGCATTAAATCCATATTATCATCAAAAACAGACAGATAATCACCGATCTCTTCATCATTTGACCCGACAGCAACAGTTTGAAATACTGAATTTGTAACGTTGAAGTAAGTCACCATAAAACTTTTAAAATCCTCTTGTATGGCAATATTACTATTAACTTGGCCGCCCCACAAGGTGCCTTCAGGATCAATAAAGGTAGAAGTTTCTGAATCTCCACCGGAGTATGCTGAGAAATCCCATGTTTGGTTTCCTCCGGCAGGACCCGGATCAATAACAGGAAGCTCATCTATATAAACACTTGTAATCATATCACCTATTTCAGGAGCATGGTTACTGCGTGTAAGTACAGTTTGAGCGTTAGAATAAGAAATTAAAAGGAAAGCCATTATGGCCAGAGTAAAGATGTGCTTCATAGCGGTTGGTTTAAATGAATAATTATAGATTTATTTTTTTCATTACAAATGTAAGAAAACATTACCATAGTATTATTGCCATATAAAAAAACCTACTCAAATAAAAATCCTTCAAGTTCACGATATCGTTTTATGGTAAACTCTTTCCATGACCCTTCAATGATACCATCATCAAGGAACTCGCTGAAAGTACGAGCCAAGCTTGGACGGGCTACTCCAATAAGATCAGCGGCATTTTGCTGTCCCATTCCCATCACTACCTTACCTGTACGTTGTTCATCCTGATCGATAATTATATGTGCAAGCTTGCCTTTAATGGTTTTTCTGGACAAAAGCCTGATCTTAGAGGTAAGAAACTGAGCCCTGCCAGATACAAGATTTAAAAAATTAGTCTGTATTTTTCGATTCCCGGACATCATAACACCAAAATCCTCCCGCGGGATATAAAGGATCTTTACATCGTTGTGGGCGATAACATCCACAGGAAAAAAATGATGCGCTCCATATAAAAATCCTGAACCTATAAGTTGTGGCGCTTCAACATCCTCTATCTTGACATACTTGCCGTCAGGATCAACCATAACACCGTATATCTGACCTTGTATCAATTGCATAAGATATGAAACATCATCACCACGGTATGCCACATTAGAACCCTTTATATAACTCTTCACCTGCCATCGAACTCCCTGGAACGACTCCTCCACCTCCAACTCATTCATTCCTGTAAAAATCGGGCTTTTAGTAAGAATATCCAGATATTTCATTCTATAAATATTTGTTTTTAAAGATAACCAAAAATTAGCCTGCCAGTTCGACAAAAATTAGCCTTTTTTTATCTTTACTTAATAAAGCACTAAAAAAACAGGTTCTGTAACAACTGTTACAATACATATGAATATAGCGATATACATTTGCACTATAAATAAAAACAAACTGGATATGAAAAGACAGATAATAAAAATAGATGAGAATCTCTGCAATGGCTGTGGAGAATGTATTCCAAATTGCCATGAAGGAGCATTGCAGATAATAGACGGAAAAGCACGACTGGTGAGTGATCTCATGTGTGATGGATTAGGTGCGTGCATTGGCCATTGTCCTTTGGGCGCAATTTCTATTGAGGAGCGTGAAGCAGAGCCTTACAATGAGACTAAGGTTATTGCCGGAATGATTGAAAAAGGAGAAAACACAATCTTCGCTCATCTAAAGCACCTAAAAGATCATAAAGAGTTTGGCTTTATGAAAGAGGGCATAAGATATCTAAATGAGCACCGTGATGAGTTGAATTTTGATATGGATAAGATGCTACTGCGACTTGCTGAGGAAGAGCAACAAGAGGCAAAGAGAAATAGCTGCGCTAGCGGTGGATGCCCCGGCTCTGCAGTAATGGATTATACAACTATGGATATAGATCCAAATAAATCAGAAGCCCCGGTTGGAAATCTCTCCTCCGCATTATCACACTGGCCCGTGCAATTACATCTTATCAACCCGGCATCATCACACTTTCAGGGAACAGACCTGTTAATCGCTGCCGACTGTACCGCATTTACGGCAGGTGGTTTTCACAGCGAATATCTTAAAGGCAAAACACTTGCTATTGCATGCCCTAAGCTCGATAGTGGCATCGATAGTTATCAGGATAAAATTCGCAGATTTATTGATGAAGCAAAGGTTAATACAATCACACTGCTGATAATGGAAGTTCCCTGTTGTGGCGGACTGATACAAATAATCAAAAACGCCATGGCTCAAAGCACTCGAAAAATACCTGTAAAAACAATTGTTATGAGCACACAGGGAAAGAAAATTAGCGAAAACTGGACAATGTACTAGTTCAGGCTACTCATATTCAAAACTGCTGCCACCCAGGAACTCTTTCAGGAGCGATGTGGGGGGTATTTCGTTTGTGGGAACAGGTAAAAAGTAACTGAAAAACTTCAGCAACCTCTTGGCTTCCGAATATTCAGGCTGGTTTGGCCTGATAGAAGATAAAAGTGGAGAGATAATAGGTTTTATTACTCCCAGCTCATAAAGCAGTGCTGAGTTGAACATGATATCAGCATTCTCCTGGAATGGGAAGATGTTTTTGTCCTCTCCGTTACGAACGCTTTGCCAGCGCGAAATTGTATCAGCAGCACTGTAACCTCGAAATTTATGATCCCGAATAATGCGCCGCGAAAGACGATTGTCGGTAGTGGGGATAAGGTTATGTCCGTCGATAGATATAGTGGTAAGCGCAGAGATATAGATTTTGAACTTCAACTCAGAATCAATGTGCCCTGTAAGTTCAGGATTCAAGCCGTGAATACCCTCAATGATAATGATATCTTTCTTTTTAATTTTCAGCTTATCGCCGGCAAAGTATCTTTTACCCAACTGAAAATCAAAACGCGGAATTTCAACCTCTTGTCCATCCATAAGTTCTAGAAGTTGTTTGTTGAAAAGCTCAATGTCGATAGCCTGCAATGATTCAAAATCATATTCACCATTTACATCCAATGGAGTAAGCTCCCGATCTACAAAGTAGTTATCCAACGATAACTTCACATGCTGGAGGCCTGCCACACGTAGTTGAACTCCCAGTCGCTTTGCAAACGTTGTTTTTCCTGATGACGAAGGCCCGGAAATAAGAACAATACGGATCTTTTTGCTCTTGGAACGTATCATATCAGCTATATGAGCCACCTTTTTCTCATGCAAAGCTTCAGAAACTTTTATCAGGTTACTGATAGAACCATCTCGCACAGCATCGTTAAGATCTCCTATATTGTTAACACCAAGAATCTTCTGCCAGCGGTTGTGCTCGGCAAAAATAGACAGCATCTTCTCCTGCCTGATCAGTGGTTTTAGTTTTTCCGGGTGATGACGACTGGAAAAACGAAGCAGGATGCCATTATAAAAAGGCATCACGTCAAAAACCTTTAGATGACCAGTAGAAGGAACCAGGTAGCCATAATAATAATCAGGAGTATCTTCGAGATAGTATACTGAGGTATACAAATTACCTCTGGTTTTGAGAAGATTAGTCTTTTCAGAGAGACCGTTTTTTTCAAAAATATTAATAGCCTCGATGGTAGATACTTCTATCCTGCGGAAAGGAATATCCGCATCCACAATCTCCTGCATACGTACCTTTATTGACTCAACATCTTCTTTGGTGAGTACTTTACGACCACTTCGCACGGTGCAGTATATACCGTTGGAAACGGGGTTTTCCACATGAAAATCCATCCTTGGAAAGAGATCTTTAACAGCTTTATATAACACAAATTGCAACGAGCGTATCACCATCCGCGTTCCGTCTGCGTTGGTAATATCAACAAAACGAATATTTTTTGGTTTATAAATCTGGTATGATAACTCCTTCAATGCATTGTTGACATATGCTCCAATAGGCGGGTGTTCAAATTCAATTGCTAACTCCTTTTCTATGGACTCCAGGGTAGTACCTATACGGAAAGAGTAATATTGCTGATCATTCTCACAAAATATTTTTATCGGGTCTCCCATAATTTTTCTATTTAAAAAGTTAAAAATAGTCTATTATCTTATTCTAATCTACATTCTTTTAAGAAAAACTCTTAAAACAAATATTAATATAAAAAATGTACCTTTGCGCCTTTAAAAATCATTGAAAAATAATAAGAATGAACGAATTAAGCTATAGTCTCGGAGTTAGCGTGGGACTGAATCTAAAAGATCAAGGGTTTGAAATAGACAGCGTGGAAGATTTTGCAAAAGCCATGAATGATGTGCTTTCAGGTAATGACCTTGCAATCCCTGCAGAAAAAGTTAACGAAATTGTAAACAAGTATTTTCAGGAACTCCAGGCTAAGAGAGCCAAAGAGATGCAGGAAGGCCAGAAAATTTTCTTCGAAGAAAACGGCAAAAGAGAAGAAGTAACAACTACGGAAAGTGGTATGCAGTATGAAGTGTTTACAGAAGGTAAAGGTGAGAAACCCACTCCTACTGATAAAGTTACTGTTCACTATCATGGTACTCTGATTGATGGCACTGTTTTCGACAGCTCTATTCAGCGCGGCGAACCTGCCACATTCCCGGTAAACGGTGTTATTATAGGCTGGCAGGAAGCTCTTACACTTATGACTGTTGGCTCTAAGTGGCGTGTTTTCCTTCCTTCTGAAATAGCTTATGGTGCCCAGGGCGCAGGAAATGCAATACCTCCTCATACACCATTAGTATTTGATATTGAACTTATTAGCATAGGATAATTATTGTTTTACGGGGTTCTTTTTATGCCCCGTAATTTTTTTAGTTGCATAACTAAATCTTTAGTTATATCTTTGTGAAGAAATGGTTCTCTTTTTTTACAATACTTAACTAACAACATAGGTATATAACTAAGGGATAAAAAATAAAGCACTATTATGAAAGAGTTAACAAAAGCTGAAGAGCAAATTATGCAGATTATTTGGAAGCTAAAAGAAGGCGTTATTCACGATATTATTAAAAGAATGGATGACCCGAAACCTGCATATAATACTGTCTCCACAATAGTCAGAATATTGGAAACCAAAGGCTTTATTTCACACAAAGCCATAGGCCGAACACATATCTACTTCCCCATAGTCGGGAAAGAAGAGTACTCAAAAAAATATTTTAAATCGTTTTTATCAAGATACTTTAAAGGCTCATTTGCTGAGCTTACATCAGCATTTACACAGTCGGAAAACCTCAGCATCACTGAGATGGAAGAACTTCGAAACCTGATAGAAAAAAGTATCGAAGAAAAAGAAAAGGAGAGGTAATGACACCACTGCTCAACTACTTATATGAGGCCTCAATAGCACTGGCACTGCTCTATCTTCCTTTTATCTTTATAGGAAGAAAAAACACATTTCATAAAACCAACAGGACAATTTTAATTTCATCATTGATACTATCTGTTTGTTTACCATTTATAAATATACCCGTACACGGAGCGTCAGGAGTGCAGGGTATTCTTCAGCTTCAGGAGGTTGTTATCACATCGGGTAACACAAGTTTTTCCGGCTACGGATATAATATTTCACATATACTTTTACCGGCATATATCACTGTATCTGCAATCTTTTTACTACTGAGCATTGGCAAAACAGCAAGAATATTTATCATTAACAGAGATGCCATCTACACACGCAAAAAAGGCTTTACACTTGTATGTACTGATCAGAAAACCTCTCCGTTCTCATTATTCAAATATATATTTATTAATAAAAATAATTATAGTGAAAAGGATATACGCATCATAATAAGACATGAACAAGAGCATATTCTGCATTACCACTTTCTCGATAATATTCTTGTGGAGATAATAAGGATACTATTTTGGTTTCATCCGGCAGTATATCTTTTCCTACGATCACTTAAAATCATTCATGAATACCAGGCTGATTTACAGACGGTGCAGCACACTGACCGGTCAAACTATCTGAGGCTTATATACTCAGAAACACTTCGTCCACATCAGATTGGCATAACAAATCACTTTAGCTATTCACCATTAAAAAGGAGATTAAAAATGATGCTCACAAAACCAACAAAACGATATGCCGGGTTATACTACTTAACGTGGATTCCGGTAGCAGCACTACTGGTGTTTTTCTTAGGCACCACAGAGCTAAACGCACAAACACAATCCCCAAAGGCCGTTGTCACAGAGGTGTCAAATTCTGATCAGACACCATTGGTGGATCAGAACAAGCAGGAAGAGTCTGTATTTGTCATTGTGGAAGAAAGGCCAAATTATCCAGGGGGGCAAGAAGCACTGTTTAAATTTTTCGCCGATAATATTGTATACCCTGAAAGGGCCAAAATAGATTCTATTTCAGGAACTGTCTTTATTGAATTTATCATCGAAAAGGATGGGAAAATGTCCAACATAAGAGTTGTGCGTGGCGTTCATCCATCGCTGGATAATGAAGCCATCCGCGTTCTAAAACTTATGCCGGCATGGAATCCGGGTAAACAGAAGGGTAAAGCTGTAAGAGTGAAATACACTTTGCCAATAAAATTCACACTATAATTTGTAATAATAAAAGGCAGCCGTTGGATATGATCCGAAGCAGAAAGTTAAATGGAAACGAAGATTATCCAAGAATGAGCTTGCATTCCCAACCTATGCAATGCACATTTCTGCACCTCAAATTTCTATACTTTACAAGAATCGCTTTCAATTCGAGCTTTTCCTCAAATAGCTTAATCAACATCATAAATTCAAGAAATTCTGATGGACAAATAAATTCGGTACGGATTACGGCTCCTTAGCAGAGAGTCCGACCCTTATAAATAATTAATAAATACTTATTAACATTTAACAATTAAACATTAAATTTATTAATTAGCTATTAATTATTAACCAAAAGCCCGCCAAGTCATCGAAACCTGGCAGGCCTGACAAACGTTATGTTTATATTCTATTCAAACGCCGCCAACAGCACTTCCAGCATCTTGATACCGGCTTCAGGAATTTTCGTTCCGGGGCCAAATACGGCTACCACGCCTGCATCATAAAGAAATTGGTAGTCCTGGGCAGGAATTACACCACCACAGATCACCATGATATCCTCACGACCGAGTTTCTTGAGCTCTTCGATCACCTGAGGTACCAGGGTCTTGTGACCTGCTGCGAGGCTGGAGACACCAAGTACGTGCACGTCATTCTCAACGGCTTGCTTGGCAGCTTCTTCAGGAGTCTGGAACAGTGGTCCGATATCCACATCAAATCCGATGTCGGCATAACCTGTTGAAACCACTTTCGCACCGCGGTCGTGACCATCCTGACCCATCTTTGCAATCATAATCCTTGGGCGTCGGCCCCCTTTTTCAGCAAACTCATCTGCCATGCGGCATGCCTTTTTAAAGGTTTCACTATTTGCTGACTCTGAGGAGTAAACTCCTGAAATAGAACGTATCACAGCTTTATATCTTCCATAAACAACTTCACATGCATCGGAGATTTCTCCGAGGCTGGCGCGCTTTTGTGCAGCTTCGATGGCCAGGGCCAGCAGGTTACCCTCTCCTGTTTCGGCAGCTTTGGTGATGGCTTTAAGAGTAGCCTGCACCTCTTCTTCGTTACGGTTGGCACGCAGATCAGCCAAACGGCGCAGCTGTGCCTCACGAACGGCGGTATTATCCACCTCGAGAGTCTCCAAGGGATCCTCTTTTTCGAGACGATATTTGTTTATTCCCACGATGGTGTCAACACCTGAGTCTATTCGAGCCTGCTTTCTGGCAGCAGCCTCTTCGATACGCATCTTGGGAACACCTGTTTCAATAGCTTTTGCCATCCCGCCAAGCTCTTCTACCTCCTGGATAAGAGCCCATGCCCTGTTAGTAATTTCCTGAGTCAATTTTTCCACATAGTAAGAACCGGCCCATGGGTCAGTGCTCCGGCAAACCTCTGTCTCCTGCTGAATGTATAGCTGGGTGTTACGAGCTATTCGTGCAGAAAAGTCTGTTGGCAGCGCAATGGCCTCATCAAGGGCGTTGGTGTGCAACGACTGAGTGTGCCCCAATACAGCAGCCATAGCCTCAACAGCAGTACGTGCCACGTTATTGAAAGGATCCTGTTCTGTAAGCGACCATCCTGAAGTCTGGGAGTGTGTGCGCAGTGCCAGAGATTTAGGATTCGTAGGGTTAAACTGACTAACAATACGCGCCCACAACATTCTGGCAGCTCTCATCTTGGCTATCTCCATGAAATGATTCATGCCAATACCCCAGAAGAAAGAGAGACGTGGAGCGAAGTTGTCGACACTTAGTCCTGCCTCTACACCAGTACGCAGATACTCAAGACCGTCGGCGAGGGTGTATGCTAACTCGATATCCGCCGTGGCTCCAGCTTCCTGCATATGGTATCCAGAGATACTGATGCTGTTGAACTTAGGCATCTTCTGAGAGGTAAACTCGAAGATATCACCGATAATCTTCATGGATGGCAAAGGAGGATATATATACGTATTCCTTACCATAAACTCCTTGAGGATATCATTCTGTATCGTTCCGGCCATATCCTCTAGTTTCACACCCTGCTCCAATCCCGACACAATGTAGAATGCCATAATAGGCAAAACAGCACCGTTCATAGTCATGGATACAGACATTTTATCAAGTGGAATCTGATCGAAAAGGATCTTCATGTCTAGGATTGAATCTACTGCCACACCGGCCTTACCAACGTCACCAACCACACGGGGATGGTCGGAATCGTAGCCCCGGTGTGTGGCCAGGTCGAAGGCGATAGAGAGGCCCTTCTGGCCTGCCGCCAGGTTGCGGCGGTAAAATGCATTTGACTCTTCTGCTGTGGAGAACCCGGCATATTGACGGATTGTCCACGGGCGCATCACATACATAGCAGAGTACGGTCCGCGAAGGTAAGGGGGAACTCCGGCGGCATAGTTCAGATGCTCCATGCCCTCCAGGTCGTCACTGGTATATACTTTTTTGACCGGGATTTGCTCCGGGGTCATCCATTCAGGTAAACCATTTTCCTTAGGAGTGCTTTTAGCCTTTCCTTTAGAATGAATATCGACCTTTTGGAAATTTGGTTTCATGATATTTTGATTTTACTGATTACAAATTATGATCTTTTTATCGGCATGGTCATACAGCGCGCTCCGCCGCCACCACGGGCCAACTCGGAGTCGTCAATGGTAACAACAAATTTCCCGTCTGCAGGAATTTTTATATTACCGCTGAGCAGATCCTTTGCTTCGATTACCTCAAAGCCATGCTTATTCATCCCCTCTATGGTGTACTGATTACGGCCATAACCGATAACTTGTCCGGGGCCAACAGCAAAGAAGTTAGTACCACTGTGCCACTGCTCACGTTCCATTATTGATGTATCATTATCACCACCACATTTTAATGGTTCCACATCCATACCAAGAGCTTTAAGTCCTGATATCAGACCACCAACCTCACGGATACGTTTTTGCTCACCGTTTTCAATATGGATATGATATGTGCCATAACGACTCGATTCTCTTATCACAGGCTCAAAGACCATACACTTGTTATGATCCAAAAAGGTGAAAGCCATATCAAGGTGAATAAATGATTCCGGCTTCTTAGGCAGCTCCTGCACAAGAATATGGAAGGCCTTGTCTTTACGCAATTTTATGGAATTCACGATGGAGTCAATACCTTGAGTGCTGGTTCGTGGACCGAGGCCGATAAGCAATATGTCGTTACGGGCAACAAGAATATCGCCACCTTCAAAAAAGAGGTTGCTTTGTTTTTCTTCCATAGATTCTCCGGCAATCAATTCCACATCAATGTGAGGATGAAAACGGAATATGGCTGACATAATAAGAGCCTCACGATCACGAATGGCATTTGCCATATGACAAGGCAAAATACTGTTTCCAATGGTGACAGAGGCATCGCGGGTAAAGAATAAATTATGTAGTGGAGCCAACAAATATTTCTCTTTAGAGAGATAGTTTGTTAACGAATCGTGTTGGATTTCAACACCTTCAATAAATTCTTTCGCAAGCATCTCAGCATTCAAACCAAGAAAATAATCTTGTAGAAACAATACATTTTCGGTTTCACAAACCTTGGATACTAATTTATATTTTACCTGATCATCGCGAAGGAGATCCACAAGGAGATCCTTTATCTGGTATACTTTGGCGAAATTTTCTAAAACTTTACGAAACTGTTCATGCTGTTCGAAGGCGATTTTATCATTAAGAATATCACTATAGAGAGCTTTATGAGCTTTCAAAGGAGTAACATTCGCCACCTCCGGTCCCGGTGAATGCACCAGTACAGCCTTCAGTTTATCTACTTCAGAAAAAACAGATATATCCTGATATTCAGTCATAATAATTGGTATTATTTTATTCCTGATAACTGTTGATAACCCTGGAGAGCCTCCAGCACGTTTGTACGTACATGGATAAAATTCTCAATGCCTTTAGCTTTGAAATCTTCCAGAAGGGCTTTCGGATAACCGGCAATCACCAGGACAGTCTTATCTTTTAATATTTCCGCAGCACAAGGTGCAAGCTCTGCATACTCATCATCGGAGCTACAGAGAACTACTATATCAGCACCTGCTTCCGCGGCTGCTTTAACACCCTCTTCTACAGTAGCAAACCCATTATTATCAACAACATCATATCCAGCACAGGCAAAAAAGTTACACGCAAACTGAGCTCTTGCTTTACGCATGGTGAGGTTGCCTATGGTTAGCATGAAAACCTTCTGACGGCGGCCTGTATTACGGGCATGGCGATCACTCTTATTGCGCATCACCTCAAAAGCCATAGCACCACGGTACAGTGTCAGAGGTTCGACAACAGCATTTTCAGCTCTCAGCTCTTTAGCATAAAGAACATCTTCCTCCAAAGTCTGGTCGATCATCTCACCAAAGTTCGGGAACTGGTTAGTACCCAATAAATTTTCACGGCGTGTGGCTATGAGCATATCACGTTTTTGAGAGGTCTCAGCAATCATAGCCTGTATATCTGTGCCTAAGAATGCCTTAAGATAACCATCACTCTCCTGTATAGTGAGGAAGATTTTCCATGCATTCTCCATGATGGAATTTGTGAGGTTTTCAATATAGTAAGAACCGGCAGCAGGATCCGCAACCTTGTCGAAGTAGCTCTCCTCTTTGAGTACCAGTTGCTGGTTACGAGCGATACGGTTCGAGAAAGCGTTTGGCTCACGGAATGACACATCAAAAGGCTTCACAGTAAAGGTGTCCACACCGCCAAGTATTCCTGACATGGCCTCGGTAGTAGTGCGCAACATGTTCACATAAGGATCATAAACAGTCTTGTTCCACTCTGAGGTCACACCATGGATCACCATAGGTTTTTGGTCTTCTTCAGCTATACCATAAGCTGTAAGGATTTGAGCCCACAAAGTTCTTGCGGCGCGCATCTTAGCAATTTCCATAAAATAATTGGAGCCTACGGCGAAGACAAAACGCATCTTGGCAGCAGCAACCTTTGCCTCAACACCATTCTCAGTGAGCCAGTCGAGGTATTCAACTGCCATGGCCATTGACATACCCAGCTCCTGGATTATACTACTGCCGGCATTGTGAATAGTGTCACCATGAATAGTAATACATTGCGCAGAACCATTGGCTTTAGCAATAATAGAGGCAAGAAAAGATTTAGTGTTTACATCGAAAGCTCCTGTAAGATTCATACATCCCAAAGGATCTACGTCGAAGGTTATCCGTGATGTATCAGCACCATTCTCTTCGACCCATATCATGAAGCGGTCGATAATATCAGCTGCGAATTTTCCTGTGAAGTTCACCTCAGCAGCATTCAAATCAATATCTTTTAATAATGCACTGAAAAATGCATTGTCAACGTTGGGTGTTTCGAGAACGAAACCAAGCGATTCAACACCACGCATCAGCACGTTAAGTGCAGTTTTATTTGCTGTGGCAGCATCCTTTACCACAATATCCTGACGAACCAGCCAATTGTTATCGGCTTTGCCACCTCGGGTAAAAGGATACTCACCGGGTGCAGTGTCCAAATGCTCCAGGTTCTGAAGGTCTTCAGCACGATAGTATGGACGTACATTGAAACCTTCCATGGTTTTCCATACAAGCTTCTTCTCGTAATCAGCACCTTTAAGGTCTTTCTCAATCTTTGCTTCCCACTGCTCGGTTGTAACAGCAGGAAAATGCTTCAGAATTTCTGGACCTTGCTTATTGGCATTCATGTTTTTAATTTTTTGTTATCAAACAGTTAGCATATTTCCGGATTGCAAACTTACAACTTTTTATTAGTCGCACCATTTTATAAAACCATTTATTCTCCCACAAAAACAAAGTGTTACTCTCTGTTTAACAGTATGTTTGAACAATAAAAGCCATTGTAGTGTTTTATTGTAGTAATCATTTACATAGTTTTTTACAAAAATAAAAAATGTAATCCATTCATTATTATGAAAATAGCCATCAGTGGGACTTCAGGTTTTGTGGGAGGAAGGTTAAAATCGTTTCTTCAGGAACATGGCTATGATGTGATTAATTTAAGTCGTGAAGACTTACTTGTTAATTCAAATACATTACAACAAAAAGTCAATGATGCAGATGTGGTGATACACCTTTCCGGCGCCTCACTTATGCGTAGGTTTACAAAAAAAAATAAAAAACTCATCAGGCAAAGCCGAATCGAAACCACACGAAACCTCGCCACCGCGATACAAATGGCGGAGAAACCACCGGCACTATTTATAAGCACCTCAGCAGTGGGCATATACCACTCCAAAGGTGTGCACAGCGAAGAAGAGTTTGTTTATGACATGGGCTTTCTGGCGAAGGTTTGTAAGGATTGGGAGGCTGAGGCTATGAAGGCAGTGACGAGGTGCCGGGTGGCCATTTTCCGGTTTGGAGTTATTTTAGATAAAAAACAGGGAGCGTTTCCACAAATGGTGAAGCTTTTTAAATCAGGTGTTGGTGGTATGATTGCCTCCGGAAAACAGGCAATGCCATGGGTGCATATTGAAGATGTGCTGCGAGCCTATGAGTATGCCATAAAGAATCCCCGGGTGCATGGGTCTTTCAATATAGTGAGTCCGGGAGTGTTGCAAAGTGCGGAGTACACCCGCATGCTGGCGAAGAAGCTACACCGGCCCCATCTTATACCGGCTCCGGGCTGGGCATTAAGATTGGCCCTGGGTAAAAGTGCCCAACTGATTACACACGGGCAGTCGGTAGTACCCAAGCGACTATTGGACTGTGGGTTTACCTTCAAGTATCCTATTCTGAAGGATGCGCTGGAGGAGCTTATTTAATAGCTATTTCACGAATTTCATTATGAACGCAGTGTCTCGCAGGGTTAGCGGAGTGTGTCACAGTGAAAAAACTCTGTGAGACACTGTGCGTACACGGAGGAACTCTATGTTCCTTTTTTTAATTTAATCTATTTTAATTCAATTATTTGATATTATTAATCAAAATAATTTCCGATAAACCTCCTCAAGCGTCCCTACCGGCACTATCTCTATCCCAAACCGCGATGTATCCAAAGCCTTCATATTATATCGTGAAACATAGATCTTCATGAACCCCAGCTTCTCGGCTTCTCTGATGCGGTTCTCCACGCGCACCACAGGGCGGATCTCGCCACTGAGGCCAGTCTCCGCTGCAAAGCACACATCCTGTGGGATCGCTACGTCGTCGTTGCTGGAGAGGATAGCGGCGATGACAGCCAGATCGATAGCCGGCTCGTTCACCTTCAGTCCTCCGGCGATGTTTACAAACACATCTTTTGTGCCCATGCGGAAGCCCAGTCGTTTCTCCAGCACTGCCAGCAGCATGCTCATGCGTCGCAGGTCGAAACCGTTGGCAGTACGTTGAGGTGTACCATAAGCGGCATTGCTCACCAGTGCCTGGACCTCGATCAATAACGGGCGGACTCCTTCAACTGTTGCAGAAACAGTCACACCACTGAGGTTCTCGTCGCGTTGTGAGAGCAGTATCTCCGACGGGTTGGAGACCTCTCGCAGTCCGGTCTGCTGCATCTCATAGATGCCCAGCTCCGAGGTGGAGCCGTAGCGGTTTTTTACGCATCGAAGGATGCGGTAGCCGTAGTTCCTGTCGCCCTCAAACTGTATCACGGCATCCACCATGTGCTCTAAAAGCTTGGGGCCTGCCAGGGTGCCGTCTTTGGTGATATGACCGATGAGAAACACCGGTGTCATGGTAGCTTTGGCGAAGCGTTGCATCTCGCCGGCACATTCGCGAATCTGCGAGATACTACCCGCCGCGCTGTCGAGCAGCTCCGACTGCAGAGTCTGCACGGAATCGACGATAAGCAGGTCGGGTTGTATCTCGCGGGTCTGGCGGAAGATAGCTTCAGTATTTGTTTCGGAAAGCAGATAGAGGTGCGGTGCCTCTTTCATACCCAGGCGTTCCGCACGCATGCGAATCTGACCTATGCTCTCCTCACCGCTAACATAAAGTATCTTCATGACGGTTTGCTTGAGCGCTACCTGAAGCATCAGAGTGGATTTTCCTATGCCCGGTTCTCCGCCCAACAACACTATGGACCCCGAGACGATACCTCCGCCCAACACTCTGTTGAACTCTTTATCCAAGGTTTCTGAACGCTTTTCAAAGCCCGCCGGGACATCATGAATAAGCACCGCTTTAGCTACTGTTGTATGCTCGTAGGGCTTTCGCCATCCCGGTGCGGTCTTCTCCTTTTCAATCACCTCTTCCACATAGGTATTCCATTCGCCACAAGAAGAGCACCGACCAATCCACTTTGAACTCTGGGCTCCACAGTTACTACATATAAAAACACTCTTACTCTTTGCCATGAAATTTGATTATGATTCAAAGATACCGACTTTCATGTAAAGAAAAAATTCCTGACTTCAACAATTTATAATTCTATATTTTATAAGTTGCACACATTGCTGTCCCATTAAAATTAAATAGTGTTCTTTGAAATATTTGAAATATAGATTGTTACAGGCAAAATTCGATTAAATGGATTTCAATTTACACTTTTGTTATTCATTAAGTGAGTTGAGTATATCTTTAACAGATAAAACTCACCTTAAAGTTCTATTCAATAAAACTAAATTTCAAAATGACAAAGAACGTTTTAAGCTTAATGAGCCAAATTTGTTTAATATTTAATAACGTCGCAATTTTAATGGGACACTAGTGAGTTGCACAATAATAATTTATAAAAATTACATCCCCAGCTTGGGTGGCGCATTGTAAGAATCAGGGAAAAACGGTTACACTAAAGAGCCCTAATAATTTTTATACAAACACTCTCTGTTTCAAGGCATAAATAATAAATGTGACCTGAGAGATTGACAATCAAATTATTCAAGAGGGATTGCAAGTTTTATATGATTAATAGTGGATCAAAATCGAAACCTCAATGAAAACATAAACTGCGAAGGTCGTAAGGTATATTCCGACACCCACACTGTGGAACTACTCGCTTGATAAAGTATATAGTTATTGGTATTAAGAATGTTATTCCATCGTATTTCCAAATTGGCACGATACTTTGGTATCGTTAAGCGGTAGTGAAAATCCAGAAAATAGTTGTCGCATTTATTAAAATGGTAATACTCTCCCGAAAGGCTTATAAGATGATCTCTTCCCGGAAAGGCAAAAAGTTCCACCCCATGACGTAACATACTAATATCATTGCTCTTTTTAGATTCCACAAAAGACTCAATATATGTTGTATTCAGTTTGTACTCCACTGTAAACCAACTTGTTAGCCTCACATTACATGCCGGTGTAATCATCATCATTCTATTTAAACTAGAAAAAAGAGCATCATTTATAAGCGATGTACCACTTTGCAGTGAAAAATTCCCATCAAGACGAATTGTAGATTTTATATTTGTGAAATATTTGCTAGCAGAAAGCTTTAGCATCTGGGAAATTCTCGTATTAGGCTTTTCATAAGCAGTCATAACTGCAGTACCGTCATCATTAATAAAATTACCATATAATAGCGAATTTTCACTATGTCCGAAAATATATGTACAGGAGCTTAAAAACGAAGAGATTATATTATTATACGACACATACAATGAAGCACTTTTTCTAGTACTTTGCTGCAATGGAGCAGCTTTTTTTGACAGCCTGCGATAATTATTCAGGATAATGCCATAATAATGATCATCGAGATCGCCCAGCGTATGCGATTGTCTTGCACTGACTCGAACTTTCCAGAATTTGGAAAACTTTATTCCAGCATAAATGGAAGGATCGAAATAAAGTACCTTCATAAGTGTATCCACCTGATTTCCAGGATCACTAAAAATAATCTTCTGCCATGAAAACGGAAGAGAAGCATTAAGCGTAAATTGCCGGTATTTATATTCAATATTGGTTTTAGCATAGGCCTTAAGCTGTGTTGTTGTAAGATCATTGGCAAAACGCTCTGAAGCCATTAAAACATCATCGTTGCTACTATTCGTTAAAATACTACTTCCAAGATTTTGATTACGGTAAATAATCCCAACCTTGGGAGTAATCATAATTCGTTTTACTGTCATAATAATACTTGCATTATTATCGGTGTATAAACGCTTTAAATCAATGTTTTGAATGATTTTATTGTAATCCAGCGAATCGCTAAAAATAGAAGTGAATGACCCCGGAGTTACAGTCAAAGTAGGCAAACTATTATCATAACTAATATATGAGTTCAAGTCTACCAGATATTTACCTATTGCATTTACAGATTTCATTTCATTGGAAATGCTTTGCAATGGGCTGTTATTATATTGCTCCACCACTCCCATATTATTATTTACAACGCCTGAAAACTCATCCCACCGAGAACGCACTTTCAGCGTATTATCAAAATAGTTATTCTTTGCATTTCTACTTAACGTAACTATCCCCAACAGATAATTTTCATGATATTTATTATGGTATTGCTCAGTAAAGGAAAAAGTATCGCCAGGTAATAAAATGGTACGATGAGTAACGGCTTCTTTATTTTGCTTGTCGTTGATATAATATAGATTCGCTCGAAGCTGAAATTCATTGCTCAGTTTTGTTAACACATTCATATTCCCTAGATAGCTTACATTATCGATGTAACGTCGTTTTTCGAGCGTTGGTTCAGAGGCCTGCTGAATACCTATTATGGTTGGACTTTCGTTAGGACGATCAAACTTATTAATCGCATCATTATAGGTCAAAATATTCAAATTTTCTGCCACATCTCTACCCACATTGTTCGACTGAAAGGAGGCTACGACTTGAGCTTTTTTTGTAAAAAACATCGGAGTGATATTTACATCCCATAGCATTGGGTACAGACCAGCTCCACCAATGGCACTTCCGGTAACCGCAATATCATTTTTAAGTTTAATGTTAATAGATGCCTGATGTGAAGAAATTTTATCTTCAAGTATTTTAATCGGTTGGTGGTTTTCCATAATTTCCACCGCACTAACGGACTGATGTGGTAAATTCTCACTAATCACATTATACCTACCATCCATTAAATCAAGCCCTTCGATATAAAATTTGCGTAGCGGTAAACCCTGATATAGAATTCGTCCATTGGATTCTATTTCTATCCCTGGCATCTTCTTAAGTACATCTTGCAATACCATATCCTCTTTCCCGGCAAAAGAGCTTATCAAAAAAGAGAGTGTATCGCCTCTTCGTTCTATCATGGGAGCCTCAACAGTAACCCCTTTTATCTCTTTTACCTCCTCTGTAAGCACAAAATTTCTCGATTGAGTTGCGTTCTTTATGCTACACATTTCATTACTATAATTAATGGATCTCACTACCAGCACAAGACTATCGGACAAATGAACCACGGAGGCCGTGAACTTACCTTCAGTATCAGTTATGCCAAAAGATACAAGTGTACTATTATCAGGTAGGTAAATCAATACATTAATGCGAGAGAGCGGATCGCCTTCTTCTGATGTGATTTGTCCGGAAATAATGCTCTGGCCATAGGTTTTCCATGGAAATATAATAATTAGAAAAAAACAAAAACCATAAAAATAATGAGATGACAAATTTTTAAACATGCTACATCTACTTCAGATCAATGGGATTGTTCTTTAATGAGGCATTCTTTTCAGCTGCCTGCCGTTGCTTCTTAGAAGCACCAATATTCTCCATAGCACTACTAATATTTTTAGAGGCATTTTGCCTAAGCTCTAAATACTGAGCATGAGAAACTTCAATATAATCCAATTGAATTAGGTCGATCATTAATGGTTTATTGGGTTTCTCTATGGAGATAAATGAAAAATCATAATGCGATTTTGAATCTGATGCCTTTAATATTAAACCCGGCAGGCCGTGTAGCTTCCAAGGACCATCACTATACGGAATATCCATACAGTACCAAACAGTCCAGTCTCTACCCCCATAATAACATGAAGCCTTATGAACTATATAGTTATTTAAAGTATCTGTTTCATTCTCCAATTTCCAATTTATACTATTCATGTTTTCTCTATAGAGTACATCATCAAAAACTATTTTATCAATAAACGACAATTTACCCTTCGGATAATTTTTATAGACATAATATAGTGCTCTAGGCCTTGGAATATCACCTGCTCCCACACGATTTGAAAATCTTTGTAATTCATTTATATTATGTACTTTACGCATAGTTGTATCGAATATATAGGTATCTCTATAAACATATTCGCTACTATTTTCCCCAAGAAATAATAACACTTCAGCCTTTTGTTTAAAATCTAAATAATTTGAATCTAGCTGATTTTGCGCAAAATAAGTTACAACATATTTTACCGAATCAATATCCGTATAGTCATAATTATTATGTTGTGCATTAGATGAATATGTAAATAAAAAAACGATAGGATATATACTTAATATTAATAATGCATTTTTCATATAGATAAAGTTTTAATTACTAAAAATGTATACGCTAGATTTAATATTAAATCTAGCGTATACAAAATACCATTTATTCTATAATAACTCCACAATACATCTCAAAATATGCTTTATAATCATCATAATTACAAACTATAACTGTATGTCCCTCTTCTGGAGTACACCAAATAGTGATTGTTTGGCAAGGAGGGTCTTCCTCTATGGCATTAACACTATTTGACGAAAATAATCCAATAAACAAT
>CAYYSU010000048.1:0-18476 GCA_964474455.1 uncultured Bacteroidales bacterium
GGCCTTTAAAAGAATATTATTCTCTGGCAAGATGCTCATGCCCGAAGGCTTACGTTTAATTAATATCGATCCAACTTTTGTACTTGACCCAATAAAGGCAGTTTTTTTTGTATGACAATATTTATGAATATAGGAGAGATAAAATGTGTATTAAATGCCTGATATTAAAAAAAAGCCATATATTTGCACCCCGAAAAGGGAATAGGTGTCACGTTGCGGATGTGGCGTAATTGGTAGCCGCGCTAGACTTAGGATCTAGTGCCGAAAGGCGTGGGGGTTCGAGTCCCTTCATCCGCACTTTTTTTATAATTTTATCCACACGGTATAATTGATTATTATTCATTAAGATTTTTCCAATGCTTATTACAAAAGAAAACACAGGTAATCTAACCGCTACCCTGAAAATTGAAATTGTTGAAGATGATTATTCTGAAAAGGTAGAAAAACAACTTCAGGACTATCGGAAGAAAGCTAATCTACCCGGATTTCGTGTAGGTAAGGTACCTATGGGAATTGTGAAAAAAATGTATGAAAAAGCCATTATTGGCGAAGAGGTAAATAAGATGCTCTCCGAAAAAATTGGTGAATATCTTACGGAAGAGAAACTCGATATCATTGGAAATCCACTTCCCAACCTGGAGAAAACAGGAACAATCGATCTGGATACTATGAAGGACTTCACATACTTCTTTGATGTGGGGATGCAGCCGGAAGTAAATATAACCCTTGATGATTCCATAGAAGTAGATTATTTCAAGATTAAAGTAGAGGATGAGAAAGTTGATGAGTACATCGCTGATCTGGTGAAAAGAAACGGAACCACGGTAGATGTGGATACTGTTGAAGAGGATGACCTTATGAAGTGCGATTTCGCTCAACTTGATGAAGAGGGAAATATCCTTGAAGGGGGCATTCAAAATAGTGCATCACTCTCGCTGGACGAAGTCAAACTTAAAACTATAAAGAAGAAGTTTATTGGAAAAAAGATTGGTGCCGTTGTCAAATTCGACCCAATGCATGCCATAAAAAATGCTACTGATGTCGCTGCAATGCTAAATATAGAAAAAGATGTTGCCCAGGAGCTGAAAGGTGAATTCGCCACAACTATAACAGCCATTACACGCCGTCAGAATGCAGAACTCAATGAAGAGTTATTCAATAAGGTGTACCCGCAGGACGAAATAAAAAGTGAAGAAGAACTCCGTGAGCGTGTTATGAAAGATGTAGCTGTGTCATACTCTTCTGAGTCAGATCGCCACTTTGTTAATAATTGTATTGATGCGGTTATCGCCATGGCGAATTTTGAGCTCCCTAAAGATTTCCTGAAGCGGTGGATCATGGAGACCAATGAAGAGGATATCACCGAAGAGCAGCTGGAAGGTCAGATGGAGAGTTTTATTAAGTCTATGCGTTGGAATCTTATTGAGACCAAATTAGCAAAGGATTTTCCGGCACTGAATGTTTCTCAGGACGACATCAAGGATCATATAAAGACACTTTTCCTTAACGGACAGCAAGAGACGGAAGAGACGACAGAGAGAATAAATATGATCGCTGACAATCTAATGAGTAATAAAGAGCAGGTTAAGAGTATCTTTGACCATATATTTGAGCAGAGACTAATTTCAACATTTAAAGAGAATGTAAAAATCAATGAGAAAGAACTTTCTTATGATGAATTTGTTGAAATGATTACTAAAACTTACGAAAAGTAAAGAACAATGAAAACAGACGAATTCAGAAAATTTGCAACAAAACACCAAGGTATCAGCTCTTTAAGGCTTGATCAGTATACTTCCATGTATAACAATTACATCTCTCCTACTATTATTGAGGAGCGTCAGATGAATATTGCTACCATGGATGTTTTCAGTCGCCTTATGATGGACAGGATCATCTTTTTGGGAGTTCCTATTGATGATTATGTGGCAAACATCATCCAGGCGCAGTTGCTGTTTTTAGAGTCTGTTGACCCGTCGAAAGACATCACAATATATCTCAACACTCCCGGTGGCAGCGTATATGCAGGGTTTGGAATTTACGATACAATACAGTACGTGGCTCCTGATATCGCCACCATCTGTACAGGCATGGCAGCTTCTATGGGTGCTGTACTATTGTGTGCAGGAGAAAAAGGCAAACGCTCGGCGCTAAACCATTCGCGAATCCTCATTCATCAACCTTTGGGTGGCGCGCAAGGACAAGCCTCGGATATTGAGATTACTGCCCGCGAGATAGGAAAAATTAAGGAGGAACTTTATGCCATTATAGCAAACCATACCGGTCAGGATTATGATAAGATATGGGCTGATGGTGACCGCGATTACTGGATGAGCTCTAAGGAGGCCAAAGATTACGGAATGATTGACGAAGTTCTTACCAAAACAGTTTAATGCTGATATAATGGCAAAAAATAGTGATAGGTGTTCCTTTTGCGGAAGACCAAAGGAAGAGACAAATATATTAATCGCAGGTATGGATGCCCATATCTGCGATTACTGCATAACCCAGGCAAAACTAATTGTTGATGAGGAGTTTCAGGCACGGCATGAAGATGATGAATCAGCCCTGGAGTTCGACTTGCTGAAACCCGCCGAGATAAAGAGTTATATGGACGAATATGTTATTGGCCAGGATGAAGCCAAACGTATTCTTAGTGTTGCGGTGTATAATCACTACAAGCGTATCGCCCGGATGAATGTCAATGATGAAGATGATGTGGAGATTGAAAAATCAAATATCATTATTGTTGGTGAAACAGGAACAGGAAAAACGCTTCTGGCCCGAACAATTGCCAGAATGCTAAGGGTTCCTTTTGCTATCGCTGATGCAACAGTTCTCACTGAGGCGGGATATGTTGGCGAAGATGTGGAAAGCATTCTTTCAAGACTTCTACAAGCTTCTAATTACGACGTAAAAGCTGCCGAACGAGGAATAGTATTTATTGATGAAATCGATAAGATTGCTCGCAAAAGTGATAATCCAAGCATTACACGTGATGTTTCCGGAGAAGGTGTGCAACAAGCCCTTTTAAAATTACTGGAAGGTGCTGTTATTAATGTGCCACCGCAGGGAGGCAGAAAGCACCCTGAGCAGAAAATGATACAGGTCAATACCCGAAACATACTTTTCATTGCAGGGGGTGCCTTTGATGGTATTGATAAGAAGATCGCCAGCAGGATGCGCTCCAACGTGGTGGGATACGCCGCATCGAAAAGTCGTGAAACTATAGACCGGGAGCATCTGCTACAGTATATTGCACCCCAGGATCTCAAAGCTTATGGTCTCATCCCGGAGATCGTAGGTCGTCTTCCCGTGCTCTCGTACCTTAACCCTCTTGATAAGGATGCTTTAACAAGAATACTTACCGAACCAAAAAATGCTCTCACGAAGCAGTTTATTAAACTCTTTGAACTGGATGCAATAGAGCTCTCATTCGATAAGAGTGCATTGGAATTCATTGTGGACAAATCCATTGAATTTAAACTTGGCGCTCGCGGTTTACGATCACTGGTAGAGGCTGTATTAACAGACGCAATGTTTGAGTTTCCCGGAGATCCAAAGAAGAATAAACTTAAGGTTACCAAGGCTTACGCTGAGAAAAAACTCAATAAGATATCTTCTAAAAAACTGAGAGTAGCGTAGCAATAAATCAAGTCATCTGATTTTACCGCAATTCTTATACTCATACTTTGGCATAGTTATTGAAATCATTTCCGGTGATGCGAAAATTCTATGTCATATTATCCCTATTAATTTCATTAAGCTTACACTCCCTGTCTCAGGGCAGAGCCGACACGTTGATAATTTTGCATGCCAGTGCAATAGACGGCGACACATTATTGCTGTGTGAGCTCCCGGTATTTGAATTTGTCTATTATTCTCCTCCGGTATTTACTACCAAAAGAGCTGAAAGACGTTATACCAGGTTGATTAGAGATATCCGAAAAGTATATCCTTATGCAAAAGAAGCCGGAAAAAAATTAGAAGCATATGCCCCTATTCTCGATAGCCTGACAGATAACAGAAAAGGACAAAAAGTCTATTTCCAGATAATTGAAGATGAGCTTATGAGTCAGTATGGTGATGAGCTCAAAAAACTAAATACCCGACAGGGGAAGCTGCTCATAAAACTTGTAGATCGTGAATGTAATAGATCTTCATACGAAATACTGCGAAACTTCCGCGGCTCATTTTCAGCATTCTTCTGGCAGGGAATAGCGCGAATATGGGGATATAATCTTAAAACTGAATATGACTATGATGGTGAAGACAAACATATGGAGCTGATCGTTTCCGCAATTGAAAGTGGTCAGTTATAACTAATTATTCTCCAGCGACGAAATAATAACTTCCTTTGTGTGACAACAATAGAAAAGCCCGGAAAAAACCGGGCTTTTCTATTCTTAACATTTTTTACTATCTACTACCTTATTCTTTAATAAGGTGAATTTCAGTTCTGCGGTTCTTGGCGCGACCATCACTTGTTTCGTTTGTAGCGACAGGGCGGTCAGGGCCATATCCATTAACTTGGAATCGTGATGCAGGAATTCCTCGTTCAGTGAAGTATTTCATTACTTCAAAAGCACGATCTTCCGAAAGCTTCAAATTCAACTCACGGCCACCAGTATTGTCAGTATGACCTTCTATCTTCAGACGAATATTTGGATATTCACTGAGGATGTTTATGATATTAGTGAGGTTAGGATAGGAAATGGCACGAATAGTTGATTTCCCTGTTTCGAAATAGATATTCTCAGCATTGAAAGCGAGTTCTTTTTCAATCTCTTCAATTACTGTTTTGGGACAACCACCAAATTCTTTAAGGCCTGCTTCATCAGGACAGTTATCGAATCTGTCAGGGATACCGTCTCCATCACGATCAGGACAACCATTAAACTCGGCAAGACCTGCTTCATCAGGACAAGCATCCATATAATCAGGGATACCATCACCATCGGTATCAGGGCAACCATCAAATTCAGCTAAACCAGTCATATCAGGGCATTTATCTTTATGATCTGGGATGCCATCACCATCGGTATCAGGACAGCCATCAAATTCAGCTAAACCTGGTTCCTCAGGGCATTTATCTTTATGATCTGGAACACCATCACCGTCCGTATCCGGGCAACCTTTAAACTCAGGAAGACCTGGTTCATCAGGACACGAATCTTCAAAGTCAGGGATGCCATCACCATCACGATCCGGACAACCGTTAAACTCTTTTGGACCAGGAATTTTTGGGCAGTCATCTAAGTGATCAGGTACACCATCACCATCGGTATCAGGGCAACCGTCAAACTCTTTTGGACCAGGAACATCAGGACACTGATCTAAGTGATCAGGGATACCATCACCATCTGTGTCAGGGCAACCATCAAACTCTTTTGGACCAGGAACCTCAGGACACTTATCATATTTATTCTGGATACCATCTTTATCGATATCTTTATCCTTACCAAAGCGAATTTTTAAACCAAATTTGTAAGACATATAGTCATCACGCTGAGGAATAAAAGTGTAATCACCTTCAGCATAAACAGCAACATTCTTCTGCATCCAAAAATTTAAACCAACACCTGTCTGCTGAGAAAAGAATATAGGGTTATCGCCGTCATCTTCATACATATTTGTTGCTCCTAAACCTATAATAATATATGGGTCAAATACATCGACAAATTTACGCTTATCATTCTTGAGCCTTCTTTCATGCACAGTACTAAGGAAGTTGTACTGAGCGCTGATATGCCCATAGAACATTCTGCCGTCACCAATATGTAGACCAGTATTTTTTGTGGATGAACTCCCCCAGTAACCATTATCATCAAGATAAGTTATAGTACTTGAGTTTGGACCATACTTGACAACATTTTTAGAAGGTAGATTTATAGTATTAAAATCCAGGGTAACAGAGAAGCCTTGCCCAATAAACCTACTGGCATAGAGACCAAAGGGATATCCAATATCAGAGCCCTCCCAGTTTGTATCTGTTAACTGGCGACCGAATTTCAACTGCGGAGCTATGTGATCCACAAAGTTAACACCTGTGCCTATGACCCAGGGATAACTAGATGTCTGCGCATTCACAGAAAAAGTGAATGTCAGCATCACAACGAGCAATAAGAAAATTTTTTTCATAATTTGATATTTTGGTTACGTAATTACATTTAGTCTTACAAATATAACGAAACTATACATACCTTAGCACTATATTAGTGAGTTTTATAAAATATAAGATGCTTAATTTAATCAACATAATTATTACTACCGTTGAAGCTGGAAAAAAAACCCTTGAAGTATATGATAAAAAGGGTTATAACATTTCATTTAAAGATGATTCTTCTCCATTAACTCTTGCGGACAAATTATCCAATGGCATAATTATCAACAACTTAAACAAAACGGGGATTCCCATATTATCTGAAGAAGGAGAAACGACAGATTTTGAGGAGCGTTCGCAATGGAACAAGTTTTGGCTTGTCGATCCGTTGGATGGCACAAAAGAGTTTATTAATAAAAATGGTGAGTTTACTATTAATATAGCACTCATTGAAGCCGGAAAACCTATTGCCGGGTTTGTTTATGTACCGGTAAAAGATATTTTGTATGTGGGAATATTACAAGGAGGCATCTTTGAAGGATATTCAGGATCAGTTGCATTAAAAAGTATCGAGGCTTCTAAAAACCTAAATCTGAAGCCTATTCCCGATAAACAAGAAGATAGTATTATTGTTATGGGTAGTCGCTCACACATGAATGAGGAGACTCAGGAATATATCGACAATCTTAGGAGGCGATACCCGGAGCTAACCTTTGAAAGCCGGGGTAGTTCGTTAAAAATATGCGCATTAGCTGAAGGTGCAGCCCACTATTATCCCCGGTTTGCTCCTACAATGGAATGGGATACGGGAGCTGCTCATGCTGTTCTTTTGGCCGCGGGAGGAAGAATAATGCAGAAAGTGAATGGTTTGGAATTAATGTATAATAAAAAAAGCCTTTTAAACCCCCATTTTTTAGCCTTGGGCCCGGGAATGAAATAAAAAACAGGCTGCCAAAAATGGAAGTCGGTTTTTTTTTCAAGCTGGTAACAAGAAACCCAGTATGGGTTTTGTCTCAATAAACCAAACATTCCTTGTTATCCTCTTTTTCCTATTTTTGTAAAAATATCTGGTTATGTATAAAAAAGAGTGCATACTAATAGGTAAAATTGGTAAAACCACCGGCAACGATGGTTATATCACAGCTCATCTTAACAATAGCATCCCGGAATTCTCAGAAGATATTGCATTCCTGCATATCGACCAGGCACCGGGCGAGCTTGTCCCCTATCCCGTAGAATATCTGTCAGGATGTCACGGCACAATACGCATAAAGTTCAAACATATTGACAACGTGGAGGACGCATCTCCGTTTACAGGGAAAGAGGTGTACCTCAGCACTGAAGACATGGAAGAGTCAGATGATGCAGTATTCACATATCACAAAATTATTGGTTGGACAGTGATAATGGATGATAACAGCATTATTGGAGAGGTATCTGACATTATCGAAAACCCAAACCAGGATCTCTTTGTGGTAAAACGTAATGGTAAAGAGATCTACATCCCTTTACATGAAGATTTTATTCTCGGCATTAATGAAGATACAGAAACAATTAAGTTAAGCCTTCCTGAAGGATTACTGGAAATCAATGATTAAGATATGTCGGCAGAATTTGTACTTAAGCAGTTCAGTCTAAACCACTCATCCAGTAGCATGAAGATAGGTACTGATGCCATTCTTCTGGGTGCCTTTGCTGAGGTAGAGTCATCAAAACAAATTCTTGAAGTAGGTGTCGGATCGGGTATTATCTCACTTATGCTGGCTCAACGCTCTGAGGCTTTTATCACAGCCATCGACATACATGCTCCAAGTGTCAGGCAGGCGAAAGAGAATTTCCTACAGTCAAAATGGGCATACAGAATGGCTGTAGAAGAGATCACTTTTCAGAATCTCCATCACGATTTTCTTTTCGACCACATCGTTTCCAATCCACCATTCTTCTCCAACTCGCTAAAAAGTAATAGTGATAGTCGTAATCTGGCGCGACACAACGACACACTGCTACCTGAAGAGATGGCTCAGCACGTGAAGCGGCTCTTAACAAGTGATGGCGTCTTCACCTGCATTATTCCTCATAAAGGTATGATGCACTACAAAGCTGCTTTTTCAGCAATGCAGATGTTTCCTGAAGAGATCATCCACATAAAACCAAAACCCGGCAGGGAGACCAACCGGGTTTTAATAAAATTCTCCCACAAAGAGAAAGCGATAATCTCAAAAACATTCACTCTCCGCAATGAAGAGAATCAGTATTCAATGGAGTACCGAGAAATAACTCGACATTTCCATCCTTAATTATCACCCGTACCGCCGATGCATGTACCACCGATTTGCACCGGCTCTAGCGGATTACAAACTTTTTCGTTAGTACGTGATTTTCGCCCTTCACGACCACAAAATGTAGCCCTGAAGATAATGCCAGGCTATCAATACTCCATGTCATCACATGTGCGCCTGCAGGCAGAATTTGTGCAGGAACCAGATTAATTCGCTTCCCCTGAATATCCGTAATAGAAATCTCTACCACCTTTTGATCATCAAGAAACAACTCAAGGTTTATTTTTTCAGCGGCAGGGTTTGGAAATATGCTCAACCCTATACCATTATTATGCAAATCACCTTCAATACCCTGCACCAGTGGTGAGGCAATTTTTACATCGGTATATAAATGATAATCACCGGCTTCCAGTGTCATATTGTATGGAATAGACTCCACATTAACCGAATCACCGGTTATATAATCGTACCACCAACCTGTATTTTGGAAATCCAGTGTAGAACTCTCACTCTGCAAACCAAAGTTCCCAGAAATAAATACATCCATTTCTGAATGGTTGACTTTGATACTCCTTATGGCACCTGAGACCTGTAAATCATAATCAGGCTGATTAAAGATGTGTTTATATTCTAATTTAAGATTAATCAAAGCACTATACAGGTTGTAAACATATCGGCGACGCCAGTCATCGTAATAATCCCAGCGAGTAGGCTTTATCCCGGTGCGTCCATTAAAATCAATGGAGTAGTCATATCCTACTTCACCAAACATCCATATCATCTTCGGACCGGCAATAGGGACAAAAAAAGTTGCGCTAAGTTTCATTCTCTCAAGAGCCAGGGTAGAATCCTTTATATTATAACTACCATTGCTATTCCCATAAGTAACACATTTAAATATTACCCGTTCTTCATCATGGCTCTCCATATATCCTACCACGTGGGGATTACTCCAGCCACGATCCTGATAATCAATCCAGTCAAAAGTACTTCCGGAATTTAGCCATCCCATGGAGGCCTCGCAATAGTTGTGATTCATATTTCCCCAAAGCATCATATCATTGTTCGATAGTTCCCGCTCTTCGTTATTATCAGCAAAATGCTCCAAAATAATATAGGCATCATCAGAAACAGAGTGTATAAACTCCTTATACTCATTCCATATGGCTATACGGGAAGCGTCATACTCTCCCCACAGATTGGTGTTACCAAGTGTATTGGTTTGTGTAAAACCTTTTGAAAGGTCAAAGCGGTACCCATCAATATTATACTCTTCAAGCCAGAACTGCATTACACGCTTGGAGAAGGCTTTAGTCTGCGGACTCTCATGGTTCATATCGTAACCAACATTAAAATCATGAGTCGGGTATTGGTTAAACCATGGGTTATCGGCAGCAGGGATATTTCCTGATTCATCCCAGTACAAACGAGCCATGGAGGACTGCCCGAACTGATGATTCAGCACCATATCCAGGATAACGGCAATGCCATTCTGATGACAGAGATCAACAAATTCTTTCAGTTTATTTTTTGTACCATAATATTTATCCAATGCAAAATAAAATGACGGATTATAACCCCAGCTGATATTACCTTCAAATTCGTTCACCGGTAACAGCTCAATGGCATTGACACCAAGATTTTTCAAGTAGTCAAAATGCTCTATCACACCATTAAGGTTTCTATCTTCGGTAAAATCACGAATCAAAAGTTCATAAACAATCAGATCTTTGGGCTCCGGGCGTTGAAAATCCTCCACCTGCCACTGATACTCTTCTTCTTCAATCTGAAACACACTTAAAACATGGTTGGTTTTTCCTTCAGGATAAGGCTTTAGATTTGGAAACGTCTCCTCAGATATATATTTGTCGTTCCATGGATCCAGGATTAGTTCGGAATAAGGATCAGCGATTCTCAACTCTCCGTCAACATCATATTGGTAACCATATTGCTCCAAAGGATCCAAACCTTCAATCACTATCCAGAAAAACTCACCCGAGGGAGTCACTTTCATGGCTCCATCAACAGAGAGGTTCCAATCGGTAAAGTCTCCCACTGCAAATACACTCTCTTTTCCCGGAGCATATAGCACCAGAGCGACAGAGTTTTGTGAAAGCACATTAAGACCTTCGACATATCCAGCCGGCATCTCTTCCACCACAGGATCATCAACAACCACAATAGTCAAGGTATCTGTTGCCGTCATATCACCACTGATGCCTTTAGCAATCACCACATGCTCTTCCCAGGTCTGTGCAAAGATTGAGATATCAAAGGTATATTCTATTGGTGATGATGCGGATTCATGCACTTTAGTACCGTCAAGCCAGAGCTCCAGGACAGAAGCATTCGGGCTTCCGGCCACAACATGGAGTTCCTCATCCAAAGAAACAAGAACCGACTCCCCTGCCGGTTCAGAAATCAGGATACTAAGTTCATCAGTAAAAACTACTATCTCCAGGTCTGCAGTCTGAGGAGAGCCTGAAGATCCCCGAAACACAAACATCATCTTTTGCACTATCTCGTCAGCATCAACATCATAAAATGTGCGAATATCAGGAGTTATCTCCAGTTCGTAAGTATCTGTTCCGGTACGAGTCAGTATTGGCTGGGTATTATTGTTATTCCATGAACCCACAACATGTGCCCAGTCGGGGTTATCGTTTACAATAACTCCGGTATGGGTATAAACATCTCCGGAATAGCCTTCCAAAGGTGTATCAGTAGCATCAAACAATATGGTTACAGCTTCGGTACCCAGGGGGTAGGCAGGATCGCTGGTAACCTGCGAAAATCCGGCTATAGAAATCAGCAGGATAATTATGAGAGTAGTAATTTTTCTTATCATAGCATTGAGAATTAATATTACATATATAAACAAAGATCTTGCGCTTTGTTGTTCGTCAGGTGTAAATACTAAAAACTAATTACTGTTTTTGATTGTCGATTCTCTAATCACGAGGTTAATTTTCACTATTCGTGTTTCAAAAGGTGTGTCAGCATTTCTTTTTCGCAGTCGTGACAAAAGCATTCTGGCAGCCTCGCGTCCCATTTCAAATCCATGCTGATCAACAGTAGAGAGAGGAGGATCGACAACCTGACTAACCTGAGAATTAGTATAACCGCCAACGGCAACATCATCAGGCACTACATACCCGGATCTTTTTAATGCCATAATTGCACCTGTGGCAGCAAGATCATTGACAGCGAATATTGCATCAGGATGGTTTTTTTCTTTAAAGATTTTCGTAGTAAGATTAACAGAATCTTCGAGAGTATCTGCCATATAAACCAAATCTTTATCGTAAGGAATACTATACTTTTCCAATGCGTCTTTATAGCCCTGCAGCCTGCTTTGGCTGATATTAAGATAATTCGGGGAGCCAAAATGTGCAATTCTTCTGTATCCCTGTTGTATAATATGTTCCGTCATGAGAAAAGCTCCCTTTACATCATCACCAAGAATTTTATCGGCCTCAAGATCGTCAGTGACTCTGTCGAAAAGCACGATAGGGATATTGTTTTTAACAAAGGAGTTGAAATGCTCAAAATCGGTAGTCTCTTTTGAAAAGGAGACAATAAGCCCGTCGATACGGCTGGAGATAAGAGTTTGAGAGTACACAAGTTCCTTTTTGTATGATTCATTAGTTTGAAAAATCATAACATAATAGCCAGCCTCATTGGTAACCTCTTCAATTCCGCTGATAATGGAGCTAAAAAAATGGTGTACTATCTCGGGAACGATAACACCGATTATCTTGCTTTGCGATGTACGAAGGCTCAGCGCCACTTCATTGGGCTTATATCCAAGTATCTGAGCCAACTCCTGAACCGCTTTACGGGTGTTATAACTAATATCAGGATGATCTTTCAACGCTCGCGAAACAGTTGAAGGAGAGACATTTAATCTTTTAGCAATATCCTTTATTGTAACTTGTCGGCTTCTCATATATTAGTATATTGGGATGAAGTTGCACATAAGCAAATATAACAAATCTTTGTATATAATCACCACCGAAAACGTTTGCATTAAGCAATGGCAAAACAGTTGTTAAAATTACACACCTGTTTAATGCATAATTTTGAACATGAATGATATTTCTTTGTTATTATCGTTAATATGAATTTTGAAGAGAAAAAATCTTAAAAACAATCAAATAATGGCTTTTGCAAACGGTTGCATTAATTTATAAGTCAGATAGATTAAGATATATTTATATAATTGCTATCTTTACGATTATCATATTAATAAAGGGAGATGACACTACTAAATACAAAAGATAAAACAAAAAAAACTATCCATAAACTAACGAACAATCATTAACTATGGTGCACTTCAAAACAACATTCAAGATGTTGCTGCTGTTAATATCGGGCTTTGTAACCACTGCCGGATACGCCCAACAGATCACAGTGACAGGAAAAGTTACCAGTGCCTCCGACGGCGATCCGTTGATTGGTGCTACAATACAACTTGCATCTGACCTCACACGGGGAACAGTGACAAACCTTGACGGCATGTTCACTTTTGATGTAGAAAAAAACTCCATATTAAAAATCTCCTATGTGGGATATGACTCAAAAGAGCTTATAGCTGTCTCCGGAGGTATGAACATCACCCTGGAGCCAAACTATGAAACCCTGGATGAGGTGGTAATTATCGGATATGGAATTCAGAAAAAGACTGACAGAACAGGTGCTGTTTCTCACGTGACAGCCGAAGAGCTCAACAAGGGTAATCTCACCGATCCTATCCAGGCCATGCAGGGAAAAGCTGCCGGTGTTTCCATCGCAAAAAAAGGTGGCGACCCCAACGGTGGTTTCTCCGTTCGTATCCGTGGTGCTTCGGGACATACTGCCTCCACAGATCCGCTCTATGTTATTGATGGGGTTCCCGGTGGCGACCCGACAGCATTCGCCCCCGAGGATATCGAAAGCTATAACATCCTTAAAGATGCGGCATCAACGGCAATCTACGGTTCGCGTGGCGCCAATGGTGTTATCATCATCACAACGAAAAAAGGTGGCGCAAAGGATGGAAGAGCTGTTTCGGAAGTTAACTTCTCAACAAAATACTCTCTGAGTAAAATTGCACATAAAGAAGATCTACTCTCTGCGGAACAAATCAGACAATATGCTGTGGATTATAACTATGACTTTATCGATGGTGGAGCAAATACCGATTGGCAGGATGTAATTTACCGCACCGGTAATACTATAGAAAACAACCTGAGTTTCGCCGGTGGTTCTGAAAAAAGTTTTTACCGTGCTTCGGTATCCAGCACCGACTGGGTTGGCATCATGGAAGGAACAGAAAAAGCAAGAACAACGGCCAAAATGAATATTACTCATAAAGGTATTAACGACCGCCTTACCATTAATGGTAACATGTCAATGTCGTTCGAAGAGAATGATTATGAAAACTATGATGGAAATGACAAAGATGATATCATTTTCCAGGCATTGACACGTAACCCCACCGATCCCGTATTTAATGAGGATGGTGATTACAACAGAAACCAGAGGGTCTATAACTACGAAAACCCAATGGCCGTAATCGATATGATTACCAATGTTCGTGATGCAAAACGTTTCCTGGGAAGCATGAAGGCAGACTTTGAATTCTTTGAGGGATTAACAGGTACTGCGCTGGCCAGCTATATTCGTAACGACAATGAGTCAACATACTTTCGACCCAAAGGTGTTTATGCTTCGGCAGATAATGGCTACGGAAGCAGATCTTATCACAACCATGCGGAACGACAGTTGGAGGCATATTTAACGTATATCAAATCCATCAACAACCTACATAATATTAATGGTATGTTGGGTTACTCTTATCGCGACGCTTTTTATGATGGCTTTAATGCCAATGCAGAAAACTCTCAGTCACCTTTTATCGGTGCTAACAACCTTGGCACCTTCTCTGAAGTGAATTATGGGGATGTGGGATCTTATAAAA
This sequence comes from uncultured Bacteroidales bacterium, assembly GCA_964474455.1. Taxonomy (GTDB): domain Bacteria; phylum Bacteroidota; class Bacteroidia; order Bacteroidales; family BM520; genus BM520. The sequence goes on from CAYYSU010000048.1 coordinate 14,345, forward strand.
ATGCCGAAAAAATGGTTGGTGTATTTGGAAGAGCACAGTATAACTACGCCTCCAAATACTATCTCACTGCCAGTTTACGCCGCGACGGTTCTACAAAATTCGGTAAAGACAGCAAGTGGGGATTATTCCCTACTACTTCTGCCAGTTGGAATATGCATAGTGAAGATTTTATGTCAGACATTAAATGGTTAGAGCAGTTAAAACTCAGAGCAAGTTATGGTGTATCAGGTAACCAGGCTTTTGGATCCGGTTACAGTCAGGTATATTATGTACCCACAGGATTAGCAACAAATCCGGAGACAGGGGAACAGGTAGTTACTTTTGCTCCTCAGCACAATGTTAATCCGGATCTTTCATGGGAACGAACTTCTGAGGCAAACATAGGTCTTGATTTTGCCATCTTCAATAGTAAGATCAGTGGAACGCTGGAAGTTTATCATAAAAACACAACAGACCTCCTCTATCCACGCCCCACAGCGTTGGAAGGTGGAAATGTTGCCAGAACAACTTTTGATAACGCCGGCAACCTGGTTAATGAGGGTGTTGAACTTTTCCTGCAAGCCTACGTAGTTGATAATCGTAACTTTAAATATAAAACATCAATTACTGCCACTCATAATAAATCTGAATGGATAGAGCTGGTCGCCTCAGGTGATGAAACATCTGTAGGTGAAAAGAATGGTTATATCTGGGGACGTGGTGTTGTTGGTGACGCCTTTTATCTCGTAATGAACCAGGCCGGGCATGAAGTCAGTGCATTTTTTCTCCCTGAAATCGTGAAGCTTGATGAAACAACAGGAAGGTTTATATTCAAATCCGCTACCGGAGGATATACCGACCAGCTTGCCAATGCAAAGAGAGAGTTTGTGGGCTCACCGAATCCAGTTTTAGAATTAGGATGGTCTAATAACATGACTTTTTATAAAAATTGGGATCTGAACTTCTCATTTCGCTCTATGATAGGACATAAGAAATACAATGCTACACAAATGTTTATGGATGCCACAGCAGACCTTCCTGAACTTAATGCTGTTGAAGAAGCCCTTGAATGGAAAGCGAAGGGGCGCTCTACTTCAGCTGTTATTGCTACACAATACCTGGAGAATGCGTCATTCCTGAAACTGGATGCGATTTCACTGGGATACAATTTCGATGTAAAAAGAGTTAGTTGGTTGCAAAACCTCAAAGCGTATGTTATTGCTAACAACGTGTTCACACTTACCGGATACACAGGTGCTGATCCTGAAATATATTATCAGAATCTTGCTTATGGATGGGATCAATACAGTGTATATCCTAACTCCAGAACTATTTCATTTGGCATAAATGCAACATTTTAAGGAGGAAGAACTATGAAGACAATAAAAATATTTTTCTCAATAATTATACTCAGTGGAATAATTTTCACCACCGGGTGTACTAAGCTGGATGAGGATTATTTCGACCGTATTCCTGCCGATCAATATCCTGAGAATGAGAATCAGGTAGCTACACTTACTGTAAACGCATACAAAAGGCTGCAAAACATGGTCGATGACAATGGATGGTGGTTTTTAGCTCAGGAGATCAGTTCAGACGGACTCGCTGCTCCGACACGTGGCGCAGACTGGTACGACGGCGGTAAATGGGCTGATGTTCACACACACAGCTGGACAAACGACACTGAGAGTATTAACAGAATGTGGGGTCTCTTCTGGGACGGCATCAACGAGTGTAACCGTACCATAGAATCACTACTGGCCATTGGCGACAATGAACAAATAATGGCTAAAGTAGCTGAAATGGAGACTCTGCGCTCTTTCTTCTACTATCTGCTTATCGATAATTACGGGGACACGCCTTATGTTACTGAAATACTTGATGAAGGTGCGCTACCGGAGAAAGTTGAACGTTCATATATCTTCGAACAACTGGTGGAAACTCTGGAAGGTAATCTCTCGCTTTTGAACAGCGGCGATCTGAAATATATGGCAACGAAAAATATGGCTTATGCTGTATTGGCAAAGTTATACCTTAATGCTGAGGTTTATACAGGAACTCCTGAATGGGAGAAAGCAAGTATGTATTGTGACAGTGTTATTGACGGTCCATACAACCTGGCAACAAATGTAACATCACCTTTTGTGACGGAGAATCAAAACTCCTCGGAGATCATCTTTTCCATTCCTTACGATGAAAATAATTTTGAGGGTTTCCGCCTACACATGAGAACATTGCACTACCAGCATAACCTCACATATAATATGAATGTGGGGCCCTGGAATGGCTTTGCTGTGGTACCGGACTTTTTCGATACATATGAAAATACTGACTTAAGAAAAGAGGCTCATTTCATTTGGGGCCCACAATATGCTGCTGACGGTTCGGAGATAATAGAAAGTGTTACCGGTGAGCCTTTGGACATAGATCCTTATCTACCGGCACTATCTATGGGCGATGGTTATTCTCCTGCTGAAATCAGAACTACTGGTGCCAGAATCGGGAAATACGAAATAAAAATGGGTGCCAAAGAGAATTTATCCAACGATTTCCCGTTATTCAGGTTGTCGGACTTTTATTTGATGAAGGCAGAGGCGGAAATTCGGCTGGGCCGCAACGGTGATGCATGGATTAACCCCATACGCACAAGAGCCAACGTAGAGCCCTATTCAGGATGTACCCTGGAGCAGCTATTGGCAGAACGTGGACGCGAGATGTATGTGGAAGGTCACCGACGTCAGGATCTTATCCGTTTTGATAAATGGCAGAACTCTTGGTGGGAAAAAGATGCTCACGGACCCGAAAAAAATACGTTCCCAATCCCACAGTGGGCCATCGATGGAAACCCGAATCTAGGAATTTAGTATATTTGCTAAGCACATAATACATTTATAAACTATTATTATATTCTATTAAAAACTAAAACTATGAAAAAGAAAAATTTCTTCAAGGCGTCTAACATCCTCTGGATTATGATGCTGGCTGTTGCTACAGTATTTGTTGGCTGTGAAGACCCGGATGATCCAGATCCAGATCCAGAAATAGTACTTGACGGTACTTATATTAAAGGTGATGCTACAGCATTAACTGATTTCGACGCAAAAGGTCAAATGACCGTTGCCCGTAACGAGGTAAACCAGGAAGACAGAGCTGAATTACTGGAATTTTATGTTGCAGCAAAAGCTACAGGTGGCTTCAATATCGTTGTTGTTGCTGGTGAAGATCGTACTGTTTTTGGCCCCGGTGATGACTTCGCTGAGGTTACAGAACTTGATGGCGACGAGCCAACACTCGGCCTCCAAAGAGGTACTGTTGCAGAAACAGATGATATGTTTACCGTGCCGGAAGACGGACTTTATCACGTAGCTTACGATTCTGAAATCGGTATCGCTACTATCGCTAAAGTTGAGTGGGGCGTTATTGGCGCTGCTACTCCCGGTGGATGGAGTGGAAGTACTCAGCTTGCAACTACTTTCGACCTTAACGAAATGGTATTCGAAGGTACTGACATCATCCTTACCAAAGCTGACTTCAAATTCCGTTACTCTAATGGTTGGAAAGTAATCCTTGATCCCGACTATGACCTCGGAGACGGCGTTGTTGGTATTAAAGTTAACTCGAACTTCGGTGGTGCGGTTGATGCTCTGGTTCCAGGTGGTGATAATATCACTAACGACACTCCTGGTATCTATACTATTACTGTTAAGTGGAGTCTCGAAAACGGTACTACTGCCAGTGTTGTAAAAACTGGCGACGTTCAGGCTATAGATTACTCAGAAACAAGCCTCGGTTTAGTTGGTGATGGTCTTATGGTAGATGGTGCACAACACAACTGGGATGTAACAATCCTTAACCATACTCCTGAAATCTCCAACGAAACAACTTATACCTGGACTTATGAGAATGTTGAAGTGACGACTGCCGGCTCATTCAAAATCAGAGAAGGCCAGGATTGGGACGGAAAATCTATCGGTTTCAACGATGTAATAATGGCTGGTCCTAATGCCGCTGATTTCGAAACTAACGGTGATGGCAACTTTGTTCCTCTTGCTGATGGTGCATACAACTTCGAGCTTGTTATCGATGCAGTTACTGAAACGTATACATTTACCGTTTCTCCTGCAGGTGCTGCTCCAATGCTATGGGTTCCCGG
>CAYYSU010000049.1:0-17754 GCA_964474455.1 uncultured Bacteroidales bacterium
TTTTTTCATAAGTGTGTACTAAGTTAATCAAAGTTATCTCCGATACATATTTTGAACTGTTTAAAGGCTCAAAATATATCAGGATAACTTTTCACTTACACACTTTTTAAGATACTACCTTTAGCTGAAGAAATTAAAGCATCTCCACTTTTTGATTTTTCATAACATAAAACTCATTTAAAAATTTCACAATTGAAAATCCGACTTCCTGCCCCAAATTCACGGGAACAGCATTTCCAATTTGTTTATATTGCTGTGCAATGGAACCGGCAAAGCTCCATTCATCGGGGAAGGTTTGAATACGAGCATATTCTCGGACTGTAAAAGGACGAGTTTCTTCGGGATGACACCTTTCTGTTTGTTTTTGAGCTGGACTGCATGTTAATGTTAATGAAGGTTCATCCCAACCAATTCTCCGAGCCATTCCTGTTTTTCCTCCTCCCAAATAAAAACTTCCACCCATATATTCTTTCTGTATTTCAACAGGTAAGTCTCGCCAATAACCTTTTGGAGGAACCAAGTCTAGAACTTCCTTTTTATATTTAGGATATTTTGCTCCTTCCGATTTTGGAACATCTTTATTAAAAAGCTCACCCTTTTTCAAAGCATCTTTAAGACTGTAAATTTTATTGTGTGGTTTTGGATATTCAAAACTCAAACCAATATCTTTTCTGACACCAACTAAAATTAACCTCTCTCTCTTTTGTGGAACTCGGTAATGAATCGCTTTTAATACTTGAACGGGCATAACATTATATCCAATTTCATCAAGAATTGAAATCATTCCTTGCAAAGTCTTTCCATTTTCATGACTTAATAATCCCCGAACATTTTCTCCAATACAAATTGCAGGATTTACTTCTGTTACAACCCTGGCAAACTCATAAAATAATGTTCCACGGGCATCATTAAGCCCAAGCTTCTTCCCTGCATAACTGAATGCTTGACAAGGAAACCCACCTGTAACTACATCAACCTTATTTTTTAAATATGTAAAATCAAAATCTTTAATATCACCTTCCAATACATTCCAATTAGGTCTATTATTTCTTAGTGTTTGGCAGGCCCACTTATCAATTTCATTTAATGCGACACACTTTAACCCGGCTCTTTCTAATCCAACTGCTAAACCACCTGCACCTGCAAAAAGTTCTAAAACAGAATATTGGTGTTTAGGTTCTACAAAGTTTGAAACATCATCATCAATAGAATCGTCAAATAATGAACCTAATAACATTTGAACATCGTTTTTTTTATAAACTCGATAATTGGAAACAGGTTCTCTGACAGCATTTAATATTCCTTCTTTATCCCATCTTCGTAAAGTTTCTTTACTTTTACCTATTAGTTCAGCTGTTTCAGACAATGACAAATATTCTTTCATATAACCACATTATTAAACCTTACACAATGGTTACAAATATACAACTATTTTTGACAAGACAAAACATAATAATAAAAAGTACGAACCGCTAACAAAAGCTATATGTAATGCGGGGTACAGCAGGTAATTCAACCGCAGTTCTTCGTAGCAACACCGCCAATTCGTCTTTGACGATTGGCGTAAAAATAAAATATGAATAAACGAATTGGCTCAGTGCGGTATTGAAAGTGAAGTGCTTCGAAAACCCGCACTCCACATAGCCAAACCGTTGTGCGTAATTATAAAAAACATAAAATCATGAAAAAACTTATTGGAATTTTATTAGTAATCTCTTCGACTTCAACGTTCGGACAATTTCCAGAACCAACCAACTTTGACTTTAGTTATGAATATATTAGGATTGACGAATCAGGCTATTGCGATGGTCAATGGGTTTATGGACCGACTTATTGTTCTCATTTTAAATTGGTCTGCCCCAGACACATTAAATATTCCCTCGACTTTTGATCATTATAATCTTTATTGTAATTTTTACGGTCAGGACACAACCTTGAATTTGATTGCCTCATTAACAGATACATTTTTCAATATTGAAGCTGGATTCATCGGTGAAATGTGGGTTACAGCAGTATACTCAGATCCAGCAGGGGAATCTGAACCATCAAATATTATAATAAACGAAAGCTTACCAATTTCAATAAATGAGAATCAATTAGAAAATGAAATGAATATTTTCTTTGATAAAAGAAACCAAGAGGTAGTAATAGAAAATGGAGATGGAATTTCTCGAATAAATATTTTTAATTGTCAGGGAAAATTAATCAAATCTAACAAAACAATCCTAAATAAAATTAATATTGAAAATTATCCAACCGGACTTTATATAGTTGAGATAGTTAAAAATAATCAAGAAATTATTAGACATAAAATAATAAAATAACTACGCTCAATCGAGTAGACGGCTGACGGCCAAGTGACCGTCAGTGCGCCTCTCACACCACCGTACTCTTTCAGGTAAACCTTCGGAGCAGGCTCCCGGGTCTCGTATACGGCGGTTCTCTAAATCGTGGGGAATAACGAATTGCGATAGTTGGAGGTGGAAAAACTAGTGTAAAGCTCTGTTAAAGAAACATAACCTCGTATTCTCAGCCTCTTTATCGTGATGGTGGTACCAAGAATTGGACTTTGAGCTACTGCCCAGCCTCCCATCCTTGTCCTGCTCCACGCATAGGCCATAGAGTATTCCACGCCAAGTCGAATCAAGCTTCGCCGCTTCTTCTCGGGTTTCTTCCAATCGTTCCAAATACAATAGCGCAGGCGGTTTCCTAACCATCCGTCAATCTCAACAAGCTTATTCTGGATACTGGCATACTTGAAGTAGTTTAGCCATCCGCGTTGAATGGCATTTACTTTTTGTATCCGTTCTTCAAAACTCATTGGTGAGGTTTTACGGGTTGCTTCCTTTAACTTCTGCTTTAGCGTTTCCCATCTCTTTTTCGAGACTACCAGTTGGTACTTGCCTCTCTCTCCTTTTCGATAAGTGGGAACAAAACCGTATCCCAGTATTTGAAAATGTACCGGTCTACGGATGCCGCTTTTATCGCGGTTGATTTCCAACTTCAGTTTGTGTTTCAAAAAGAGAAAGATGGCGTTTCCGGATGCTCTTGCCTCCTGTTTGGTCTTGCAGTAGATACTAAAATCATCTGCATACCGTGCAAAGCGCAGTTCTTGCCGTTCCATTTCTGTATCCAGCTCATGCAGCATGATATTGGATAATAATGGACTTAGAGGGCTACCCTGAGGCAAGCCTTTACGTCGCTTGTGCAGTTTTCCGTCTATCTCTATTGGGGCTCGCAGCCAACGCTTTATCAAAAGCATTGTTTTGCGGCATTTGATCTTACTGTACAGTAGTTGCAGTAGCAATACATGATTCACTTCAGCAAAGAAGCTCTTCAGGTCGATCTCTACAATGTGTTGATAGCCGGAGTTTATGTAATCCAGTGATTTATGTACAGCCTGATGGGTGTTGCGAAGCGGGCAGAATCCATAACTATACGAGGAAAACTCGTATTCATACAGTGGCATTATTACGCGTTGTGTTGCTTGTTGTAGCATGCGATCTGTCACTGTCGGGATTAACAACGATTTAAAGTTCAGCCCTTCCCATTGTTGTGAGACCTCCGTATCCTTTTCATACGGCTCGTTTGCCCATGGTACTATGGCATCTGCTGACTTCTCGGCACATAGGAGTTCCTAACCTAGTCCAAGATCTCCCCTGGTAAGAGCATTTTCCTTCATTCGATGCCTGCTAAATCTACACAAATACAGTTTTGTTACTCTTTTGGGCTTTGCAGTGATGTGGCTACTTACCCCTGTATTTATGCCTCATATCCAGTTCCTGTAGAGCCTGCCCTGAGCTTGCCGAAGGGTCAGTACCGAAATTTGTAGTCTCGCTTCCTTCACTGAAAACCTCACGGTTAACCCGCTTGCGACTTACTAATTACTAACAGTTCGGGGTGTTAATACCGCCTGTAAAGGACTTTCACCCTCTGGAAAAATAATTGCACACTGATTATATCTACAGAAATTTAATTTGTATTTTTAACCTTTTTCTGTAGCTTACAAACAGTGTGCGCTGCATGATGCTCATGCAGGGCACACACAACAAATATCGGGCATGCCGTGGTTGGCGCGCAGTTTGAAAGTTGATCTTATGAATTTACGATTAGACATATTTGGAAAATTGGAAGATATAATGCGGCACGCACCATATTCAAAAACGTTACCATGCATTATGCACATCCTGCAAAAAACTAAATATCGAGATTAAGATTTTTATATTTGATAAAATTTCAAAAGCATGAATGAATCACATATCAAAATATATCAGTCGGAGGATGGAGAAACTGAAATAAAGGTACAGTTGGATAATGAAACTGTTTGGTTAAGCTTGAATCAAATGGTTGATTTATTTGAACGTGATAAATCGGTTTTATCTAGGCATATCAACAATATATTCAAAGAAAGAGAATTACTAAAAGAGGCAACTGTTGCAAAATATGCAACAGTTCAAAATGAGGGTGGTCGTGAAGTTGAGAGGAACATTGAATTCTTTAATTTAGATGTAATCATATCTGTTGGATATAGGATTAAATCAAAGCGGGGTACTCAATTTCGGATTTGGGCGAGTGAAGTTTTAAAAGATTACTTAATTAAAGGATATGCGCTAAATGAAAAACGATTATCCCAGCAGAATGAGCAATTAAAGAAACTCCAAGAATCGGTTAAGATATTAGGAAATGCATTGAATTTTAAGGCTCTGACAACCGATGAAAGTATTGGACTACTTAAAATAATTTCAGATTATGCTTATGCATTGGATATTTTAGACCAATATGACTATCAGAGACTTGAAATCAAAGACACGTCAGGAAAAGAAACATATCGCCTCACTTATGAGGAGGCAATAAAGCAAATAATTATAGCGAAAAAAGCTTACGGGAATAGCAGTTTGTTTGGAAATGAAAAAGATGATTCGTTTAAAAGTTCAATATCAACAATCTACCAAACGTTTGGCGGAGTAGAATTGTATCCAAGCATTGAGGAAAAAGCTGCAAATTTATTGTACTTTATCACAAAGAATCATTCATTTTCTGATGGAAATAAGAGGATTGCAGCATTTTTATTTCTCTACTTTTTAGAAAAAAATGGAGTTTTGTTTGACAGCAGTGGAAATAAGAGAATTGCTGATAATACTTTGGTTGCATTGACCTTAATGATTGCAGTAAGTAAACCTGATGAGAAAGACACCATGGCAAAAGTGATTGTAAATCTGATAAATAGGAACAATTAACGCATGGTAATCGAGTAGCTCTCCGCTAGGCCAATGACCTAGCGGAGAAGCTCTCACACCACCGAATTCTTTCAGGTAAACCTTCAGAACAGGCTCCCGGATCTCGTATACGGCGGTTTGCAGTGATGTGGCTACTTACCCCTGTATTTTCGCCTCATATCCAGTTCCTGTAGAGCCTGCCCTGATCTTGTCGAAGGGTCAGTACCGAAATTTGTAGTCTCGCTTCCTTCACTGAAAACCTCACGGTTAACCAGTTTGCGACTTACTAACAGTTTGGGGTGTTAATCGCGCCTGTAAGGGACTTTCACCCTCTGGAAAAATAATTGCACACTGATTATATCTACAGAAATATAATTTGTATTTTTAACCTTTTTCTGTAGCTTACAGTCAGTTGGGCGTCATGAGAGAGAAATCATGGACACAATAGAAATTCTTATGATACAAAACAAAAATCACATAATATGAAAAATTCATATATCCTTATATTATTGACTTTAATATTATTTGCTGGATGTTCAAAAGACGATTTTGAAACTGGAATTATAGGTGCCATTGAATATGGTCAAGGAGATTGTATGCCAATAATTGACTATGCAAGTCGAGAATATGATAATTATAAAGGCAAATTATTCTTTATTATCAAAAAAGACTTAGACAATTTAGGGAATGGAGATTTTGAGCAATTAAAAAACAACAGCATTATCATTTCCATAAAACGCGGGAAATTATCGACTGAATTATCAGTTGGGACTTATTTAGTTATGCCAGAAGATGTTTATTTATATTCAGAAGAAAATACGATTACGATAAATCCGGGAGAAGTTCTGAATAAGGATTTTAAATTTTGGAAATGTACATCTTATTGATAGATATTTGAACAGTGAAAAGTTAATAAATCACCAGCGCACAACAATTAACCATTAGCGCTGTGCGCAGAACAAAGCCTGAACGAGGTTTTGAACTAACCGGAAAAAACTGCCAACACAAGGCTCGGCTTACTTCGTTCACCGTATATCCAGCAAATAAAACGACGCATGTTTTCTGATGGCGGCATCCTGCCGGAGAACAGCATCGCAGTTTTCATTGTTCCTTTTCTGCATACCGCACAAATGCGATGTGTTATTGCTATGCCCTGCAGATAAACTTCAGGTTTGCCTAATACCTATTGCAATTCCGGGATGATTTTACACTTTTTTGAGCTGCATAGTATTCCGTAATGACGCATCCTTACAATCCCCTTCATTTTTAACCTACCCTTTATAAACAAATCCAAACGCATCCGATACGTTGTGTTTTTTTTGCTAACTTGTACCCGGAGAAGATAAAACACTTTCATCTGAACTACTCCGCCAAGGGTTGTTTGAACATCCTGTTTTATTCAGACACCCATGCCTGTATTGTATACGGGCATTGTTTTTATACCCTCCCACATCTCATCAAACCAAATAATCCTTAATACTGATTGACATTTAATTCCAAGCAGCTTACCTTTGTATTCATAATATCATCAACCAATGATAGAGAGAAGACCATACTGTTTCGTAAGATGCAAAAGCGTAATGTCCTTGGTGGGTGCGCTGAAGAGAAGTATGGAGAAGTTACAGAAACAGAAAAAGAAGATATTGATATAAACAAAATCGAGGGGTATTGATCCCGGCATATACTTGGTGAAGCTGCATGCACAGGATGCTATTGGAGGGCACAAGCTGGTTCTTTAATTGATTTTGAAACCTTGAAACAACGAGAATGATATATCGAAAAATGATCACCGACAATCATAAATCCGAATTCCGGTTTCTGACAACCGCTACGTAAAACAATATATTATGAAAAGATCAATCCTACTTCTAGCTTTTGTCTTTCTCTTTTTCACGCTATCCGCGCAGGAATACGCTATTTTTAAAATTACTGAAACGAACCAGGGCGTTGGATCTTTTACAAATGCGGCATTATCAAATTTTACCTGGACAGTAGTAGGGGCCTTGGAATCCGATGTCCAGATTAGGGATAATGAAGGATTTTCAGATGGCAGCAAATTCAAAAATGAATATGGACAAGCGGACATTGCAGAGAACCTTAGAATCCAAAATACTATGAACGGTGCAGGTAGCGCTGGAGAACCCATCGTTGCCATTTCATCGTTGACGGTCGAATTTGAGGAAGTCGCTGCTAAAGATATCTGGGGCTTTTGTGTGACCGATATCGATGTGGAGAACGTCCTGATAACAGCCATTGCCGAAAATGATGATCCAGTATCCAATGCAGTTATCGACAGCTGGCTTATTGAACTTTTTGATGCTGATCTAGAAGATGGAACTACTAATATTCCCAAATGGGATCCGGTAAATGCAGCAATCCTGGGTGCGGATACCCCGGATAATTACACCGTTTATAATAATTTTGTTATTGGTGGAATGATTTCCAGTGAAACAGCAGCAGCCTTTTTTAAGCCAAATATCCCATTAAAATCTTTAAACATAATATTTGAAAATCTCCAGGATGACTATGCGGTATCGTATCACTTTTATATTGCCTCGCATGAGGCCAATGCGATTCATGACTTACACGACACCATGATTAATATTTACCCCAATCCGTGTCAGGATAAATTAACGCTTCAATACTCCATACTTGATACTCCATACTCCATAATCGAAATAGTTGATTATTCCGGAAAAGTTGTGCTTAAACAAGAAGTGGGAAATCGGGATGATGTAAAAAAAAACGTGTATGTAGGCCATTTGCCAGCCGGCATATACATAGTGAAGCTGCATACACAGGATGCCGTTGGAGTGCGTAAACTGGGTATAAATTGAGAATAATAAAGATTACGGTGTGTGAACCTCCAAATAAAAAATCTCACTTGCAGTTCAAACAGAATAATACTGAACAAGCATAAAAAACACTCATGACAAAGTGGAGTCCGGAACCCACTCAAATAAACGGGGCAAACCGAAAAGCCTAATGAATCGGAGAAATCTTAAAACAAAAGAGTATTATGAAAAAACTAAGACTTATTTCAGGATTAATGATTATCACTATGTTTTTTTTGAATAGTTGTGGTGGTGGTGGTTTTTCAACAACGGAAAATGAATTTTTGGGTAAACTACCTTCCATTGAAAAAAATTATGCTGAGCAACTAGATGAAATGGAAACGAAAATTAAAGAGTGTACTGATCTGGAAAAAGCCTTTAAGCTTGAAAAAGAGAAAGGCTTGCTGAAAGAAGAAAAGGAAAAAGCAATTGAGGAATATGTAGCTGCAAATCCATTAAATAAAGAGTTACCATTTGAAGCCTTAGCCGGCACAAAATATACAATAAACAAAGTGGTAGTGAACAAAGCCAGGGCTGGAAATTTAAACATCAAATTCTTAATAACTATAAATGAAGAGATGAGAGGCAAATACGGCTCACTGGAAAAAACGTTGTTTGTATATTTCAAAGCTCTGGATTCAGAAGGTAATTATATCGCTAACTCAACAACAGTTGCAACAAACTTTGCAAGTATGAAATTAGTTGCAGGAACAGAGTACGAAGCATTTGGTTCCTGGCAAAGTAAAGCTACCCGAAATATGGAAGATTTTGCCAAAATAGTTGAAATTACAAGGGAAGAGTACGATAAAAAATAAAGGAGTTTTTGCAATTGATAGCTCCCTGTTTCTTTTTATTTTTTTACTAATGATCATAGCATTGTTAGGGAGTATTTCTTTGGACACCAATGAGTTACCATTAGCAGTTTGGTTCTTAGAGGTATGATACTTTGCTCCTTCGATTTTTTCAATTGGAATAAGAGCTCATAATACAAAGCATGAAGAAATGATGCCGGGGAGTAAATATATCTTCATGTGCCCAGCTCCAAAAAACGGGGCTGGCACGAATTATTTCTATTAATAAATCAAGGTTTTTTATCGCCGAGTCAAAATGTTAATAAAAGGTAGCGATCAGACATGAAAAAACCGTCTCAGGTCAGTAACTCTTTTCAACCGGTAATGGATATACAATAAAATCGCGGAGATAAACAGAGTGGAAACAATCACAATCAGGCTCCATCCAAAATGAAGGGAACCACGGGAATAAAGCGAAATTATGCCATCGGTGCAAACACATAACAAACCGGCGGCAAAAAGCGAAAAAGCGATAATATTCAACCCTTTCTGTTTTGATTTTTTTATTAAAAAACTAAGAATAATAATGGTCATATAAGCAGCCAGTAACATCACTAATCCCGATTTCATGTCAAAGCCACTATCACCGGTATAAATATTCAGAAGAACAAAAAAAACAGCAGTTGTTAATAAGCTAAGTGATGCCACCAAAATGGCTCTATTGCGCAAAAAAGTGTAGAGGGTAATATTAATAAATAAAAACAAACCCGCAGTTACAGGATACTTAGACCACAAAATGGTTTGATCGCCAACCAGATTGATTACCAAAGTCAGGATTATTCCCGGGATAAGTATTATACCTGAGATTTTCCAAAAGATCTTTCTTTTCTGCAATTCCGTTAATTTGTGATAATCCGCTCGTTGTTTCTCTTTTCGCAACGACGTTCCAATTCTTAAAGAAACCGGATTATCTGTATGCTCATCTATCAGGGGCTCACCGCATAAAGAACAAAAATTGGCATTTTCTTCCAACTCTACCCCACAATTCGGACATTGTATCATTTCCTTCTATTTGTTTGTTTCTTATTCATAACGAATGTTTTGGCTGCTCAAAAATTGAAGAAAAGTCTCCTCAAACTTTGTTGAAGTAGTAATATTTGGAAAACTAAGAACCAGTTTATCTCCAAAGCCAACTACGCCACAACTTAACTTCAGCATTTTATTTGGCGGCGGCGGTGTAACAATAAAATAATCAATGAAGTTTTCTGCTTCAGCCGGCAGTTCTATTCTCCCCAGGTTTGTAATAACCCCACTGTATTGACTGGTACCCAAAGAATAATACTTCATCCGCAGAATTAAGCTTTTCAGAAATAACGGTATTCCGCGGACATATATTTTTTTCTCACCACCAACGTTTCTTGAAATATTTTTGTTGATCAGTTTTTCATCTGTCTCAAGTTGCATCTGATGGAAAACTGTTTTGATAATTTCCTCAAAAGTATAATGCCCTAAGCGCAAATCAATTTCAGGCATTACGAACAATGAAAAATTGCGCATTGTTTTTGAAGGGAGAATATTTCGCAAATTAATGGGAACCTGAACACGGAGCATTTTATTCTGCTTATGCTTACTCATCGCAACTAAACCTTCATATATTTGCTGCAGGGTGTACAGATAAACAGAGACAAGATAAACTGTGATATTTACCCCTTTCGCATTGGCAACCTGTTTTATTTGTTCCAACGAAAAGGTAACATTCATAATCGTCAGGCGAGGTTTGGATTTTAACGAAAAGGGGATGTGGAACGCTTTGGATTTCTTTACCATCGGAGGGATCTCCTCCTTAAAGTAACGTTTATAAGCATCTTCAAACTCTTCCTCAGCAATCCTACCGGACAAGTTGTCAAAATGGTATTCTTCAGGAATATCAACCCCACATTCCACGAAGTACAATGTCAGAATAGTTTTAAGAAACTCAAACGCCCCTCCGCCATCGGTTAATATATGGGAAAACTCGATACTTATGATAGTGTTCTTTACCCGAATCCTTATTAACAACTCACCTTTTGAGAATTTCCTGCAAAAAGGCATATCATCAACTTCAATGGGAATGTGTTGCGGGAGATGTTCGAGATAGTACCAAAAAAACCCCTCCTTTAGCTGCACCCTGAAGTAGGGAAAGCGTTTTTCGGCAAGCAAAACCGCCTTACGCAAAGGTTGAATTTTCACAGGATTCTTTAAAGCCGCCGTCAACCGGAAAACGGCAGTGACCTCTTTAGTTATTACAGACGGAAAAATCTTAGCCGCATTATCAAGGTCGAACCAAAACTTATCAGTCTCCGGTGCACGTTGTCTGCTGTTATCCTTCAAGAATCATGTTTTTATCGATGTAAGAAAATAAAATTAATCAAATTTATCAATTATTCATGAATATAGTGTGTTATGATCGGTTTTAAAGATAAATGTGTGAATGTTGCTATCAATGGCACAGTACTTTTCACAACTTCCCCTTTGCTTTGCGGCTGACCGACTAATTTTTTTTCTTATCTTTGAAGATGTAGTTGGCTATTATTTGTAAAACAAATTTACGACATTGGGGCAAAATACAAAAAAAGCAACCCTATTTTTATTGAAATGTTGATCAGGCAGCACTACTTTAATATAACAACCATCACATACATAAATAATTAAAAACCAACATTATATGAAAGAAAAAGATTATACAAGCATGAAAAACCCTATGGATAAAAACAATTTTGGTGATCCTATTCCCAGCAGAAATCAAAATATAGGAAAGCACCCCGAAATAAAGACAGCGGCAGGGGCTCCGGTGACGGATAATCAGGATGCCATGACGTCTGGTAAAAGGGGACCTATGTCCCTGCAGGACACATGGTTTTTAGAAAAGATGGCACACTTTGATCGTGAAGTAATACCCGAGCGCAGAATGCATGCAAAGGGCTCCGGAGCATTCGGGACATTCACCGTTACGCATGATATTACCAAATACACAAAAGCTGATATCTTTTCAAAAGTCGGGAAAAAGACTGAAATGATAGCTCGTTTCTCAACAGTTGCAGGTGAAAGAGGAGCAGCAGATGCAGAAAGAGATATTCGTGGATTTGCTATGAAATTTTATACCGAAGAAGGCAACTGGGATCTAGTGGGAAATAATACACCGGTATTTTTCTTCAGAGATCCAATGAAGTTTATTGATTTGAATCATGCCGTAAAAAGGGATCCTCGTACTAATATGAGAAGCCCGAATACCAACTGGGATTTTTGGACATCACTGCCGGAAGCACTTTTACAAGTAACAATTATCATGGGAGACAGAGGAATCCCATCTTCCTACAGACATATGCATGGCTTTAGTTCACATGCATATAGCTTTATTAACCATAAAAATGAACGGGTATGGGTTAAGTTTCACTTCAGATCACAACAGGGAATAAAAAATCTGACCGATCAGGAAGCATCAAAAGTAGTTGGAATGGACAGAGAATCTCATCAGCGGGATCTGTATGAAGCCATTGAAAAAAAGATCTATCCAAAATGGAAAGTCTATGTGCAGATTATGACTGAAGAGCAAGCAGATGCCATGGAAAATAATCCTTTTGACTTAACCAAGATGTGGTATAAAAAAGATTTCCCGCTAATGCCTGTAGGAGATTTTGAGCTAAACAGGAATCCGGATAACTATTTCGCTGACATCGAACAAGCTGCGTTTAACCCTGCCAATACAGTTCCGGGAATTAGTTTCTCCCCCGACCGTATGCTGCAAGGACGATTATTCTCTTATGGCGATGCGCAAAGGTATCGTTTGGGTGTGAATCATCATCAGATACCTGTAAACTCACCCAAAGGAGTTAAACACCCACATAGCTTCCATCGCGATGGACAGATGCGGGTAGATGGGAATTTAGGGAGCGAATTACATTATGAACCAAACAGCTATGGAAACTGGACAGATTCTCCAAAAGATAATCTGCCAACGGAAAAAGGTGGAGATGTGGACAGATATGACTTTAGAGAAGATGACTCTGATTACTTTACTCAACCGGGACTTCTTTACAGAGCTATGACAGAAGATCAGAGAAAGGTATTGTTTGATAATACTGCCCGTAACATGGGAGATTCGACTCTTCAAATAAAGCATCGGCATATTTACCATTGCTATCAAGCCGATCCAGAGTATGGAAAAGGAGTAGCAAAGGCACTGAATATTTCCATTGACGATGTGGATCTGGAGTTACCAAAGAGAGATTCTCATGAAAATCAAATCAAGGCCAATAATATGCATCCGGAATTAAACAAACCCACTACGCCGGCAGATTCCGGAGTGGAAATAAATACCAACACGAAGGATTATATAAAACCTGAAGAAGATCCGTGGTTGTTGTAGTACTACAAATCATCCACAATGCTCAGCAGCACCGGCACGAGTGATTCGCCGAGCTTTATGGAACGCTCCGGCGACCATCCCAACACGGCATCGGGGATATTATCATTCTGCTTGAATGGCATCTCAAGGGTCTGGCTGAGGCACTGAAACTCCTCGCCCAGATTCTTGGAGCAGATGTTCAGATTTGCCTTGCCAGGTTCATTCTTTGGGTAGCCGTGAACATCCTGCATGTCAGGGTTTACGGCTTTCCAGTTGTTCATAAAGTCATCAGTAAGCTTACGCAGCCTGGCATCAAAAGAGGGAATCCCTTCGATTCCGGAAATAAAGTTATATGGCAGGCCTTCGTCGCCATGAACATCGAGGTTGAAATCCATACCTAACTCCTGCATCTTCTGCTTCACATAGTACACCTCCGGACTATTTTCAATGCCCGGCTTAGCCCATTCTCTGTTATAATTTACTCCCTTGGAATTCACCCTCAGGTTACCCAGTATGCTGCCATCGATGTTCATATTGGGAACCATATATAGGTTTGCTTTCTCCAACAGAGATACAGCAACGGAATCTTCTTCATCCAGGATGCGGCCAATGAGTCCAACCATAAACCACTCAGCCATAGGCTCTCCGGGATGCTGGCGCGATATCACCCACAGATTCTTCTTCTCTTTATCTTCATCGCCGATACGCAAAAAATCAATCGGGCGGCCCTGGGTAGTCTTTCCCAGTGCCTCTACGGTACAGATTGCAGAATGCTGTGCCGCATCCACAAGATCCAGGTGCTGCTCATAGGTGAACGGAGCAAAATAAGCGAAATATACTGTGTCGTTATCCGGAGTAAAATCGATGCTGAGAACGCCATCCTTATATGCTGTAGGCACAGTAAACCATGTAATACGATCGTAAGAAGCACGAGCGCGATAATTATCCCATCCCTCGGTATATGCAGCCTCTCCGGCGTTGAGAATATGCATCTTACAAGAGAGGTCTTTTGCGCCCTGGAGACGGAAATAAAACCACTGAAAAAACTCCGAGTTGGTGTCCTTCTCTATCTTCAGCTGAATATTTTCGTGGCTATCAGCATTAACAACTTCTATGTTTCCACTATCAAATGCGGAGGATATCATTAGTTTCATAATTATTATTTTTAATGTAAACACCAAAAATAGGAAAAAGCACCCGAACAGAAAATTGTTATGGTAGTTTTTCATGTTTTCGCGGGAAATAACCGCGCAAAACTGTTTTGCCGGGCACAAAAACAATTACCCTATCTTTGCAGCAAAACAGATAACAATGGGATTCAAGATAATAGATATAAAACTCCACACAGCATATACTGACGAAGAGTTAAAACATGAGGTGGAGAAAATTGTCGGGGTAAAGGATTTTTCTTACCAGATAACAAACAAAAGCCTCGACGCCAGGAAGAAGAACAACATCCACTGGCAGATTCGTGTCGGTGTAAGCTCCGTGCAATTGCAGGGTGAGGATCATCTTCCTGAAAGTACTCTAAACATCGAATATCGTAAGCGTGCCAAGAGTGTGGTTGTTGCCGGTGCCGGTCCGGCGGGTTTCTTTGCTGCCTACGTGCTACAGTTGTCGGGCTTCGATGTTACGCTAGTGGAGCGCGGCGGCGATGTCAACACCCGCGCCAAAGCCATTGCGGATTTTGAAAAAAGCGGAGACTACGACGCTTTGGGGACATACAGCTTCGGCGAAGGTGGAGCAGGAACGTTCTCCGACGGCAAGCTCACCTCCCGCACCAAGCGCATCTCCCGCGAGAAAGCTTTTATCACCAACGCATACATCAAGGGCGGTGCTCCGGAAGAGATCGCCTGGCTCACACACCCGCATCTGGGCAGCGATAATCTGCGGCGCATAGTAAAAAACCTGCGCGAAGAGTTTATGAGCATCGGTGGCACCATGCTCTTCCAGACACAGCTCACAGGGCTGGAGGTATCCAACGGGAAAGTCACCGCAGCCATCACCGACAAAGGCTTTCACGCCACAGATTTTGTCATCATGGCGCCGGGGCACTCTTCGTACGACACTTACCGCATGTTGATGAGTGCCGGAGTACCGTTCCGAACCAAAAATTTCGCTATCGGCAGCCGAGCAGAGCATCCACAGCACCTTATCAACAGAGCGCAGTGGGGCGTAAAATCGCTACCGGGAGTAAAAGCAGCAGAGTACCGCCTTGCAGCAAAAACTGCCGACAACAGGCCTGTATTCACGTTCTGCATGTGTCCGGGAGGTGTCGTGGTGCCCGCAACACCCTACGAGCATACCAACATCGTAAACGGCATGAGCTACTACAAACGTAACGGTCATTTTGCCAATGCCGCCATCATTGCAGGGCTGCACCCTGACGAGCTGGCAGGGAAAAAAGTTACGCCAATGGAAGCTTTGGAGAACCTGGAAAGGCTGGAGAGCCAATTCAAGGAGTTTACTGGCAACTTTGCGGCACCGTTTATCACAATAAAAGACTTCCTGGGGGGAAAGCAGAGCACCATAACTCCAGACACAAGCTATCCACTGGGCCTCGCCCCCGCCCCACTATATGATATGTTACCAAAAACTGTTGTTGCCGGCATGCGCGATGGGCTAAATCAGTTTTCACGCAAGATAAACGGTTTCGACAAGGGGGTACTTCTGGGTCTGGAGAGCAAGACATCCTCCGCGGTGCAGGCGATACGGGACGAATTCAGCCGCTGCGAAGGCTTTGAAAACCTCTTTATTACCGGCGAAGGCAGTGGATATACAGGCGGCATTATGTCGTCGGCGGCGGATGGGATAAAAACAGCAATAGGAATAGTTAATAAATAGCCAACATTCATTATCGAAAATAAATACTCAGAGAAACGCTGTGGCACACACAAAACTCTCTGCGTCTAAATATTTACACCATGGATCAACAGGAAATACTCCTCTCCCTCGTCACCATGAAGATGCCCTTTGGCAAATACGCCGGCCGTAAGCTCTGCGACCTGCCGGTAAGCTATCTGGAATGGTTCAACAGAAAAGGCTTCCCGGAAGGAAAACTGGGAATGCAGTTACGCACGATGCACGAAATCAAGATCAATGGGCTGGAGTATCTGCTGCAGCCACTGAAGGACAACAGAAGATAATGCCATCAAAACCACCATATCATTTTTTTTTATATCTTTGCACGTAATTTTTACAACTGCATGCATTTTGATCGGTCTGCGTATTAAAACCCCACTTCTCATCCGGCAAGCCGTTTTTTATCCATTGAAAAATAATAAATGACATTTAACGAATTAAACATTATCCCTTCAATTCTTGATGCTTTGGAGGATGAAAATTATATAGAGCCTACTGCTATTCAGGCAAAAGCAATACCTATAGCACTTCAAGGCAACGACGTTTTGGCCAGTGCCCAAACAGGAACAGGAAAAACAGCTGCTTTCGCAATACCCATACTTCAACGCCTCACAGAAGAGAATTTCGGTAACAAAGGGAAAAGGAGAATTACCACCCTGGTAATCACTCCCACCCGTGAGCTGGCGATACAGATTGCCGACAGTTTTACGACTTACGGCAGATACACAAGCATAAAGAACACTGTTATTTACGGTGGCGTGAACCAGACGCCACAAAAAGAGGCACTACAGCGCGGAGTCGATGTGCTCGTTGCCACACCCGGCAGATTACTTGATCTTATGAACCAGGGATATATCTCGCTGAATGATGTTCGCTATTTCGTGCTTGACGAAGCCGACCGTATGCTCGACATGGGATTTATCCCTGATGTGAAGAGAATACTGGCAAAACTGCCGAAAAAACGTCAAACACTATTCTTTTCCGCTACTATGCCACAAAATATCGTGGAGCTCTCGCAGCAGATACTGGTGCGCCCGAAGAGGATAGCTGTAGATCCGGTGTCGTCAACCGCCGAAACAATACAGCAATACCTGTACACCACAAATAAGGACAGCAAGAAAGATCTTCTGTATTATATCCTTGAGGATGAAGAAATTGACCAAGTACTTCTCTTTTCCAGAACAAAGCATGGTGCTGACCGCATAGCAAAGAATTTGAAAAGAAAACATATTTCGTGCGCGGCGATCCATGGTGACAAGTCGCAAAACCAAAGGCAAAATGCTTTGAGAGATTTTAAAGCCGGCAAGATACGAGTACTCGTGGCCACAGATATTGCAGCCCGCGGTATCGACATCGACAAACTGCGCTATGTGATCAATTACGACATCCCCAACGAATCGGAGACCTATGTGCACCGTATTGGCCGTTGTGGCCGCGCCGGAGATCAAGGAATATCCATATCAATGTGTGAGCCGGAAGAGAATGCTTATATTAAAGCTATCGAACGACTAATAACTCAGCGCATCAATATCGTGAAAGATAACCCGTATCCACAAACTGATAAGCCCATGAATGCTGAGCAGAAGAAGGAGTTTGAAAAGGAAAAGCAACGCCGCAAGCAGGAGTTCTTTGCCAACAGAAACAGACAAGGTGGAGGAAACAGAGGC
>CAYYSU010000050.1:0-17332 GCA_964474455.1 uncultured Bacteroidales bacterium
CCAGTCGCTCTGTGCGTAAACACCAACATTGTGTGTCGTCTGATCAGTGGTATATTGATAGGTTGGAATGGAGTCCAGAATATCATCATAAGAGTAATCTGCACCCACGGAGACCACATTCGTTCCACCGAAGAAATTAAAGAAACGGTGGTTGAGCTGTGTGCCTGCCTGAAGTGTTGTATTATGCGTAAATCCATATGGAGGTAGGGCAAGATGTGCACTCTCAACCCGCATAAACTCCTCTTCTGTTGTATACTCCTCACGTACCGGATATAGTCCGGTATAATGATCTCTATCGGTATATTGTCCTGCCAAATACAGAATATACGAAGTGTTATCATCTTTAGAGTTATAGTGATAATCTGCGCCACCCATGAAGATGTTATGCGTACGCTCTTCCGACTGCATGGCAAAGTGTGGTTTCCTTTCAGTAATCTGTCCGCCGTAGCGATATTCATACAGGCTGGAGAAATTTACCTCTATCTTCTGGTTTGGTGTCGGACGGTAAAAGAGGTTCGCACCAAAGGAGTTGTTCTTAAGCTGAGGGAGTTCAGAATATCCGTCTTTTTCTTTGATGTGACTTCCATCGGGCAAAAGAGTGATTCCGGGATGGTCGTAGGCTTCGCGTTCGCGTTTGTTGATGAAGATTACGGCACCGGCGTTACGCTTTCGTGTTACCATGGAGATGTTGCCATCAACTACAAAGTCGTTGGCACCCCCGTTTATGTTGTTATAGGTAGTGGCAAAGTCGTAGGTGTTGTTGGTGGGAATTTTTGTGATGATATTTACGGTGCCACCTATGGCACTGGAGCCATAGAGTGCCGATCCACCACCTCGTACTACTTCTATGCGTTCCACCATACTGGCAGGTATCTGTTCCATGCCATAAAGCCCCAGCAAAGGACTGAAAACAGGACGGCCGTTGATGAGGATTTGGGAGTATCCGCCACCCAGTCCGTTCATACGAAGCTGTGAGTAGTTGCAGGTCTGGCAGTCGGTCTCCACACGTAAACCGGGTTGGAATTTTAATCCTTCGGAGATATTGCATGCCTGCACGGATTCAATGGTTTTGGCATCAATGACATTTACTATTACCGACGTTTCTGTTTTTCGTTTTGCTGTTTTAGTGCCTGTGATAACAATTTCTTCGAGCGCCATGGTATGCTGTTTTAGTTCGAAGTTTATTTCAACAGATACTCCGGATTTAAGATCTATCTTTTTTTTCTGAGGCATAAACCCCATGGCATCAGCGATAATGGTGTACTCTCCCACTGGCATGTCGATGAGCATGTAGTGACCTGTGGCATCAGTGGTGGTTCCTATTTTCGTGCCTTCAATATATACGTTTGCGAAGGGGATGTGTTCTCCCTGGCTCTGCACATCCCCGAAGATGTTGGCGTCGGTGTGTTGTGCTGACAATGAGAGACTTAAAAACAGTGTGATTGTTGATAATAGTATATTTATCTTCATATGATAACAATGTGAAAATTTATCTGATTTGATTTTGCTAAATAAACTGTGAATGAGGTGGGATTGTTCATTATAAATAAAGTAATACGGGGTTTCCTTGAGTAATGCCCGGATTATCACGGAATTCAACCCGACAACCGGCAATGAATAAAGGCCATTCATTTTTTTTGAACAGCCTTCAGTATTCCTATTTTTGAGTATTCCTATTCCGTATCGTAAGCCCACTTAAGATACATGGCACCCCATGTAAAACCTGCGCCGAAAGTTGTGAGGATTATGTTATCACCTTTCCTGAGTTGAGGTTCCCATTCCCAGAGACAAAGCGGTAAGGTTGCAGCGGTAGTGTTGCCATACTTTTCAATGTTAATCATCACCTGCTCTTTTTTTATTCCCATACGTCGCGCCACGGCCTCAATAATACGGAGGTTTGCCTGATGTGGCACAAGCCATGTAAGTTCCTCGGGCTCTATTCCATTGTCTTCCATCACGTCGATAGATACATCGGCCATTCTTGAAACAGCCCACTTGAATACGGGTTGTCCTTCCTGGTAAATAAAATGCTCACGGGCATCAACACTATCGTGAGATGCAGGCTTTTGAGAACCCCCGGCCACCTGATGAAGGTGCACTCGTCCTACTCCGTCGGTTTGTAGCTTATGATCTATGATGCCAAATTCATCTTCTGTGGGTTCTAACATTACAGCTCCGGCACCGTCACCAAAGATACAGCATGTGGCTCTGTCGGTATAATCGACAATGGATGACATCTTCTCCGCACCCACTATTACGACCTTTTTGTATCTGCCTGTTTCAATATATTGGCTACCTGTTGTGAGTGCATAAAGAAATCCTGAGCATCCGGCATTGAGATCAAAGCTAAACGCGTTCTTTATCCCCACTTTGTCAGAAATAATATTTGCTGTTGCCGGAAAAGGCATATCCGGTGTTACTGTAGCACAGATAAGGAGGTCAACTTCCGAGGGGTCTGTATTGGTTTTCTCCAGCAGTTGTCTTACTGCCTTCTCGCCAACAAAAGAAGCACCTTCATTCTCCTCCTTGATAATATGTCGTGTTTTGATGCCTATGCGCGTCATTATCCACTCATCAGTTGTATTAACCATTGTAGACAATTCCGCATTATTAAGAATATATTCCGGAACATAAGCTCCTACACCTGTTATTGCAGCTTTGATATGTTTCATATGCAAGAAGTTTGTCTGCGAAAATACAATTTATGATCAATTTAGAGGCATTAGTTTTATATAAATGTGGTGTAAATAGTGCAGAAATGTATTTATACGACAAAACCGGAACACCATCTACGTTGATATTCCGGTTCTTATGAGTATAATTCACCTGATACGAAAAATTCCGTATTCAAATTCCCGCAAAGGGTAAGAATTTAAAGATTCTCAGAACTTTCTATTACCATCTGTCCTTTGTAGTACATGCTGCCGTCCACCCAATATGCTCTGTGGTACTCATGTACTTCACCGGTAGTTGCACATGTTGCCAGCTGAGGAGTTTCAGCTTTGTAATGTGTCCTTCTTTTATCTCTGCGTGTTTTTGAGATCTTACGTTTTGGATGTGCCATTGTAAGTCTATTTTAATATGTTAATACTTTATTCGTCGTCAAATTTTAAATTCTTCAATGCGTCCCATCTTGGGTCTGTATCGTTGGTAGAATTTAGTTTCTCAATAAGTTCTATCTGATTTGTATTACAAGTGCTGTTGCCATACTCATCCTCAGGATGTGTTTTGCGATAAGGCACTTGTAAGCTAATATATTCATAGATGTAATGCCAAAATTCCAGCTTATTCACCTCTTCTGTGATCACGATTACCTCTTCACTCTCCTCTTTTGGTTCCGGTCCTATCTTCACAATAAGGATATCATCGCTCTCTATGGGGAATTCAAACTCTTCAAGGCATCTGTCGCAGATAAGAATGACATGACCTTTGATATGAAACTCCAGTTGCATCATACCTGGCTGTTTGTCGAGCGTTATCTGAGCGGTAATACTACCTTTTTTTACATCTGAATACTCAATTGCTTCAAAGAACGAATCGGAAATATTGTATTCATATTTATGAATGCCGTCCGATAACCCTTTAAAAGGGATTTCAAGTTTTTTTAAGATATTCACCTCAATCTCTTTTTATAAAAAGGGGTGCAAAGGTACGCCCCGGTATTGTGAAAAACAAATAATTAATTGGATTAATTCAAATCCTATTTAAATGAGCTTTCTAATAACCCGTCGCCGTCAACTTTCAGCCTATGGAAATATTCCGGAGTCTCATCACCGCAGTATTGATTTACATATAGTTTAGCCAGATATTGGCCCAGCATAAATCCATGACCTCGTAAACCGATAAAGAGTCCTTTTTCTATGTCGATAAACATACGTGGCTCCACATAATAACCGGCCCATATCGCCTGGAACCCAACAGAAGAAAGCATTGGTAACCAGTCAATAAATATCTCGGAGGAGATCTCCAGGAACTCTTTAGAGTTGATCTTTAAGTTAGAGTTCGACTGCATAGCGTCAATGGTAGGGCTGGCACAGCCTATAATCTGGCCTGTCTCTGCAAGCTGTTGCCCATAAACGGCATTGAATCCTTTATAATTTTTTCTGTCAATCATCATCGGTAGCGGAGCTCCGTCTTTACCCAGCCATGGCAACCGGCGGGTGATGAATGCCTGGTGCTTAACGGGAAATAATCCAGGAAAGGTGCCAAGCTTACGGGCAAATTTTCCCGCCTCAGGCCCCAAAGCATTTACAAAATGATTCACGGTATATTCAACGTATGTATTTTCATGATCGCGAAGTAATGCGATGTATTTATCGCCGGATTTACTCACATCAATAAGCTTACAGTCTTCCAGTATCGTTCCACCCTCATTAATGCCAATGCTACGGATAAGATCAATCACGCGGCCGGGCGTTGCCTGCCAGCATTCGCGAGAAATAAGTGCTGCACTGTATTTATCCAGTTTAGGATTGATATGCGGAGAGATCTCCTTTGCGAAATCTTTTGGATCTATCATCTTTGCATCCGACCATGCCATAGACTCTTCAAGAGCTTTATAGGTAGCCTCGTCGTGAGCAAAATTCACATAATTAATGGCGCGATAGTCAATGTTTTTCAGATCCTGCAGCTCCCGGAATATAATGTTGTTGTTTTTTGCGATATCGGCGATTTCGGGAACGGTAAAAGCAGTACGCCCTCCTGCGATATTACGCCAGGAAGCACCACGTCCATAGTTTGCCATAACAGGCTTCTTGCCCCTCTCGGCAAAATAACGGAACAGTGCACTACCACCTATACCGCCACCGGCAATGAGCACCTCTGCCGTCTCTTTGCGAATCTTGCTTCTATTAACATTAAGAACATACTCTTCGGGTTTGTTAGTGGGATACATCTCCCCGATACCGATCTGGTTCGACAAAGGACCACGAGGGGTGGCATCACCTACAACTTGGATTCCGTATCTGCGAACCATCTGCTTCAAACGTGGAATGCAACGTTTACCGCGGCAAGCTCCCATTCCCAAACGAGTGGTGTGTTTTATCTCATCCACAGAAATGAACTTGCGATCACCCACAACACGCAAAACTTCGTCAAGTGTCACATCGTCGCAATGACAGACGTATGTTTTAGTATCAATATTATTTTCATTAGGATAGAAATCTATCTTTTCAGGATACTTCTCTTTTATGATAAATCCACGAACTGCGGTAAGCTCTTCACCATGAACATCATTTGATTTTACTCTGGCGATATTAGTTTTGTTCGGTTTTTTGAGGATTTTTTCAATAACACCCACCCCAAGTTTTTTGCCGTCATTATCCACCAGAAAAACTTCACTACCCTCATGAGCTTCGTATTCGATAGGTAGGAAGAGCCAATCTTTTTTCAGGTTATAACCAAAAATAGCTAATCCCGGGCATTGGTACACACACTGCATACAACCGATACACTTTTCAAAGTCAATCTTTGGAGTAGTGCTGGTCGATGTTTTTGTTATTGCACCGTGCGGGCATGCGAATTCACAGGGGTTACATGCAAAACCGTAAAGACAGTCGATAATTACGAACGGTTTGGCTTGCATACGTTCTTTTGTTGGCATATATGGCTCATCAATCACTCTTACAGGATGCTGCTGTGAGTCGATGTATTCTTTTGAGAGAGCCAGGTATTCATCGTAGTTGTAGCGAGAGCCCATCTCCTGAAGCACGTCGAAAGCTGCTTGTTTTCCTCGTAGCACTGCGGAGGTGCCTTCTCCAATACGTATCGCATCGCCAGCGCCGAAGCAATTACGGCCAAATATCTCGTTACCTTTAATCAGAAGCTGATCGTCAGGAACCAGGCCGGTACATATGTTTATGGCATCGATGTCTTTTATGATCATCTCCGTTCCGGGGACAGGTTTGAAGTTTTCTGATTGCGCTATCACTGCACCGATGATTCCGTCATGGTTTTCGTTGGGGATAGCTTTCAGTAGTATATGTTCTGTGTAAATAGGAATTCCAAGGCGACGCACTCTGTTGGCCTGAACAGGGAAGCCTCCTTCATTTGGTTGCGCCTCAATTATTGCCTTTACTGCTGCGCCGGCCTGCATAAGTTGGTAGCTGGTGAGATATCCAATGTTCCCGGCACCGATTGTAAGAACGTTCTTACCCAAAAGAGTGAACTCCTGGTTCATCATCTTCTGCACTACAGCAGCAGTGTAAACTCCCGGGAGATCATCATTCTCGAAGGTAGGCATAAAAGGAATTGCGCCGGTAGCAATAATCAGATGATCAGCCTCAATATAGTAGATCTCTTCTGTTGCGATGTTTTTTACTGCCAGGCGTTTTCCATCGAGGATGTCCCATACCGTAGAGTCCAGGAATATTCCGTCATGGTTGTCGCCGGCAAGTGTTTTTGCTATTTCAAAACCACGCATGCCACCAAATTTTTTCTTTTTCTCGAAGAAGAAAAACTGGTGTGTCTGCATGTTAAACTGACCACCTATCTGGCTATTGTTGTCAACAACAATATTATCTATATCGTGCTTCAGGAGCTCTTCACGAGCTGCAAGTCCTGCCGGCCCCGCTCCGATTATTGCCACCTTAGTTTTAAAAATCTTAATAGCCTTGGTGTCATCCTGATGAGTATGCTCCGGAGTATAATTTTGAGGCACCTCTTTTACTTCACTGACACCGTCAACTTTTGTGATGCAGATACGTTTTATCTGCCCATCCACAAGCATTTCGCAGGCGCCACACTTCCCGATACCACATTCGAGGCTGCGTTCTCTGTTGGCTATGCTGTGGCTGTGTACAGGGAACCCGGCCTGATGAAGAGCTGCTGCAATCGTAAACCCTTTCTGACCTGTTACCTCTTTTCCATTGTATAAGAATGTTGCCTTTTCTCCGTCTGTAACTTCTAAAATGGGGTGCTTATCAATTTTATACATGACTTTTTGGTTTTCCAAATTTTTTGAATAGAGCAAATTTATATTTTTTATAATATTATTGTCATTTTTCACGAAAAATCTTTATACAATTTTAAATGAGATGTAGGCTTTTTTGAAAGCATTTTAAGTGTTGACAGCCAATGTCTCAGGAGAGTTTTTCGAAGGACGTAACTGTAGTTATTAAATGCTAAAATTGTTAAAACATAATATTACCAGGGTTTGTTTCGTGCTATTTTACCCTTCTGGAAGAGGCTGTTCCTAAAGTATTGAGGAATTTTTGTGTGGGTAAATTGGATTTTGATTGTTTTTTTTTATTATCTTTGCAGTTCGTTATCAATTATTTATAAAAGACATCTAATATGGATAAGAAGAAGGTCCTTTTTATTTCCCAGGAGATTATGCCTTATCTTCCTGAAACAGAAATTAGTAAAATTGGCAGGTTTTTGCCACAGGGGATTCAGGAGAAAGGAAAGGAAATACGTACTTTTATGCCCCGTTTTGGAAATATCAATGAACGTAGAAACCAGTTGCACGAGGTTATCAGGCTTTCGGGGATGAACCTGATCATTGATGATAACGACCATCCTCTGATTATAAAGGTGGCATCTATTCAGGCTGCCAGAATGCAAATCTATTTTATCGATAATGAAGAGTATTTTCACCGAAAATATACCATCAGAGGTAAAGATGCCAAATTTTATGATGATAATGATGAGAGAATGATTTTTTTCGCTCGCGGAGTTCTTGAAACGGTAAAAAAACTTGGCTGGCCACCCGATATCGTGCATTGCCATGGATGGCTCTCTTCACTGGTACCTCTATATCTGAATACTGCATATGGTGAAAACCCTCTTTATCAGGACACTAAAATTATCACCAGCTTCTATAATGATGATTTTCCCGAAACTATGAACCCTAAGCTTATCGATAAGCTGGCTTTTGATGCAATAAAGAATGAAGATCTGATATACTATAAGGAACCTGATTTCGTTAATATCATGAAAAGTGCCGCAAAATATTCTGATGCACTGATCATAGGCTCTGATAATATTAATCCGGAATTGGCTGATTTTATTAAAGAAGCAGATAAGCCAACTCTTGAGTATCAGGACGACGAGAACTACATTGATAGAATTAACGCTTTTTATGATCAGCTTTCTGAAGAGAATTAGCGCGGAATTTTATCTTTGCATCCTGAAACGATAAATTTTGACGATGACCCAAACGAAGTTTTTGCGAATACTCTCCTTCATGCTTTTCATCTCTGCCTTTACATGCACGATGTCCGCATGTAAAAAGGATTCTGGCATGATAGGCCTGGATCTTATGGATGAGAATAACCTCAATACAACTTATACAGATACACTCTCAGTATATGCACATGCCGTGCTTGTGGACTCCATACGTGCTGATGAAACATCAGTAAACATTATTGGCTCTTTCTGCGATCCGGTTTTTGGTATTACTACTGCAGACCTGGTAACGGAGCTTTGGATGACTGAGAATAACCCTAGTTTTGGCGACTCTCCCGTGGCCGATAGTGTCATTGTATATTTAAGCTATACAGGCTCTTACTATGGAGATCTTACCTCTCAGTTGCATGTTACCGTTTATGAACTTGATGAGGATATTGAAATTGACAGCACATATTATTCAAACCGTCAATGTCAGTATAAACATGATGAAATAGGAGATTTTGTGTTTACTCCTATGCCAACAGATAGTGTGATGGATCCTGATTCCTCAATGGGAACAGCGCGTATTGCTATTCCTCTGAATGTGGATTTTGCCCAGATGATTCTCGACGCCGAGACTTCACATTTTGCTGACAACCCTACTTTTAGCGACTTTATGAGGGGGATGTACTTTAAGTTTGATCCTGTGGAATCTCCCGGACAAGGCTCTCTGCTGGATATCAATTTACTCAGCACAAGATCTAAAGTTGTTGTTTATTATCATAATAATTCTGATACCACAACCTTTGAAATGCGTTGTAGTACTTATACTCCCCGGTACGGACAGATAGCACACGACTATACTAATGCATCTACTCTTTTGTCCCAACAGCTGATGGGAGATACAACGGCAGGCATGGAGCAGCTGTTTGTTCAGGGTTTGGGCGGTGTGAAAACAGTATTCCGAATACCGGCTATTTCAAACCTTGGAGATGCAACAAATACTGCCATTAATGAAGCTAAGCTTATTATGGAGGTACTTGACAGAGATACCACTTATGCGCCTCCGGCAAACCTGGAGGTTATGATGTATGATGAGGATGATGAACTGCTTCTAATTCCGGATTTTTCGGAAGGAGCAGAGTATTATGGCGGATATTATAATAGCGAAACAGCAACATATACTTTTAGAATTACACGTTATATACAGCATGTCATTAATGGTGATATTGAGAATAAAGGCCTGGAGCTTGTTGTCTCCGGCGGTTCTATTAACTCAGAACGCCTTGTTCTACATGGTACCAACCCATTAAATCCTGTTTTGGATGATAATCCGCGTTTTAGAGCTCAGGTTATTTTGACATCAATAGAAGAGTAAACCCTTAATTACCTTAACTATATGTGTGGAATAGTTGCTTATGTAGGTCGTCAACAGGCCTACCCAATACTTGTAAACGGACTTCGCCGACTGGAGTACCGTGGCTACGACAGTGCCGGAGTTGCTATCCTTAGTGATAATGGATTAAACGTGTTTAAAACTCAGGGAAGAGTTGATGATCTTGACCATTATACCGCCGGAAAGGATGTATCCGGTACCATTGGTATCGCACATACACGCTGGGCTACACATGGCGAACCGAACTCCCTTAATGCTCACCCTCACTTTTCCGAATCAGAAAACCTGGCACTGATTCATAATGGAATTATTGAAAATTACCTTACGCTAAAAGCTGAGCTACAAAAACGTGGATATAAGTTTAGAAGCGAAACCGATACAGAAGTGTTGATGTATCTTATTGAAGATATATATAAATGTAATGGAAACTCTCTTTTTGAAGCCGTTCAGCAGGCTCTTTGCCAGGTGGTGGGAGCTTATGCTATTGTTGTTATTTGTAAGGATAATCCTGATGAGCTTATTGCTGCCAGGAAGAGTAGTCCGCTGGTGGTGGGCCTGGGTAAAGATGAGATGTTTGTGGCTTCTGATGCCACACCTCTGGTAGAGTATACATCCAAAGTAGTTTACCTTAATGATGAGGAGGTGGCTCTTATTAAACGAGGCGGGGATCTTAAAGTCAGATCTATAGATAATATTATTAAATCTCCCTATGTTCAAACTCTTGAAATGGATATTACTGCTCTTGAGAAGGGTGGCTATGAGCATTTTATGCTTAAAGAAATTTTTGAACAACCAAAGTCAATTAAAGATAGTATGCGTGGTCGCCTGAGAGCTAGGGAAGGCCTCGTTTTTTTAGGGGGAATGCGTGAATATGAAGGGAAACTGGTAAATGCCGACCGTATCCTGATTGTGGGATGTGGTACTTCATGGCATGCCGGCCTTGTAGGTGAATATCTCATAGAAGAGCTTGCAAGAATCCCTGTTGAGGTAGAATATGCCTCGGAATTTCGTTACAGGAACCCTGTGATACATGAAAAAGATGTTGTTATTGCAATATCACAATCCGGAGAAACAGCAGATACATTAGCGGCAATAGAGCTGGCAAAATCTAAAGGAGCTACCATAATAGGTATCTGTAATGTGGTGGGATCAAGTATTTCCCGTGCCACAGATGCCGGTTCATATACCCATGCCGGCCCGGAAATTGGCGTTGCTTCCACAAAAGCATTTACTTCTCAGGTAACCTTATTAATACTCCTTGCGCTGCGATTGGCACATCTAAAAGGAACAATCTCTGTGACAAAATTTCATCACCTTTTGAATGAGATGGAGACCCTGCCAGAGAAAGTTGAAAAGGCTTTGCAGACTAATGATATAGTTAAAGATCTTGCCCGGGTGTACACCTACGCCCGCAACTTCCTGTATCTGGGCCGCGGATATAACTATCCTGTCGCCATGGAGGGTGCTCTAAAATTGAAAGAGATATCCTACATTCATGCTGAAGGCTATCCTGCCGCAGAGATGAAACATGGTCCGATTGCTCTTATAGATCATGAAATGCCGGTGGTTGTAATCGCCACAAATCGGGGTACCTACGAAAAGGTAGTTAGTAATATCCAGGAGATAAAAGCTCGTAATGGGAAAATTATTGCCATTGTAACTGAAGGTGAAACAATCGTAAAGGATATCGCTGATTATGTTATCGAAATTCCTGATACGGAAGAAGTTTTCAACCCTATTATTGCAACAATACCATTGCAGCTGTTAGCGTATCATATCGCTGTTATGAGAGGTACCAACGTTGATCAGCCGCGAAACTTGGCTAAATCGGTCACAGTGGAATAAACCTGTTCCTTGTAATACCTTGATTAATAGTTTGCTGCCCGATGTAAAGGTCTTTTTCTTCTTGAAAAAATAAAAAAAGGCCGCTTCCATAAGGAAACGGCCTTAATAAATTGTATTATTTTCATTAGAATCTTTTAGCAACGGCTTTCCAGTCGATAAGCTCCCAGTATTCAGCAAGGTATGCAGGTCGTGCGTTCTGGCGATCCAGATAGTACGCATGTTCCCAAACATCACAAGTCAGAAGTGGAGTCTTCCCATCACGAATCGGGTTGCCGGCATTGCTAGCCTTGATGATATCAAGTTCGCCATTTTCATCTTTTACCAGCCACGACCATCCTGAACCAAATAGTGTCAATGATGCTTTTGTAAACTCCTCTTGAAAGGCTTCAAAAGAACCATATTTTTTGTTGATAGCTTCAGCAAGTGCACCTTCAGGCTTACCACCACCATTAGGACTCAGGCAGTTCCAGTAGAATGTATGATTCCATACCTGTGCACCGTTATTAAAGATGCCACCGTCAGCTTTTTTTATTATCTCCTCAAGTGTTGCGTTCTCAAACTCTGTTCCCGTAACAAGCTTGTTGAGGTTGTTTACATATCCCTGATGGTGTTTTCCGTAATGAAATTCAAGTGTTTTCTGTGAAATGTGTGGCTCCAATGCATTCATTGCATAAGGAAGCGCAGGTAGTTCAAAAGGCATAGTTAAGTCGTTTATTTGATTAATAATTGATTTTTGAGCATTTACAGGAGCTTGAATCATCAGAATCAAAACTCCCAGCACTATTGCAAATTTTTTTATATACATATAGAAATATTTGAATGTACTCTATAAACACCTAATGAGCCCTGTTGTTCAATCGTGAAAGTATCTTTTCTTTATATAAAAATATTTATTTTACATTTCTGTAAATGAGCTGTTTGCCATGTGAAAGCCATTATCAATATCGTGATACACAGGATAAAAACCTTCATCATCAAACAGGTTCCTGGCAATATATGCCTTCATAAGGATTTTTATCTTTTTCTCAATCTTTTTGTCATGATTGATAGTTTCATCCACACCTTTCTCCTTGCAGTATTTCAAAAGTTCGTTGAAGAGTGCATTTGAAATTTGAAAATGATTGATAAATGTTTCAGCGTTTTTGAAGTGCTCGAAGTCACTGCGATGTGTGTCGGTGTATGTGAAAGACCAGCTATATAACAGTCCTTTATTGATTATTTGGTAGTAGAATTCATTATCGTCTATGCGCTCCAGGGGCACAAAAATATCAGGCATAATACCACCGCCCCCATAAACTATTTTTCCTGCAGGGGTGTAGTATTTTAAAGAGTCAGCAAAATGGATGCTGTCGATACTCTCCAGTTCGCCATTGCTAAAACGCTCGTAGTATTCCATGAAATAATCTACAGCATCTTCACCATAGGGTTTCTGTATGGAACGACCGGTAGGGGTGAAGTAACGGGAAACCGTAATGCGTACCGCCGAGCCATCGTTGAGAGGATGTTGTTCCTGCACCAGGCCTTTCCCAAATGATCTGCGACCTACAATGACTCCCCTGTCATTATCCTGAACAGCCCCTGCCACGATTTCACTTGCCGAAGCAGAACCCTCGTCGATTAGAATAATCAGCTTACCTGTTTCATATTGTCCATGGCCTGTGCCAACAGCATAGCGCTTGGGTCTGTTAAGCCCTTTGGTATATACAATGGTTTGCCCTTTTGGGAGGAATTCATCAGCCATCTTAATTGCTGCTTGCAGATATCCTCCGGTGTTATTGCGCAAATCCACAATTAGCTGTGTCATCTCAGGTTTCGCCAGTTCTTGTAAGGCCGAGGAAAACTCCGTACCCGTATTCACGGAAAAAGTATTTACCTTTATGTATCCAGTGCTGTCATTTGGCATATATGCAATGTCCACACTGCGAGTTGGTATTACGTCGCGGGTAATGGTGAATGGTAATAACTCATCGAAA
Organism: uncultured Bacteroidales bacterium; assembly: GCA_964474455.1. Taxonomy (GTDB): domain Bacteria; phylum Bacteroidota; class Bacteroidia; order Bacteroidales; family BM520; genus BM520. The sequence goes on from CAYYSU010000050.1 coordinate 13,324, forward strand.
CCTCGACGGTATACTCCCACCTTAACCAACGAGCCTTTCGGACCTTTAAGTAGTTTTACCGCGTCAGTATTCTTCAGCCCCTCACCGGCTACCAGACTGTCATCAACCATCACAATCCTGTCACCATCCAGAAGTCCTACCTTCTCCGACGGCCCTTTGGGGATGGTCTTCACAACCGTTATAGTATCCTGCTCAATGCGAAACTGTATTCCAATACCCTCAAAATTACCTTGTAGCGACTCAGAGACATTCTCAAACTCCTCTTTTGGTATATATACTGAATGTGGATCCAGCTCCTCCAGCATACTTATTATCGCCGATTCTTCTATGGCATTTATATCTACTGTATCCACATAATCCTGCTCAATATAGTCGAGAACCTGTGAAACCTTGCTCTGCTCCGTTGCCTTTATTGTGAAGAAAGAATTTGTTTTTTGTGCCTTGTCGGGATATATCATAAAGCCGATAAGAATTCCTGACACCAGCGCCAGCGCCAGCATTAGTGGTAAATATGCTGATATTCTCTCTTTATTCATCTCAATAGTCTTTTTTAGCCAACGAAAATACGGTTTTTTTTGATTCTTAAGTCCAATGAATCGTTAGATTTATTCCTTAAGCTACAGGCGGAGCATCCTGTTTTTTTAACCATTTGCAGCTATTATCTCCCTAAAACCTGTTTCATTATCCCGATAGGGCTGGGATGGAAACAGCATCTGGGAACGTGGTTTTTTGTTATTTTGTTATGTAGGTAATAATCATTTTTAGATTGGGTTCTTTTTTTTTAAAATATTATCTTAGCCCAAAATACATAATCCATGAAAAACAACATCTTTATTATCCTTGTTAGTGCTATCATGCTTTTCGCATGTACAAAGCAAAACCCCAATCAGGTTACAATCACCGGTAAAGTAACCAACCCTATTGGTGAAACAGTAGAGTTTGTCGCCAACGATACTACCTATGCTACCACGCTGGCCGATGGAGCATTCGAGATATCCTTTGTTATCGACTCAGCACAGTACATCAGCTTTAAACAAGGGGTGGAAACTACCGCAATGTATATTTCTCCCGGCGAGGAAATTCATCTTACTATCGACACAGAATTATTCGATGAAACCATAACTTACACCGGTAGTCCGGCGTCATCTTTCCTGGCAGAAAAATATATGCTTCAGGAGAAGGGCGATTTCTTTGGTGAGATATATTACCTTGGAACAACACAGGAGTATGAGGATTCACTCAACAAATTTCTAATTGAGGTAAAAGATAAGCTTACAGCAATTAAGGACACTGTTTTTGTTACATCAGAAATCAATCAACTGGAAAGAACCCTTCAGTATTATATCAACAGACAATCGAAGCTGGCAAAATTGTTTGAAAACTATGGCGATGATGTTCGTAACTTCTTTATGAAAAAAGATCTACTCACCCGTGAAAGTAATTTTTATGCCAACCTGACGGCATTGGATTTTGATGCATTTGAACAGGCGCTTAAGGATTATGAATCTACACTAAAAGGATACCTTGCCGACGTGACAGACGAGGAATATGTAGCAGGTCAGATGAAAGAGATTGCTGCAACATTGAAGCACTGGAGTGAGCGCAAAGCTATGGTGGAAGCAGTGCCTAAAGAGGGTGAAGAGGCTATTGGTTTTACATATCCTGATAAGGATGGGAAAGAGTACTCTTTATCTTCATTTGAAGGGAGCCTCGTGTATGTTGATGTGTGGGCAACGTGGTGTTCCCCCTGCATAGGCGAGATCCCATCCCTGAAGAAACTGGAAGAGGATTACCATGGACAAAAAATCGTTTTTGTGAGTATCTCTACCGATTCAGATAGAGAGGCGTGGCTTAAGATGGTGGAAGAAGAAGGATTATGTGGCATACAACTTTATGCCGGCTCCGAGTGGGGTAATGATGGCATGAAGGGGATCTCCCGCGATTATGCAATCTTCGGCATTCCTCGTTTTATGTTATTCTCAAAAGACGGCAAGGTAATCAGCAGTGATGCACCTCGCCCGTCATCAGCAGATATCAGGACGCTTATTGATAAAAACTTATAGATTCTGTTCACCGCAAAGGCGCGAAGAGAAATTGGGTTTTACCGCAAAGGCGCAGAGGCGCGAAGAAAAATATTTTTATATCTTAGCATCTCTGCGTCTTCGCGATTAAAATATTACAACAAAATTTACCCTTAGCGTTTCTGCGTCTTCACGGTTAAAATATTACAACAAAATTTACCCTTAGCGTTTCTGCGTCTTAGCGGTTAAAAAAATATTTATTAATCTTCCTGCAGCTCTACCGATGCTTCGGCACCTGGAAACCAAAGGCGTTCTGATAAAACTCTGTGGCATACAAATCGGTCATGCCGCTGATGTAATCTAAAACAAGCCTTACATTTCCATAAGCACTGTTGCCGCCTTGCGGACGATACTGCTCCGGAAGCATGCGTAACGTTTTTTTCTGCTTGTTGCTGCGCAGGTTTTCTTCTTTCAGTACCGCAGGTACAAACAGATCCAGCAACTTCGACATTACATGATAACCGGCCAACTCGATATGAACCACGGTGTCGTGGCTGTAAATCTTTTCGATACTGAGCTTCTTGATCTCTTTGAGTGCCGGGTGCTGTGCTTCCACCTCCTCCATTAAAGTGCTATCGAAGGTACAGGTGAGGATAGTGTTAAGGTTTTTTGTGAAGATTTTTGTGCAGGCCTCAATAAGGTAATTGATAACCTTTGCCCGCAGGTATGATGTCTTCTCGTTGTTGTCACCAATTCCCTCAAGTGTTTTGAGTGTTTTATGGTAATCCTTGTCATCGTTGAACGAATGCAATAGCTCCAGCATCAGCTTTTCTGTTGTGGAATATTTCACTATGCCCAGGCGTTGCGCATCCTCCAGGTCTATAATCCGGTAGCAGATGTCATCGGCGGCTTCGGTGAGATAAACGAAAGGGTGGCGAAAATACGCCAGCGGGTTTTGGCCACACTGTTGCATATTCACCTCTTTTGCGAGGTCTATTATGGTTTTTTTTTCGCTGATGAAGAATCCGTACTTTTTGGTGTGACGGTGTTTTTTATCCTTTGCCGCTCTTTGACAGGGATACTTCTGTGTCGCTGCCAGGGTTGAGTATGTGAGACGGTATCCTCCGGAGCTTTTCCCCTGATAGTGATGTGTCAGTACTCGGAAGGCATTGGCGTTGCCTTCAAAGTCGCACAGCTCCTGCCATTGGTCAGCGGAAAACCTCTCCTTAAGTCTTCCTTCCGACTCACGGAAATAGTCCGATATGGCATCTTCGCCGGAGTGTCCAAATGCCGGATTCCCTATGTCGTGAGCCAGACATGCCGCTGCAATAACATTACTCAGGTCATGGCGATAGAAATCTTTTGTTTTTTCTGAGAGTCTCCCTTTTTGAGCAATAACACTGCCGGTCATTTTTCCCAGCGAGCGCCCCACACTCGCAACTTCCAGAGAGTGTGTAAGTCTGTTATGAACAAATGTGCTCCCCGGCAGCGGGAATACCTGTGTCTTGTTTTGAAGCCTGCGAAAAGCGCTGGAGAAGATAAGGCGGTCGTAATCGCGCTGAAAGTCAGTGCGTTGCTGCTCTTGTTCGCTTGAGCTGCCGGTGCGGCGATGAGAGATGATATTCTCCCATGTCATAGGAATATCGTTTGCCATAGGGCAAAGATAGGGAGAATGTAATTACCTGTTTACTCCTTGTGCGGAAAAGCACGCTGTGGAAGTCAGTATGACTTCAAACCAAATAGAAGATGAGAAAAGAAAACTTGAAAAGTCACCTGTTGTTAAATCAAGTATAACGAAAAAACACTCTGTGTAATAATTTTTTAAAAAGCGACAGTGACCCAACTATTACCCCTGATCCTTCATAACACTTTTGGTCTCTCCGAATAAGAAAAGCACCATAAAACCAATGTTTTACAGTGCTTTGTGATCCCTGTACCCGGAGCCGGGATCGAACCGGCACGGGAACTACCCCATCGGTTTTTGAGAC
>CAYYSU010000051.1:0-16622 GCA_964474455.1 uncultured Bacteroidales bacterium
GCAATGTCAATAGCTGAAGCATCAATATCCACCCCGTAAATGCTTTCCTGAATAATGTGGCGTTTCAAACGGTAAACATAGCGGCTTTCATTTATACTTTCTTGAAATTGAAAGCCATAGCCATCTAACTTCTTATTTAAATAGGCTTTGCTCAAATGGGGTTTTAAAACCAATTGAGCATTTACCAGTTCGTGCAACAAACCTACCGGGAAAGCCCCCGAACCTATGGCAGGGTCACAAATCCGTATTTCGCTCAGTTTCCGGTCAATCAGCTCGGCATTTTGTCGTATGCTTTCAGGGATTTGGTAGCTGTAATCTTTGGTTTCTGTTCCTTTATTGGCAACACGCTGGTCGTTTTCCAAAGTAAAATGTCCTTCACGGATATAGGTTTCAATATCGGCTTTTTTAACTTTTCCTTCCAAGGAATTATCCAAGTAGTGAATCAGGCTTTCCTGGCACATATAATGCACAATTTCGCGCGGGGTATAAAAAGCACCTTTGCTTTTTCGCTCGGTAATTTCGAGCATGTTTTCAAAAACTTTCCCCAACATTTCAGGGTCAACAGCTACTTCTTTATCCAACGGTTCGTCTTCTTTTATCGTAAAGTTGTAGCGGTCGAAAACATCTAAAACACCTGTTCCTGTGTCGCCGGCTTTGTTTTTATCTTCATTCCTGAAAATATACTCAGGAATGGTAATATTGGCAGTTTCCCAATCATATTCTGCCTCAAACAATCCACCGTTTAGGAATGGAATCCGGCAATCAAAACGTTTGTAATAGGAATTTCCTGCCTGACCGGCAGGCAGGTCATTGTTCCGTTCTTTTGCCAGAGCTTCGTAAAACAGGGGTTGCAGGTAATCTTTAAAATAGTTCTGGTTTTTAGTTTGGGCTTCTTCAAACAATTCCTGAATAAAACGTTTTTTGCCTTTGCCCCAATGTTCGTTTTGTGGCACACCCAACCAACCTTTTTTCTGCAAAAAATAGAGAAAAACAATTTGCCCGAGTAGTTTCTTTGTAAATCGGGTGTTGTCGATATTGGCTTTTACTAATTCGGATTGTATGTGGGTGTCGTTTTCAAAATGTTCGAACAGTTTTATATACAAATCTTTGTATTGCCCGAAAAATTCATCCGTAACTTTTTCAATGCTAAAGGCATTTTCAATTTCTTCTATGCTAGGGTTATTGGCAATGTTTTGAAGTAGTGGGAGTATTTGAGTTTTTGCCGTATGCGCCTTTTCATATTTACCCACCAAAAAGGAATACCTTTTGGCAGGAGTAAATTCTTTGCGGGTTTTTACCTTTTGTTTTCCTGCCTGTCCGGCAGACAGGTCTTCATCAAGATATGCCTGATGCTCCAATTTTATAAAAGAAAAACGCCAGTCGGTTCCGTCATCTTCTTTTGAGTAAAATGCTACAAGGGCATAATCTTTATCGAATTTGCTCAGGTGTTTGATGACAAAATTCCGCAATGCAGTCCGGGCACGTTCCAGTTTTGCCACCGATTTTACTTCAACAATTAGTACGTCCAGCGCATCGCCTTCGGGGTCGATGTATTTCCCTATGCGTTTGTAGGTGTTGATGTGGTCTTTATGGTCGTCCCAAATGTAATTGCCGGAATACGACCTCACTTTGTCGCCCTGTTCAATATCGTTCAAAAAGTTTTTGATAAAAAGGGTAAACTGGTTTTCGTCAAATTTGGCGTTGAACGTATCTTCTATAAGCTGTATTGCAGAATTCTTGTCCATAGTTATTCTTTCAATTTCCGAGAGGAATTAGTGGCTAATAAGGATTTCATTTGTGTGATGGCAACTTTATTCAATTGAACTAATCGGTCTTTTTGAGCTAAGCCTTGTTCAATTAGCAAAGCATTGATGCTTTCCATATTGCTTAACACGACAAGTTGTTCAATAGTTGCTTCATCACGCATATTCCCTTTTGCTTCCGGGTTTGCTTCTTTCCATTGTTTTGCGGTAGTTCCAAAGAGGGCAACATTGAGCAAATCAGCCTCATTGGCATAAACAAAATTGATTTGGGTTTTAGAAAGGGCAGGAACGATGTTTTCTTTTATAGCATCTGTATGTATTTTGTAATTGATTTTTGAGAGCGTTCTTTGAATGTTCCACTCTAATTGAAGTCTTTGGTTTTCGTCATTTTTTAAGCGTTGAAATTCTTTTATTAAGAACAATTTGAATTCAGCGCTTATCCAGGAAGCAAATTCAAAAGCAATATCTCTATGCGCAAAAGTGCCACCTCCCCTTCCTGTTTTAGAAATAATACCAATAGCAGCTGTCATTGTTATCCATTTTGTAGGAGATAAGGTGAAACTATTGCTACCTGCTTCTTTTAAAAGGGGGTCGAATTCGACCCCTTTGAAGTTTGGGTTGTTTATTCGTTCCCAAAGTCCCAAAAACTCCACTGTGCTTCTGTTTCTAAACCAGTTTTTTACTACATCTTTGGGCTCTTCAGCATTTTTAACGCGAGCAATATCAGTTAGTGAAATATAATCTTCTTCATTTTTATAAAAGAATGATATATTTTGTTCTTTTACTTTTAGTATAGATATTTCTTTTTTCATACGTTCCTGTTTTCTGCAAATATTTAATTTTAATTGTGGCAACTTCGCCATAGTTAAAACTCTATTTTATCAAATAGCCCGACAAAATAACTTCGCGTTTTTGACCCCGATAGCCATCGGGGTTTTGGCGACTGTTTTCAATTGCCGTTGCTCGTATATGTTTTCGCAAAATATTGATAACTTCTAATGGGTCGATGGTTCGTTCCAGTTCATTTTTAATATCCCGTGCAGTACGTTTTGCCATTGTACCGAGCAACAAAATATTTTTTACACTTTCTAAAAATTCATCGTCCGAATCGGTAAAACCTTTGAAGTTTTTAAAAGCTTTGTCTTTCAAGCGTTGTTCAATGTATTTCATATTTGAGCGACCCCCGGGCGTTTTTTTAGGTTCATCGCCAATGGTTGTGTCCAACTCAAAACGAGCCCTGTTGGTTTGCAGCAAATGGTAGTAATCCTCGGGTATTTTTGCCCTTTTGGTTAGAGGTGTACATTCCAAATTATAAACAGCATCAAAAAAAGTAATCTCGTTTGACGAGCCGTTTTTGTTAACGTAGAATTTTTTGAGTTTGCCAATTCTGAAAAAGGTAAGCAGTTGGTTACTTTCTATTTTTGATTTTTTAAATCCTGAACGAGCTTTCTTGGGCAAGTTTTTAATTTTTTGAAATAAATCCGGATTTTCGTCTCTTATTTTTCGCATTAATTCCAAATATTTCAATTCAGAATCTCCTTCTTCATCTTCACCGGTGTAAGCCTTTTTGTTATTTAATGTGTTGAATAATTCCTGACTTCCAATTTCTTCGCCATCGGTCAGATATTTGGCGTCTTCCCCCAAAATATCATGAAACATCTGGATTTTGTTGGTGATGTTCACTTCCAATCCAAGGTGTTCGTCGGATTGTGTTGTTGGGAAGAAATTAAAAATATGCACATTTGGGAATGTACTGCCTAAACGATTCACACGTCCGGCTCTTTGTAATATCCTTGTGGGGTTCCAGGGCAAATCATAATTGATAATTACATTGGAACGATGAAGGTTAATTCCCTCAGCCAAAACATCGGTGGCAATTAATATTTTCAAATCATCCACTTGCTCCTTCGGTTTTCTGTTCGGGTCGTAATTAGCCTGAATAATATCACGGGACACAATGTGGTTTGATGTAAGTTTTAAATCTGTATGTCGCCCGCCCGTACTCGAATAGAACATCACCTTTTCAGGGAATTCTTTTTGTAAAGCATCATAAATGTAATCACCTGTTTCTTTTGATTCTGTGAAAACCACAATCTTGTTGCTTTTTAAAGACTTGCTTTTTTTCAATTCATAAATAAACTGTTCCAGTTTAGGGTCAGAATCAACGTTTTGCCATAATTTTTTTACTTGTTTTAAAACCTGTAAATCGAATTCAAGTTTTGCTTTAAAATCCTTTATAAAGTCTTTTGAATCGTATTTGTTGGCTCGGTCTTGCTCAACCAGTTCATCGAGCTTTTCAATGTCGTCATTTTTAAGCAAGTCGTAAACATCTACTTTTTTGCTTATGTAAACCGTGCCTGCTTCGAACATTGAAATGAAGTTTTCATAGGAAAGGATAAAACGGTCAACACTTTGTCGAAATGCATAAAAGCTGCTTTCCAGACGTTTTACCAAAATGCCTTTCATGAAACCACCAACGTTGCGTTGTTGCTGTCTTTCAAACTCAGTTAGTTGTTTGTTGCCAATATAAAACAACAAAGGTGTGTATCGAGAATAAGTGAAAGAGTGAAGTAATTTTATCGTTGCTTTGAAAGTGTTTTCCAGTTTACCTTCATATTCATACACAATTTTATGGGGGTCTTTTAATTCAGGAAACACCAAACCTTGTTTAATGATGTCCCCTTTAAAATATGTCACAACATCGGAACGTGTTCTGCGAACCATAACATATCTTAATATGCTGTTCTTAATTTCGTTGGAAACTTCTTTAATAAGTATTTTATACGCAGGGTCGTCTTTTTCTACTTTGCTTAGCTTAGTTCTTAGCGAAGCAAAAAACTTTTCAAGATTTGGAACTCCTGGAATTGTTGATTGTTTTGGTGCCTGAAATAATTTGAGTTGGGCAAAAATATCATCAACGGTATTGTTTAAAGGAGTTGCCGTTACAAGAATAACTTTTTTGCCTCTGCAAATATCAAGTAGATTGGCATACGATTGGGTGTTTTCATTTCTAAAACGATGTGCTTCATCAACAACTACATAGTCGTATCGTTCCAAACCTTTCTTTAATATGTGTTCCAATTTGCCAAGCGATTCTACTTCAAAACTCCGAATTCCAAAATCAAAAAGTGAATCTTTCCAGTAATCTTTTAGTACCGGTGGGCAAACTACTAAAGTTTTACCTTGAATTTGCTGTAGAAGTAAAGCGGTTATGAATGTTTTTCCAAGTCCAACCACATCAGCAAGAAAAACTCCGTTATACGTTTCCAATATTTTCTTTGCCTGAATTGCAGCCTGACTTTGGTATTTTAATTTCATAAACCCATCGGGCAAAAATGGCTCGAACTGGTTTTCCAGGTTAATATCTTCTTCTAAGTATTCATAAATTAGTTTCAAATAGAGTTCGTATGGCGTAATCTGGTCGTTCAACCATGTTTTTGTTGTAATCGTATCAACAAAATCTTCTGAAATATCAACCGACTCAGCCCAAAGTGTATTGAATTGTTTTTCTGCAAACTTTACATCTGCATTTTTTCTTAATTCTACATTAAACTCTCTGTTCGCTACAAACCCTGATTCTGAAAAATTGCTTGAACCCGTAATGACAAAACCGTAATCCCTGTCTTCGGGATGAAATTTTCCGATGTAAACTTTTGCATGGATATTTTTTGAAGGATATGCTCTGATTTCTAACTTTCTTCCATTTCCCCCATTAGCTTTATCATCATCAGGGTTTTTACATTCTTGTTGCAGGAATTCAATAAATTTACGAATACCCAATTCAAGCTTATTGTCATTTTCATCGCTTGTTTCAATTTCAGTTTTAAGGTTTGCCTGAAATTGTTTTTTCGTTTTCTGATGTGATTCAAAATCAATCATTCCGAGCTGTTCATGATATTGTAAAATATCATAAGAATCTCTGTCAACACTCAGTCCAACAAGTATTCTTACTTTTTCAACTGGCTCAAGCGATTCGTACAATTGATAAAAACCGCTCGCCCTGAAATAACCAACAAGAACATCAAAAAGCTGAGTGTCCTTTAATGTTGCTTTAAAACGATTTAGTAAACTACTTCCATTTTCATTTGTGAAAAAAGTTAAATCAGTCTGATCTGTATATTTTGTGTTTTCACCCATTAAGCATCTTTTTGTTTGATTGAATTAATTGTTTCGTTTAATCCAATCTATGAGTATTTTAAGTCCTCCAGTTCTGTTAGTACCTTTGACTTGATAAATTCAATTTGAATTTCTTTTTCAATTTTTTTAGACGATTCTATCCAAAATTACTTCTAATATTTTAATTCTCTATCAACGGGTTACAAAAAATTAGATTTTGTGTTTTTTTCAGGCACCGATGATCTACGGGCGTTCGTTACAATGCCGTAGGTATTGCGGCTTTGTTGTTTTTTCTTTTTTCGGAAAAGTAAAACAAAAACATCCTCTGTATCTTTGATGATATTCCGCAGGCTGGTGCGCTCAAAATTACAATCATAATTATAATATTGGCTATATTGAACGAATATAATATTCGTGCAGTCCATCTTCTTGAACAACTTGTTCAGTTCCTTGCTGATAATGTTGGAAATCTCTTCTCTGCAAAAGGAATCAGCGACTATCTGAAGTCACAACAGATAAAAATTTCCCCAAATCAAATTCAGACCTATATTGAATACCTGTCCAATGCATTTATTATTCATAAAGTGAACAGATATGATATCACGGGAAAGAAGATCTTTGAAACGGGAAGCAAGAATTATTTTGAAAATATAGGAATCAGAAGTGCTATCATTGGCTACAAGCCCTATGACATTGGGAAGGTGTTGGAAAATGTGGTTTTTAATCACTTAGTATGTAGTGGATGGGATGTAAAAGTTGGCGTATTAAATATAGGGGAGATAGACTTTGTTTGTGAAAAAGACTCAGAGAAGATGTATGTCCAGGTAGCGCTGTTTCTTAAAGAAGAAAAAACCGTTAAAAGAGAATTTGGAAACCTGCTTAAAATCAATGATAACTATAGGAAACTTGTTGTTACTATGGATGCTTTTTCAGGTAGCTCTTATGAAGGTGTTGAACATTATCATATAAGGAAATTCTTAACCGGGAATTGGTCTTAATAATACACCCTCAGTCTTGCACATCGAAAAAACAGAACACAAAGAAATAATAAAGTCACAAAAAACACTAAAGCGACACAGCGTTCCTTTCATTTAGTGTTTTTTAAACTGAAAAAGGATATCAGTAGTATGTTAGTTGCTTTTTACCACAATACCCTTACACTCCTTGGAAAGCACAACAGCTTTTGGATGGCTGCACGCTAAGATGTTAAAAATTGTTGCTCTCTTTGTCAGAAGATTTAAATATTCCAATGTTAGAGATGGCGACCGTATTGTTGGCTTCAAGAATCTCCAATCTTAATTTGGTGGTTGTGACAGGCGGAATGCGGATTAATCTTTTATACCCAATGGTGGTTCCCTCAAAAACTATTTCCCAACCGTTTTCACCCATTATGGCAACCCTGAATTGACTAACTCTCTGACCAAATCTCACAGGCTCCTGAATCATTATTCTGTCAAACAGCGTCTCCTTACGCATGTCTATTACTAGCTCTGCCGGAAAGATGAAGTCATCGGTGGCCCAATAGCTCTTGTTGCTGTTATCCACAACATTTTCGGGTGCAAACTTTTTATGGTTTAAACGATAATTGTTTGCTTTGGCGGCTTTTCCCTTTGCCAGGTCCACAGAAAATGTCTCGTCAATTATCTTTTTGAAATCTGTAAGTGCCTGTGCGTCGGTTTCGTGAATAAGCCCCCTTTGGTCGGGCGGGAGGTTTAACAGCAGCACGGCATTCCGACCAACAGATTTATAGTAAATGTCCGTTAATTCCTGTGGCGTCTTCACAAAATCGTCTTCCGTTTTGTGATAAAACCAGCCGGGTCGGATGGAAACATCACATTGCCCCACTATCCAACGCTTCCCTTCAGGATCACCACTGTTTAAATAATCCTGGAATGAACCGCCAATGGTTAGGCTGTCGGTACTCATGGTTGACCAAAAAGTAAAGCCTGCAATACCTTTTTCGTTGCCAATCCAGTGCACATCAGGGCCTATGTCTGAGAAGATTTTGATATTGGGCTGTAGCTCCTGAGCCAGAGAAAAAATTTCGTCCCAGCCATAGTATGTTTTGGAACAGATATTTCGTCTCTCATTAGCTCCCCCGTAATAGCCGTCTCCTCCGTTTGCTCCATCAAACCAGATCTCATTTATCTCTCCGTATTGTGTGAGCAACTCCCTGAGTTGGTTTTTATAATATGTAATATAGGCCGGGTTGCCGTAATCTTTATGATTCCTGTCCCAGGGCGACAAGTACAGCCCCGCCTTTAATCCGTGCTTTCTGCATGCCTTTACAAACTCCCCTACGATATCACCATTGCCATCTTTATATGGACTATTTTTTATGGTGTGCTCCGTATATTTACTGGGCCACAGACAAAAGCCATCGTGGTGTTTGGCCGTGAGTATCAGTTGTTTGAGTCCGCCGGCCTTGGCTGTTGTCACCCACTGTTCCACATCTGGTTGACTGGGATTAAACAACCCCGGATCCTCATCGCCAAATCCCCACTCCTTATTTGTAAATGTATTTAACGAGAAATGAATAAAGCCTATTAGCTCCATCTGCTGATACGAAAGTAATTTCTCAGATGGTACGACTTTATTCGGGGTGATATCTGATGGTGTTTGCTGATTTGGATTACAATTGATAACAGCAACAGCGATAATTAGTAAGGCTGAAATTCTGATAATGATCTTATTCATTTGTGGCATGTTAATGTTTATCTTAATACCAAATGATATTTTCCGGATTCCACTTGTCTTTAGGCGTGTCTTCGCCCGTAGGATACCCAATGGGAATAACATTTAGGGGCACATATTTTTCCGGTATTTTGAGCTCCTCAATAATCACTTTCGTTCTGTCGCTATATGGAAAAGAAGCCGTCCACACAGCTCCTAAGCCGATACTTTCTGCGGCGAGGAGGATATTCTCCGTTGCTGCAGAGCAGTCTTGTGCCCAATAGCCTTCATCTTTTAATTTTCCGGCCTTCTCCATATCGCCGCACACCAAAATAGCGGCTTGTGCCTGCTTCAACATCGAGGCGTTGGGCAGCTGTTCTCCCAGGGCATCGAGGGTCTCACGTTGAGTGACAACATAAAACGCCCAGGGCTGTCTGTTTAATGCTGATGGAGCGGCCATACCTGCCCGCAGCAATGTCTCCAGCTGCTCTTTTGAAACCGGCTGGTCGGTAAAATGGCGTACACTCTTGCGATTATGTATCACCTCCAATGCTTCATTATCATATTTTTTACTATAGTCGGGAACGAATGGTTTACCGTCTATCTTGTCCAGCGAAGCGCCTGTTTTTGCAATTAAACGACCTGTTTCATAGTAGTTTCCTCCTGCGTAAATAAGCGGATTCAACAGATTTACATCTACCTTACCATCGGCATTTAAGATGGCCTCATCGGCTTTTACATCGACAATTTTACCTATAAACTGCCTATGCGAACCAAGATCATGATACTCCGTAACTTCACACTCGATAACAATGGGAAACTCTTTAATGTATGGTGCATTTACAAATTCTCCTTTTACGGGAGTGAGCCCTGTCTCCTCAAACTTATTTACATCTTTTCCCGAAAACCGACCTGCGTAATCTACATACTTAGCCATCTGCGCGGAGGGTATATTCACGGTGAATGATTTTGTCTCTGTAACATTACCATGCGAATAGGTGGCCGGGCGCATGGAGACGGAAATGCTAAGTGGGTCGGAGTTGCAAATGCCGACCCAGGCAGCAGTCATTATGTTGGGGTTGCCATCTTTGTCGTAGGAGCCTATCACCAAAGCAGGTTTGGGATGTATCTCGCTTCTGACACCCAGAGATCTCTTGTTAAATGGAGCCGATGTTGCCGCCTGAGTGCTTTCAGGCGTATTCGTTGCCGCCGGTGAAGCTTTGGTGGCACTGACATTTTTTCTTATCAATAGAATTACTAACACCAATATGATGGCGAGAAGAATAATATTTAATATTTCACTTTTCTGCATAGTTTTATATTTTTATTTATTCAATAATATTTTGTCTGTTTCAGGGGAGTTTTATGATTTGTTTTTGTAATCGAGGATACTCATTTCTGTTGCTTTTTGTCCCTTTTCAATCAATTCATCTGCTTTATAAAAGTCATAAATATTACAGATATCGCGCGATATTTCTATTAAAATATCAGGCGGATTATGTTTAAGAGTTTGCTTTACCAACTCATCTCTCATTATTTCAAATGAACTGTTTATTACATCAAAGTAACCCGGGTTATTTCCCTTCTCACGTGGTAGTAGTTTATACAAACTATTCGTAAACTTGGTTAGTATATTTTGATAAGGAGAAAGCTCCTCTTCCGTTACATCTTTCTTTTTTTCGGGTATCGAGAAACTTGCATTTACATTCACTGCAATTAAGATATCGTTATCAATACGTTTTGCATGATTAATGGGAATGTTATTTATAACTCCACCATCCACGAGCGTAGCATCATCATTTTTTACGGGAGTAAAGATACTGGGAATGGATACTGATGCCCGTATTGCTTTTAACAGATTCCCTTGGGTAAAGAGAACCTCTTTTCTGTTTGTGATATCCGTTGCTACCGCTGAATATTTTATTTGTAGATCCTGAATATCCATATCAGGGATAAACTCCTTTAGCTCACTAAACACCTTGTCTCCTTTAACAAAGCCGTTGTTAATCAGTGTAAAATCGATTAATTTAAACACATCTATTTTATCGAGATTAAGTATCCACTTTTTAAACGCCTGCAAGTTGCCGGCGGCATAAATACCTCCAACTAAAGCACCCATTGATGTTCCTGTTATGGAGTGTATATTAAAACCCTGTTTTTCTAACTCCTCTATTACTCCTATATGGGCAATCCCCCTTGCTCCGCCGCCTGATAAAACCAGTGATATATTTTTCATTTCATTATTTTATATGGCACACGTTGATATAACTGTGTTTAATTGTTTATGGACATACTTACTAATTGATTTTAAGCTATTGATAAAGATCAAATATACAGATTTCTCATTAGATAGAGGTAATCAGTGTGCTATTATGTGACGGTTTAAATCCTCTGTAGTAATGTCAATGATTTGTTCAACAGAATCACTAGTGTCCCGTTTAAGGAGATGGCGGGTACTGTATAGGATTTTGCTCTCTTTTTTTCTTGCGTCCTAAAAATGACATTCCCATAAGGGTGATGTCGTCAACTATTTTGCCATCATTATTCTGATCCAGCAAATTGTTTATCATACTCTGTGATTCGGGGTTATTAAAAAAGTTACCCAGGTTGTCGAGAAGACTGCCGTCGTGATACTTTTTTATAGCATTTTGCAGCGACGATACTCCTTCGAATGTACTGCTGTTTTTATTGGTTGTGATAGTTTACTTACAGTTCCTTCATAGTATTTAAATTTTTCATAAAAAAAACATACTTTTGTCGAATACAGGTGTCTGTATATTGTTGGTTAATATAAAAGCATTATGAAAAAGCTATTTCTAATTACGTTGGCTGTTATGGCCTCTGTTGTATCGTTTGCACAGCATTGGAACGGGATTACTTCTGATACTCCGGCTGAATCTACGGTAACTTTGATCTCTTCTGATATCACCAGTACAGAATTTATGGTAACGGTTCCGGGGTATTTCTCCAATACCGTAATTACTGAAAGGGGAGAGGCCCGGGTTTTGGATATCGAAGGCTCTACACCTCTTCTTCAGGCCGGAGCTCCCGCTGTGCCCAAGGTGGCTGTATCCATACGTATTCCGGATGCGGCAGCAATGAATTATGAGATCGTCTCTTCGGAATATACAGATTATGACAACGTGCTTCTCGCACCGTCAAAAGGAAACCTCAGCCGTACCATAGATCCGGCAACAGTGCCTTATACTTTTGGCGAAGCTTATGCGCAGGATGCTTTCTATCCCACTACAATGGCGCAGCTCGATGAGCCTTACATCATTCGTGATGTTAGAGGTCAGGCAGCATGGGTATATCCTTTCAGATATAATCCGGTGACAAAAACCTTGCGTGTTTATAGTGAGATAGTGGTAAAAGTCTCTGCGTCGGCAGCCAAAGGATCCAATATTCTCAGCGACTGGCAAAAGCCAAAAACTCAGAATCCTCTTTTTTATGAGATTTACAAACGACACTTCATCAATGGTGATGTGACAAAATATACCACCCTGGAGGAGCCGGGAAGAATGCTTATCATCAGCTACCCTGAATTCATTGATTATTTACAACCCCTTGTGGACTGGAGAAAGAAAACCGGTCATCCGACAAATATCGTTAGTGTTGCCTCTATTGGCTCTTCCAGTAGTGAGATTAAAGCGTTTATCGCTAACCAGTATAACACAGTCGGATTAACTTACGTTCTTCTTGTGGGTGATGCAGCTCAGGTTCCTACCAGCTACAGCAACGGTGATTCAGATAATGATTATACTTATATTACCGGCAGTGACCACTACCCAGAGGTGTTTATCGGTCGTTTCTCGGCTGAAAATGTTGATCACGTTATGACAATGGTAGCACGTACCGTTGATTATGAAAAAAACCCTTTTTCGGGCTCAGATTGGCACAAATATAATATCGGCATTGCTTCCAGCCAGGGTCCCGGTGATGATAACGAGTACGACCACGAGCATATTCGTAATATTCAGCAGGTTCTGGAGGGATATACTTACACCTTTTCCGAAGAGATTTTTGATGGCAGCCAGGGCGGCGATGACGAACCTGGAAACCCTTCACCCTCCACCGTTGCTATTGATGTGGAAGCCGGTGCGAGCCTTATTAACTACACGGGCCACGGTTCTACTAACTCATGGAGTACATCCGGATTTAGCAATAACGATGTTAACAACCTTACAAATACTAATCTGCTGCCATATATAATCTCAGTGGCATGTGTAAACGGTAATTTCACCGGGACAACATGTTTTGCTGAAGCTTGGACCAGAGCAACACATAACAACGCCCCTTCGGGTGCTGTAGCAATAATTGCTTCTACCATTAACCAGAGCTGGAATCCACCTATGGAGGCTCAGGATGCCATGAATGATATCCTTGCAGAGGTTTACCCTGACAACATCAAGCGTACTTTTGGCGGTGTTACTTTTAATGGTATGATGCAGATGATGGACTCTTATGGTCAGAGCTCTTTTGACGTGACGGATACATGGACAATTTTCGGCGACCCGGCTTTGATGATTAGAACAGATCAACCTATGCCAATGACCGTTGACCATCCTGAGGCCATATATATCGGCCTTGATGAGTTTACTGTAGAGTGTAACAAGTCTGGTGCTCTTGCCACACTATTCTTAGATGGTGAGATGATAGATTCTCAGGTCGTTGCAAATGGTGAGGTGACTTTCGTTTTTGATCCTTTCACGGAGATGTGTGACCTGGATCTTACTATCTCTGCTTATAACTGTGTTCCTCATGTTGAGACTATCCCTGTGATGGGTGGTGCTCCCGGATTGCCCGCCGAGCCTATGCCTGCAGACCTTGCATCAAGTGTTTCTATGCTTACAACATACCATTGGAATCTTACCCCAGGTGGAGATGCTGACGAGATCACGTTTTTCCTTGGTACTGATAACCCCCCTACTAACGTCCATAATGGTGATATAGCTACGGGTTTTGCTTTTGTCAGTGATGCCGTTCTTGATCCTGAAACAGAGTATTTCTGGCAGATTAAAGCCTCTAACGATTATGGTACTGTTGACGGACCGCTATGGTCGTTTACTACCAAACATGCTCCCGATGAAGATTTTGAAACCGGTGACTTCTCGGCTCAAGGATGGAATTTCGACGGTGATGCTGACTGGATTATCGACGGTGAAAACTCCCGCTCCGGTGATTACAGTGCCCGCTCTGGTATTATCACTGACGGACAAACTTCGACCATGAAAATCGAGATAGAATCCATGACCTTTGGAGAGATCTCTTTTTGGGCAAAGACATCGTGTGAGACGGAAAATGATATGTTGAATTTCTCAGTTAATGGGGCACAGAAAATGACCTGGACCGGCGAGATGAACCACTGGGCGGAGTATGTCTTCCATGTGGGTCCAGGGCCATACATCTTTGAGTGGACTTATTCTAAAGATCCCAATGGCGGTGCCGCCGGTGAAGACTGTGCATGGATAGATTTTGTATATCTCCCTTCAGCAACCTCTGCCGTAGCGCAAGCCGGTGATGATCAATCTCTTTGCGGTAACGACATGGTGCAGCTGGAAGGTAGCGCATTTAATTACACCGAAATCACCTGGACCAGTGATGGTGACGGATCATTCAACGACCAAACATTACTTAATGCTGTGTATTCGCCCGGAAACGAAGACCTTTCAAACGGAATGGTTACTCTAACACTAACAGCAACTGCAGCTAACAGTTCCGACGAAGATGACGTGGTGGTTACTTTCGTGGATGCTCCGGAGGTGTTCGTCGGTGAGGACTTCGACGCATGTGGTAACACTGTTTTAGGACTGGGCTTCGCATCAGCACATAATTATAACACCCTTGCCTGGACAACATCCGGTGATGGCACCTTCGACGATCCTTCTGTTATAAATGCTGAATACTCTTTCGGCGATGAAGATATTAACAATGGTTCTGTTATCCTTACGCTGACGGCTGATGGTAACGCTCCTTGTGCTGCCGCTACGGAGGAAATAGTTATAACCGTTATACCTGTCCCAGGAATACCTGAAACACCGCAGGGCATGACTTTCGTGGATCTGGTGTACACCACCGAATCAACTTATGAAATAGAACCCCTTGAAGTGGCAACATCTTATGAGTGGGTAATAGAACCTGCTAATGCCGCAGCACTGCTCCCGGATGATGATATGAGTTCAGTTATTGTGCAGTGGAATCAGGCCTTCGAAGGGATTGCAACACTTACTGTTCGTGGTATCAACGAATGTGGCCAAGGTGAGTTCTCCGAAGTTCTGGAAATAGTTGTTGATAACAGTGTGGGAATCATTGAAGAGGATATCACTATCTCAATTTTTCCGAACCCTTCAAATGGTGAGTTCAGAGTGAAATATGGTGCGGGAATTTATAACGAGATATCTGTTTTTAACTTAACAGGTAAGAGGATTTACAGCGAGGCTGTCAGTAAAAAACAAACCAATACTGATGTTGAGATAAGCCTCAATGCGGGTGTTTACTTCATCACTGGTTTTGGCGAGAAGCAAACCTTCACTGAGAGACTTATCGTTAAGTAAGTAATGACGTTAGTTATTATGGCAGGTCTTTTTTAATACCTTTGTTTTGCATGAAGACAAACCTCTATATTCTCTTGCTTCTCTCTGTTTTGGTTTTTTGTTTTTCCTTTACGGGGTATAGCCAAACACCGGATATTGAAACACATCAGGTTAGAGAAGGTAACCTGCAGGCAACATTTATCTCTCCTGATATTATCAGGATACAGGTTGTTGCTGGTGATGAGTTTGCCTCATTTGCTTATCCTGAAACGCCGCTTAAGGGTTTTTATCCCGGAATTTTTCGTCATGAAGACCGTTTGAAGATAAAGACACCGCTCTATACCCTTTCACATAATACGCAACCCGGTGTATCGCAATCTATTTCGCCTTGGTTAACTACCAAATACACCATAGAAAACATTTACCCGTTGGCAAAAGGTATGGAGCTGCAAACGTCGCTTCCCGGGGGAGTTCTCATTCTTGACAATCTGGAAAAGCACTATTTTCCTGTTGTTAAAAATGTTGTTGCAGATCGCATAATTATTATCAGTGAAAATACCTTTACAGAGCAGATTGAATTGTTGAAACGCCTCAGTGGAAAGAGTATTAGAGTAAAACCACTATGCCGTACACCACAGATATATTTCAAACCTGTTAAGGGTAAGGCCAGAATGCATATCGAGAGCAGTCCCGGGGCTACAATATACTTCACTCGTGATGGCAGCACCCCGACATATAGTTCTGAAGTATATAAAAAAGCAGAAATGCTTGAAACAAGTGCCAGTATTGTTGCTTTTGCCACTGCTGAAGGACGTATGCCTTCAGAAATTGCTGATGCGCAAATTGTGATGAGCAAGGCACGTGAGATAAAGTGGCGTTATGATCATAGTGATACCTACTGCGGACTGGGCGAATATGCGCTTATGGATGGACTGCTTGGCGACAGCGATGATTATAGCTGCAACTGGATAGGAATACCTAAAAACGACATGAGTGTAGAGATAGAACTCAACAAACCGATGTCGCTGTCTATGTTAGGAATTCGCTTTTTTCAACAGCCTGATAAAGGTATCTTTGTCCCCGGCAGAATTGTTATTGAAGTATCCCTTGACGGTCGTAAATACCATAAAATATATCGTCAGAGAGTAAAAATGCCTGATGCCCCATATCATCACTGGACTCATGCCATCACGGCCAGATTTCGTACCCGAGAGGTGAAATACATTCGCATATTTGCAGAATCTGATGATAATCACAAAATTCAGGATACCTTTTTAGAAGGCAAACAGTGGATATTTGTTGACGAGATAATATATGAGCAAGATGCTGATAAAGAGGGCGTAAGGAAGTCTTCTAATAATTATTAATGGAAAAGTTTTAAAAAATAGTGCGTTACTATTTGCATGTTGAAAAAAAGTATTATTTTTGCGCTCTCAATGAGACACGTTCTTCATGAGAATTTCCTCCTTAGCTCAGTTGGTTAGAGCATCTGACTGTTAATCAGAGGGCCGCTGGTTCAAGTCCAGCAGGAGGAGCA
>CAYYSU010000052.1:0-5134 GCA_964474455.1 uncultured Bacteroidales bacterium
CATTGGCACACTTTCATCCGAAAAGGGTGGCACAGTTTGGAGCGAAATCGCCACCTTGGCAGAAAACTGAAAATCCGGCTCATGAGAGGTTTTTTTCTCCTGTCCAGGTCTGGAAAAACACCGCGTACGCAACAAGGACGGGAAGGGGTGTAGGTTGTCTGTTTATTTCAACCTAAAAGTATACCAGTATTTCAATTCTAATTATTACACAAAGGGCACAAAGGAAGCACAGAGGCACACAAAAAAAATTGACTATTTTGTTTTTAATTCTTTGCGGTCCTTTGGGAAAACTTTGCGGTTCCTGGCGATATAGTTTTTTTTTAAAAAATCTACGTAAATCCAAAAAATCAGCGTTTATTCCGTATAGCTATTGGAAGCGTTCTATTTTTTACTGCATAAATCCAAAATCCAGTGTTTACCAGCGTTTATAAAACTGTTATCATAACAAGGCTTTCAGGTGCGACGAAAAGGCGGCTTAAGTACTGTTTTGCTCTTTCTTCAGTAAAAAAATAAAATTATATACTGTAATTACTTGGATGTTAGTGAGCATTAACTAACTTTGCCGGGTGATTAATGTTTTGTATAAATGAAAAGATAAGCAAGAATTAACAGTTATATGAGTTTAACACCTTGTAAATAAGATTATTAAGAAGCTATTTAGAGAAAATAACACAAACAGCCGTAGCACAATAACAGTAAGCGATAGTAAATACCGCTTTTTTTAGAGTAAATATGTTAGTTAATATTAACTACAACATCGTTCACAATGGAGAAACTTTTAAAAAAACTACTAAACTACAAATGGTTGTCGATGATAATCATTTTGGCGATTTCGGTATTTTTCATCTTTGAGATGAAGCAGAACACAACAATGGAAACCAATCTGGATAAATACATGCCTCAAGACCATCCGGCGTTTATTTACAGCGATAAAGCCGAGGGTTGGTTTAACATTAATGATGGGATCATTATCGCCGTAGAAAACAAAAACGGCATTTATAATACCGAAACATTAGATACTTTGAAGCAATTAACCAGGCGTTTTCAGAATTTTAATGAGATCGAAAAAGACGATGTAACTTCACTTTACAATGCCGATAACATAATTGGCACGGACGATGGAATGGATGTGCAGCGTTTTTTTAAACGGGTTCCAAAAACCGAGGATGGTTTATCTGCTTTGAAGGAAAGTGTCCGCAAAAACGAAATGGTGTTCGGTCGGATGGTATCAGAAAACGAACAGGTAACAGTAATAATCGCTGAAATTGGCGATGATGTTTTTACACCGCAATTTTATGATAAGATTTTGGAGTCGGCAAAACTATCTGAAACAGAAAACATTAAGATACATGTTGCCGGGCGACCTATTGTGGAGGGAGAAATGGCCATTTTAGGCCCTGCAGATATGAAGAAAATGGTCCCCATTGTCATCTTCGTTATTCTACTGGTATTATTTTTAGCTCTACGAAGTGTAAAAAGCACATTAATAACAATGGGAGTAGTTTTTCTTTCCACCATTTGGACTTTCGGGTTAATGGCAAGCGTTGGCGTCCCCATATATGCCGTTTCAACTATGATTCCGGTTATGCTAATTGCCATTGGGGTTGCCTATGGTGTGCATTTGTATAGCCATTTGCATACGTTTGTCAACCACTACCCTACTATCACAAAGCTGGAAGCCACAAAAGATATGATTAAAACTATGTGGAAACCCGTTGCAGTGACATCGATTACTACTGCTGTGGGTTTTATTTCTCTACTTACATCTGAGGTTTACCCGGTTAAGTATTTCGGTATTTTCACTGCTTTTGGTGTTCTGACTGCCATGGTTCTTTCTTTGATATTTTTACCTGCCGGAATTATGATCTTTGGCTTGCCAAAAGCGAGAAGGGTGAGCCACGATGATAATGAAAAAGGGCACTCACATTCAAAATTGGCAAATAGGTTTGCCGCATCGGTTATTAAGCACAAATATGTATCAATAATTGGAGCGGCGCTGGTAATAGTTGTTTCGCTTATTGGAATGCAGAAACTGTGGATTAATTCGAGCTTCCTGGATAAATTTGAAAACGATAGCGAAATCGTTCTCACAGATAAATTCATTAATAAAAACTTCGGAGGTACGAGCTCATTAAACTTGATTCTTGATGCTGAAGGGAAAAAGGATGCCTTTAAAGAGCCTGTGGTTCTAAAGCTGGTCGATAAGATGCAAAAGGATGTAAATAAGCAACTACAAGTTGTTGGCAACACCTTTTCGCTTGCCGACTATATAAACAGAATGAACAAGGTAATGAATGCTGATAACGAAGCTTTTAACACCATTCCTGACAACAAGAATATGATTGCTCAGTATCTGTTACTCTACGAAATGTCGGGTGATCCTGAAAATCTGAATCGAGTGGTGGATTATAATTATGAGAAAGCAAACATCACTTTTCAGCTAAAAAAAGACGATTCAAAAACTATTAATTCCACGCTTGACATCATCCATACTTATGAAAAGGAATTTAATGATTTAGGAATATCGATGAATTATGCCGGTAGTGGTTACAAAGGTCTTGTGTTTACCGATTTAATTCTTGAAGGACAGATTAAGAGTTTATTCCTATCGCTGTTAATAATAATCATCCTGATATCGATAATGTTTAAAAATATTAAGATAGGATTAATAAGCTCTGTACCAATTATTCTTACGGCGGCAATAAGTTTTGGGATTATGGGATTCTTAAATATTCCGTTAAGCACCACAACGGCATTGCTTTCAAGCATTGCCATCGGAATAGGAATTGATTATGCTGTCCATTTCTTAGAGCAGTATCGTTTAAATTCCGCCACATCAGACGATAAATTGCAGGTGGCACAGCTGACCATGGCGCATTCCGGTAAGGCCATCATATCTAATGCAGTGGTGGTAATCGCCGGATTTTTGGTGTTACTCTTCTCTGTATTTCCTCCAAACCGTGAACTGGGCGCGCTAATATCGTTAAATATGTTCACCAGCCTGGTAGGAACACTTACCATTATGCTTGTATTGCTTTATGTAAGCAATATGTATTTCGGAAAGAAAAAAATCAAATGATACTGCATTTATTATATTAAAATAACATAATAATATTTAGAAATATGAAGACATTAAAAATTATTGCAACGATCACATTAATGGTGATGACAGGTTTTGGTGCCAGTGCGCAATTAACCGGAACTCAAATAATCGACAAAGTTTATAATCGCGCAAGCGGAGACGACCAAAACGCTTTACTTACAATGACGCTCACAAACAGAAGCGGTCAAACAAGGGTAAGAAAGATCCAACAATTTTCAAAAGACATGGGTGATGTGGAAAAAAGCATTATGTTTTTTGAATCTCCTGCCGATGTAAAAAACACTTCATTTATGAACTGGGCTTACGACGGCGATAAGGCTGATGACCAATGGATTTATCTGCCCGCATTAAAAAAGGTCAAACGGATTTCAAGCGATAGCAAGAGTGACTATTTTATGGGTTCTGACTTCACCTACGACGATCTAGGCGACAGAAAATTGAATGCCGATAATCATATATTACTGCGTGAAGAGACCATTAATGGGAAGGATTGCTATGTGGTTGAAAGTAGGTCGAAAGACGAAAATTATATGTATTTAAAGACCATTACCTGGATTGATAAAGCTACGTTTATAGGCGTGCAAAAAGAGTTTTACGATGAAGATGATGAATTGCTGAAGACCCTTACCATTAATAAAGTTGAGAAAATAGCCGGTTTTTATGTTATCACAAATTCAGAGATGAAAAATGTGCAGAAAAACCATTCAACAACAATAATATTAAGTAGTGTAAAAATTAATTCAGGCATTTCTGCATCAATGTTTTCCGAGCGTATGATGATGAGGGGCATATAATAAAAAGCAATATAATGAAGACAAAAGCAATAATTCTCACAATATTCGCAGTGCTAAGTCAGTTGGCCATGGCGCAGCAAGCAGATATATCGGGCTTTGTAAGGACTTACGAAGGAGTTAATGTTGAAACTGGTGGTTTCTCTATTATTCAGCAGACGCTAAACCTCAATTTTGAAAAACGGGGCGAAAAAGTAGCCTTTAAGGCTAATCCCATGATGTACTTATATGACTCATATAATTTACAGTTGAATTTGAGAGAAATATACATGGATATGTATTTCAAAAACTTTGATTTACGCATTGGTAAACAGCAAGTTGTATGGGGTAAGGCCGATGGTGTCTTTATCACCGATCTTGTTTCGCCTCTTAATTTAACTGAATTCCTTTTGCCCGATTTTGATGAAATACGAAAAGGAGTGATAGCGGCAAAACTGAATTACTATATTGGCAATAGCACACTGGAGGCAATTTTAATCCCTCGGTTTACTCCTACAACACGCCCTGATGCCGGCTCAATATGGTTTATCCAAACGGAATTTCCTGCGCCCACAACTTTCGACTGGAGTAAAAGCACGGTCGCTCCATCATTAGAGAACAGCGAGGTATTTTTAAAGTGGTCGGCCATGACATCGAGAGTCGATTTCGAGATTATGGGCGGCTATACCTGGGATGACAATCCAACCATGCATGTGCAAAAACAGATGGGAATAGATAATACAACAACACCGCCAACGCCCATATTAACAGGCTTAACAATCACACCGGAACATCATCGACTCACTGTTGCCGGTGGTTCGTTTAGCACAGAGGTTAAGGGAGTGATATTCAGAGGAGAAGGAGCGTATTATAATGGCAAATATTTCCAAACAGAGGATCCGTTTGCCACAGATGCCGTAGTTCAGAAAGATTATCTGAATTATGTAGCAGGATTAGATTTTAATATCGGAAGCGTGAAGTTAAGTGCGCAATTTATTCAGAGGTTTATTTTAGATTATAATGCGGATATGAAAGAGAGTGAGATTCAGAATACTGCAACCTTTATGGCGCGTTACGATATGCTACGCGAAACGCTTCATCTGGAACTGTTCTCGTATATAGGATTATCGGAAAATGATGCGCTAATACGGCCAAAAGTCACCTATGATTTCGACGATAGTTTATCCCTGCTTCTTGGTGCAAATATTTTTGTTGGCGACGAGGATGGTCAATTTGGTCAATATCAGGATAACTCCATGGT
>CAYYSU010000052.1:5234-16355 GCA_964474455.1 uncultured Bacteroidales bacterium
TTTTTGTTGGCGACGAGGATGGTCAATTTGGTCAATATCAGGATAACTCCATGGTGTATGCAAAAATCAAATACAATTTTTAATAGTTTTTTGATTAACAGTGATTTTGAAGTAAAAGGCATGAGTTTTTTACAATATGAATTTCGACCATCGGCTCGATGTGCTGCGTATTGGCGTTTATGACAGAAAAGTTAAGATTCTAGTTTTTCGACACAGTTGCGATGATGCAATAGTTTTGTTGTTCGCGTTCGGCATTACTAATCAGATTAAAGGAGATGCAGTTAATATCTACAAAAACTATTGATAGATATGGATCCAATATTATCTCTTCAGCCAGAGAATATGGGTATAACGATAGTCTGTTTTATTTTATTCAATAAACATGAATTTCTTACTGTTTCTAATTATTACAGAGTTTTGTATACGCTGCATGTGTACCAATCCACTTTATAAATAAATGAACTTTCGTATTTCCAAAGTGATATTTACAAATCAGCCTGTAATTGTTTCCGCCAATATTAAATACAACTCTGTCTGAGCCTTTACCAAGAATATCAGCACTATTGAAAGTTGTAATAATCTCATTAGGTTCTTTACAATCAACTCGTTTAATTATTGATAACCATATTTCCAAAGAGAATCTACTTCCTGCATTTTTTAGGACATAGTCCTCAAACGACTGTTTTTAATCAAATTGCCTTCATATACTTCTCTACAAAATAGCGAATAAGTTTCACACAAGGAAACAATGGTTGATATTTATTTATAGTGCGAAGGTTTTTTGTAAAAACTTAAAATGCACAGCAGATTTAGCAATTATTTCAAAGTATGCTCAATGAAAAGTGCAATAACTAATTTTGGAAATATTATTCTACTTATTCTTCCCGGATATCTCCTCCTCCACCGATATGTAACCGGGATAATCCAGTGAGCGTCCGGCAACGCTAACAGATGGCTTCACTTTTAGCTTAAGCCTTGATTTTTCACTGCTGTTTCCCGTGAGGTTCATCACCAGGTTCACAACAGCATCCAGGCCTTCGCCACTAAGTAGATCATTGATATCCAATGCGGCCCTGAAAGGCACAATCGCACTACCACCATTTGGCTCAATGGATATACGGTCGCTGACCAATCCATTTACCATATGCACATTATCCAAATACACCTGCCAGTCCATTCGTGTCATCGAAGCGATTTGTGTGTTGGGATTGGATACCTTTACGTTGAGATCCATCTCCAATGGAAGGGCTCCTCCAGAGATTGCTGAGGTTAGCTTTGCCAAATCTGAAAAACTAAAATCACTGAGCTCGTTCTTATTGTCCATACGGATTCCAAGAACTTGTATATTGGAAACATTATCCAGATTGAATTCGCACTCTTTAAGCGCAGCAACCTGAGCAACCTGCTCCAGAATGTCACACGAAGTAAAAAAAAGTACCGGCAACAGAAAGAGTAAAAACGATTTTTTCATAGTATTGATTTTTTCAGGATAGCAATAAAATAATAACGATGTTCATCTCGATAAAGTGCATTATTAACAAAGAAGAATTATTTTTGCAAGAATACAAAAAAACAGCGTGTATGCTAACGATAAAAAGTCCAGATAATTTTCCTCCCTTCAATATTGCCAGTGAGGAGTATCTTATCAAAAATTTTAATGATGACATTTTTCTCTTATATATAAATGACCCTACAATTATTATTGGGAAGCACCAGAACACCCTTGCAGAGATTAATACCGAGTATGTAAAGGCAAATGGAATTCATGTGGTGCGGCGTCTTTCCGGCGGTGGAGCTGTTTTTCACGACCATGGAAACCTCAATTTCTGCTTTATAACCACCCAGGATGGCGATAACAAAGTAGACTTTAAAATGTATACCCGTCCAATTATCGATGTCCTTCAGAGTATTGGTATAAATGCGGAATTCCAGGGTCGCAACGACCTCACTATCGAGGGCAAAAAATTCAGCGGAAATGCCTCACATGTGCATAAAAACAGGGTTTTACATCATGGAACAATACTATTCGATGCGAAGATGGACAACCTGTCCAAGGCACTGAAAACGGATCCCGTTAAGTTTTCCGACAAAGCGGTTAAATCTATCCGCTCGAGGGTGACAAACATTGTAGAGCACCTTCACGAGCCGCTGACGATAGAAGAGCTGGAACAGATGATTCTTAATCGTATCAACAGCCTCTATCCCGATGCGACGCCATACGCATTCAGCGAAAGCGATAAAAAAGAGATTGATTTACTCGTGGAAAACAAGTTTAATACCTGGGACTGGAACTACGGCTACTCTCCACAGTACTCCTTCGCCAGATCCTTCAAGTCAGAGGGTGGCAAGGTTGATTTTCATATCGAAGCTCAGGATGGGGTAATAAAAAAAATTAAAATCTTCGGTGACTTCTTTGCGCAGAAACCCACAGAAGAGATCGAAACGATGCTTATCGGTGTTCAACACGACCAGAAGCAGATAAAAGAAAAACTTAACACTATAGATTTTAATGCCTACTTCAACGGCGTTCCAATAGATCAATTCATTAACAGCATGTTTTAATGCAAACCCTCGACACTCATATTATATCAGAGTTTTCCTCCGGCATAAAGGGAGATTTTCTCACTGAAAAAACTGATCGTCTAATGTATGCCACCGATGCATCTGCCTACCGTGAGATACCGGTGGCTGTGGCCATTCCCAAAGAGAAAGAGGATATACGGCAATTGATTGTACTGGCAAAAAAGCATACGCTGTCGTTGATACCCAGAACGGCAGGCACCAGCCTTGCAGGTCAGGTTGTTGGCAGCGGCATAGTGGTGGATATGAGTAAACATTTCAACCGCATTCTCAATTTTGATGCTGACAAAAGAGAGATTACCGTTGAGCCGGGTGTTATTCTTGACGATTTAAACCGTTTTTTGAAGCCTCACGGTCTCTTCTTCGGCCCCGAAACATCCACAGCTTCGCGCTGCATGATTGCAGGCATGGTCGGAAATAATGCCTGCGGGCTGCACTCTCTCATTTATGGCAGCACCAGAGAGCATACAAAAGTTATTACGGCATATCTCAGCGATGGCTCGGAAGCCACATTCAAAAGCCTAAAAAAAGAGGAGTTCCTAAAAAAGTGTGAGGGTGACACACTGGAAAACAGAATATATGATCAGATAAATACTCTGCTGGCGGATCAAGCACTGGCGGATGAGATTCGCCGGGAGTATCCTCACCCCGAGGTGGTGAGAAGAAACACCGGATATGCCCTGGATCTGCTTCTGGAGACACAACCTTTCAGCGACAATGAGCAGGAGTTCAACTTCTGTAAACTGCTCGCCGGATCAGAAGGGACATTGGCGTTTTTTACTGAAATAACGCTAAACCTAGTGGAACTTCCGTCGGAGAACAAGGTATTGGTATGTGTTCATGTGGAGAACCTTGATGATGCCATGAGAGCTAACCTCATCGCCCTTGCAAACAAGCCCTCCTCGGTGGAACTGATGGACAATACTATCCTCAACCTTGCAGCGCAGAACAAGTTACAAAATGAAAACCGTTTCTTTCTGAAGGGTGACCCGGCAGCAATACTTATCGTTGAATTTACCGGCGGCACCATGGAAGAACTTTCTCTCAAAGCAAAGAAGATGGAGAGAGAGATGCGTGAGGCAGGATATGGCTTCCATTTCCCCGTTATCACCGGCGAAGACATAAAGAAAGTATGGGCATTGCGAAAGGCAGGACTCGGTGTTATGTCTAATGCTCCCGGCGATATAAAACCCGTATCAGTAACAGAAGATACGGCAGTACATCCGCGCTATCTTCCGGAGTACATCCGGGAGTTCACGGAAATGATGGACGGGTATGGAAAGAAATGTGTCTATCACGCTCACGTAGCAACAGGAGAGCTACACCTTCGCCCCATGCTAAACCTGAAGAAAAAAGAAGATGTGAAGTTGTTCCATAAGATAGCACATGACTCGGCGAAGCTGGTAAAAAAGTATCGTGGAAGCCTCAGCGGTGAGCATGGCGACGGCAGGCTGCGTGGTGAGTTCATCCCCATTATGGTAGGAAAAAATCTCTACGGCAAATTCCAGGAAATAAAGCATCACTGGGATCCACAGAATATTTTCAACCCGGGAAAAATTACCGATACCCCTCCCATGAACACCTCGCTGCGTTACGAACCGGGAATAGCGACCAAAGAGATAAAGACCTGGTTTGATTACAGCAAAACGCAGGGTGTGCTCCGGGCGGCGGAAAAATGTAACGGCTCGGGGGATTGCCGGAAACCGGCAGAAGCGGGAGGTACAATGTGCCCCAGCTATATGGCCACACGCGACGAGAAGAATTCAACCCGCGCCAGAGCAAATATCCTGAGAGAATTCCTGACAAACTCCACAAAGAAGAATCCCTTCGACCATAAAGAAATTTATGAGGTGATGGATCTGTGTCTCTCGTGTAAGGCATGTAAGTCGGAGTGCCCTTCGGGAGTTGATGTGGCAAAGCTCAAAGCTGAATTCATGCAGCACTACTATGATGCGAATCATGTACCGTTCAGAACACTGATGATATCATATCTCAACAGCTTTTACAAGATTGGCATGATATGGCCTGCAGCGATGAACTTCTTTATGACCAATCCGGTACTCAGCAAGATCATAAAGAAATCCCTGGGATTCAGCACAAAAAGGTCGATGCCGAAACTCACAAATAAAACACTGAATCGCCGGATGCGATCTTATATTAAGAAAAACAATAACGAAAGTACCAAAGGCACTGTATATCTCTTCGCCGATGAATTTACCAACTACCTGGATACAGAAGTTGGAACCACAACGATATTGTTACTCAATAGATTGGGCTACAAAGTAATTATTCCTCACCACGGGCTCAGCGCCAGAACTTTCCTGTCGAAGGGGATGCTGCGTAAAGCAAAAACTATTGTCACCAAAAACGTAATGATGCTCAAGGATATCGTCACTGAAGAGACGCCATTGATCGGCATGGAGCCATCAGCGATACTCGGTTTCCGGGACGAATATCCGGAGCTGGTTGATGAATTGTTAAGAGAAGATGCACGGCACATAGCTAAAAACGCGCTACTCTTCGAGGAGTTCTTTATGCGTGAAGTGGGGAAGCACAATATTACCAAAGAGCAGTTTACCGACGCAAAACAATTTATTCTTTTGCATGGACACTGTCAACAAAAGGCCGTGGCAAGCACAATACCATTGCGCGCCATGCTGAGCTTCCCTGAAAGCTACAGCGTGAAGGAGATCCCGAGTGGCTGCTGTGGCATGGCGGGTTCTTTCGGCTACGAGAAAGAGCATTATGATATGAGCATGAAAATCGGTGAGCTGGTGTTGCTTCCGGCAGTGAGAGAAGCCCAGGAAGAGACCTTAATCGTGGCTCCGGGAACAAGCTGCCGCCATCAGATAAAAGACGGAACAGGAAAAACAGCACTACACCCTGTGGAAGTAATGTGGAGCGCGTTGCGACGCAATTAATGGTGTATAAACGCAATCAACCACGACTATTCACTTAAAAACCAATTAGTTATACCGACATTTTCTATTCCCAGCGTTCTTCACGCCAGACTTTTTGCTGCTCCTGAGAGAGAAAAGACCACGCCACGATACGGGTGGATTTGTTGCCAGTACCCATGGGGATAGTCTTTATCTGCAGGGCGTCACTCCTCTCCAGTGCGCTATAAATACCCTTCAGATTCGACTGCTTGGACACCAGGGTGGAGAACCAGTAACAGTTTTGGCCGAAATTGCGGCTCTCCCTGATCATATTATGAATAAACCGGTGTTCGCCGCCGGCACAGATAATCTCGTTGCTCATGCCCGAAAAGTTGAGCTTCGGATTCTCACTTCTCTTCCCTGACAGATTCTTAACCTTTCGCTGTGTACTCTTTTTTGCCTCTTCGGCAGAAGCGTGAAAAGGAGGATTACATATGCAGAGATCTATCTTATCTTCTTTGAGGATAATGCCATAAAAAACATCATTGGAGACTTGCTGTAACCGGCAATCGACCTTGCCATGTAAAATGTCATTAGCTTCCACGATAGCCTTTGCGGAAGCAACAGACTCTGGGTCGATGTCGGAAGCGATAAAGTGCCAGTTGTATTCTGTGACACCGATAACGGGATATATACAGCTTGCGCCGACACCAATGTCGAAGCAGATAATCTTATCACCGCAAGGCATATTTCCGTAATTACTTGCCTGCAGCAGATCAGCGATATGGTGAATATAATCGGCTCTTCCGGGGATTGGCGGACAAAGATTCTCCTGCGGGAAGTCCCAGTGCTTTATGTTATAGTAATGGTTCAGAAGCGCGGTATTGAGTATTCGCACCGCCATAGGATCAGCAAAATCCAACGATTCCACACCATATTTGTTAGGCTTCACATATTGTTGCAGCTCAGGAGCTGTTTCCATCATTGCTTTAAGATCATAGCGCTCCCGATTTCTATTACGGGGATGAAGGCGTGATTTCTCCTGTGGCTTTTTCTGTAACGACATGATTTTGTGTTTTATGGTGCGCAAGATACAAATTTATGGAGGGTGAGCAGACGGCTTTTTTTGCAGGCTTACAAATGGGTTTAAAAAAAACGACTATTTTTGCATGAAATAATACTCCCCTTATGAAAAGACAACACATTATTTTTATCATACTGATAGCAACTATCATCCTATCGGCATGTTCCAGTGGAAAAACAGCACTGAAACACGGCGACTACTACAGTGCTGTTCTGCAATCTGTAGTCCGTCTGCGCCAGAAGCCTGATCATGAAGATGCTAAGAAGGTGCTGGTGGAAGCCTATCCCATGGCTGTGGAAGCTATAAAACGAAATATTGAGAGGAAAAAGGGATCATCGAACCCACAGAAATGGAATGAGATATATGACGATATGCAGCGGGCAAATTTTCTTGCAGATCAGATTTATCACTGTCCGGCAGCAAAAAGCATTATCCCCTATCCTTTTGAATATGGTTCTTCCACATTGGAAGGAGTAAAAGAAGAAGCGGTAAAAGAGCTCTATCAGAATGCATTGAATCTTTATGAAACAGGCAACCGCAATAATATAAAAATCGCCATAAAAGAGCTAACGAACCTTCTGGAGTTCACCCCGGGGCATACACAGGCGACCCAGCTGCTCCGCGATGCAGAGGAGGCCGCTACACTCCATATCGTAGTTGAGATGCTACCCTATTCACATAAAAAATATGACCTCTCCGATGAGGCATTCCGCAACGAAATAAACAATCATATCATCACTTTAGACAGAAGATATAAATACATAAAGATATATTCTCCCACTCAGGCCGAACGACTCAGTCTCTCTCCTGATCAGATTATAACTGTAGATTGGGAAAACTTTATGGTCGGAAACACAAATCAGAAGCAGATTGAAAGGGAAGTCGCCAGCGCTGACAGCGTTAAAGTTGGCGAAACCACCGTTAACGGTGTCGTTTACGATGTTTTTAACAAGGTATATGCAAAGCTTACCATCAACATTATGGAGATCGCATCTGATGGCAGGATGCGCATTAAGGCAAAAGATTTTAACACCCAATCAACGATTGCCACGCATTCGCCGGCAGGCAGTTTCGTATGGCACTATGAGTGGGGCAGCTTTAATGGTGATGAGCGAGCTCTTAGCAAAGAGGAGAAAGCCATTTGCAGGAACAAGCCTCCGGTATTGCCTTCACCGCAATTTCTGTTCACAGAGCTGACAAAACCGCTATACGATCAAACGGCAGATTGGTTTGAGAAACATTTCCGCAAGTATAAATAAAAGTATCGCTTATAGCCGGGCAATAATGCCTTCAAACAGCACCTTCATCTTCTTAGCAGCTTTGTCGGCGGCAACAATTACATCATCGCCATCATTTTTGTAGTCATCATCGAAGGTGTGTGCCTCGTTGGTAACCACTGAAATACCAAAGACTTTCATGTTCATGTGGCGCGCCACGATCACCTCCGGCACCGTTGACATTCCACAAACATCGCCGCCACCATCACGGAAGTAGCGATACTCTGATGGGGTTTCAAAGGTAGGCCCTGTGGATCCGTAATATACTCCCTTATGCAGCGCGATATTGTGTTCCGCCGCGACCTTATCGGCAAGAGTTATTACCTCAGCGTCATAGGGGAATGTCATATCCGGAAAGCGGGGACCCAGTTCATTAAAGTTGGGGCCAATCAAAGGATTGGGCATCTGATTAATATGATCCACTATAACCATAAGGTCTCCCACGCGGTATTTGGGATTCAGACCTCCGGCAGCATTAGAGACGAAAAGGTTTTTTACTCCCAAAAAGTGCATCACACGTACCGGGAATGTCACCTGCTGCATGGTGTATCCTTCATAGTAATGGAAACGGCCCTGCATAGCCATTACAGGCTTCCCGCCCAAGGTGCCAATGATAAGATTCCCTTTGTGACCGATAGCAGTAGATACTGGGAAGTTAGGGATATCACCATAAGGGATTACCACTTCTTTTTCTATCTGTTCAGCCAGATCGCCAAGACCGCTACCCAAAATAATTGCCACCTGCGGTTGCAGGGTTGTTTTGGATTGAATATATGCAGCAGACTCTTTAAATTTCTTTATCATAATATTTATCTTTTAATCCAGCGCATTGCTACGTCCTGGGCATTTTTAACAATCTCTTCTTCACCGTTTACATGACGGTTTTCCATTATTATCTTACCATCACAAATTACTGTGTCGATGCAGTTTCCTCCTGCGGAATACACCAGATTGGCAGTAAGGTTATGCAAAGGCACCAGAGAGGGATCCGACAGATCTACAAGATTAATATCTGCCAGATATCCTACCTCTAACTTACCTGTTTTAAGGCCAAAAAGTTTGCCGCCATTTTCCGTTCCTATTTTCATTGCCTCATCTACGGGCAGAGAGGTGGGATCGAAGCGCCATGCTTTTTGCATCAAAGAGGCCACCTTCATAGCCTCCAGCATATCGAGGTTGTTACTGGAAGAGCAACCATCGGTACCCAGGCCAACACATACTCCGGCAGCCTTCAGCTCATTGTATCGGAATTTGTATCCGGAAGCCAGTTTAAGGTTTGAGTTAGGGTTATGGATAACCTTGGTTTTTCTTTTTGCCAGAAGCTCTATATCGTGATCCGAGAGCCAGAGCCCGTGCGCGATAATCACATTTTCGTCAAGAACGCCCAGTTTCTCCAGATATTCCACCGGTCGCAGCCCGAAATCTCTAATGCTGTTTTCCACCTCCACCTGTGTTTCCGACAAATGGATGTGGTAAGGGAGATTATGCTCATGGGCGAAAGCCTTAGCCCACTGCAGCGATTCGGCAGAGACCGTATATATGGCGTGAGGTCCCATGGCAAATATGACTCGTTCGGAGTACTGTTTTGACTCTTCATAGAGTTTTTTGACATCCTCTTTGAGAGTTTCAGCACTTTGAGGATCAAAGTTATCGATCATCACAGCACTCAGCACCGCACGGATACCCATCTCCTCTACCGCTCTGGCGGTGCCATGGAAAAACCAGTACATATCATTAAAGAGGGTCGTTCCTGATTTTATCATCTCCAGGCATCCCAGACGTGCGCCCCAATAAACATCCTCTTCGGTAAGCTTTGCCTCATGGGGCCAAATTTTTTCATTGAGCCACTCTTCCAGACGCATATCTTCAGCAAATCCGCGGAAGAGAGTCATTGCATTATGAGTATGCCCATTTACGAAAGTAGGGATTGCAGCTTTTCCCGTACCATCAAGAGTAATATCAGCAGCTATTTGGATATTTTTTTCAATATGCTCAATACGGTTATTTTTGATAAAGATGTCGGAACTTCCGCCGTTGAGGAGTACATTTTTTATTAATATGTTCATTATTAGCAGATCATAAAATTTAAGAAACACAAAAATAAAGGAAATAATGAGAAAAGAGGATTTTTTGTATGATAAATACTTTATAACAAAAAAAAGAGTATATGTAAGCAATTGTAATGCAAAAAAATATTGTATATTTGCGCCCCATTACGGGCTGGTCGAGTAGCTCAGGGGATAGAGCAACGGCCTTCTAAGCCGTCGGTCGCAGGTTCGAATCCTGCCTCGATCACAAATGAACCATCGTTAAGTCGGTGGTTTTTTTTATTTTTAAATCATAAGGATGGCATTACAGGGATCAGTGGTATTAGTTGGGTCACTGTCGTTTTTTATATATTATTGATGTTCATGAGGCTCAGATCCTAACCTATCTGAAATTTTCAAAGAAACCTGTAGGAATGCTGTTCAACTTCAAGGTTAAAAGCTTGAAAAATGAAATTAGAAGGTTTATAATGCAGCACTAAAACACTGTGGAACACCGTGTTAACACAGCGAAACACTGCGTTCCTTTTTTGGTAATCACTTAACCCTCCATAATAATCATTACTTCAACATGCGCCACCAAAAATGCGTGCTCATTTTTTATATATTATTGATTTTGCGCAGCTTATAAGATTTCAAATTAATTCTTGTTTAAGTCAGGAGTTTAATGAATATCGCTCCACCTTTGTATTTGATCTTACAGCGTGAATAAGCCGGAGAGAATAAAAAAACGGCTGCCCGAAAGCAACCGTATAACATTTTTTTATGTACTGAATATTACTTTTTTATGAATTCTAGCTGATGGTTATCATCATTTTCAATCCACAGCTCATCTTTTGTAAGCCGGAGAATTTCTACTTCATCAATATAATTATCGTAGATGAAACGAATCTCCTCTTTGCCATCATGCCACTCCCATTCAGCATCTACGGTGTTGGAAACAGAAAGAATCGTAGTTATCTCTTCACATGTACCATCTTTATTAATCACCATTTCAAAACTATAGTTAGAGCTGTTTATAGCCTCATCATCTACTGCTACAAGCTCCCAGGTTCCGGTAAGTCGTGATGTTTTTGTTGCCAACGAAAAGGATGGCCCTTCTTCATACTTAGAGCATGAAGAGAAAATAAATAACAGTGCTGCAAAAAATACAACAGGTCTCAATTTTTTCATAATAAAAATTATTTAAAGTTCTTAAAGATTTGTTACTAATCAGTACCAAATATAGGAAATAATTTAGGTTTATGAACAGTTCT
>CAYYSU010000053.1:0-16353 GCA_964474455.1 uncultured Bacteroidales bacterium
AAAATAAAAAATCATACCTGCTGCGCGTTGTCAGAAAAAGAGAATGATCATTATACGACTCACCGGGATCATCATACTTACGGAAGCATTCGTTGGGTCGGTCATCATCCATATAATATGTTTCACCTTCCCACCCTTTATGGCATTTAATGCCAAAATGATTATTCGCTTCAACAGCAAGCTCACTCTTACCACATCCCGACTCCAGAATCCCCTGCGCCAAGGTTATGGATGCCGGAATACCATATTGCTTCATCTTCTCTATGGCAACAACATAATACTTTTCAACATAATCGTGCCGCGACTGCAGCTGCGCTGTCTGGCTTATCAGAACTTTCGATATTAACAGAAAGAGTAGTATCGTAACGAACTGTTTCATAGTTTCATTTTTCAAAACAAAAATAACATTATTTGGCTATCACAATAACTTATAGTCAATATTTAGAAAACTGTATCTTTGCAACTATATTATGGAGATAATTAAAAAACACTTCCCCGACCTCACAGATTCTCAGTATCAGCTGTTGGAACTACTCAAAGAGCATATTCTGGAGTGGAATGACAAGATAAATCTTATATCAAGAAAAGATACTGACGCCATTGCGGTAAATCACATCTTACATAGCCTGGCAATAGTAAAATATACCACATTTGCAGATGGCACTAAAATCCTTGATGTGGGAACCGGTGGCGGCTTTCCGGGGTTACCTCTGGCGATAATGTTCCCGAAGGTTGATTTTTTACTCATTGACTCCACAGGAAAGAAAATCAAAGTGGTAGAGGAGTTTATAAATAAAACATCACTCTCAAACGCTAAAGCAAAAAAAATCAGAGCCGAACAGGTTAAGAATAAATTCGACTTCGTCGTTTCAAGAGCCGTAGCGGCAATGCCAAAATTTCTGGAATGGACAGAAGAGAAAATCTCATCACACAATAGAAACAGCCTAAAAAATGGCATTATAGCTCTAAAAGGTGGCGATTTATCAGAAGAGTTCGCTGAATTAAGATATCCTATTGTAGAGAATAATATCTCGCAGTGGTTTGATGAGCCATTCTTTGAAACAAAAAAAGTTATTTATATTCCGCTGCGATAACCTGAACCTCGCGTTCCAGCAACACATTATATTTATTCTTTACATCTTCCCTGATCTCTTCGGAAAGGTTGAAAATCTCTCTTCCCGAGGCAGCACCGTAATTTACCAGCACCAAAGCCTGATGTGGATATACGCCGGCATCACCACGGCGAAAGCCCTTCCAACCCGCTTTATCGATGAGCCATCCCGCAGCAAGTTTTACACATCCATCCGTCAAAACATAACCCGGAATATCCGGATACTCTTTCTGCAGTGACTCATAATTCTCTTTTGTGACAACAGGATTTTTAAAAAAGCTTCCGGCACTACCCAGCTCCTTGGTGTCGGGGAGCTTCGCGTTTCGTATCTCGCGAATAGCCGCAACCATATCCTTTATTGATGGGTCTTTAACGCCATGCTTGTCCAGAACCGTAGAAACAGATCCATACGTAATATTAACAACAGGATTCTTCCACAGCCGGAAATACACACGTGAAACAATAAACTGCCCGGCATATACTGTTTTGAAAACAGAGTGACGATAGCTAAAATCACACTCCTCTTTTAAGAAGGTTCTGCCGGAACCATCTTTAACAGAGATAACGTCAACTTTTTCAATAACATCACCCACTTCAACACCATACGCACCAATATTCTGCACTGCAGAGCTTCCAGCCTGACCCGGTATCATAGTAAGATTTTCAAGACCACCATAGTTCTTTTCGAGACAAAAATTTATCACATCCTCCCACTCCTCGCCGGCGGCTACTGATAATAAAACCGTATCATTATTTGTCTCAGCCACAGAAATACCCTTTGTCTCAATCTTTATTATTGTTCCTTGGAAATCATCACAAAAAAGAGTGTTACTACCACCTCCAATTACCAGGTATGGCTCCGGGAGAGGTTGCAAAACAGATGGCAAAAGGGTGTAGTCATCTTCATGTTCAATAATAAGAGAATTGGCAGCCTTTACATCCAAATTAAAGGTATTCCACGCTTGGATATTATGGTCTGAAAAGTGTTTCATTATAATGTTTTGACAAAAGTAATCATAAACGTTGGCCTAACGCAGAAAAACTACCAAAACATACAATTTCACCACTTTTATATCGTTTCAATTCTATACGTTTGTATTAACACACAAAAATAGGTTTCAGGTGAAAAGAGCAATTGTTTGCGTGACAAATGATCTTGCAACAGATCAGCGCGTTCACAAAACATGTATTGCATTACAGAAAAGTGGCTTCCGGGTGCTTGAAGTCGGGCGCATACTCCCCGGCAGTCTTCCTCTCCACAGACCCTATGACACCCACCGCATGAGATTGTTATTCCGTAAATCATTCCTTTTTTATGCTGAATATAATATCAGGTTATTTCTTTTTCTTCTTTTTCATAAAACAGATCTTATTTTCGCAAATGACCTTGACACCCTTGCAGCAGCATGGCTGGCAAAAAAAATTAAACGCTGCGACATCATCTACGACTCACACGAATACTTCACACAGACCCCGGAACTTATCAACAGAGCTTTTGTACAAAATTTCTGGCTTAGAATAGAAAAAAAAATATTCCCCAAACTAACAGATGTAATTACTGTAAATGATAGTATTGCCGGGATATATGAAGATTTATACGGATTAAAAATTCATGTGGTAAGAAACATTCCTCCCCTACGAGAAATATCCACTACGGCTCACAGAAAAGATCTTGGAATACCGGAAGATAAAAAAATGATTCTTCTACAGGGTGCAGGCATCAATATCCAACGCGGCGCCGAAGAAGCTGTGCAGGCAATGAAGTATGTTGATAATGCAGTCCTGTATATCATTGGTGGTGGTGATGTCTTCCCTATTCTGCCGAAAATAATTAAGAGTTATAATCTGGAGAATAAAATTGTAGTATTACCAAAACAAACTCCGGAGAGACTTCGTCAATACACCCTCCTCGCTGATCTGGGACTCACCGTGGACAAAGATACCAACCTCAACTACCGCTTTAGTTTGCCAAATAAACTATTCGACTATATTCACTCTAATGTACCTGTTATCGCTTCACATCTTCCTGAAATAGAACGAATTATCAAGCATTATAACATTGGGGACTTTATTCCCGATCATAAGCCTGAAAACATTGCCAAAACAATAAATAAAGCTCTGAATGATACTGACACCTATTTGCTTTGGAAGAAAAACCTTCTGCTTGCAGCATCTGATTTAGAGTGGAAAGAGGAAGAAAAAATTCTTTTAACCATATTTGACCGCTATGCCTGAAAAACATCTACATATAATTTCATTCAGCGTCCCCTATCCACCCAATTACGGTGGTATTATTGATGTATATTATAAACTTGTAGCATTGCATCAGGCAGGAGTAAAGATCCATCTCCATTGTTATGAATATGAACGTGAACAGGCACCGGAGCTGGAGGCATTTTGTCATCAGGTAAACTATTACCCCAGGAAAACCGGAATCTTTTCAGCAGGAAGTATTAAACCTTATATTGTTCAAAGCAGACAGTCGGAAGAGCTTCTCAATAAACTTATGGAAGATGACTACCCCATACTTTTCGAGGGGCTCCATTCCTGCTTCTATCTCGATGACAAAAGAATAAAAAACCGAGTAAAAATATACAGAGAGAGTAATATCGAACATCAGTACTACTTTAATCTGTTTAAAGCTGAATATAAGCCCGGACCGAAGATCTACTATCTGGTGGAGTCGTTAAAACTCAAGATCTACGAAAAGGTGCTTAATAATGCTGACCTGATGTTGGTTGTTAGCGAAAGTGACACGCAATATCTGAAGCGAAAGTTCCCGAATAAAAACATCATACATCTGCCCAGCTTCCATGCCAATGAAACATTCAGAGGCAAAGAGGGATCAGGAAAATACATCCTGTATCACGGGAATCTCTCAGTGGCAGAGAACATAAAAGCTGCCACGTATATCGCTAATAAAATCGCACCGCAGTGCAATATGCCGGTAATATTTGCCGGGTTAAACCCCGACCCGTCAATCATATCAGCAGCAACAAAAACAGATAATATCACGTTGGTTCCAAACCCCTCGCATGAAGAGATGACGAGGCTCATTGCTGACGCGCATATTCATCTGATGATAACATTTCAATCTACCGGACTAAAACTCAAACTCCTTAACACCATATTTCAGGGAAGGCATATCATTGCTAATAAATCTATGTATAACGGAACAGTAATAGGAGAGTTGGTGCATCATGCAGAAGATGAGAATGAATTCATTGCACAGCTCAACAAAGTTGCAGAGATGCCTTTTACTTTGGAAGACATAAAGTTCAGAAAATCCACATTAAACGGTTTCTATTCCAATAAAAACAACACACAAAAGCTGGTAGATCTTATCTTCAAAAAGGAGTCCTAATAAAACATATAGTCGGAAGTATTCACGTGCCCATCCTCACATTTAAGGATATGAGAAGGGAATTTTCTAAACAGGCTGTAATTATGTGTTGCCATAAGTATAGCAGTACCCTTTTTACTAATATCAAATAGCAGGTTCATAATTCCGTGCGAAGTTTCAGGGTCCAGATTTCCTGTTGGCTCGTCAGCGAGTATCACTTCAGGGTCATTAAGTAGTGCGCGAGCTATCACCACGCGCTGCTGCTCTCCACCGGAGAGCTCATGAGGCTTCTTATAGCCCTTGGTCTTCAGACCTACCATACCCAAAACCTCTTCCATACGCTCTTCTATCTTCTGCTTATCCTTCCAGCCTGTTGCTTTGAGTACAAAAAGTAGGTTCTCGTTCACGCTACGGTCGGAAAGAAGCTGGAAGTCCTGGAATACAACACCCAGCTTGCGCCGCAAAAAAGGAATCTCTTTGCGTGCCATTGTTCGCAAGTTATAACCAACAACCGAAGCCTGGCCCTCATTAACAGGTATTTCACCATAAAGCGACTGCATAAGAGTGCTCTTTCCAGTTCCGGTTTTTCCAACAAGATAAACGAACCTGCCACTCTCAATAGTAAAACTTACATCACTTAGCACCAACATTTCACGTTGATAAAGGCGAACATTTTTCAGTTCAATAACAATATTTTTATCCATTACAGTTACTTTGGCCTGTAAAATTACAAAATAGCTATCATAAAACTCCGGGAATCAATATATTTGTAAATTATCAATAAGACAGAAGACACTAAAAAAAGAATAACTATGAAAAGAAAAATGTTACTTATCAGCAACTCAACGAATTACGGTGAAGAATACCTGGGATGGCCAAAAGAGCACATCAAGACCTTTCTTGACTCAACAGATGCCAAAGAGGTGCTTTTTGTTCCTTACGCAGGTGTAAATCTTAATACTGATAGCATAGAAGCTTCGTATGACGCATACGAACAAAAGGTTGCTGCAGTGTATGAAACATTGGGATATAAATTAAAATCCATTCACAAATTTGATGATCCTGTTGCAGCAGTAAAAAATGCTAAAGCCGTTGCAGTAGGTGGTGGCAACACATTCCATCTGGTATATATGATGCATAAAACAGGTATCATGGAGGCCATCCGTGCTCGCGTACTTGAAGGAATGCCTTATATGGGATGGAGTGCAGGAAGTAATGTGGCATGCCCCACTCTGAAAACAACCAATGATATGCCTATAATAGAGCCGGAAAGCTTTAATTGCCTGAACCTGATACCGTTCCAGATCAACCCGCACTATCTGGATGCAAATCCTGAAGGCCATGGCGGAGAAACCCGCGAACAGCGTATCAATGAATTCCTTGCGGTAAACAGAGATATCTATGTTGTGGGATTA
The DNA here is from genome assembly GCA_964474455.1 of uncultured Bacteroidales bacterium. Taxonomy (GTDB): domain Bacteria; phylum Bacteroidota; class Bacteroidia; order Bacteroidales; family BM520; genus BM520. The sequence continues at coordinate 5,870 of CAYYSU010000053.1, forward strand.
AGAGAAGCTTGTTTCTTAATCATTGAAAACAATAAAATCTCTCTCCAGGGTACCCGTCCACTACGAATTTTTAAATTTGGTCAGCAGATAAAAGAGCTCGACAACACACAGGACTTACAATTCCTGATGTAAAACCTACATGATTGCTTTTTTTATTTGAAAAGGAATAATATGGACAAACAACTGGACAGACTGTTTTCACAGAAAAGCTCCTTTTTTCTTATCGCCGGGCCCTGTGTCATAGAAGACACCGTTATGCCGGAGGCTATTGCCAAACAGCTTATAGATATCACATCCCGGCTGGGAATCCCGTACATCTTTAAAGCATCGTATCGCAAGGCCAATAGAAGTCGCATTGACAGTTTCACCGGCATAGGAGATATGGACGGATTGGAGATCCTCGGCGAGATACGACAGAAGTATAAGGTGCCTGTTATAACTGATGTGCATACTGCCCAGGAGGCAGAGATAGCAGCAAAATACGTTGATATACTTCAGATTCCGGCATTCTTGTGTCGGCAGACTGATCTTCTGCTTGCGGCGGCACGAACAGGCAAAGTGATAAACATCAAAAAAGGCCAGTTTATCAGTCCTAAGGCCATGAGCTATGCCGTAGATAAGGTCAGATCAGTGAGCGAGGCCCAAATCCTTCTCACCGAGAGAGGAACAACTTTTGGGTATCAGGATCTTCTGGTTGACATGCGCGCCATACCATGGATGAAACAGCATAATACACCTGTCGTGTTGGATGTCACGCATTCGCTACAACAGCCTAATCAATCAACAGGCGTTGCAGGCGGGATACCGCAGCTCATTATTACAATCGCCTCGGCAGGTATTGCTGCCGGAGCAGATGGAATATTCCTGGAGACACACCCTGATCCGGCAAATGCAAAATCTGACGGCGCAAATATGCTCAACATCAACAAAATAGAACCATTGCTAATAAGGCTGCAAAAAATTTATGCAGCCATAAATTCCTAAGGCATGAATAGAAAAAGTTAAATGCTTTGGGCAGAATTATGCTTTGTTACTATGGCGTGACGGATAGCATTACTGAATATCAATTTGTGTAGCGGCTCCTGTGGCAGGGTCAAGCCTTACTTTAGGGCTTCCTGTGGCAGGAGCTGATACCTTTACTCCAAACTGAGGAACAGTAAACACTCCACCGCCTATGGAATTTCCTTCATGATTAATAACAATGCGTGTTGTAGCAGGAATACAATAAACAACACCTTCGTCTTTGGAAATGTTCGTTACGACAATCTCTTCAGTAGAAAAAACCATATCGACTGTAGAGCCCGACGTTGAAGAGAGACTCACACCCTTAGACTCAGAAAAACCGCATACAGCAAGCTTACTATTACGATCTTTCGATGCCGGAATAATTACAAAGGAGTATTTTTGCTCCTGGGAAACCCGGTCGCCGCGGAATAATGAGAGATATGAATTCTCCAGCTTTTGAAACTGCTCATCCATATATTGCATGGTGCCTGCAGAGTATGCTACTTCCTGATAACCGGAAAGAAGAGACATCCTGTCACTGCGAATCTTGAGAATCTTATCAACAATTTCATTGGCTTTATCCTTTTCAGAACGCTCCACCAGCCGTTGCTTGTAGCTTATATCTTTTATTGTTGCTGTATCAATCGTTATCATCTTAACAATAGTGTCTGTTTCTACAACCTGGTTTGGACCAGCCATAAAAAACTCAAAATCCGGAGCTTTAATGCTCCATGAAGGCAATGAAAAGGCGTATGACGAACATGATGTCTCTTGTAATTTATCTGTATTTATCCCGGCAAGAGTGCCGTTAGGATTTAATGAAATACTGCTGATAACAGTTTCACGGGAGCTGCGCACCCCACTATATCCGATGGTATTAGCAGTAGCATTATCTGATATTGTGATTTCCTGAATCTCAACAGAGGTGATACGATATGAAGTGTCATCCTTTTTTATTGGATTATTGATACCCATAAGAGGGCGTGCATACTCAGACAAAGGCCCTTGAAAAAGATCAGTTCGCTCCACTGTCATATTAACAATAAAAGCCGTAGCAGGAAGAGTGTATACTATACCTTCAGTGGCGCCGGAAACAACCTGTAGCCCCTGGCCTGTTGATGAGATACTGATAATTATCGCTAGTAGTGTAAACAATATAGTCTTTTTCATATCAAAATTTTTCTGATGTAAAGATAATGATTATCCGGGAAATCACGACAATGCCCGCTCTCCCCTCCTTCGCAGCAAGAAAAGACCCGCAAAGGTTATCATACCGTTAAGGATCAACAACTCAAATCCAAACTTATATCCGTTAAACAACACCTGAGAGTTGGAGGCGAGCACATAACATATTACCGGAGAGACAAACGCTACCAGAGGCACCCATTTATCACGGATGCTAAATTTGGTGAAAAAACCAAAGGAAAAAAGACCCAGCAAAGGACCATAAGTATATCCGGCAACAGTAAAAAGTTTTGAGATAACAGAGGCATCATTTATGGAGTGAAACACCGTAATTACGATCATTATAACCATCGCAGTACCGACATGAACCTGTTTACGGATTCTTACGGCTCTGCTTTCATCCAGGTCGGTGCGGGTTTCAAAGTTCAAAAAATCCACACAAAAAGTCGTTGTTAAAGCTGTAAGCGCACTATCCGCAGAGCTGTATGTGGCAGCAATAAGTCCAATAACAAATACAATACCTGCAAAAGCCCCCAGGTTATCCAGCGCAATTATGGGAAAGAGATCGTCGGTGGTATCGGGAATTTCAAAGCCTTTTGAACGAGCATATATGATCAGGAAACCGCCAAGAAGCAAAAACAAAAAATTTACGGGAATCAGTGAAGCACTCATCAGATAGATGTTCTTCTTGGCATCTTTAAGGTTACGGCACGTGAGATTTTTTTGCATCATATCCTGATCCAGCCCGGTCATCACTATAGTAATAAAAATGCCACTAAGAAACTGCTTAAGATAATAACGGGTATCATTAATATCTGTAAAAACAATCTTTGAGATATCTTCATCAAAAACCTTGCGCGCCAGCGACATAAAAGTCTCTTCCATATCACCGGTTATCAAAACAAACGTAACAACCAGTGCTGCCAGCATAAATGTAGTCTGTAGAGTATCTGTCCAGACAATTGTTTTTATACCGCCCTTGAAGGTGTAGAGCAGAATAAGAACAATGAAAAATATTACCGTGGCAATAAATGGAATAGTCCAATGGCTAAAAACAAAAAGGTGCAAAATGTTAATAACAAGATACATCCTGAAGGAAGCACCTATAACTCGTGAAAGGATAAAGAAAAAAGACCCAGTTTTATATGACGATACGCCAAAACGCTGACCAAGATATGTATATATTGAGGTCAGCTTAAGATTGTAATAAACAGGCAACAACACATTAGCGATAACAAAATATCCTATAATATACCCGAATACTATCATCATGTAGCTAAATGATGTGTTCACCACATCTCCGGGAACAGAGATAAAGGTCACGCCCGAGAGTGAAGCACCGATCATACCGTAGGCCACCAGCATCCAAGGAGAACGGCGGTTTGCAGAGAAAAACGTGTCGTTATTTGTTGACTTTCTTGTGGTAAGCCAGGATATAAGAAACAGGAATCCTGTATAGATTATAAAGGTCGTAAATATCAATCCGGGAGTCATAGTATCATCCGGTTTTGTTTATGAATAGTGTGAAAAAAGCTTTTCAGGGTGGGAAACTTCAAAGAGTACAGCCCTCGGCAATCCTGCTCTCGTTCAGGTTCTGATTCAATAAACACAGGCACCATATTAAGGTTAACGGCGAACTGCAGGTCACTTTTTGAGTCTCCAGCCATAACAGAACGGGAGAAATCGATATCGGGAAAATCCTTTTGAGCCGCGATGGCCATCCCCGGTGCCGGCTTACGGCACGGGTCATCATCTGATGCCAGCGCAGAACAAAAATATATGCCATCTACCTTTCCGTCATTATCTTCTATTTGCTTTCGCAAATGCTCATGTATCTTTTCCACAGCAACGGCCTCCATAATCCCCTTCCCGACACCCTGCTGGTTGGAAACAATAATTATACGATTGAAAATCCGGGATAATCCGACCACAGCCTCCAGGGAACCGGGAAGAAATTCCAGCTCTGAAATAGTGGTGACATAACCACCAGGGATTCTGCGGTTTATTACTCCATCCCTGTCCAAAAACAGAGTCCATTTATTAAGCTCTTTATCGTTGAAGAAATTCATGCTGCGCTCGTTGGTAATCTTCTGGTATTCCTATATCAATAAAATAACCTTCACTGACAACACCTGTAATGGTAACAGATCGGGTATCAGGCATAAACATCTCTCTCTCCACAGAGAAACGACCCTCGGGAGCGAACCTCATAAAGGTCGCTTTATTAATAAGGTATACTCCGCCATTAATGTTACCCTTTTCAGGAGTAGTGCTTTTCTCACGAAAACGGACTACCATACCTTTAGCATCTGTTTTTACCATTCCATATCGTGAAACATCATCCACCCTTCTGAGAGCGACAGCAAAATCTGTTTTATTATGTTCATACTGAAGCTCCATTTTCTTCAGGTCAACTTCAAAAAGGGAGTCCCCGTTAAAGACCCAGAACTCATCAACGCAGATATGCTGGGCTGCATAAGCAATTGCGCCGCCTGTACCTAGAGGATCTTTCTCTACAGCATATATTATTTCAAGGGATTTATATCTGTTACCAAAATGTTTTTTTACAACATCCGGCATATACCCCAAAGATAAAACCACACGTTCAATACCCTGAGCCATAAGATAGTCCAGTTGATACTCCAGAAAAGGTCGTCCACATATCGGAGCCATTGGCTTGGGGACATCGCTAACTACTGTTTGCAGTCGTGTTCCAAAACCACCGGCAAGGATAATTGCTTCTTTCGTCTTCATAGGTTATTGCTGAGGAAAAATATCCGCTTCCACAAGCTCACAAAGGATATGACCCACAAGAATATGTGCCTCCTGTATGCGCGGTGTCGATTTCGATGGCATATCAAGTAACATATCACAGCACTCTTTCATCCTTCCTCCGCCGTTACCGGTCAGACCGATGGTAATCATACCACGATGTTTGGCTTCCAGCATGGCACGAACGATATTCTCGCTATTTCCTGATGTGGAGATGCCAACAAGCACATCACCGCGGCGCCCTTTGCTGCGTACACTTCTGGAGTAGATATCGTCATAGGAATAGTCGTTGGCAACAGCTGTAATATAACTGCCATTTACATGTAATGCTTCGGCAAACAATGGCGGACGATCATAGTAGAATCTTCCACTCAGCTCTGCGGCCAGGTGCTGTGCATCGGCAGCAGAGCCGCCATTACCACAGAAAAGAACCTTCCCGTCACCACGTAAACTATCAGCAATGGCAGTTGCAGCTTTTTCGATAATATCAATAAGATCTTTATCGTCAAGAATGGCTCTCTTAACATCCAGTGATGTTGATATCGCCTGCTCTATTTTATTCATTAAAGTCTGTTTTTTTGCAAAGATAGAAAAGAATAGAACAAGCCGAAAGATAGATTTATTGTGAAGGATTTAAAATTTAGGTGTTCATCCTGTGGTGTGGGCCTAATTTTTTATCTTCCAGGTCTGCACTCCCAGGGAGGTAAAGTTGTAGCGTTTCACCTGACCACCAAAGCGTTCCAACTCTTTAATAACGCTGTCGCGGGCAGTTCCGGGGCAATAGAAAACCATAAACCCGCCACCGCCGGCACCGGAAATTTTTCCTCCTGTTGCTCCGGCATTCATCGCCTTTTCGTATATCTCATCAAAAAAGGGATTGGTAATACCTTCGGCCATCTTCTTCTTATGCTGCCAGCCCATATCAAGGATTTTACCTATATCGTTAACATTACCACACAACAACGCCTCTTTCATTAAAATAGCCTGCTTCTTCAGTTGATGCATCGCTTCGATGGTTGTAGCATTTTTATCTGTAACATTCTTCGACTGCGATGCTATAATCTTCGAGCTCAGGCGGCTTGTCTCGGTATAATATAACACCAGGTTATGAGCCAGTTCCATAAGATAATACTCTTTAATACGCAGCGGATTTACTATGACCTTGTCATCAGCATAGAACTCCATAAAGTTCACACCACCAAAAGTAGCAGCATATTGATCCTGTTTTCCTCCCGCCATGGCCAGGTCAACACGCTCTATGTCATACGCCAACATAGCCATATCATATTCGCCTAAAGGCAACTTCAGCCATTCGGAGAATGCGCCAAGAATTGCCACAACAAGCGTTGAGGAGGTTCCCAGCCCTGAACCGGGAGGTGCATCAACCCAGGTGATAAGGTCAAAGGAGAGTGGCTTGCCGGTATAATCCTTTACCACACGGTTATATATCCCTCTGTGCAAATCAAGCTCCCCGGAGATGGGTAAGGATTCCACTGATTCCAACTCGTAAAATTCATCCTTATCGATGGAACGTAGTATTATTTTACCATCGGTGCGGGGAATAATCGTTGCATAAGCATACATGCTGATTGTGGTATTCAGAATTGTACCACCGTAAATATCAGAATATGGAGAAACATCGGTGCCACCGCCGGCAAGACCGATTCGTAGAGGTGCTTTACTTCGTATTATCATCTGTTATAAGCGTCGCTGTTTATTGCGCTAATATAACACTAGTTTCTCAAATAACAATCGGTGATTTCCTCTGGAATCGGAACCAGTAATATAGAAATATTGGTTTTATGTGGTTCAAATAAGGGCTATTCACATATATCACTCTGCATTTATTCAAAGACAGATATTAAATTCTCGATGAATTTATCCCACGAATATTTTTCCTTCTCCTGCTCGATATTCTTAATAAAAAATTCTTTATCAGGATGGTTAACAAACTTCATAATAGCATCAGCAACCTCATCAGAATCAACATTTGTCACATAACCGACCCTTCCATGTGGCACCATCTCGGGCAACGCTCCTACATTTGTAACAATCATGGGTTTTGAAAAATGATACGCCACCTGTGAAACACCGCTCTGAGAAGCAGTTTTATAAGGCTGTACCAGTATATCACTGGCACAAAAATACTTGTACACAGCACTGTTTTCAATATAATTATCATTAAGATATATGAAATCGGAGAGGTTGTTATCCTCAATCAGAGAGAGATATTTCTCTCTGTTACCATAAAACTCTCCTACAATCATCAACCGCACAAGCTGTGTCTTTTTTATTACTGTAGCAAAAGCATCCAACAATATATCAAGGCCCTTGTAATCTCTGATAAAACCAAAGAATAACAAATTAGTATATTCATGATTTAAACCGATCTCCTCACACGCCTGCTCTTTTGGCACCGCTTCACCAAAAATATCATATAATGGATGGGGAGTATAAACAACTTTTTTTGTTGTGCTGAATTCCAATAGCTCCGATTTCACAGACTTTGAAAGTGTTACATAATGAGAAACCGATTTTACAAAATATTTTGTCAATATCTTATCAACCAATGTAGGTTCATGTGGAATAATATTATCCGTTATGGCAACCATACGGATATTCTTGTTTTTGCGGCGAACAATTCGGGCTATAGTACCTAGGCAAGGTCCAAAAAAGGGCATCCAGTATCGCAGAACAATTATGCTGGGATTCTCTTTCGCCAGTAAACGCCCTACCTTAATCCAGTTAAAAGGATTTATGGAGTTCACGCGACTACTAATTTTGATGTTCTCAGGTGCGGGTTCGTCAGTATATTGAGATTTCCCCGGGAACAACAATGACGGGTATTGCAAGCTATAACTATATATCTCACAGTTGTATCCGGATTCGTTAAATGCTCTACACATTCTTTCATTAAATGTTGATATCCCTCCGCCTCGCAGCGGATATGCTGAGCCAACAATTATCACCTTCTTATTCGTCATTCAACCCTTTTTTTTCTGATATTAAATATATGTTGCGATCCGAAGCATTACGAGTGATCATCTCGCCAAGAAAACCGGCAATAAACAGTTGTGTTCCTAGTATCATGCATAATATACCAAAGAAAAACAACGGCCGATCAGTCATACCATAATGATGCAATACAAATTTTGCTATGGCAAGCCAAAGGAAGATTAAAAATCCTATAATAAAAAGAAGAGAACCCCCAAAGCCAAAAACATGCATCGGACGCTTTCCGAAACGATGCATAAAGGTTAATGAGATAAGGTCAAGGAGACCCTTGATGCCTCTTGAAAAACTCTCGTATTTAGGCTCGCCAAACTCACGTTTACGGTGCTGGACAACCTTCTCCCCTATCTTCCGAAAGCCCGCTTTTTTTGCTATCAAAGGAATATATCTGTGCATCTCACCATAAACCTCAATACTCTTTACCACAGCATTACGATATGCTTTAATGCCGCAGTTAAAATCATGAAGTTTTATTCCGGAGACTCTCCGCGTTATGCCATTATAAAATTTTGAGGGAAAACGTTTACGAAAAGAATCATATCGCTTCTTCTTCCAGCCACTAACCAGGTCATATCCATCATTAATGATCATATCATATAAATCGGAAACCTCCTCCGGGCTGTCCTGAAGATCAGCATCCATAGTGATGACAACATCTCCTGATGCCGCCCTAAAGCCTTCATTTAATGCCGCAGCCTTTCCGTAGTTGCGCTGAAAACGAATAGCACGGAGAAAACCATATTTCTGCGACAGCTCGACAATAATGCCCCAGCTACGGTCATTTGAACCATCATCCACAAGCACAACCTCATAGCGAAAACCCTTAGGAGTAAGAACTTCATCGATCCATTCAATAAGTTTTGTCAACGACTCCTCCTCGTTGTAAAGCGGTATAACAATACTTATTTGTAAATTATCTGACATATATTATTCGGGTATCAGTGTGGTATCTTTTTTAATAAACAGGCTAATGATTAAGGATAATACTACTGCCGAGATCGACGCGTTTAAAAGTAAACTCCATAACTTCTTACCAGATTCAAGGCCTTTCATCAATTTTTCTTCCGTCAATTCCAACAGATTATCAGGCACTTTACCGATAAGGCTATCTATATACTCCTGAGCTTTTCGCATCAAAAAATCCGCATCAAAAAACTGATAAAAATAATGGCTGAATAAACCGCTGACAATTCCGGCTAAAAATAGTATTAATGCACCAAGAAGAAACAGCTGCCCAAAAGAAATACGTCCTTCAAAATCAACCTGGCGATATTTTATCATCGCCATACGAACAAGAACAACATTAATTGCTACAGTAAGCACTAGGGTGGTAACAGAACTTCCGGGTTTAAAAGGATTCATATCCAAAAGGTAAAACACCAACATAGATACAATCTGAAATGCTGCAATCAGCAAACCGTACCGAATCACATAATTAGCAATGCCGGGCTTATGAGTTATTGTTTCCATAGTTACGAGTGTTAGTTTTATGTTTTACAAATTTAGTAAATAGATCGGAGTTTTTGAAAAAGTTTATTTTTTTACGTTGATATAATAATTTTTGTATTTTTGCCCTTCGGGTAAGTCTTATACGACCAGCTCCCGCTGAACTCCCCCAGATCCGGAAGGAAGCAAGGGTAGGCGGTCGTAGCGGTGCGATGTAAGTAGCTTACCCGTTTTTGATATAAAAATTTACCCATATGTTGATCCGTATTTACCCTGAGAACCCTAATCCCAAGCAAATCCGACAGGTAGTAGATTGCCTTCGCAACGGAGGTGTGATAATATATCCCACCGACACAATTTACGGTATAGGATGCGATATCTTCAACCCCAAAGCTGTGGAGAGAGTGAAACAAATTAAAGGTATTAAAGGTGATAAAGTGAACCTATCTTTCATATGCCATGATTTGAGTCATCTCTCTGACTACACCAAGCCCATCTCAAACCCTATATATAAAATGATGAAATCAGTGCTTCCAGGTCCATACACTTTTATCCTTGAAGCAAACAACAATGTACCGAAGATATTCAAAAACAAAAAGAAAACCATTGGCATACGTGTTCCGGATAATGAGATCATAAGAATGATAGTGGAAGAACTGGGAAACCCCATCATGTCAACATCAGTGCATGACGCCGATGATGTTATTGAATATACCACAGATCCGGAATTAATACATGAGAAGTTTATCGACTTGGTAGATATGGTTATTGACGCAGGCTATGGCGACAATGAGCCATCGACTATTCTGGATTGCACCAGCGGCGAAGTGGAAGTTTTAAGGGAAGGAAAAGGACCGATATAATTTTTTTTAAAAAAATTAATGTAATAAAAACTTGATTTTCAATTGGATAAAAAAATTTTTAGCAAAAGATAGCATTATAATATTGCAGATTACAATTTTCACTCTATCTTTGCAGTCCCAAAAGGGAGATTGAGTAGCTCAGTTGGTAGAGCATATGCCTTTTAAGCATAGGGTCCCGAGTTCGAGCCTCGGCTCAATCAC
>CAYYSU010000054.1:0-15600 GCA_964474455.1 uncultured Bacteroidales bacterium
TCATTGGCACACTTTCATCCGAAAAGGGTGGCACAGTTTGGAGCGAAATCGCCACTATTCAATAGTAATTTTTAATTCTTCAATATTTAATCCTTTATGTGGGTTGCTTTTATCTTCATATGATAATTCTATCTCATTAATTTTATCAGTATAGAAATTCACATTATTTAAAGTCTGTCGGATAACGCCTTTATTCAAGATATCATTGGTGTCCTGGCTTGTAAGCAAATATTCCATATTGTTAATGGACAATTTCAAAGGTTTGATCTTTTCATCAAAAGAAGTAATATCTATTTCACAAATATCTTTTGTGTTACCAGATAAATACCATTTCATCTTTACGATGGCAGGTTTAGTTGAATAATAATCGTGCCCGCTATAGCTATGATATTTTTCAGCATTATTCAATAATAGACTAAATGTATTATCCTCATTTGGTATTACTAAGCTAGGCGGCACGTATTCAAACTCATCATCATATTCCAATACAATAACAGTAGCATACTTATCTTTATTAATGTCATCTGTTAAATGAATCTCAAGTCCCTTGTCTGAGGTTGAGTTTTTCAGAGCCACATCGGCATTAGAAAGCGGATAAGCTTTTTTTATTCTTGTCATCAAACCATCAATAGATAATTTGTCATTTTCAGGGAAATTGAGAACATGAAGGTAGAGCTTTTTGTTTTTTGCAGTAATTCTTCCCCAATCCTGATTAGCAATTACGGATACATTTGTTCCATAAATTGCCTCACCGTTTTGATTGAGCCATTTTCCTATACCAGCAAGTACTTGTCGCTCAAATGGAATGACAGCGCCGTCTGCTTTAAGGCCAATATTGAGTAAATAATTACCTCCAGAGCTTACAATATTTATCAAGTCATTAATTTTCTCATTTATCTTTTCATCAACGCTAGGCCTCTCTTGCCAAGAACGATAACTCCATGTTTCAGGAAACATAGACGCTGGTGTTTGCCATGGAACTCCCATTTTAAAATCGGGTGTATAATTATCTCCCATAACGACAAAATCGCCCTGATCATTCCAGATTCTACCACTCACCAAACAATTTGGCTGTAATCTTTTTATAAGGTCGGCCATCTCTTTACTCTGCTCATAAGTTGGAGATCCCATATCAAACCAAAACTCTGAAATATCACCATAGTTGCTAAGTAATTCCCGGATTTGATTTAAGTTATATTCATGGTGTAGAGGAGGTATAGAATCGGAATTATTTACTGATGTAAATGGTAATGCCCCATGATAATTCCAGTCAATTATAGAAAAGTACACCCCGAATTCCAAATCATTTCTTTTACATGCATCCGACAACTCTTTAATAATATCTTTTTTATAAGAAGTGGCATCAACTACATCAAATTGAGTAAATTCAGACTCAAACATACAAAATCCATCATGGTGTTTTGCTGTAATAATTATTGATTTCATACCCGATTCTTTGGCTAACAAAGCCACTGAATCTGCATTCCATTTATCTGGATTAAAATCGGCAGTCAATTTACGATAATCCTCTGAGGGAATTAGTGCATGTCCTTTAATTTGTTCGCTATAACCCTGTATGTTTTTACCATTCCATACTCCTGCGGGTATTGAATATATGCCCCAATGTATGAACATAGAAAACTTCTGATCCTCCCAGCTCTTCATATGCTCATTGAAACTTGAGATCTTGGTTTTTTCAGGTTTGTTTGAATTACAAGATGTTAATAGCAGAGAGAAGGTTCCGAGCATTAAAATTTTTAATGTGAGTTTTATTGTCATATTCATTTTTATTTAAATTATTTACTAAAATTTAATACGGTATCTGATAATATTTTTTTTAAAAAACGACGTGACCCAACTATTACCCCCTGATCCCTAACGTTTGCATATGACTCCGTAAATTTTGTTATATTTTTTGATATACACAAAAAAAGACAGCCAAGTAACAACTACTTAACTGTCTGATTTTTAGTGGTGGGAGTTACAAGATTCGAACTTGTGACCCCCTGCTTGTAAGGCAGGTGCTCTGAACCAGCTGAGCTAAACTCCCATATCAATTTCCCGTAAGAACGTTTGCGTTTACCGCATTTGGGAGTGCAAATATACGGCGTTTTTAATACCACGCAATAGGCTATTACAACTTTTTTTAAAAATAATTACGTCTTAAAACTATTTCATTGAGATTCAATAAAATGCAGATACATCTTTTAGTGATTTTTCACTTTTCAGGGAAGTTGAGACTTGGGTTATGGTTCTATGAACACACTATCTCCTATTTTGCAGTGATAAGCAGGATAGATAGAGATAATAATTATGTATAAATACAATAAACAGACAATTATGGGATAATATTTTATATTTTTGTTTTTAAAAAAAAGCCATTTTGAAAAATCATATCATTGGGTTAACACTATTGGTAATGCTGTTTGCATTAAGCAGCTGCGGTACTTCACGCCGTGCATCAAGAGGCGCGCCTTTGGTTGTAAAAAATAGTGTTACCGTTGATAATAATAAAATCGACAGTGGTGATTTAAGCAGCCTTATTACGGTCACTACCAATAAAAAGTTATTTGGTTTATTCCGTGCCAGGCTGTGGTTCTATGAGACTTTCAATGGCAAAAAGCAGCGTGGCGAACCACCGGCGCTCCTCGATTCAGCAGCGATGTATAATACAACACGCCAGATGAGAGCTTACCTCATTAACTCAGGTTTCTTCAAAGCTGCAGTCGCCCCGGAGGTAAAGGTAAAACGAGGTAAAGCAAAGGTTGACTTCAAGGTCACCGGAGGCTCTCCCTACCGTTATGGTGAAATAGAATGGGACATCCACGACACCATAGTGGATGACTATATTCTCGAAGATATCAGTTCATCTTACATAAAAAAGAATGACATTTACAACGCATATATTCTTGATAACGAAAGAGACAGAATCACCAAGATGCTTAAAAATAATGGATTTTATCTCTTTGGGAAGAACTTTATCCGTTATGAAGCCGATAGCACTGCAAAATCAAAAAGGGTCAACCTGAAAGTAATTGTAGATCCCTTCAGGATGAGTGGCAACCTGAAAGACTCAACCTTATACCCACACCATCAATACTATATAAACAACATTTATATTACCCCTGACTACAGGCCTTACTCACTGGAAAAGAGTATTTATGATACTATCCCTATCTTCCACAAAGACAATAAAGATTCTAAGCCATATTATTTTATTGAGACAGATCCGCGGCGTATGCATCCCAATACCATTCTTAATACGCTATTAATAAAACCTGGCGACAGATATGCGATGGATGATGTTAAACAGACACAAAAGCGCCTTAGCAGATTACGCATTTACAAGTTTGCCAATGTGGAGTTCACCACTCCCTCCTCGCCATCTGATACCATGCTCAACTGTCGTGTTAATCTGGTTCGAAGGCCGGTACACTCCACAAATATTCAGACAGAAGTAACCAACTCATCGGGCAACCCCGGTGTGGGGGGGAATCTTATATATGAGAATAAAAACCTGCTGCGCCGTGGTGAAGTCTTCCGATTAACACTCAAAGGTGCTGTAGAGGCACAGGCGACAACCTATAATGAAGAAGCTGACGAGTACAATCTTTTTAATACTCTGGAGCTGGGGGGGAATGTAAATCTGGTATTTCCCAAATTCCTCTTTCCGGGAAAAAAACAGTTTATAGCTGAAAGATTCCTTCCCCGAACCGTGCTATCAGGTGGTTATAACTTTCAACGCCGCCCAGATTATTCACGACATATCACCAATGTGAGTTTTGGTTATGAATGGAAATCCAGTCAACAAACCAGCCACAGGCTGAATCCTCTGGAGATAAACTCTGTGAAGATATACCCTGACAGCACTTTTAGTGCCCGCCTAGATCAACTTCAAAATGTATTCTATAAAAGTCAGTATACCGATCACATGATCATAGGCATTAACTATTCGTATGTTAAATCAACACAGAGCATTAACATCAATAAAAACTTCAGCTTCCTAAAATTGAATTTCGAGACGTCAGGAAACCTGCTCAGGGCGGCGAATGAGATTGTTGGTGGAAATATTTCTGAACAGGGATATTATAGTGTATTCAATATCAGATATGCTCAATATATAAAAGGGGTGGCGGACTATCGCTATTACTATAACCTGCCATACAAAAACCAATTTGTTACACGGGTGCGTGCCGGGGTGGGAATACCTTACGGAAACTCGGTGGTCATGCCATTTGAAAAGGGATTCTTCGGGGGTGGTAGTAATGATATGCGTGGATGGCAAATCCGTACGCTGGGGCCTGGATCATTCTCCAACGACACACTATATATTGAACGCATCGGAGATATTATTCTTGAGACTAATATTGAGTACCGTTTCCCCATTTACAAGTGGTTTCGTGGTGCTATATTTGCTGATGCCGGAAATATCTGGCTTCTCAATGAAAATGAAGATTTCCCGGGAGGAAAATTCGAATTTAAAGACTTTATTAAGGAATTCTCTATCTCCAGCGGCCTTGGATTACGTCTGGATATTGATTTCTTTGTCATAAGGATCGATGGCGGTATTCCCATCCATGACCCCGCATTGGCAGAAGGGGACAGATGGAAGTTCAACAGCCTCAGGTTAAAGGATGTAACCTGGAATTTCGCCATTGGTTATCCATTCTAATCGTTACTATGGACATCAAACTATACGACCACTTCATGCAAGCTATCCGCAAGAATCTGGGTTTCCCACCCACTCCCGGGCAGGAGACTCTGACTTCAAAGCTGGCATCATTGGTTCTGAATCAAAACAGGGGATTGGCGTTCGTACTGGCAGGATATGCCGGAACAGGCAAAACAACCATGGTCAGCGCGCTGGTGAAAAGCCTGCCGGTGGTAAATCAGAAAGCCGTATTACTGGCGCCCACAGGAAGAGCGGCGAAAGTACTGGCCACATATTCCGGACAAAAAGCCTTTACCATTCATAAGTACATATACTTTGCTCACTCCACACCGGAAGGTCGTATCACTCTTAACCTGGCAGAAAACAAGCACAGAAACACCCTGTTTATCGTCGATGAAGCCTCCATGATTCCCGATCACTCACCCGGGCCTGACGGTTCTGCATTTTCATCAAGAAATATCCTCGACGACATGATGGAGTACGTTTTCTCAGGCCAAAACTGCAAACTACTGCTTCTGGGAGATAATGCACAGCTGCCTCCCGTGGGAATAAATATCAGCCCCGCACTAAACCTCGCGAACCTGAAATCACGATATCCATATTACTTTGGATACCACGAACTTACCGAAGTAGTCCGGCAGGAGTCTGAATCAGGGATATTATCACATGCCACACACCTCAGGCAAAGACTGGCACAAGAAGATTACTCTCTACCGCTGTTTAAGGAAGATAAATATCCTGACTTTATTCGCATCAACGGTTATGAGCTACAGGATGCACTTGAGGACTCATACAGCACTTACAACCAGGACAACTCCGTGATTATCACACGCTCCAACAATCGGGCTAACCTCTTTAACAAGGAGGTGCGACAAAGAATACTATACCGGGAAGGCGAAATTAACGCCGGAGACTTCCTTATGGTTGTAAGGAATAACTACTACTGGCTGCCGGAGGGCTCAAGAGCTGGCTTTATTGCCAATGGAGATATTATCGAAGTGCTGAGAGTGAAAAGTATAGATGAGGTATTCGGATTCAGGTTTGCGGATGTAGATATCTGTTTCCCGGATTATCCCGAACAGGAAGAGTTAGAGGTGAAGATAATGCTGGACACATTGTCGTTAGAGACACCATCACTGCCGCGTGACATGATGGAGAAACTTTGGTACACTATTATGGAGGATTATGCTGATATTCCGAATAAAAAAACCAAAGCAACAATGGTAAAGAACAGCAGTTGGTTTAATGCCTTACAGATAAAATTCTCCTACTCACTCACATGTCATAAAACACAGGGCGGACAGTGGGACACAGTATTTATAGACCAGGGGTATTTGAAAGACAACCCGGATCGGGAGTGGCTACGCTGGCTTTATACCGCTATAACCCGTGGCATCAACAAGGTATATCTGGTAAATTTCCGTGAAGATTTCTGGGATTAGGCTCTTCGAAGCATCACAACGGCATAGGCTGAGAATCCCTCTTCCCTACCCTGGAAGCCCATATTTTCTGTTGTAGTAGCTTTCACCGACACAAGATCCATCTCCACACCCATAGCCCGGGCTATGGCATTACGCATTTCATATATGTAGGGCGCTACTTTTGGCCTTTGTAATGCCAGCGTGGTATCGGCATTTTGCAGTTCATACCCCTTCTCACGGATTAACTTCATCACATGGCGGAGCAGTATAAGGCTGTTGATTCCTTTATAATCAGCATCCGTATCGGGAAAGTGTTTTCCAATGTCTCCCAGGCTCAGAGCACCCAGAAGAGCGTCACACAGGGCATGCACCAAGCCGTCGGCATCACTGTGTCCCTGTCCACCTTTGTTATGGGGTATAAGAACACCGCCAAGGGTCAGGCTGCGGCCCTCCACCAGGCGGTGTACATCATAACCGAATCCTATTCGATACATATATCTTTACTATTTATTCTGTCGCTGGAAGGCATCAAAGTCAAACAGCAATGAGAAACGAAGTGTGTTCTCCAGAGGGTTACGTTGCCCGATAGGTATCAGGTAAGAGAAATCAAGCCCAAAAACGTTATACTTCAATCCTGCACCCACAGTAAAATATTTTCTGTTACCCTTGGTAGCATGTTCATAGAAATAACCGCCGCGGAGGGCAAATTGCTTGTCATACCAATACTCCACACCACCAGATATCTGCACCTCACGAAGCTCTTCACCAAAAGGAGAAAGGATCATTTCACCTGTTGCATCGTCATAATTCCCGGGAGCATCATAGAACGACTGCACAATACCGGAGACGACAGAAACATGAGGATCCATACCATATTTAATAGCATAATCACCATCAAGCGTCACACTGTCTTCATAATAAACAGGAGGTGTAGGGATAAGCAATTTATTGAAATCGATCATTAAAGTGAGTGAGTTATAATCATCAAGATCCAGGGTAAGAGATGGCCCGATACGCAGGTTTGTAGGAATAAAATCCCTGATGGTATTAGCATCGCTATACGATATCTTGGTACCTATATTAGAGATATTGACCCCAAAACTAAAGTTACCACCGCTAATATCATCAAACTCCAGCGGAGTGGTATAGAACATCGCCACATCAGCGGCAACGGAAGTACCTGCATGTGTTGAAGCCCCCCCAACATCTCTGCCCATGGTAAGGTTAGAATATATAAAACGTGCAGCTACGGCACCGGAAATTTTCTCACTAAACTTCCTTGAATATGTTGCATCCAGGGTAAACTCATTAGGTTTTTCAATACCCTGAGGGTTACCAAATTCATCAGTAAAAGTTATTTCACCAAGAGAGAAGTAGGTTAAGGAACCTGCAATAGCAGAATATTTATCAATTCGTTTATATCCCACAATATTTGCCAGGTTAATATCATTCACCAGAGCCCGCATCCAAGGAGTATAATTTATTGAGAACCCCATATCAGAATCGATAAATGCATATTTTGCAGGGTTCCAGTGCATTGAGTTCGCATCAGGGCTGGAGCTGACGCCGGCATCACCGAGAGACCCGGAACGAGCATCAGGAGATAACATGGTAAAAGCAACAGCAGCTCCTACTGTATTTAGTTTTTCATCGCCTTTATCAATAGAAAAACCCAACTGTGCATGCGCCATATTAAAGGCACTGCCACACATCACCAACAAGCTAACAGCCAGGTATTTAATGTATTTTTGCATAAACAATATTTTTTTCGGTTGCAAATATAAATTTTTATCAAACATAATCACTTAACGCTTCTATTTATCAGTTATTGTCTATTTTAACATAAGAGTTCCACCCGTTACAGTAAACGCTCCGCTATTGCTTCTGATACTAACTCTGAAGGGGTATGCCCCTGCTTTTACTTTGCGCCCATAATAGTCTCTTCTATCCCAACGATATGGCCCCGCAGCGGTGCTTTCAAAATACTCAGTGGTTTCAAGAGTACGTATTTTGCGCCCTGTAACATCATATATCTCAAATATTACATCAAGAGTACGACCGGGCATGTTATGCATAAACGTAATATCAGTATAGTCATCCACAGGGTTGGGGAACACGTTAAGGGTGTTAATCTCTACACCGAGAGTGGAAGAGACAATAAAATTAATAGTGGTTACTGATGAGTTATTACATAGATCCCAGGCCTTAATGGTCACGGAATGCAACCCCTCTTCAAGATTTGTAAACGGATATATCACCTTTCCTGAGTTATAAACCCCGGGAGTAAAGGTAAAATAGTCATTAAGATCTATAATCTGACCCACATTATCGTCAAGATAAGCTGTAATGTTATGGCCTATGCTTGTGCCTATACAATTAATACCACAGGGATCAGATATTTCAGCCATAAACAGCGGATTCTCATTTGTTTTATCATTATTAACAAAATGGCTGTTATTCATATATGCCCGTATCTCAGGCCCGGTATTATCATTTAATGCTGTCTCGTTATACCCTCCAATAACGAGGTTTTCATAATATCCTGAAGCTTCTGCAAGGGACGTACTGTCGATGGCATAATAACTAATCTTGCCGGCTCCATATTGATAATTTATCTCACGGGGAACAAGAATCTCCATTTCAAACTCTCCATTTTTCACCTCAGCAAGTCCGTCAAAAAGCAGTTTATCTCTTAATTCAAATTCCTTAGGCTGGCTATCATAGGATTGCCCCAGAGTAGAGTACACCGAAGGCTTATCATATAGTCGAACATTTACGCTTCCATTAAAACCCTCTACAAAAGCATCCCCAGCATCAAATATTCTACCTCTGACAGAGAATTTCTCCATGCCTCTGACGGTATCGTTAAGGCTTAAAGTTGCCGTCTCATCCATTATTTCAATTCCTTCAGTTATGACCTTCAGCTTTGGCACCATGAGTTTAAGTGCCGGGTCACCAAGAATAACAAAATTCTTTGTGGATTTTTGATGTGGCACTTTGGCATAAACCATCAGGTCGCCCAGTGCCGGCTGCTCTTCCTCGATGGTGTTAAGAGCAATATCATAAATCCTATCATTCAGCACATAGTTAATTTGTGCAAACGATAGTCGGGAGGTGGTAAGCATTGACACGGCACCCCCATTAGGATTAAGTATTACGAGTTCTCCGGCAGAGGTATGTTCAGGATTATCGTAACGGCTAAATTCACACGTAGCGGTAATAAATACAGGTAGTTGTTTGAAATTTGTCCAGCTGTTGATATCAGGGATCTCAAGCACATTCTCTGCACCCCATCCTGTTTCACCGCCATGACCTGTATAGTTAATTATTATGGCACCATTTTCCACAGCGCTAATGACAGCATCTTTGGCATCGGGGAAGCGATATCCGCCTGAAACAGAAACCCTTTGATAGGCATCATAATAAATCTTATCCACATTCACATTTCTAAAAATGGTATCCACCTTATCGGTAAGGTCTTCTGCCTGTTTCATGTGGAGGTTGGTGTCACCGTCATCAGCAATAAAAACAATCTTATTTCTCCAATTACCGGCAGTTTCAATGTTAGGTGTGAGGTAACACTCAATTTTATCAATCATCCGGTCGGCCTGCTCAACAGTGGAAACAGGAAAACGACCTATGCCGATATCCAGCAGCCCATAAGCATCATCGCCCTCATCCTCATCCATCAAGCCATAATAGTCATCGGTATCCCATGATGAACTCAGACTCAGCGACTGTTTAGACTGGAATGTCGGAACAAAGTTGGTATTCGACACCAACCTGTCTTTATAATCATACGAGGCATCACCCATCAACACAACATATCGCGGCTGTTCACCATTACTTTTCAGATACATGGATCGAATAAAATCACGTATCGCCGTTATATCCTGAACGCCGGCAGAAAACTCATTATAAATCTCTGAGGGCGTAACAATCATCGTTGAAAAACCATCAAGGTTTTCATGCATTTGAGCCAAACGTTCTGCCTGAGCCAATAAGTCAGGATAAGTAACAATAAGATAGTCCACAGCAGTAGCACCGTGCAGATTTTGATTTTCCATCTTGCCGCCAAATTCAGGCGTCATCAAATCATCAAAGGTAAAAGCAACATATTCATGAAGCTCCATCGATGGCCGGATAAAACGAGCTGTATCATCCACAAAAAAGAAATTGACACTTGCAGCATCAGTAAAATCAGTAACATCCCAGATGAGGATATTCTCATCATAACTCTTAACATTAAACTGTGCCACACGTTCATAACCGAAGGAGGGAAGATTTCTAAAATCAAACTGCTGACCACGATATTTCAAAAAGGCTGTAGCGTGTAACTCGATGAAATCCAACCATCCCAGGCTATTATTATTGCCCGGCTCAAAAGTAATATCCAGGTCAAAACTATCAGTGGAGGGGTTTTCAATATATTTTTGAGTAGATTTTGAGCGTGCATAGGTAGTATTATCACCGGCAGTGATGCCTTTGACAGTACATGACAATATCTCAGTATCATTATGATTTACATAGTAATAACAGTCGTCAACATTAGAATGAGCCACAAGTTCCGCACGTATAAATGACTGGGCAGTTGTGTCCACATCCGGGATATGAAAGGCCACTGTATAATCTGTTTGCGCAGGAGTAAATTCATGACCATACCAATCTTTCCCCGAATGAACAAGGTTATGATCTTCACTCTCATGCAATAGCAACCTAGTGTAAGAGTTAATAATATGAGTAATAGAATCAGACGCAGACTCCACATAACCAATGCGCTTAGCTTTCTCATCAATTATTGCCACGTAGTATCCGGCCTTTTCACTATATATATTTGTAAAGTGCTGATATCTGTGATAACTATTGTTATAGCGCCACACATGAGGTCCTTCTGCATAAAATATCAATTTGTCGTCAGGATCAAAAGTGCCGTCCTCACCACCGATAAGCTGTATGGCCATCTGTTGAATATCTGAAGGTCTGCTCTCACTATTATCTTCCGGCAGCATCCCGCCACCATTACCAAATATGGCAATATTATCCGGATCCACTGCTGCTATATCCACTCCCATACTCGTCAAATCTTTTCCGCTGAGGGAATACATACCTGTCTCTTCAACATAAAAATGATACCACTGTCCGTGCGCCATCACCGATTCGCCGGCGAATATCTCATCCTTTTGCTGCTGGGCAAACACGGCTTTTCCTGTTTCAATAGAAAAACTCTTCAACCTATATATAATTCCGAATTGCTTATAAAACGGATTTACAAAAAACGTTGTTAGAGAAACTCCTTTCTGCATACCATTCTCGGAATAAAATGTCAACTTATCGGGAATATCATCCTTCGAAATTGTTGCCAAAAGGTCAGCTTCATTGATGCGGTCAAAAACAGGATTTACAACCTTTGCGGTAATGGAAACACCGGGCTCATTGGAGTAATAATTATTATAGTATAATGGGTAGGATGGATTTTCATCACTATAAAAAACACGCGTGAAGGTGTATATTTCCTCTCCGGTATAGTTAACCGTTTCAGACCAGTCGATAACAATAACGCCGGAATCGTTTGAAGCATGAAGTATTCCAAACGAAAGAACACATAGTATTATATATACATATCTTATCATAAAATGCAATTATCGCGTTAATACAAACTTACCATTTACTACCGAAGAGAGATTCTCTTCATTGGTAACAATGAGTTTACAAATATACACACCTGCAGGTAGAAAACTACCATAATTATCAGTACCACTCCAGGTTATAGAAGATGTACGGCTGCCAGAGATCTTCTCTTTCACTACTTTATCGTAAACCAAACGTCCGGATAAATCAAAAATCATATAATCCATGTTAAGTAATTCTCCGGACTGGTTATGTTCAAAGAATATCTGTGTTTGGTGGGAGAATGGATTTGGATAACAGTTCAGATTATCAAGAGTTACCGGTCCTTCGCCGAAGACCACAAAAGTAATCTCCGCAGTAGAAGAATTATTTAAAGCATCCCATACCTTAACCCTTAAAGTATGCTCTCCTTCAGAAAGGTTAAATAAAGGATACTCTATAACCCCACTCCTATAGCTGTTAAGGCTTCCCTGATAAAAATCATTTAATACATAAACCTTATCAGTATTATCATCAAGAATAGCGGTAATATCATGGCCTATTCCTGTTCCCACATTAATTCCGGATTCATCATATACCTCAGCATAAATATTGGGGTTTGGGTCCGTTATACCACCATTAATAAAAAACCTGTCATTGATAAATAATTTTATTTGAGGACCCTGGTCATCACTTTGAATTACATTACTGTATCCGCCCACAATAAAATGATTATCATATCCATGGCCATCAATATATCCATCAGACACATAGTAGCTTATCTTGCCATAACCATAGCTGTAGTTAATATCTTTTGGTGTCTGGAAGGAGAAACTAAACTTTCCATCGACAACCTCTGCCTGACCTCGGTATAATATCCTGTTCAACTGCTGGAATTCAAACGGAGAACTTCCAGCATCATTACCTAAGGAAATGATATCAGAAGGCTTATCATAAACGGTAGGATAAACAATGCCATTGAAGGCGTCATCAGTTTTGCCATTATCATCAAACACATGACCTGAAATTGTAACGAAGTCAAGCGCCTTAATGGTATCACTATCGATGCTCACAGGCTCGCCATTATAGTGTGTTGTTTCTACTTTCAATTCAGGATAAGCTAATTTCATGGCGGGGTCGCCGATAAGAATAAACTTTTTAGCATTTATTCCTGAGCCAACAGCATTTTTCGACTTCTTCATCAGATCACCGATGCTTGGATATTTATCATCAGTTTTCTTAAAAGCATTAGAATATATTGAGTGATTGATGGTATAATTTGAGTGTGCAAAGGTTGGCCGGGAAGTGGTCATAAGAGCTACTGCACCTCCTTTTTCATTAAGAAACACCTGCTCTCCGGCAGAGACTCTCATCGGGTCATCATATCGGGAAAACTCGCAGGTAGCGGTAATAAACAGGGCTAATTTATCATAATTTGTCCATGAATTGATATCTGATAATTCCAGAACCCGCTCCAGAGCCCAGCCATACACTCCACCATGCCCAACATAGTTAATGATAAGATTTCCTTTAGCCATATTGGTGTTTATGGCTTCATTGGCATCAGGGTATCTTTGGCCTCCAGAGGCTGTTACCTGCTGATAAGAATCCAGATATACCTTGTTAATGTTGTATTCAGGAGCCACACTCTCAACAAAACGGGCGTGCTTGTCGGCATCCTCAATATGCAGGTTAGTGTCCTCATCATCAGCAACAATGGTGATATTGTTTCTCCAGTCGCCCATAACTTCAGGTGAAGAAGAACAATAGTTAAAAATCTTATTTATAGCCATATCTGCTTGTTCAGTATTTGTAACAATCAGACGACCAATACCGATATCCATATTATCATCATTCGCCTTACCTTCCCATGGGTCAAGCATTCCAAAGTAGTCATCTGTGGCATAGGATGAGTTTCCTCCAAATGAGTTTGGCGATTGCCATGTGGGAATAAAGTTTTCATTCTCAGGTATTCTGTCCAGATAATCGTATGATGCATCTCCAAATAAAAGCAAGTATCGTAACCCTGACTCTCCGGAGCTTCTCACATAGAGCATACGCATATAATCACGAATAGCGGTGATATCCTGCGCACCACAAGAGAACTCATTATATATTTCAAAAACATTCACCACTCTGGTGGTAAGTCCCCGAGCATTATGAAAATCAGCCAACGCCTTAGCCTGTATAGAAAAATCAGGATGCGTAACGATGACCATGTTCACTGGATTATGTGCATGAAGGTTCTGATTTGCTACCCTTTTTCCCAGTTCAGGCTTCTTGTAGTCGCCGTCGATTGCCAGGTAATTATATAGCTTCCCGGCATCAGCCACGAAAGAGACTTCACCGTTTTGAGATGTCGCTTCCAGTAGTGTTACATTCTGATGATCAGAAACATCATAAACCTTCACCGAAGGCCCGGCATTTGCAATTCGGTATTCGGCAATATGGCCATAATAGGCACTCTCACTATCACAGAATAGCATCTGTCCACCATGGAATTTTAGCTCTCTGCGGGCATTAATCCTGATACGATCCAGCCAACCCACGGCACTGGATATTGGCTTAACATAATCAATTTTAATATCCAGATTGCTGTTTACCATTGTATATGATTTCCTCAGAGTACCAATATCATAGTAGTCAGCACCAACTCCCGAACCAATAGATTTGATGGAAACCCTTGAATCTTCACCCTGGACATTCACATTAAAATAGCTCGATGTCTCAGAACGAGCTGCAAAAACCCCATATACATCCACAGGAGATGACAAAACTACATCCTCAATATCAAATGAAATAGTGTATGAAGTTTGGATATCAAAGATTTCTCCGTACCACTCTCGGCCACTGCCTGCAATACTAACGTCTTCAAGTTCATGGTTTGCATAGTAATCCACAGTAGTCACCACATTGGTAGGAATTTCAGCAGACTGTGCTCTTGTAGCAATACGTTTTCCGGCCTCACCACCATAAGTAATATAATAACAATTCTTTTTAGCATAGATATTAACCTGCTGCTCGAAGATTCTCGTTACAGGATTATATGACCACTTGTGAGCAGACTCACCGAAAAAGGTAATCTTATCACTTCCGCCGAAGCTGCCATCATCTTCACCCGAAACGTGAATGGCGATTTCGTTCAGATCATCAAGACGCACATCGCTGTTGTTCTCCGGAAGCATGCCGGCACCATTGCCATATAGTTTTATTGTTTTGGGATCGATACTACTCACAGGAAGCCCAAGATTATTAAGATCTTCTACAGTAAGCTGATGCATCCCGTCTTCTGATACATATATCTTATACCAGTTTCCTTCGGCAAGTTTTGAATTACTAACAAAATCATCCGTTGGATCCATTGTGGGGCCAGCCTTACCATTTTTCTTCAGCGTAATAGTAAACGATGTAAGCCTCTCCCAGGAGTTTGTTAAAACGTTTTTTCTCACAGGCACAACATAGAGATGAAGATTTCCTGTTGACGGATTATGGAACGACTCCATGGATATCTCCTCCTCAACCAAATCAATATCCAAAGCACTATTGGCGTCCTGAGGGAGAGTCTCAAAAATCATATCACTCAACTCCGCACGTAACCCGGAGCCTGTTAAATCCTTGCCGGGAACAAAAATATCATGCCACACCGGTAAGGAGCCATAATTAAAATGTGATGCGGCCCCTTCAAACCCTAGAGTTCTCACAGTGTCACCACTACCCGAAGGAAATACGTTCAACGGAAGCCAGTGGAGCGATATCTTTTGCTGCTGGGCAAGAGTCTGAAAGCCAAAAAATGATACAATTAAAAATAAGGATATGTATTTTTTCATAATAACCTACAGTCTGTTTTTATAACGC
Source organism: uncultured Bacteroidales bacterium (assembly GCA_964474455.1). GTDB lineage: Bacteria > Bacteroidota > Bacteroidia > Bacteroidales > BM520 > BM520. Next base: position 15,556 of record CAYYSU010000054.1, read on the forward strand.
CTAAACTAAAAAACAACCCCTCTCAGATGCCAATAATGGAAAAAC
>CAYYSU010000055.1:0-14757 GCA_964474455.1 uncultured Bacteroidales bacterium
CTCTACTCTCTGTATTTGCAATACTCCTAACTATTGTCGTTTTTGGACAGTCAAGAGTAGCGCGTGAAGAAGTACTTTTTGAACTTGGTACTGCCACATGGTGTGGTTATTGCCCAGGAGCAGCAATGGGCGCTGAAGATCTCATTGCAAACGGACATGATGTTGCCGTTATTGAATATCATACCGATGACTCATATACCAATACTGCGGCATTAACACGCAAAAGTTATTATGGAATAGGCGGCATCCCGGATGCATACTTCGATGGCGTAGAAAACGTAAGTGGTGGTTCAGCTACAAATAGCATGTACTCAACTTATCTGCCCATATACCAGCAAAGAATTGCAATTGGTTCCAGCATGACCATCAATTGGTATGGCTCTCATGAAGGAGATACTTATACTGTAACTGCAACTATGGCAAAGGTAGAAGCTGTTAGTAACGATCTTACATTCCACCTATGCCTTACTGAGTCAGGAATTCAGGAAGCATGGCAGAACCAAACAGAGCTCCACTGGGTGGAACGCTGGATGGAAAACGATGGTTATGGTATTGATATCAACATGACCGGTCCCGCACCTGTTACTGAAACAGTAACCTTCACCATTGACCCTACCTGGAATCTTGAAGAGCTGGAACTCGTAGCTTTCGTTCAGGATAACATTGATAAGGAAGTACAACAAAGTATCAAAGTGATGCTTACCGAGCTGCCTCCACCACCCCCTGTTGCTGACTTTACTGCTGACCAGACAGATTTCTGTGATAATGGCACCGTAGTTTTTACCGATAATTCAGCTTTTGCGGAAGAATGGCTTTGGGAATTCCCCGGTGGAACACCTTCTACTTCTACAGAACAAAACCCTTCTGTAGCTTATGAAACACCAGGAATATATGACGTATCACTCACTGTTACTAACGCAAATACTTCCAATACAAAAACAGAAGCAGGTTATATTAAAGCCCTTACAACACCAGAAACACCTAATGAGCCTAACGGCAGCACAAGTGTTTGTACCACCAATATGATGGATACGTACACTGTGGATGCTATTCCATTCGCCGCGACTTACCAATGGGTCCTTACTCCAGCGGAAGCAGGTGTGGTATTCGGCTCTGGAAACAGTGCTAATGCTTCATGGACAGGTGATGTAATAGGTGATGTAACGCTTAAAGTAAAGACTGTAAACAGCTGTGGCGAGAGTGAATTCTCTCCAGAACTTACCATAACAATTAATGTGGGACCGGAAACTTATAATGTTTTTGGCGGTGGCGATATTTGTGAAGGTGAAGAGGGTGTTGAAATCGGTCTTGAGGGATCAACAGATGGCGTTATCTACACACTTATGGCCGACGGTGTTGCAACCGGAAATACTATTACCGGTGATGGCAACCCTATCTCTTTTGGCCTCATTAATAATGACGCTGTTTATACTGTAAAAGCTGAAGATCCATCAGGAACATGTACTGCTACTATGGCCGGTAATGCTCGTGTTACTGTTTACCCATTACCTGTTGTTTTTGATGTTGTTGGCGAGGGCACATACTGTGATGGAGCCAATGGCGCAACAATTACTTTGACGAACTCTGAGGAAGAGATTAAGTATGAACTGTACAAAGATGGTGTTGCAACAGACATTACTCTTATTGGAACCGGTGACGCTGTTACCTTTGAAGAAATTATCCAAGAGGGTATTTATAATATCATTGGTGATAATGATTTTTGCTCTCAGGAGATGAATGGCGAAGTTGAAGTTATCATGCTCCCATTGCCTGCAGTTCCTGCTACCCCTGACGGAGCTGACGATGTTTGCGTTAACGAAATCGCCACATCAGACTATACAACTACCGGTGGATCCGATGCTGAATCGTATGATTGGTCTATAGATCCTGCCGACGCGGGAACCATCAGTGGAACAGGTTTAACAGGTACTGTAACATGGAACCAAGCCTTTGAAGGTGATGTAAATATCGCTGTCAGAGGTGTTAACGAATGTGGACAGAGTACTTTTAGCGGCGCCTTCACAGTGTTAGCCCGTATATGTGTTGGTATTGACGAAGCTGGTGCTTCTGATGCTTTCATTTATCCTAATCCTGCTTCTGAAATCCTTAACGTAGAGCTAAAAGGTAATAAAAACTTTACTATTACTATTACCGATGCAATGGGTAAGGCTGTTTTTATAAAAGATGTTGAGATTATGGGCTCACACACAGAGACAATCAACATTGAAAATTTTGAAGCTGGTGTTTATTTCATCTTTATAAAAGATGAAACATCTAATATCATGCAGAAAGTTCTTGTAAAATAAATAAATTACATATTAGATATGGTGATACTGGGTTTTCCAAAGGTTACCATATCTTTTTTAAATCTAAAACAAACAATAGAATGAAAAAAAGTTTATTAATTATTGCAGTACTATTTCTCTCAATGGGACTCTTTGCCCAGCAAGTGGATAGAGAGAACGTGTTATTGGAAATCGGCACTGCTACCTGGTGTGGTTATTGCCCCGGAGCTGCTATGGGTGCTGAAGATCTCGTAGCTAATGGTCATCCTGTTGCCGTTATTGAATATCATACCAGTGACTCATACACTAACACAGAGGCAACAGCCCGCGCCAACTATTATGGCATTTCTGGTATTCCTGATTCATATTTTGATGGTGTAATAAATGTTAGTGGTGGAAGCGCCACCCAAAGTATGTATAACAGCTATTTGCCTAAAGTAAACCAGCGTATCGCAATTCCGTCCTCTTTTGAGATTGAAATGGATATTAGCTCTTCAGGTTTAGATTATACTGTTGATGTAACCGTAACAAAGGTTGCCGATTTTAATGGCACCAACCCTGTTTTCCAGCTTTGTGTTACTGAATCACATATCGAAGAGAGCTGGCAGAACCAGTCCCACCTGCATTGGGTAGAGCGCCTTATGGCTCCTTCTGCCAGCGGTACTGCTCTGGATTTCTCTTCCGGTGACATTCAAAACTTTACTGTTAGCTTTATCATTGAGCCTGACTGGAATATTGAATTCTGTGAAATGGTTGGTTTTGTACAAACTAATTCTAATAAAGAGGTTCAGCAATGTATAATGGAAATTATGGCTATCCCTGAATTTGATTTAGATGCTGAAGCACTTGCTGTTTATGATACTCCCGAAGAGGCATGCTCAGGCAAAATGTCTCCCAAAGTAACCATCCGTAACAGAGGTGAGGAAGACCTGACTTCTCTTGACATAGAGTATACTGTTAATGGCTCTGAACCTGTCTCTCACGCTTGGACAGGTGACCTCAAATTCCTTGGTACGGATAGCTTTGAACTTCCTGAAATTAATTTCGAAGTACAGGAAATCAATATTGTAGAGGTGACACTCCTTAACCCCAATGGATTGACCGATGAAAATCCGGATAACAATACAATATCTGCTGAGGTTGAAGAGGCTGTTACTATTAACCCTGAATCCTATCTTATCCTCCGCACTGATAATAACCCCGGTGAAACAACATGGGAACTCACAAACTCTGAAGGCACTTTAGTATACAGCGGGGGCCCTTACAATGAGCCAATGAAAATGATCCGTGACACATTCCAGCTTTATACCACTGACTGTTATACATTAACTGTATTTGATTCTGGTAATAATGGCCTTTGCTGTGATGCTGGTACCGGTTTCGTACGTGTAATCAGCGACGAAGGTAAAACAATTGTTTACGGTATGGAATTTACTGACAAGTATGTTGGCGAATTTAGTGTTTTCGCTCCCGTAGGAATCTCTGATATTACAGGAAAACTCAATGTCGAGGTATATCCTAACCCCACGAATGATATAGCTAACATCGTAATGAATCTTAATGAAGAATCAAATGTTACTATCTCTGCATATAATATGATGGGTAAAAAGGTAATGTCTCAGAATGCTGGTACACTTCCTGCCGGATCATCAACAGTTACTTTTGATGCATCCGACCTGGCAAAGGGCATTTATGTTCTGCATATCAACGCCGGAGATGCTGTTATCACACACAAAATTACTGTGGATTAAAAAACTTTTTTCATTCATAATGAGGCTGCTACGGTTTCCGTGGCAGCCTGTTTTTTTATACTTTTGCTTTCTCTTGGATTTCAGGCAACGAAACACATATTATACTGTCTTATTTTTAGACTACTAAATTAAAACAAACTATACGATGCGATTTTTCCTTACTATCACAATGCTGTTAATATCGCTTAATTCTCTTTTTGCAGATGGCGTGCAGCAGAACTATCATTTCAGCAAACCACAGGTCACCATAACCGATGGATATGCTGATTTTTCCTTTAATGGGACACAAGCTACCGGCCTTGTCGGTGAACCGGCGTTACCCTATGAAATGGTTTCACTTCTTATTCCTGAAGGTCACGATGCAGTTAACATTAATGTGGAGTATCTTAACGAGGTTGTAGTTCCGGGAATATATACTATTTCACCCGTTCAGCCGGCTCAGCCCATTTCAAGACCTGAGAAACATACCTTTTTTATGAAGGAAGATGTTTATGCTTTTGATGGTACTTACCCCTCTTCTGGCGAAGGAAATCTCACTACCGGATACTATGCCGGTTACTCCATCGCGTCATGTGCCATAACTCCATTGCGTTATAACCCTGCCAGGAAAACAGTTAGCTATTTTACTGATGTCGTGGTAACGATTGAGACAGCACCATCTGCGAAAGCAAAAAAAGCAGCCGCCTTACTACGCTCCGATAACAGAACCATAGAAACTCTTCAAAAGAGGGTTCAGAATACCCGTGCCATAGAAAAATATTCCCGTAAGGAGATAAAAAATGATAATGCTTATGATAACCTCATAATCTGTCCTGAACAGTTTACCAATGATATGGAAGCTCTCTCAGAGCTATACCTCAAAAGAGGTCTGAGGACTCAAATAGTCTCTTTGGAAGAGATCTATTCTGCCATGAACGGCCAGGATAATCAGGAAAAGATTCGTAACTTCATTATTCAGGAGTACACTGATAACGGCATTTTCTATGTGCTCCTGGGAGGAGACGTGGAACTATTTCCATACCGTGGATTTTACTGCTCTGTGCAATCTTCTTCCTTTTATGAAGATCATAATATCCCTTCCGATCTCTATTTCTCTGCTCTCGATGGCACATGGGATGATAACAACAACGGTGTCTGGGGTGAGATAGGTGAAGATGACCTGCTCCCGGAGGTGTCGGTAGCACGCTTTTCATTTAGTAATGGTACTGAGCTCCAAAACATGATTAATAAAACCGTTAACTACCAGGACAACCCGGTATTGGGCGAGCTAAACTCTCCTCTGCTGGCAGGAGAGGATCTGTATGACAATCCTCAAACCTGGGGTGCTGATTACCTTGACCTGTTAATAGGAGTTCACGATGATAACGGATATACTACTATCGGAATCCCGGAAGACCACCCTTATGTCACACTATACGATCGTGACCAGATCTGGAATAAAACAGATCTTTTAAATGAAATCAACCAGGGACACTCCTTTATCCATCACTCAGGTCACTCCAATACAACATATGCAATGAGATTGTATAATAGTGATATCACAAATTCAAACTTCAGTGGCGTAAATGGCGTGGATCATAATTATACGTTGGTATATACACATGGATGTATCTGCGGCGCTTTTGATGCGTCCGACTGTATTGGCGAGCGCATGGTCAGCATCGAAAACTTTGCTGTCGCCGGTGCCTTCAACTCCCGCTATGGCTGGTTTAATGAAGGCCAGACAGAAGGCCCCTCTGCTCACCTGCACCGTGAATTTGTTGACGCAATATATAATGACAAGCAAAACCATATTGGAGAAGCGCATCTGATTAGTCGTGTTGAAACCGCACCATGGGTAAATGCTCCCGGACAACATGAAGAGGGAGCGCTAAGATGGTGCTTCTACGATTGTAACATATTCGGCGACCCGGCACTGGCTGTCTGGACTGACGAGCCTGTGGAGATTACTGCCGAATACCCAGCTGCAATTGTCATTGGACAAAATACCATTGAAGTGGATGTTGTCGTAAATGGTAATGCCGGCGAAGGATATACCTGCGCCCTGATTTATGACGGTATAATTTATGGTACTGCCGTTGCCAATGCTGAAGGTCATGCAGCAATTGAAATGGAAAACCCATTTAATGAACCCTGTGATGCAAAACTCTATATTTCAGGATATAATGCCATTCCTAAGGAGTACTCCGTAACCGTAATCCCGGGAGAAGGTGCTTATGTGGTGGCAGGAAATATCGTTATTAACGATGAAACAGGAAACAACAACGGAATGGCAGAGTTTGGCGAAACTATAGGCCTTACCTCAACCATGAAAAACGTGGGTCAGCAGGATGCCAATAACGTTATTGTTAACATCTCTTCATCCGATGAGTACATTACTATGAACAATGATTCTAATGATTTTGGAAATATCGCTGCCGGCGGTGAAGTTACCATAGAAAATGCTTTTGAAGTTGTTGTTTTGGCAAATACTCCCGACCAACACCAGGTGACGATACTAATGGATGTTAATTCCGATAGTGAAACATGGCAGTACAGTTACTCCTTCAATGTAAACTCACCAAATGTTGTGGTAGACAAAATCAGAATCCTTGACGAAAATGGCAATAACAACGGTCGCCTGGATCCGGGTGAAGATGTGACAATAGAGGTCGATATGTTTAACTCAGGTCATGCTGCTGCTATGACTGGAACGGCGGATCTGCAGTCTTCAAGCTCCTTTATTACCATCAACTCATCCTCCATAACTGTAAATGAGATTCCTACTAGTAGCACCGAAACTCTCTCCTTTGATGTTTCCGTATCATCATCAGCACAAATTGGTGATATTGGTGATTTTGCTGTTACTCTGAATAGTGGAGAATTCATCTTTGATGGTCATTTCCAGCTAATTATCGGAATGATACTTGAAGATTTTGAAACTGGTGACTTCAGTTCTTTCCCATGGGCACACTCAGGAAATGCCGACTGGACTATTACCAACGTTGCACCTTTTGAAGGTACTTACGCTGCACAGTCGGGCATCATATCCGATTCGCAAAACACCGACATGCAGGTAACCATGGACGTATCAACCGAAGGGGAGATATCCTTCTTTATGAAAGTCTCTTCGGAAGACAATTATGACTTTTTACATTTTTATATTGATGATGTGAAAAAGGGCTCATGGTCAGGATCTCTGGCATGGGAAGAACACTCTTTTTCTGTTACTCCCGGAACTCACACTTTTAAATGGAGTTACGAAAAAGATATCTATGTCTCCTCAGGTAGTGATAGAGGATGGATTGATTACATAGAGTTTCCTCCATCTACCATTGGAATAGGTATCGATGAGAGTAAAGCTTCGTCCATTAGAATTTATCCAAACCCCGTCGAGGACCGACTGTTTATGGATATTCCGCCCGCAGATAATGGTTTAGAGATCAATATTTTTTCTCTTTCAGGAAAACTGTTGAAAACATCAAACGCCAGGGGAGGTGCAACCATTATGATAAATGTTTCTGACCTGGATGCAGGAACATATATTATCTCTACAACAAGGGATGGAGAGATGACCTCCGTAACATTTATCAAACATTAAAGATTTGAAAAACTATCATCAATATAAATCATTTATATTAAAAAATAATTAAACGATGAGTGCAAGGGGGAATAAGATATTATTGTTTCCCCTTGCATTTCTTTTATAAACACAATATATTATTATAAACAAATTTATTATGATAAGATATACACTGCTAACTATGCTCTTTGTGGGCATGATTGCGACCCTATTCGGACAGTCGCAAAAGTATGAATATGCCGATGCCAATGGCACTCAGGGAATCACAGTGGTAAGCCAAAGTGCGACGCAAATGGTACTTAACTTCTCCATCGAAGAGTTCAGTACCAACCCTGTTGATGTAAAGGGTCAGGAGATGCAGGAGATCAGCTTTGGAAGCACACTGCTACCAAATGATGAAGGTAAACCAAACCTTCCGGGTGTCAGTCATTACATCGCACTTCCACAGGGTGCTGTAGCTAATGTTACCATCCGTTCCAAGAGTGAGGATATAATAAAAAATATCAATATCGCTCCGGCACCACGTATTCCCCTGGATACCGAAAATGGTCCTATGGACTATAACAAGGATAAAAAAGTGTATGAAAAAAACGCCTTCTATCCTGCAAACCCGATTATAGTTTCAGAACCAACACAGATCCGTGGCGTTGACGCGGTGCTGGTGGGGATTACCCCTTTCCGTTATAACCCGGTAACAAAAGAACTCGTGGTAATGAACGAGATGGAAGTAGAGATAAACTTCGAAGGCGGCAACAGTATCTTTGGTGAGTCGAAATACAGAAACCGCTACTGGGATCCCATACTCAGTGATATGTTCCTGAACGCTGAGATGTTTCCTGAAATAGACTATTCAAAAAGAACTTATGGCACAAAAGAGGAAACAGGCTGCGAATATATTATCATCACTCCCACAGGAGCTGATTTTGTTGCATGGGCCGATTCCATTAAGAAGTTTCGTAACCGCCAGGGTATCTTAACAGAGGTTTATACTCTTGAAGAGGTTGGAGGAAATACTCCTACTGCAATAGAGAATTTTATTAATAATGCATATAACACATGGGATATTCCTCCTGCTGCAACGCTTCTTCTTGGCGACTATGGCAACAATATCACCAATAGTGTTGTCTCCCCAATATATAACTCATATTGTGTTTCCGATAACATCTATGCCGATGTTAATGAAAATGATATGCCTGACGTGGTTTTTGCTCGCATCACAGCACGCGATGCATCCGAACTGGAGCTTATGATTAATAAATTCATCAATTATGAGAAGAATCCTCCTGTAAATCCCGGTTTTTACAACCACCCTATCACAGCGCTGGGATGGCAGACAGAGCGTTGGTTTCAGATATGCTCGGAAACTGTTGGGGGATATTTCAAGAATGTACATGGTAAAGAACCGGTACGTATCAATGCTGTTTATGGTGGCAATCCTAACAGTGACCCCTGGTCAACAGCAACAAATACTCAGACAGTATTATCTGTTTTTGGTCCTGACCAACTGGGATATATTCCTGCTTCACCTTCGGAGCTCGGGGGATGGACAAACGGCACAACTTCAATGGTAAACCAGGCTATCAATGATGGGGCTTTTATTTTACAACACCGTGATCATGGTGGAGAGAATGGTTGGGGGGAACCTGATTATGGCAATTCCGATATCTCAGGAACTACAAATACTGATCTTACCTTTATTTTTTCCATCAACTGTCTGACCGGAAAATATAATATCTCCGGAGAGTGTTTTACAGAGGTTTTCCACCGTCACGCTTATGGCGCTCTGGGTCTGATAGCTGCATCAGAGGTATCATACTCTTTTGTTAATGATGTATATGTATGGGGGCTGTACGATAATATGTTTCCTGATTTTATGCCTCAATTTGGCTCTACGCCAACGGAACGCGGGCTACTTCCGGCTTTTGGTAACGCTGCGGGAAAATATTTCCTCCAGCAGTCGCAATGGCCATACAATACCAATAATAAAGAAGTTACTTACAACCTGTTCCATCACCATGGTGGCGCTTTTCTGACACTCTATTCTGAAGTGCCTCAGGATCTCACTGTTTCACACGATGATGTCCAGGTTTCCGGAGCTCCTACAATTGACATGGCTGTTGATGATGGCGCTTTTATTGCTCTTACCGTTAACAATGAAATTATTGCTACCGCTACCAGTGATGGTGGTATAGCATCTATCCCGGTGCCACTCCAGATCCCTGGAACTATTATTGACATCGTAATAACTAAAACAAATTATTTCCGCTACGAAAGCAGCATTCTGGTTATTCCTCCTGACGGCGCATATATTATCAAAGACTCCTTCGACCTTGAAGAGACTAATGGTAATGGCATCATCGATTTTGGTGAAAATGTTATCTTCGATGTTACATTCAAAAATGTTGGTAACCAGGATAGCAACCCTGCAACAGCAACCCTTTCAACAGAAAATGAATATGTTACGTTTGTAAATAGCTCGTGTGACATTACTACTGTTCCTGCTAACCAGACTCTGCTCATTGAAGATGCTTTTGAGTTCTCTGTTGCTGATGATATTCCTGATAACACATCCATTCCTTTCATGCTCTCAGTAAATGATGGCGGAGATGAAGATTGGGTTAGTCACATGACTGTTAAAGCTTATGCTCCCGAGCTCACAGCCGGATTGATGGTTATTGATGATTATGATGGTAATATGAATGGACGCCTGGATCCTGGTGAGACAGCAGCTATTACCATTAATTTCAGTAATGAAGGTATGAGTGATGCTATGGAAGCTATTGCTACTATCGCTTCTCAAAACACTGAAATCACAATAAATACCACTACTGTGGAAGTTGGCAGTATTGCTGCGCAGGAGGTTGGTGAAGCTACATTTAATATCTCTGTTTCTGAAGATGCTGCTGTGGGAACGCCTATAAACATTAACTTCAACATTACCGCGGGTAACTACTTGGCAGATAAGATGTATGGCACTAAAATAGGTCTTATTGTGGAGGATTTTGAAACCGGTGATTTCTCATTATTTGATTATAAATTCGGTGGCTCTTCCGACTGGCTGATAACCTCCTCGGAGTCTTACGATGGCGTTTATAGTGCCAAATCCGGGCCTACTCCAAACCAATCCTCTTCTCAGCTTATCCTTGACTACAATGTTGCTTCCGACGACTCGATACATTTTATGTACCAAGTCTCCTCAGAGGCGAATTACGACAAGCTGAAGTTTTATATTGATAACAATGAAAAAGGCTCATGGTCCGGTAATCAAGGATGGTCAAAGGCATCATATCCTGTAACGGCAGGCGAACATGAATTTAAGTGGTCGTATGAAAAGGATTACAGTGTTGCTAACGGCTCCGACTGTGGTTGGATAGACTACATTCTCTTCCCAGCCGAATTACGCATGACAGCCTTCGCAGGCTCTGATACGGAGATTTGTGCCGGTAACGACTGCTCCATAAACGGAGCAGCTTCACTGTATGAAGAGCTTACCTGGACTACCTCAGGGGATGGCTCCTTCGGGGATGCTTCTGTTCTTAATACAACATACTATCCCGGTGAGATGGATATTGAGACCGGAATAGTGACCATTACGCTTACCATTAGCAACGGTAAAGGTGAGCAGATGTCTGATGATATGGTAATAACCATTAACGATCCTGTTGAGATTAACCGTTTCATCATGGAAGATCCCTATGTATGTGAAGGACAATCAGAACAGATTATGATGTTTGAGGTACTGAATTATGCTGCCATTGAGTGGTCGACAAACGGCGACGGAACTTTTGACGACGCCACACTTCTTAATCCGTTATATACTCCCGGTGCTGTTGATATTGAGACTGGCGTTGCTGAGCTCTCTCTTAATGTTACTGCTCTCAACGAATGTGAGGACGCATCAGAATTGCTGAACATTATTGTTCACCCTCTGCCAACGGCCATACTCATCGGTGACGCCGAAATATGTGCAAACGATAGTACTATGCTTACCATTGAATTAACAGGCGTCTCTCCATGGGTTGTTGTTAACAACGCCGAAGAGACAATGGAGATATATGAGAGCCCGTGGACTGGATACGTATCTCCCGAAGAGACAATGGAATATACTCTCAATACAGTAACCAGTGTCCCTAATGGTTGTACCAACGATGCTGAAGGTAGCGCTAACATCATTGTGAACGCCCTTCCTGTGGTAGATCTTGGTGATGACTTAGAGATGTGTCATAATCATGAAATAACCCTCGATGCTGGTGCTACCGAAGGTACTTACCTTTGGTCAACAGGCGAAACAACACAAACAATTGTTGTTGACAGCACAGGTGTTGGACATCAAGGCACAAAAGAGATTACGGTTGAGGTAACAAATGCGGAGGGTTGTTCCGTTATAGATACTGTAATAATTACCATTAGTGATTGTACAGGCATAGATGAAGCTGGCGATATGGAGTGCACAGTATTTCCAAATCCCGGTAACGGACTCTTTAACCTGACGGTTTCTACCGGTAATACAAAGACCATCTCCATACAACTGATGGATGCCATAGGTAAAACTATTTTTGAAGAGAATAACATTATTGTTAGTGGCGCTTATTATCGCACATTCGACATACAAAACCTTAATTCCGGAATCTATTACCTCAACATTGAGGGTGATAATGGCAGAATCGTTAAAAAGGTAATGATTGATTAATACAATTTGCCGATAAACAAAAACTCCTGCTACTTCGGTAGTGGGAGTTTTTTATTTTATCTAACCACAAAAGAAACAAATATCAACATCTATAATAACAACGAGCATTAACAGCTTGTTTTGATATGAAGAATTTGTCCTTACCTTTACTGCATATTTGGTATTAAAATAGAGAGGAACAATTTTTATAATAATTGTACGTATCTTTAATAATCAGATTTTTTTGGATGAAAAAGGTATATGGGAGCATTTGATTTTTTGAAAAGGGCTTATTCATTTAATGATGACATGAAGCGTAATGCACGATTTATCCTGTGGGTAAGCCTGGGAATGATCGCATTTTTGCTCCTTTTTCAGCCAATCAGTGTTGAAGGATTACCCACAAAACAAATCTTATATCTCTTCGGAGGCTTTGTTATTTCAACCTTTATGATGCTAAGTCTCAACCTTCTGGTTCTGCCAAGTGTGATCCCCGCTATGTTCACCGGCAAAAGGTGGAATGTTTTAAAAGAGATACTATGGAATATTTGGCTTGCAGTGACACTTGCAGGAGCAGATCTACTGGTGTACTACAAAGTTATGGACACCCGGGAGCTGGAATTCTTTGAAATAGGCAGAATACTCCTGATAGGATGCATCCCCGTTACTGTTCTTATCATTGTTAATCAGGACAGATTTTTCAGAACTTACATAAAAAATGCTCAGGAACATATCAGAAGCCTTGTGGATAAAAAAACTGTGTTGGAGACACTCATCCACTTTGAGTCTGATTATAAAAAAGATAAACTATCCATATTACCTGATTCATTGATTATGATAAAAGCTGCAGATAACTATATCAATGTTTTCTATAACAGTAAAGAGGGCATCAAAAACCAATTAATCAGAAGCTCGATCAGTAAAGCTTGTGAAACAGTAGAGCCATTTGATTTTATCTTTCGTTGCCACCGGGCTTTTATTATTAATATTAATCATGTGAAAGAAATTGATGGCAACGCACAGGGTTATAAGCTATATTTTGATGGCATAGACTTCCCTGCCATCGTTTCTCAAAAATATATTGACACTTTTAAGGATAAGATATAATCCTTTTTCGCCCCTAAAACGAGATATTTCACCCCTAAATTTCCTGTTTATCCCTTTCTTTATTGGTGTTACCACTGAAATACTCTCTCCCATGATTCTAAGGCTAATTTTGTTATTCCAGTACTGCATGTAACAGTGCATATTTCACAAGAAAAACAATAAAGACAAATAGCTATGAATGAATTGAGAATAGGCGATCTGAGAATTAGAAAACCAATTATACAGGGTGGAATGGGAATAGGCATCTCTCTATCACGTTTAGCTGCCGCCGTTGCTAACGAAGGCGGAATTGGTGTCATCTCCGCAGTATGTATAGGAATGACAGAACCGGATTATAAAACGAATCTAAAGGAAGCTAATAAAAGAGCGCTACGAAAAGAGATCCGCAAAGCCAGATTACTCTCTGACGGGGTAATCGGCGTGAATATTATGATGGCCATTACCGATTATGATGATCTGCTGCGCATTACACTGGAAGAAAAAGCTGATGTGGTGTTTATCGGCGCCGGGTTGCCACTTAGAAAGCCTGCAGATATGGATCAGGAGCTATTTGATAACCGCACCACTAAGATAGTCCCCAAGGTATCTTCCGCCAGAGCAGCAAATGTAATAATGAAATACTGGTCGGAGAAGTACAATCGTGTTCCGGATGCCTTTGTGATTGAAGGTCCTTTAGCAGGAGGTCATCTGGGTTTTAAAAAACATGAGATTACCATGCCTGAAAAGAACCTCAGCGTGATTCTATCAGAAATAAAGCCCATAATAGCCTATTTTGAGCACAAGCATAATGTGAAGATTCCTGTTATCGCCGGCGGAGGCATTTATTCCGGAGAAGATATTCATGACATAATGGAGCAGGGTGCCGACGGAGTGAAGATGGGAACCCGTTTTGTAACTACTCATGAATGTGATGCTGCCATAGAGTTTAAACAGAACTATATCAACTGTTCAGAAGAGGATATTCAGATTATAGAGAGCCCGGTAGGACTTCCGGGAAGGGTTATTGATAACGGATTTGTACGTGAAATACAAAGCGGGATGCAGAAGCCGGTACGGTGTTCCTGGAGATGCCTCAAGGCATGTAATTTTAAAAACGTTCAGTATTGCATCGCAGACGCACTATTTTCTGCCGCCAAGGGAGATTTCAAAAACGGATTTTCTTTTGCCGGAACCAATGCATATAAAGCCGAAAGAATAATGTCTGTTCATGAAACATTTACTCAGCTTAATGAGGAGTATCTGATGGCTGCCATTGAACCGAAGTATGCTGATTTAGAGATACATATATAACAAAAAAGCCACTCACAAAATGTGAGTGGCTTTTTTTATGCTCCTCCTGCTGGACTTGAACCAGCGGCCCTCTGATTAACAGTCAGATGCTCT
>CAYYSU010000056.1:0-14458 GCA_964474455.1 uncultured Bacteroidales bacterium
ATTGTGTAACAGCGATCTACGACGAAGGAGAATCTACACCTATCTGCGCAGAGCCAGTCTCAGTAGAAGCTAAGGGTATGATCGCCGGTACTGTTATTGACGGTCTCTCTGGTACTGTACTCAACGGTGTCAACGTAACAGTTGATGGAAACACTGTTGTTACCGGTTACGACGGAGCATACGAAATGCAGGTTATGTCAGGTACTGTAGAGGTAACTGCTGAACTGAATGGTTATACTACATCAGTGAAAACTGCTGAGGTATACTACGATCAGACTACTGTTGTGGACTTCAAACTTTATGAAGATGGCGTTGTATTCCCAATTCCATTTATAGAGCCATGGGATGGTGGATTCGAAGAGCAGAACTGGTCATTTGATCCTGAAATGGGTAACTGGATGATTAGTGAAACTACTGGTCTTGAAGCTCCTTCCGTAGCATTTAACTGGAGTCCTGCTGTTACAGATTACAGCTATGCATTAGTTAGCCCTGATCTCGTTGCTGACGGCGCTCAGAACGTAGCTATATCTTTCGATCTTACTCTCTCTGATTATACAATGGACGGTAATGAGAAACTATTAGTTGAAGTATTTAATGGTACTCAGTGGAACGAAGTTTATACTTTCGTTAATACTGGTAATATCGATTGGACTAATTATAACTTCGACATCTCTGAATATGCGCTTGATGGTATCTTTAACATTCGCTTTGTTGCTGAAGGTGTTGATACTTATAGCATAAACTACTGGAACATTGATAATGTTAAGGTTTATGAGCAGATTCTTGTTAACGTTTACGGTACTGTTACCGAACTGGCTACCGGCAACCCTGTTGAAGGTGTTGAAATTACAGTTGGTTCTTACGATGCCGTTATGACTGATGCAGCTGGTACTTACAGCTTAGAAGTTGAAACCGGCGTTTATGACTTCAATGCTAAAATTGAGGGTTACAACGTTGTTTCTGTTAATGACGTAACTGTTGATGGTGATTACGAATGGAACGTTGAGTTAACAGCTCCGATTATTGAACTTGATAAAGAAGAGATTACTGCCGAGACACTATTTGGTACTGGTCTTGATGTAATCGAGAATGTCAATGTTATCAACAATGGTAATGGTCAATTAGCATGGAACGTAACATGGGCTGAACTACGCTCTGTTCCGGCTGAAAATATCGCTACTACTATTACTAACAGAACTGAAACCGGTACTGCTGGTCAGGAAGTTAGTCCTAAGGTAACTAAGCTTAACAGTTATTCTGATGATATGTGGGATGTACAGTTCTCATTTGATGCAGCAGCAGCTTCCGGTGGCACTATGTCTCAGGCAGGTGTTGAATTCGATGGTACTTATTTCTACACTACTGTATGGAATTCTGCTGAGATTCTTAAGTTTGATAGAGATGGTAACTATATCGAAACAATGACTATCAGTGGTGCCAGTGGTCTTCGTGACCTTGCATGGGATGGTGAATACCTCTTTGCCGGTGCATCTTCTACTACTATCTATCAGATTGATCCTTCTAATGGTAGTGTTATTGGAACTATTTCAGCTCCTGAAAATGTTCGCGCTATCGCTTATGACGACCTGGAAGATGGTTTCTGGATTTGTGATTGGGATACTGACTTGTATCTTGTAGGCCGTGACGGTGCTATAATTAACGTTGTGACTAATCCTGGCGTAGCTTCTAACTACGGTATGGCATATGACGGATTTACAGGTTCTCCTTCACTCTGGTTATTCTCTCAGGGTGGTGCTGGTGCTGATTTGGTGCAGGTAGATATCGCTACAGGTACTCTTACTGGTAACGCACATAACTGTCTTGAAGACATCAATGTAACTGGTACTTCTACTATTGCTGGTGGTGCATTCACTACTGTTGATTATATCAGCGGTACTGTTACCCTAGGTGGTTTGATCCAGGCTGATCAGAATATGATTTTTGGTTACGAACTCGCAACTTACGAACAGTGGCTCGCATTCGAGCCACGTAGTGGTGTTGTTATGCCAAACAGCCAGACTGATCCTCCTGTTAACGTTATCTTCAACGATGCTAACCTCCCAGCAGGTACTCACAAAGAAGCTCTTGCTACTTTCCATAGTAATCCTGACGTAGGTGTTGCTGAACTGGATATTACCATGGACGTTAGCATTGGTGTGAACGAAGTTGAGGGTATTGAGGCTAACATTTACCCAATCCCTGCTAACGATTTTGTTAACATCGAGCTTACTGACAATGTTCAGAGTATTCGTATCCTTAACTATGCCGGCCAGATTGTTTACAACCAAAATGCTGATGATACTTTCATCCGCATCGACGTTCGTGACTACACCGCTGGTGCTTATATGGTTGAGTTTACTACTAATGATGGTGAAGTATTCAACAAACGTCTTGTTGTTACTAAATAATCATCTATAATGTTATTTTGAAAAAGGGAGCCCACGGGCTCCCTTTTTCTTTTTTAGTTATATCGTTCCATTTATTACTTTTGTGGCTATGATTTCTGTAAGCAATGTTTCAATATTTTTTTCAGGAGAGGCTTTATTCTCTCAGCTTACATTTATTATTAATACTCGTGACAGAATAGGGTTAGTGGGCAGAAATGGAGCAGGTAAATCAACACTGCTAAAACTCATCATCGGTGAGTTATCTCCCGACGAAGGCGCTGTTTTAAATCCAGGCATGGCAAGTATCGGATATCTTCCCCAGGAGATGGTCGTTAATAGTGAGGTTTCGGTATTGGAGGAGGTTAATAAGGCTTTTGAAGAAGTTAATGATCTTGAAGAGATGATTGAAAAGCTGGCTGCTGAGCTTGGTCATAGGGAGGATTATGAATCCACCAGTTATGAAAAACTAGCACAGCGCCTTACGGATTGTAATGAAAGGTTTTACCTTTTAGGAGGCAAAAGCAGAGCGGCAGATGCGGAAAAGGTGCTTTTGGGACTGGGATTCGACAGATATGAGTTCACTCAACCGGTGAACACGCTTAGCGGCGGATGGAAAATGCGAATAGAACTGGCTAAATTATTACTTCGGCGTCCTGATCTTATTCTTCTTGATGAGCCAACTAATCATCTTGATATCCTCTCTATTCAGTGGCTGGAGGATTACCTTAAAAACTATCACGGTTCCGTCATTTTGGTGTCTCACGATAGAGCTTTTCTTGATAATGCCACCAACAGAACCATAGAAGTTACCATGGGTAGGTTGTTTGATTATAAGTGCTCATACACAGAATATGTGCAGCAAAGGGAGCAAACGATGACCTCTCAGGTAGCCGCTTTTAATAATCAACAACGCGAGATTAAAGAAATTGAAACTTTCATTGAACGCTTTAGATACAAAGCGACTAAAGCAAAACAGGTTCAATCCAGAATAAAGAGACTTGAGAAGATAGATCGTGTTACTCCGGATGATTCTGATAAAACGGTTATGCATTTTGCTTTTCCTCCGGCACCCAGAGCAGGGAAGGTGATATATTCAGCTGAGAATTTGCATAAGTCTTTTGATGAAAAGCATGTATTGGATGATGTTGAGGTTAATATTCTCAGGAATGATTTTGTGGCTTTTGTAGGAAAGAATGGTATGGGCAAAACAACGCTCTCCCGTATCATTGTTAATGATCTTGCTCATGATGAGGGAAAGTCGGAGCTGGGACATAATGTTAAGATAGGATACTTTGCCCAGAATCAGTCACAGATGCTTGATTGTAGCAAGACTGTTTTTGAAACTATCGATGATATTGCCACCGGAGATATGCGACCCAGGGTTCGCTCTCTGCTGGGGAATTTTCTCTTTAGCGGTGAAACCATAGAGAAGAGAGTAAAGGTGCTCTCGGGCGGTGAAAAGGCGCGTCTGGCGCTGTGTAAAATGCTCCTTGAGCCTGTAAACTTCTTAGTGCTTGATGAGCCTACCAATCACCTAGACATGCGCTCTAAGGATATCCTGAAGAATGCTCTTCTTCACTACGACGGCACTTTGGTAATCGTTTCTCACGATAGAGATTTTTTGCAGGGGCTTACAAACAAAATATTCGAATTCCGTAATCATAAAGTGTATGAACACCTCGGTGATGTTTATTCTTTTTTGGAATCCAGGGCTATAGAATCTTTCAATGACTGGGAAATTGACACGGGCAGATCTGCTGATAAGAGATCCGCAGTTTCCGATAATAAATTGGCATACGAACAAAAAAAAGAGAGGGAAAGGGCCAGACGAAAAGTGAGGAGTAGGATAGATAAGGCAGAAGAACATATCTTTCGATTGGAAGAGGAGTTAGAAGAGCTCAATAAAAAGCTGCAAAATCCTGATCCCAACGAAGACCTGACCCCGGTATATACTAAGTATCAGGAGCTAAGATATGCACTCGCAGAAGTAGAATCTGAATGGGAGCAATATAGCTCGGAACTGGAAGAGATGGGAGAGGATTAACTACATGTCTCTTTTTAAAATCATATTAGCGAAGTTTTTGAGATGACTCTTCCTTTCATCACTTGGCGATAACTGGTCAAGGCACTCCATAGCTTTATGGAAATAGTCGTTTATTACCTTTTCAGAATGTTTTGGAATATCTAGTTCAGTAAAAATCTCCTGTACTTTTTTGATTTTCTCCTCCTCATTTTCATTCTTAGACATATACAGATTTTTGAGAATCTCTTTCTGTCTGGTAGATGCCAGTTCAAGAGCTTTTAAGTAAATATAGGTTTTTTTATTCGCCAGAATATCCCCACCTATTTTTTTCCCAAATATTTCCTCATCGCCGAAGGTATCCAGGAGGTCATCCTGCAGTTGGAATGCCATGCCAATTATCTCACCAAATTCATATATTTTCTTTTTCTCCGATTCCGAAACACCTGCAAGTGTAGCACCTATTTCCATACTCGCCGCTATAGCAACTGCCGTTTTCAGACGGATCATGTTCATATATTCAGGGATTGTGGTATCTTCAGTACTCTCGTAATCCATATCATACTGCTGACCCTCGCAAACCTCGATAGATGTTTGGCAGAATATACGCATTATCTCAGGAACAAATTCCGCCTTTGTTTGTCTTACATAATCATATGCAAGTGCAAACATGGTGTCACCGGATAATATTGCTACGTTGTTATTCCATTTTTTATATACTGTTTCACGGCCTCTTCGTATGGGCGCTTCATCCATAATATCATCATGTAGCAACGTGAAATTGTGGAATATTTCTATTCCCAAAGCAGGGTTGATTGCATCATCAAGATCTCCTTCATACATTTCACATGTCATAAGCATTAGAACAGGACGTAGTCTTTTGCCTCCACCTTCCAGTGTGTAAATAATTGGATCATAGAGCCTTTGCGGCTCGCATTTAAAGTTGATCGAATTTATCCTATCATTGATTTTTTCCGCAAGCTCCTGAATTGTATGCATAGTGATTTTATTTTTTACCAATTTAGTATTTTATGGAAGTCATACTCTTCAGGATTATCAACATACTGTTTTGCTGCATCATAGTCATCTTCTTCTATATAATGAAGGTTTTGTCTGAATACCATTTTTGACTTCTCCGAATTTATATTAAGTAATCGGGGACGGATTTTGCCGTTTTCATCTTCCACATCTTTCAGATAAAGCGGCTGAATGTCCATTTCGTGATTGGTGCTAACCATACATCCTGTAAGGCCTTTATCAAAAAGTTCTTTAACACCGGTACCGAGAAGATTGCAATACATAAGATCGAAGGCAGTAGGGGTGACACATCGCAATTCATAACCGATCTCCACGGGTCGGCTTTTAATATCAAAACCTATCTCTTTTAGTTTTTTCTGTATTAACAGGTTGAAAATGTGTGCTTTACTGACATTTCCTAACTCAGGATGTCCGTGGTCGTCGTATGTAAATATTATTCCTGTTGCCTTTATTTCACTATCTGTCATGAAGTGAAAAACCCCTTCACTTATAATAGCTGCTCCATAATTAATACCTAGAATACGCCTCTTGAGCATCGAAGAGATTACCAGGTTAATAATCTTATTGAATGAAACTGTTGTTTTATTGAACATCTCCGGGATTACAATCATAGGATATTGACATGCAGCGCCAATGCCGAATGCCAGGTGTCCGGCCTCCCTTCCCATAGCTGAAACCACAAACCAATTTCCGCTGGTACGGGCATCTTCATATACTGTGCTGGCGATACGAACGCCTTCTGCTTTTGCCGACTGATAGCCAAAAGTTGGCTGCTCTTCTGGCAATGGCAGGTCATTGTCAATGGTTTTTGGAACATGGATATTCTGGATGCTCACATTGTTTTCGTGAAGATATTTGCTGATCCTGTTTGCAGTACTCGCTGTATCATCACCACCGACAGTAACCAGTAACTTTACATTGTTAATGGTGAAGAAATCAGTTTTAAACTCTTCGTTTTTTGGCTTGTGACGACTCATTATCAATGTAGAACCTCCACGGTTTGCTATGCGATCAGCCATACTGAAATCTATCTCCTCAAAAATCGGCTTGTTGCTGAAAAGTGTTTTATAGCCATAGTGTAAACCGATAACCCGATAATTGTGCTTCAAAAATACTTTAGCAACGGAGCTGATAACTGTATTAATCCCAGGGGCAGGTCCTCCACCACATAAAATAGCAACTGTTTTTTTCATATTTATGATGTTGATTTTGTTGTTTGAGATAAAAGTTTAAAAATAGTGCTTATTTTGTTAAAATCAATAAACTTTGCAATACTGGTTAAATTGTTATTGATAAACAAACCTGATTATCTTACGAGATCTTTGCGTCAGAAGGATTTTTTTCCCTTCAGTGTATTCATTAATACATCCGTCGCTGTAGTTGCTTATTGTAAGCAGTGATAATCCATTGTTATACCGTAGCTCAAAATCACTCTCCAGGGAATTTAGCATCGGTGAAAACCTATGGCTGTCATAATCAAAACATAGCGTAAGATTAACAGCAGACGACTGCATGAGGTTGATGCGAATCCCGTGGGTTTTAAAAATACCAATTATCCTCTCCACATACTCTTCAGCCATAAAACCCAGATTCACCGGAGAGATAGTCATCAGACATTGGTTATCTTTAATAATGTAACAAGGTATTTTAATCGGTTCCGTATTATGACTGCATATTATCGTACCTGTGGAGCCTTTGTTCCAGAATGACTGAATATAGAGCGGAATATTTTTCCTCAGAAGGGGCAGAATAGTTCTGGGATGGATAACTCTTGCTCCGTAGTATCCCAGCTCCACACATTCTCGGTAACTTACACGAGGTAAAAGTACGGCATTATTAAAGATCTTTGGATCAGCATTAAATAGCCCATCAACATCTTTCCAAATTCTCACCTCCTTTGCATCAAAGATGTTGGCTATTATCGCAGCACTAAAATCTGATCCTTCTCTTCCCAGGGTAGTAGCAACACCATCTTTTGTTGCGGCAATAAAACCCTGGGTCAGGTGGATTAGATTATTATTTGAACAGGATTTATGAAGCTGTGTGTAGCTCTCTTCCCACAGCACTCTTGCCTCCCTGTGAGAGTTATCTGTGATAATAACATTCGGCGCCATGATTCTTTCTATGGGAACGTCATTATTGTTAAGAAAGTGAAACACAATGGCCGTGCTTGCCTTTTCGCCCTTTGAAACTACTGCATCATAGAATTTATTATAACCTGTTTCTATTTGGTTTAGGATAAAAATTTCCAGGGTACTAAAAATCTTCTGTATCTCCTTGCCGGCATCAGAATTATCGCCGAATAGTTCTTTGCAGATAATAATATGTGACTCTTCAACTTTTTTTAGCATGGTTTTCCATGCTTTGTCTTTAGCAAATGCTGCGGTGGTAACATCTTCCAGCGCGTTGGTAGTTTTGCCCATTGCCGAGAGTACAATAACATCTCCGGCATAAATATTCTCCTTTACTATAAGAGCAAGATTTTTTATTGACTGGGCGTCTTTTATGGAGGCGCCTCCAAATTTGTGGACGATCATTCGTTATGTTTTTAAACTACAAAAATAGTATTTCTCTTAATACTCATGTTTTGTACCTTTGGCACAAATTTTTTGATTTGAATATTAAAAATATCCTCACTTTATACCGGGACGATGCCCGGATAAAACAGCTTGTTGAAGTTTTTGATACAACTGCTGATGCAAAAGTACGTTTAACTGGCATTGCCGGCTCTTTTTATTCGTTGGTAATTTTGGCATTCTCGCGAAAGATATCCTCTTCTCAGGTGATTATCATGCCTGACAGGGAGAGTGCAGCATATTTTTTTAATGATTTGGAGAACATCCTTGAGGAACAGGGAAAGCCTGCTTCAGAGAAAAGAGCTCTTTTTTATCCCAGCTCCTACAAACGTGTTCACGACTTCCAGCACCAGAACTCACAGAATATCCTCATGCGGACGGAGGTACTTAACCGCCTGGGCTCCGAGGCCGGGAAGAAGAGTTTTATTGTCTCTTATCCTGCGGCAATATCGGAATTGATAACTGATAGATCTTATATCAGGGCAAACACCCTGTTGGTGGAGAAACACCAGGCCATGGCACCGGATAATCTTGCCGACAGACTGCTGGAGCAGAGCTTTGACAGGGTGGACTTTGTGTATGAACCAGGGCAGTTCTCTGTAAGAGGCGGAATAATTGATGTCTATTCATTCTCTGAAGAGTATCCTGTAAGAGTGGAATTCTTTGGCGAGGAGGTAGCTTCTCTTCGTTTTTTCAATCCTGCAGACCAAATTTCTATCGCGGAACTTGAGAAAGTTACTATCCTTCCTAATGTTCAGGACAGAAAACTTAGTAACCTGAAAAAAACTTTTATTGATACATTGCCGGCACGAACAGTGCTATGGTTAGATGATCTTCCTTCAATACGGCATGCCGTGGATATGCAGATTGAGACAGCAAGAAAGTCGCTTTCTCAAGATGAAGATGCTCCAAAACCAGAGAATCTGCTTACCACAATGGATGCCTTTGACAGAGATATTGCAAAATTTCGTCAGGTATTGACAGGGCCGATAGATTATAACCTTTCGTTAGCTATTGATTTCGAGGTTGCTAAACAGCCTGTTTTTAATAAAAACTTCGAACTCCTGTCGGAAAAAATTAAGCGGAATGTCGCTGAGGGAGTTTCTACTCTTATCTTTTCAGAAAATCTTAATCAGCAGCAGCGGCTTAACAATATTTTTATCGACCTTTTTGGAAATGAGGTGAGTGAATATTATTCTATTATCCCTGTAACCATTCACGAAGGTTTTGAAGATACTGTTGCCGGGATAGCTTGTTATACCGATCATCAAATATTTGATCGTTTTCATAGATATCGAATCCGTGATGGCCATAAGACCAGGGAATCTTTGAATATTAAAGAACTTACCGGTCTTACACCAGGCGATTATATTACACATATCGATTACGGTATCGGGAAGTTTGATGGCCTGGAGAAGATCAATAACAATGGCAGAGAACAGGAGTCCATACGAATCATATATGGTAACAATGATCTTTTATATGTAAATATTCACTCTCTCCATCGTATCTCAAAGTATGTAGGAAAGGAGGGCGCAGAACCGAAGCTTCACAGATTGGGTAGCCCTGCATGGAAAAATATAAAAACCAAGACCAAGGGTCGTGTTAAGGATATAGCGAAAGATCTGATTAAGCTCTATGCTCACCGCAAGAGCAGCGATGGGTTTGGGTTTAGTGCTGATACATATATGCAGCATGAGTTGGAAGCCTCTTTCTTCTATGAGGATACTCCAGATCAGTATAAATCCACTACTGATATAAAAAGTGATATGGAGAAGCCTTACCCTATGGATCGACTGGTGTGTGGTGATGTGGGATTTGGAAAAACAGAGGTCGCCATTCGTGCGGCATTTAAAGCTGTGGCAGATAGTAAACAGGTGGCGGTACTTGTTCCTACAACAATACTTGCACTACAGCACAACACAACCTTCAAATCCCGGCTGAAAAACTTCCCCTGTACAATTGAATATATTAACAGATTCAGAACTGCTAAAGAGATAAAAGATGTACTAAAACGTGTGGCGGAGGGAGAAGTTGATATTTTGATTGGAACGCACCGTATTGTTAGTAAGGATGTGGTTTTTAAAGATTTGGGGCTTCTTATTGTTGATGAGGAACAGAAATTTGGTGTCTCCATAAAAGATAAGCTGAAACAGATGAAGGTAAATGTGGATACGTTGACCCTGACAGCAACACCAATTCCCAGAACATTGCAATTCTCAATGCTTGGTGCCCGTGATCTTTCTGTTATGAATACTCCTCCACCAAACAGATTTCCTGTGCATACGGAAGTGAAAGCTTTTAATTCGGAAATAATCCGCGATGCCATTACCTATGAGTTGGCCCGCGGCGGACAGGTTTTCTTTGTTCATAACAGAGTTCAGAATATCATGGATGTGGCGGATATGATTCAGAAGTTTGTCCCCGGAGTCCGTATCGTAGTAGGGCATGGACAAATGGAGGGAAGGAAACTTGAGAAGGTGATGCTCGACTTTATAGAAGGAAAGTATGATGTTCTGCTATCTACAACTATTGTAGAGTCAGGATTGGATATTCCAAATACTAACACCATGATAATCAATGATGCACAGAATTTTGGTCTCAGCGATTTGCATCAGCTCCGTGGAAGGGTAGGGCGTACCAATAAGAAAGCCTTCTGTTATCTGCTTGTGCCTCCGTTATCAACACTTACTCAGGATGCTCGTAAAAGACTTCGTGCCATAGAAGAGTTTTCTGTTCTGGGGTCAGGATTTAATATTGCAATGCGTGACTTGGATATCCGCGGTGCCGGCGACTTACTTGGCGCTGAACAGAGTGGGTTTATCTCTGATATTGGTTATGAAATGTATCAGAAAATCCTTGATGAGGCAATCCTGGAACTCAAACAAAATGACCCGGCTTTTATTGCCAGCAGGGAGAAAGGGAAAATCAATTGGGTTAGTGAATGTGTCTTGGAAACAGATATGGAACTGCTCATTCCCGACTCTTATGTCTCTAATATCACAGAGCGTTTGCGCTTGTACCGGGAGCTGGAAGATGCCGATAATGATGAAAAACTGGAACTCTTCAGGATGCAAATGGAAGATCGTTTTGGTGAGGTGCCAAAACAAACTCTTGAGCTTATAGAAACTGTTAAGTTGAGACGAATGGGCCAGATCATAGGATTTGAGAAAATTGTAATGAAGAATGAACGATTTAGATGCTCATTTATCAACAATCCCGAATCGCCTTATTTCCAGAGCTCTCAATTTACCAAGGTGCTTCAATATGCCCAGGCGCATCCAAAGGAGTGCTCTTTTAAAGAGAGAAACCAGAAGCTATCTCTTATATTTATAGGAGTAAAAAATGTTAAGATGGCAATTGATAAATTGGCACCCCTGGTAAGTATTGTTGTTGAACAATAATACTATTCAGCCTCTTTGATAATTATAAGATATGTGGGCAGGTGATCGCTGTATCCGCCAATATATCGTCCATGGGAAAAAGTACGATATGGATAACCTTTATATTGGCCATCTTTTTGTTTCATCCACGGTTTGCTAAATACCCCTGCCTTGTGAAACCGATAGGACTTATAATCCTTGTCAAGCCATGCCCGGGTTATCACATGTTGGTCAAACATATTCCAGTTGTCACGATATGCCAGTGAGCCGATACCATCGCGAAACATTTTGCCAAAAGGATTATATAATTGATCTTTCTTAAGCCTTTTCTTTCTTGTGGCGTTAAGATACTTTACAACGCTTTCATTATTTGGGTCATCATTATAATCGCCCATCAGAACAACTTTTGCATCGGGGTTAATGGCTGTAAGCGAGTCGATAATACTTCGGGATAGCTGCGCTGCAGCATTTCTAAGCGGGCGGCTTCTCTTCTCTCCACCATATCGTGATGGCCAGTGCACTACTATGAAATGCATCGGCTCGCCATCAAAGATTCCTGATACAACCAGTTGATCTCTGGTACGGAAGTCTTCCTTGCCTTCAATATGAAGTGGTCGGCTTTGGGAGTTTGTTACAGTGAAATATTTAGGGTTGTATAGTAATCCAACATCGACTCCACGCCGGTCAGGACCATCATAATGAACTATCTTATAGTTGCGATCTTTGATCTGTTCGTTGGCCACAAGATCCTCCATGACGGATCTATTTTCTACTTCACAGACACCAAGAATTGCGGGACCGTCAGAAGTAATATCTGTGGCGATATTGGCGATAATTTTTGCCATATTATTGCTCTTTTCAAGATAACGCTCCGACGTCCATCTGTTGGGGCCTTCAGGTGTGAATTCATAGTCATTTACATCCTCTTGATTGATCGTGTCAAACAGATTCTCAAGGTTATAAAACGCCAAACATGCAACTTTAAATTGCTTCTCTTGCTGTGCCAGCAATTTAACGTTTCCGGCGAAAATAAAAACGATAGCAAAGATGAGAATTAATTTTTTTTTCATAACGCTGTTATTGATTGATGAATTCACAGTCATTTAACGATAATATTCGGGTAAAATTCATAATATTGCAAAATTAACATTCTCTTTGAGAAATCAGTATTTTAAATCAAATACGATATATGAAAAATTATACACGAATAATGCTTTTTTGTGTGCTTCTGATGCCCGGAATGGTTATGGCGCAGATAGATACAATACAAGCAAACCAAGTTGATATCCCTGTGGTGACCATCTCGTCATCAGAGCTTGAAGGTGATTTGCAGACTCAGGATATCAGTGGCCTTTTAGGTGCGTCAAAGGATATTTTTGTCTCTACTGCAGGATATACCTTCGGGTCAGCACGTTTTCGCATCAGAGGTTATGATTCAGAATACACCTCCGTTCTTATCAATGGAGTTAAAATGAATGATATGCAGACAGGGCGGGCTTATTGGTCTTCCTGGGGTGGATTGAACGATGCCACGCGCAATAAAGTCATTAGTACTGGTATTACTAATCAGACGTATGCCTTTGGCGGACCTTCCGGAAGTACGAACATTATTACCCGCGCCTCTGAATACTCGCAGTCAACAAAACTTACTTACTCCCTGGCAAACAGAAGTTATAACAACCGTATGATGTTTCTGTATGCTACAGGAGAGATGGAAAACGGATGGTCTGTTGCTGCATCCGGATCACGCCGCTGGGCACAAGAAGGTTATGTGGCAGGTACATTTTATGACTCTTGGGGCTATTTCCTCTCGGCAGAAAAAAGAATTAACAAACGTCACAGCATTGGATTTATGGCTATCGGCAGCCCATCAAAAAGGGGAAGATCAAATGTTTCTACCATTGAAGCTTATGAACTCGCCGGTGATAACTATTACAACTCCAACTGGGGCTGGCAGGATGGAAAAAAACGTAACGCGCGAGTGTCAGAATATCATCAGCCTATTTTTATGATGTCTCACTATTTTGATATTGATGATAAATCAAAACTGCAAACTTCTCTCTCTTATCAGTTTGGCCGTGGTGGCTCTACTTCCCTGAACTGGGTGGAAACAGGCGACCCCCGACCTGACTACTATAAAAACCTTCCAAGTTACTTTGACCTCATAGGAGATCAAGGTAAATACCTGCAAACAAAAGAGATGTGGCAGAATAGCGACGGTGGTTTACAACTCAATTGGGATCATATGTATTTTGCTAATAGTAAATATTTAAAAACAGTAATCGATGCCAATGGCATTGAGGGAAATACAGTCCAGGGATATCGATCTAAATATATTATTGAAGATCGAAGAAATGATAAAAACGATATAGGCCTGGATGTTACTTACAGCAGGCTTGTTAATGACAACCTGGAAATTGCTGGTGGTGCTAATATGAAGATGCATAAAGGTCATACCTTTAAAACAGTTGAAGACCTTCTGGGTGGTGACTGGTATCTGGACATTGATAAGTTTGCTGATGAAGAGCCAAATGCTATTCTTGATGAAGCACAACCCGACCTCAACAATCCCAATCATCTGGCCTTTGTAGGTGATATTATTGGGTATGACTACATTGCTAATGTTAATAAGGCTAATGCTTGGGGTATCGCCAATTTTACATGGTCGAAGTTTGACTACTTTATCGCTGCCGAGCTTTCCGGAACATCATTCTGGAGAACCGGAAATATGAAAAATGGTCATTTCCCTGATAACTCTTATGGGGATTCTGACAAACAGCAGTTTTTTAACTACGCTGCAAAAACCGGACTCACATATAAAATTAATGGTAGAAACTATATCGTGGGAAATGCAATTTATATGACCAAGGCTCCTGAATTCAGAACAGCCTACATTTCACCTCGCACAAGAAACCAGGTGGTTGATAACCTACAGAGCGAAACAATACTCTCCGGGGATATCAACTATATCCTTAGAACGCCAGCTGTTAAAGCACGTCTGACATTTTACTATACACAGTTTAACGACCAAACCTGGGCACGTAGTTTCTATCA
>CAYYSU010000057.1:0-13993 GCA_964474455.1 uncultured Bacteroidales bacterium
AGATCATACAGATCTGCTACGTTACGAACAATCCCGTTGTCAAAGAGCATCTCTATTTTTCCCTCTCCAAGGCTCTCCACATTCATGGCTTTACGACTGATAAAGTGCTCCAGCTTACCCTTGAGTTGTGGAGGGCATTGCGTGTCGTTGGGGCAATAGTGGTTTGCTTCACCATCTTTTCTTACCAGCGTTGTACCGCACTCCGGGCACCTTTCAGGAAAGACAACAGCTTCTGCACTCTTGTTCCGTGAGTTAGTATCCACACCAACGATCTTTGGTATTATCTCACCGCCTTTCTCCACAAACACCCTGTCGTTACTATGCAGGTCGAAGGAGGCAATAAAATCCTCATTGTGCAGTGATGCTCTTTTTACCGTTGTCCCGGCCAGTAAAACAGGCTCCAGGTTTGCAACGGGCGTTATGGCACCGGTTCTTCCTACCTGATAGCTCACCGAGAGCAGTGTCGTGGCTACGCGCTCGGCCTTAAATTTATATGCAATGGCCCAGCGGGGTGTTTTTGCTGTAAAGCCTAACTCATCCTGCAAGTCATAGCTGTTAACCTTTATAACCACTCCGTCGATATCGTATTCCAGCTCATGACGCTGTTGATTCCAGTTTGAGATATACTCCATTATTTCGTCAAGAGAGTTGCACTTCATTATTGTATGTGGCGCTCTGAAGCCCCATTTCGCCGCCGCCTGCATATTGTCGTAGTGATTATCTGCAGGAAGATTGTCTCCCATAACGAAGTACAAATAGCAGTCGAGACCACGTTTTGCCACCTCTGCGGAGTCTTGCATCTTCAAAGATCCAGCAGCAGCATTGCGAGGGTTGGCGAAGGGTTGTAGCCCCTCTTTTGTCCGCTCTCTGTTAAGGCGTTCAAAAGAGCTGTGTGGCATTAATATCTCTCCCCGGATCTCAAAAGTATCCGGATAGTCGCCATGCAGTCGTAAAGGGATGCTGTTAATGGTCTTGACATTATTCGTTACATCATCACCGCGAATGCCGTCGCCACGGGTGAGGGCTTGCACTAAGATGCCGCTTTTATATGTGAGGCCGATGGCGACGCCGTCATATTTCAGCTCGCAAACATATTCCGGCATCTTATCGATAATCTTTACAATGCGCTGATTAAAAGCAATAACCTCCTCTTCGCTGTATGTGTTTCCCAGCGACAACATCGGCGATCCGTGGTCACGTGTCTCAAACTCTTTGGTGAGATCACCGCCGATGCGGTGAGTAGGGGAGTCCGGAAGCCTGTATTCATACTCTTTTTCCAACTCTTCCAGCTCCTTCAGGAGCATATCAAATTCATAATCCGTGATCTTTGGCATAGCCTTTACATAATAGAGGTAATTATGCTCGTTTAGGCTTTGCGATAGCGCTTCAATTTTTTTTATGGCTTTTTCTCTCTCCATGTTTTCTGCTATGATATCAACAAATATATAATCTTTGAGAATAATATTATTACTGTTGAAAAAATCACTGTTTCGTGTTTTTAATGCTTGATCTTCTTCTTTAAGAATTCATAGGTGAAGCCCTTTTGTGCTTCTACCATAGCCTCGGGAGTGCCTTCAAAAATTACCTCACCACCATATTTCCCACCATCAGGTCCAAGATCAATAATATGATCTGCCGATTTAACGATCTCCTGATTATGTTCTATAATAATCACCGAATGTCCCTTTTCAATAAGTGCATTTATTGCAGCCAGAAGCTTATGAATGTCATGGAAGTGTAATCCTGTAGTAGGTTCATCAAATACAAATAGTGTTGTTTTATCTGTTGTGCCTTTTGTAAGGAAGAATGCGAGTTTAATACGCTGAGCTTCACCTCCTGAGAGCGTGCTGCTTGGTTGTCCCAGCTTAAGATATCCAAGCCCTACGTCCTTCAATGGCTTTAGCTTCGCCGAGATCTTGGCTTCCGGATTGTTTTTTTTTGCTTTTTCTGAAAAGAACTCAATGGCATCATCGATGGTCATATTCAGAATGTCACTTATGGTCTTATTACGGTAATTAATATCCAGTACCTCTGATTTATATCGCTTGCCATGGCAGGTTTCACAGGTAAGTACAATGTCGGCCATAAATTGCATTTCAATATGTACTATGCCTTCTCCTTCGCACTCATCACATCTGCCGCCTTCCACGTTGAAGGAGAAAAATCCCGGTTTGTATCCCCGCACCTTTGCCAGCGGTTGAGAGGCATATAGAGCTCTTATATCATCAAAGGCTTTTACGTATGTAGCCGGATTGGAGCGTGAGCTTCTGCCGATGGGATTCTGGTCTATGAACTCTATGTCGCTGAGCCTTTGCAGATCGCCGGTGACATTGTCATGCTTTCCCGTTTTACCTCCACTTCCACCATATATTTTTTTCAGCGCAGGATAGAGAATCTGTTTTATAAGTGTCGTTTTTCCGGAACCACTGACACCGGTTACTACTGTGAGGCACTCCAGAGGTATGTTTACGTTAATATTCTTGAGGTTGTTCTCTCTGGCACCTTTAATCTCAATATAGTCTGTCCATTTTCTTCTAACCAGCGGCACCGGGATGAGGTCGTCGTTTTTGATGTATTTGGCAGTAAGAGTATCACCATCCTCTTTAAGCTCGCGGAAGGAGCCCTGGAATACCAGTGATCCTCCATGGCTTCCCGCCATGGGACCGATATCAATGATCTCGTCTGATGCTTGTATGATCTCTTCATCATGCTCTACCACGATAACTGTGTTTCCAATATCGCGTAGTCGTTTCAGGACTTTTATCAACCGGTGCGTATCTCTTGGATGCAAACCTATACTAGGTTCATCCAAAATATACATCGATCCCACCAGGCTGGAACCCAGCGACGTGGCCAGGTTGATGCGTTGCGACTCTCCGCCGGAGAGCGAAGAGGAGAGGCGATTCATGCTGAGATAGCCAAGGCCGACATCCGAGAGTACATCCAGGCGGTTGGTGATCTCTTTTATCAACCGCGCGCTAACAGCTGTGTCGTATTCGTCAAGCTCCAGAGTCCTGAAAAATTCCAGCGATTCATCCACCGACATTAACACCAAATCAGTAACTGATTTCCCTCCGACTTTTACATATCCGGCATCTCGCCGTAGCCGTGATCCTTTACACTCCGGACAAACTGTTTTGCCCCTGTAGCGACTCAGCATTACACGGTACTGTATCTTGTAGTTCTGCTCTTCCAGTAATCTGAAAAACTCATTAAGTCCTTTGACGTATCTGTTTCCTGTCCAAAGGGTTTGGTACTCCTGTTCTGAGAGCTCGAAAATTGGTTTGTGTACCGGAAAATTGAATTTATTGGCTGCCACCAGAAAATCCTCTCTCCACTCACCCATCTTTTCCCCTTTCCAACATGCAATGGCGCCATCATAAACCGAGAGATTCCTGTTGGGAATTACCAAGTCCGGATCGATACCTATTATGCTTCCAAAGCCTTCGCAGTTTTTACATGCACCATATGGGTTATTGAAACTGAAAAAGTCGGGGGCAGGCTCTTCGAAGATGATTTCATCCAGCTCAAATCGATTTGAGAACTCCCTGACGCTGGTGTCATCACCTGAAACAGTGATGATATAACAAGTGCCATCGCCTTCGAGAAATGCTGTTTGTGCCGAATCAGCCAGGCGGCTGTAAACATCTTCATCAGACTTCCGGGGAACAATAAAGCGATCTATTAACAGATTTACAGACTCCGGTTTAATATGTTTATCTTTTATGTTGAGATCTTCAATCCTCTGGGTCTTGTCCTCAATTAATATTCTGCTATATCCCTGCTGCTCCAGTATTCCCAGGTGCGCCTCCAATGGCCTGCCGGAAGGAACTATAAGCGGACATGCCATCATGCCTTTTGTGCCGTTCTGCAACGACATTATGTAGTCTGTCACATTACTAACAGAGTGTTTTTTGACCTGTTTTCCCGATACCGGGCTGTATGTTTTCCCTATCCTGGCATACAGTAGCTTCAGGTATTCGTATATCTCGGTACTTGTTCCAACGGTACTTCGCGGGTTGTGGGTATTAACCTTCTGCTCAATGGCAATGGCTGGCGAAATACCTTTTATATAATCAACCTCCGGCTTCGACATCCTGCCCAGAAACTGGCGTGCATACGAACTTAAACTCTCCACATACCGACGCTGCCCCTCGGCATACAGTGTGTCAAATGCCAACGATGACTTTCCTGAACCTGAAAGACCTGTAATTACTACCAACTTGTTTCGGGGAATAGCAACATCAATATTCTTTAAATTGTGAACCTTCGCACCTTTGATGATTATATGTTCCTGTGTGTTATATGTGGTGATATCACGAACTTTTTTCATGTGCCAAAGATAACAATATCTGCCGTTGGATATTAATATCAGAAAAGTGATTATAATATACTCTTCTCGTTGCACTTTTATTAAATATTTGCATCGTAATGGTAATTGTCTTATATTTGCGTCGTAATGTGATACAAAAAAAGAATCTACACGTTAAAATTAAGTCTAATTAAAACTACAATTATCGGAAAATATCTACGCTACTGAACATTAACAGCATAAAACAACACATTATGAACAGAGACATAGCTGTATCTGATCAGGAGCTGGTGAAAAGATATTTATCCGGAGATTCTATATCCCTTGAACATCTCATCAGTCGCCATAAGAATAAAGTCTATGCGTATATCCTGATGGTCGTAAAAGACAGAACTCTAGCAGATGATATTTTCCAGGATACCTTTGTTAAGGTTATTAATACCTTGAGAAATGGTACCTATAAGGAAGAAGGTAAATTTATACAATGGGTGATGCGAATTGCTCATAACCTTACTATTGACCACTTCAGAAAATCAAAACGACTT
The DNA here is from genome assembly GCA_964474455.1 of uncultured Bacteroidales bacterium. Lineage (GTDB taxonomy): Bacteria > Bacteroidota > Bacteroidia > Bacteroidales > BM520 > BM520. The sequence goes on from CAYYSU010000057.1 coordinate 4,858, forward strand.
CCCGTAGTAGATACCGGAAATAATGATTATGATATCCTTGAAACCATACGACTTACCGACCCTTCAATAGAAGATCAGATTATATCAACTCAAATTCGTGACGATCTCAGAGACCTTATTGAACTTCTTCCCGAAGATCAAAAACAGGTTCTCAAAATGAGACACTACAGCGAAATGAGCTTTAAAGATATTGCTGAACAAACCGACGTTAGTATTAACACCGCTTTGGGACGTATGAGGTATGCTCTTATTAATCTTAGAAAGATAATTAAAGAAAAGGAACTGGCGCTTACTGTGTGATATTTTTTCCCTGTTAAATACAATAACCTGTAAATACGGCCGTTGCTATATTAAACATCTTTAATTTAGTACAGCCTATGGAAAAAATGTACACTCAAAATGAACCTCTTTTTGTTTTTAATGAAGAATTTGATGAAGCTGTGATCAACGTGATTCCAGAGGATATCGTTCCGGATAACAGTCTCCTTGATGCTGTTTTAGCCTACGATAAGGCCCTCTCGTGTGTCAGAACGCAAACGCTTGGATCAACAGCAGTAATTCTAAATTAAAAAGTAAAGGAAAATTTAAAACTGCACTTCATATTCGACTCTCGGATCGTGAAATGCAGTTTTTCTTTTTGTACCTTTGTCACCCCCCCAATATGAAAAGAGAAGATCGTTACAAGTATATTATTAAATATTTCCAGGATCATAACCCTGATGCAGATACCGAATTGGAATATAATAACCCCTATGAATTGCTCGTTGCCGTGATACTCTCTGCGCAGTGTACCGACAAGAGAGTAAATATTATTACACCCCCATTTTTCAAACGCTTTCCTGAAGTGGAAACTCTAGCCGATGCTTCGGTAGATGAGATATTCTCATTAATCAAAAGCTGCTCTTATCCTAATAATAAAGCAAAACATCTCTCGGGCATGGCAAAGATGTTAATGAATGATTTTAACGGCGTGGTGCCCGAGGAGATAACAGAGCTGCAAAAGCTTCCCGGAGTAGGCAGAAAGACAGCCAATGTTATTGCTTCAGTAGTGTTTAACAAACCTGCTATGGCGGTTGATACCCATGTGTTTAGAGTCTCTGAGCGTATAGGGTTGACTTACAAGGCTAAGAATCCTCTGGAGGCAGAAAAACAGCTTGTGAAGTATATCCCGGAAGAGTTAATAGCACGGGCTCACCATTGGATTATTCTTCATGGTCGTTATGTTTGTAATGCCCGAAAACCTAAATGTAATGAGTGTGGTATTGCCGAATACTGTAAATATTATAATAGTACAATTAAGCCCCATTAACATTCGTCATACCTGAACCTTTTTATCTGTGCTTGGTTTTAATCTTTATAATTTCAAACTTTATATATTATGGCCTTACTAAACCCCGGAGACAAAGCTCCCGATTTTACCGCAAAAGATCAGCATGGTAATGATATCTCGTTGAAGGACTATGCCGGCAGCAAATTGATATTCTATTTTTACCCAAAAGATAATACTCCCGGATGCACTGCTGAAGCGTGTAACCTGCGTGACAACTATCAAATTCTTAAGGAAAAAGGTTTTAAAATTATTGGAGTAAGTAAAGATTCAGAAAAATCACATGTAAACTTTACAAATAAGTATAATCTCCCTTTTCCACTTATACCTGATACAGAGCTGAAGATAATAAAAGACTACGGAGTATGGGGGCTAAAGAAGATGGCCGGGCGTGAATACGAAGGCATCTACAGAACTACTTATGTGATCGATGAAAAAGGAGTTGTGGAAAAAGTTTTTAACAAAGTAAAAACTAAAGACCATACAGAACAGATACTCTCTGAATATCAGTAATAACAGTATTTTTCATCTGTTGCTGATTGTTTCTTATTTTATCTTTTTGTAGATTTGAGAGCCATCGAAGTGACGAATTTTTAATCATTTTTGCATTTCTATGGGTTACATTTAGACTGTTTCTGTATTAAACAATAAATCTTAATATAATTACTATGAGTGAGGATAAGCAAAATGCTGAAAAGCAAAAAGCACTTAAATTGACGCTGGATAAGATTGAGAAAGCGTACGGAAAAGGCACCATTATGAAGTTAGGAGGTGAAGCTGTGGAGAATATTCCGTCAATAAGTAGTGGCTCTATTAGCTTGGATAATGCCCTTGGTATCGGAGGTTTTCCTAAAGGAAGGGTAGTGGAAATATATGGTCCTGAATCTTCAGGAAAAACAACCCTGGCTATTCATGCAATAGCAGAAGCCCAGAAAGCTGGCGGAATAGCCGCTTTTATCGATGCAGAGCATGCATTTGATAGGTTTTATGCTCAAAAATTAGGTGTTGACATCGAAAACCTTTTGGTCTCACAACCCGATAACGGTGAGCAGGCTTTGGAAATAACAGAGAACCTTATCCGCTCCGGTGCTATCGATATTATTGTAATTGACTCTGTGGCAGCTCTTACTCCCAAATCGGAGATAGAAGGCGAGATGGGTGATTCCAAAATGGGACTGCAGGCACGATTGATGTCGCAGGCACTGAGGAAATTAACCAGTACTATCAGCAAAACGGGATGCGTATGCGTTTTTATTAATCAGCTGCGTGAAAAAATTGGTGTTATGTTCGGCAATCCTGAAACAACTACCGGTGGTAACGCACTGAAATTCTATTCCACTATACGTCTTGACATACGACGAACTTCCAGTATAAAGGATGCCGAAAATATTGTTGGTAACAGGGTGAAAGTGAAAGTTGTGAAGAACAAAATCGCACCACCATTCCGGATGGCAGAATTTGATATCATTTATGGTGAAGGTATCTCTAAAATGGGGGAGATTATCGACCTGGGAGTTGATAATAACATCCTTACAAAATCCGGATCCTGGTACTCCTATGGAGAAACCCGCCTGGGGCAGGGACGCGATGCCGTGAAACGACTTATTGGTGATAACCCCGATCTCGCAGAAGAACTGGAAGCAAAAATATTTGAAGCTCTACGTAAATGATAAATATGAAATATCCCGTGTGGGCGGTTCTGTGGGCTGCCCTCTTTTTCCTGGTGGCTTGTGGTGGTGATAGTAGCACAAAATCTCAACTCATTTCCCCTGAGGAAGATATTATTTCTGATTCTTTGCCCATAACCATCGATTCACTGCGTAATAGAGCTATGGCCCGAACACAGCAAGATAGTCTGGTGGAAGCGCTACAGGATATCGATTTTATCATTGAAAAACAGGGCCTTACAGTGGAAAATGGTATCCCTCTGGCTGAGGTTTATCTTATGATGGGAAAAGCTGAACAGGCCCAAAGAACTCTTTATTCTGTTATGGAATCACATCCTGAAGATGCTGAACTTTTTACCGCCATGGCGCGTTTGTTCCTGATTCGGGAGAATTATATGATGTGTCATAATTATGCCGCCAAGGCCTATGGCCTCGATAATACCCTCACCATGCCGGTGTTTTACGACGGCCTCGCTTATGGCGAGGAGGGTGAAATAGCTAATGCAATAAATTGTTTTAGTAATGTACTGCTTGTGGATCCACATCATTATGATGCCATGATTCAGCTGGGGCTTATATACAGCCTAAGAGGTGACCCCTTGGCAATGGAGTATTTGCAATCAGCACTGGAAGAGCAACCAAACAGTACCGAGGCATTGCACCTTATGGGATTGTTCTGCCAGGAAACAGGATTATATACTGAGGCTCTGGATTCTTATAACCGAATTCTGCAGATATCTCCGGATTATATCCATGCGTTATTCAACTCAGGTTTTATTCATATGGTGTATCTGGAAAATTATGATACAGCGGTGATGTTTTTCGATGAAGTTATTACTCTCCAACCGGAATATGTTGACGCTTTATATAATTTAGGATTTTCGTATGAGCTTAATGGAGATTTTGTAAATGCCCGCAAATATTATCGTCGCGTGTTGGAAATCAACTCTGATTATGTTTTAGCTATCCAGGGAATACAACGCGTAAGGCCATAACCATGATTTTTAGGAAACTCTTTATATAAGCGCTTTTAAGCGCTTTTTTTTCTCTATAGTATTTCCATATTAAAATTCTGAGAAATGTCTTTAAATCTTATTATATCGAGTCGCTGTAACACGCTGTATTGCAGGCGGTTGGAGTTGTTATGGTTTTGTGATGGTATGTAGGTTGTTGAAAATCAGTTTGTTGTAATGTTTTGTGAGATTAGCCGATAATACGACTTCCTACCTGAAAAACGATGAAGGAGACTATCCAGGCGAGCCCGGTAGTATATACAACTTCAAAAATTGCATACCTCCACTTCCCTGACTCCTTTTTTATGGCGGCAATAACCCCCACACAAGGGAAGTATATCAGAATAAAAAGCATGAATGACATCGCTGTTAACGGAGTAAATAGTTGTTTTCCTTTATCAGGGCCTGTTAAGATAACCTGAGATTTTATTCTCTCCGACAAGTTTTTATCTGTATCGCTATTTATGTCTGGCGGGAATAAAACTCCTAATGTGCCCACTACTACTTCTTTTGCCGGAATACCGGCAATTATCGCACATGTCATCTTCCAGTCGAAGCCCAGCGGAGACATAACGGGTGTGATAAACCTTCCGATCTGACCTATATAACTGTTCAGCTGTTGTTCGCTTTTCATCTGCAAATTAAGCATTTCGGCCTCCTTCATAAGGATAGTTTTTTCCGGACTATCGTTATCGTGTATGGCCATCTCTTGTTGTTTCTGTGCTATAAGCCCTTCGTAATCTGTTGTAAATACTTGATTCCGAGGAAAATACCCTAACGCCCAGATAATCATTGTTGCAATAAGCACTACGCCACCAATCTTACGGATATATGCTGCTGAGTTTATCCACATATGTTTAAATACGCTCTTACCTGTAGGCACGCGGTATGGCGGCAGTTCCATTACGAAGGGCACATCCATTTTTTTGAAAAATGCATGCTTGAAAAAAAGCGCTGTAGCAATGGCGAAAAATATCCCGATCAAGTATATGGCAAAGAGTATTGTGGCTTGATGGTTTTCAAAAAATGCTGAAATGAATAGAATATATACCGGTAATCTGGCACCACATGACATAAATGGCGTTATAAGCATGGTAATCAACCTGTCACGACGACTTTCAATTATTCTGGTTGACATAATAGCTGGTACGTTACAGCCAAATCCCATGATAAGAGGAATGAATGATTTTCCATGCAGACCTATACGGTGCATCGCTTTATCCATGATAAATACAGCTCGTGCCATATATCCTGTATCTTCAAGCAAAGAGATAAAGAAATATAGCAGTACAATATTTGGTAAAAAAACCAATACTCCTCCCACTCCGCCGATAACACCGTCCACAAGGAAATCCTTGAACATGTTGTCGTTCATGTTGTTATTAATTACTGACCCCAGCCAGGCAATCCCGCTCTCTATCCACCCCTGGGGATATACGCCAAGGGTAAACGTAAGATAAAAAATGGCCCACATTATTAATAGAAATATGGGGAAGGCATATAATCTGTGTGTGAAGAATGCATCAATAAGATCTGATTTACGTATGCGCCTCTTTTGTGCCGGCTTATAAGTCTCCTTGATAGCTCCGGCAATAAAACCATACTTCGCATCGGTGATAATAGTCTCTGTATCTTCTTTGATAAAGGCTTCTATAATGCTGATTTGTTGATTTGCAGCATCTTTTATCTCTTGTGTGTTGGAGCTGTTCTCAATCTTACTCCAGGCTTCTTCATCCTTTTCCAGCAGCTTAATAGCCAGGAAACGCCCTGATATTCTATTTGTTAAAGGTTTATTTTCGGGCTTGTCAAGAGCATTACGAATCTGCTCAATGGCCATCTCAATGGCTTTGCCATAGTTGATATGAATATGTCGGGAGATATTGTCTTTTCCTTCATACACCTCTATAATTTTGTTAAGCAGCTCTTCCACACCACGCCCTTTTGACCCCACCGTGGGAATCATCGGCGTACCCAGCAGTTTTCCTAAATACTCATGGTTTAGTTTGTCGCCGTTGCGCTCCATGTCATCATACATGTTCAACGCTACCACAACCCTGATATCCATATCTATAAGCTGAGTTGTAAGGTATAAGTTACGCTCAAGGTTTGAAGAATCAACCACATTGACAACGATATCCGGCGACTTATTCTGAATGTAATTTCTTACATATAGTTCTTCTGGCGAATAAGCTGTTATAGAGTATGTTCCGGGGAGGTCAGTAACGTTAATCTGATATCCGTTAATTTTGAAATGAGCCTCTTTCGACTCTATTGTTACACCACTGTAGTTTCCGGTACGCTCATGCATGCCACTGGCCTGATTGAAGAGTGATGTCTTACCGGAGTTTGGATTACCCACAAAGGCTATGTTGATCACTTTTCCCTTCTTACGGGCGTGGTTTTCCATGAATTGATGATCCAGAAATCCTACCTTTTCAGCAGGTAATTCTTTCTTGATGTGTTCCTTTAAATCCTTCTCTGTGATGATTTTAACTAGTTGAGCTTCGGCATTTCTGAGCGTTACATTATAACCCAGAATGTTATACTCCACAGGATCACCAAGAGGAGCCTTTCGTACTACGGTTATTTCTCTTCCTGCAACAAAGCCCATCTCCATTATTCTCTTCCGAAATGCACCTATACCCAGAACTTTAGTAATATATGCCTTCTCACCCTTCTGTAACTCTGAAAGTGTCATTATGCTTATTTAGTCTAATTTCAAATTGAGGCAAATATACGATAATTCCGATTATTACAATATAATCAGCCTGTTTTTATAAACTGTTGAAACCCAGGTGTGTGTGAGGGTTGTTTTCGGTTTTACGCGCCATAAGGATATAGTGAATGTACCTGTGAGCCGTTACAAGACGATTGCCCCAATGAACAACGAACAACTTCCGTAGCTCAGCAACAGCATTCTCCTTTGCTGCACGGGAGTTTTTTTGGTATAAAAGCGTGAAGTCTTTGAGATCCTGATAAATATCAGCATAGTTATCTGCCAAACTGCCTTTAATCGGATCATTGGCATCCACATCATTATAATCATGATACCAATATTGATCAAGGCTTCCGAACTTGTCGCGCAGCGGCGTGAAAACTGCTTCCCATTGCTCCTCAGTAACGTATCGCTCATTAGCCTCAGGGTATTCAACCTGAATATCAGGTAATAGTGTCCCTTTAAGATATAATAGTGGTGATATTTTTTGTAAATAGTCAAGTATATCTTCCTGTTTGTACTCCGATGCTTTCTCAACGAACAAACAGTACTCATGTGCTACTGTTAGCATTTCCAGTACATTGCGCGAGGCTATAGGGTCGTCTTTTGTTGTCATTATTTAAAAATGTTTTCAAGTTTTTCCAGTCTGTTTTCAAGCTTTTTCTCTACAATATCATAATCCCCGGCTTGTTTAAGCTCTCCTTTCACACTGAAATAATATTTTATCTTTGGCTCTGTTCCTGAAGGTCTTGCAGTTATCTTAGTGCCATCTTCAAGTATAAATTGCATCACATTGGAAGGGGGAAGATCAATAGCTTCTTTTTTTCCTGTGATAAGATATGTTTTTACACTGTTAAGATAGTCCAACATCGTGATTACTTGCACTCCGTTTATCACTTTAAACGGGTCGTTTCTGTATTTATCCATCCATGAGGCTATCTCTTCAGCACCGGCTTTTCCTTTACGCACGACCGATAGCAGTTTCTCTTTGTAAAAGCCAAATTGCACATATATTTCTATCAGCAGATCTTCCAAAGATTTTCCCTGTGATTGCGCCCAGGCGGCTGTCTCGGCAATCATGGCACACGATATTACGGCATCTTTATCACGTACATAATCGCCAACAAGATATCCATAGCTCTCTTCGCCGCCAACGAGGAAACGTTTTTTGCCTTCCTGTTCGCGGATTATTGCCGCAATATATTTAAAGCCTGTAAGTACATCGTAATTCTCAACATTAAAACTATCAGCAATAACCGTCAGAAGCTCCGTGGTAACGATGGTCTTTACTATAAACTCGTTGCCTTTCAGGTTCTCTTTATCTATATTTAGGATATAGTAGAATAGCAGAGTGGCTGTTTGGTTTCCGTTGAGGAGCACATACTCTCCGGCATTGTTTTTTATGGCAATTCCCACACGATCACTGTCAGGATCTGTGGCCATAATTAAGTCAGCATCCGTCTCTTTGGCCTTATCTATTGCCATTGCCAAGGCAGCGGGCTCTTCAGGGTTAGGTGATTTTACTGTGGGGAAATTACCATCCACAACATTCTGTGCCTCCACAGCGATAACATTTGTAAACCCAAATTTTTTCAGTGCCCGGGGAACAAGCTTAACACCCGTACCATGGATTGGCGTGTACACAATCTTCATATCGCTATTGGCAGAGATAATCTCCGGAGAACGACTGTATGTGGCCATTTTATTAATGTATTCATTGTCGATCTCTTCCCCAATGCTCTTAATAAGGCTTTTGTCTCCATCAAACTTTACATCCGCAATATCCGTAATATCAAGCACTTCGTTGATAATGTTATTGTCGTGGGGCGCTATAATCTGTGCTCCGTCATTCCAGTACACTTTGTATCCGTTATATTCTTTGGGGTTATGCGACGCAGTAATTACGATTCCGGAATGACAATTCAGATAACGTATTGCAAAGGAGAGCTCAGGGGTAGGGCGGAGGGCATCGAAAACATACACCTCAATGCCATTTGCTGCCAGTACAGATGATGTTATATCTGCAAAAAATGTGTTGTTATTTCTGCAATCATAGGCGATAGCAACTTTAATGATTGGCTCATTGGCGAAGGCCTTGAGTAGATAATTTGCCAATCCCTGTGTTGCTTTACCAACAGTGTATTTGTTCATTCTGTTGGTGCCGGGGCCCATAATCCCGCGGATCCCGCCGGTGCCAAACTCCAGATCTTTATAAAATGCATCTGTAAGCTCTGTGCTATCTTCATCAATGAGTTTCTGAACGGCTTTTCGGGTCTCCTCGTCGTAAGCCTCTGTAAGCCACTGTTTTGCTCTTTTTCCAATGAGTTGATCTGTCATATTGTGTTGATTTTTAGGAGTTTTATTGTTGATTGTTAATGTTTGTGATACAGCTTTTCAAACCCTCTTCCCAGTG
>CAYYSU010000058.1:0-13504 GCA_964474455.1 uncultured Bacteroidales bacterium
GGCTGCATACAATGAAAGCATTTCCCCTGATTTCATATATATATATATCAACATATTCAAATTTTATTTTTTAATTACTAACCAAACAAATAATTTATTCTTCAAATATACAACATTAATATTAATTATTGATATAATACTTAGTTTTTGTATAAAATAATATGCAATGCAAAATATATATCATCATATCTCACTATGCAATTTTGCCACTGTTGGTCGGCAGCCAAATATATAATCCTTTTCATTCCCCAAAAAACCAATTACATTTGCATCGCAATGTGTAAGCAATTCAAAAAGATCCTTAAGAAACTTCTAATTTGGCGGTTACGCAATATCAGCGATCGTACATTTATGATCTTTTTGAGCATTGTTGTAGGCTTTGCCGCAGGTATTTCAGCTGTTATCATCAAGAGAAGTGTGCATATTATTGCACACTTGCTTCGCCATAATCCTTTCGTAGAGAATCACCATGTTACTTATATTATCCTTCCGGCCATTGGTATTTTACTGGTGATTTTATTCATGAAATTTATTCTTCGCAGACCCGTGCGTCCCGGTATCCCAAATGTTCTTTATAGCATCTCAAAAAATAATGCGCATATAAGGCCACACAATATGTTTTCGTCGATCATCACCAGTGCCATCACTGTTGGCTTTGGAGGATCAGTAGGATTGGAGGGTCCTACAGCAGCTACCGGTGCTGCGTATGGCTCCAACATTGGTAAACTTATGCATCTCAATTACAAACAAATCACATTGCTATTGGGATGTGCCTCTGCAGGCACAATGGCAGCCATCTTCAAAGCCCCCATCGCAGCAATAGTTTTTGCCCTTGAAGTTATAATGCTCGACCTTACCATGTCAGCACTAATCCCTCTACTACTCGCCTCGTCCACAGCAGTAGTTACCAGTTACCTGTTTTTGGGACAAAACGTGCTCTATCCCTTTGAAGTTAATATGGCATTTGATTTCTCACAGATACACTATTACATAATTCTAGGCATAGTAACAGGTCTCTTCTCTGTGTATTTTCAAAAAGTATATTTCTGGGTTAATAGCCTTTTTGAGAAGATAAAAAATGATTATGCCAAGTGGATCATTGGAGCTCTGTCACTTGGTTTTTTAATTCTGTTGTTTCCGGCACTCTATGGAGAGGGTTATGAGATCACCAATGCCTGCCTTAAAGGGAAAGCATCCGGGCATTTTGATGACTCTATATTCCAGTCGCTTGCCTCCGATCCCCGACTGCTAATGATATTAATACTCGCTATTATCATGCTCAAAGTAATCGCTGCTTCCATAACATTAGGTGCCGGAGGTGTTGGTGGTATCTTTGCCCCTACACTTTTTATGGGCGCCAATGTCGGGGTGCTTTTTACAATTGTACTATCTTTTTTGGGTAAAACAGTTTTCTTCCCGGAGAATATGTCTCTATTGGGTATGGCGGGGATGATAGCGGGTGTATTACATGCACCTTTAACAGGTATTTTCCTTATCGGAGATATTACAGGAGGGCATCAACTGTTCCTTCCTTTGATGATAACAGCAACCTTTAGTTATGCTACTGTTAAAATTTTTATTTCCAACTCGGTATATACTGTTCAGCTTGCTAAACGCAAAGAACTTATCACCCACCATAAGGATAAGGCTGTGCTAACGATGATGGCCACACATAAGCTAGTGGAAAAAAACTTTGTTTCTGTACATCCAGACGATTCGTTGGGTCAACTTTGCGATGCTATTTCCAAAAGTACACGAAATATATATCCCGTTATTGATGAAGACGAGATGTTTCACGGAATAGTATTCCTGGATGATGTAAGGAAGGTGATGTTCAAACCGGAACTTTATGGTACCCATAAAGTAAAAGACTACATGTTTATGCCCAAACCTGTCATCGATATTAATGAGCCTATGGAGGATGTGGCCAATAAATTCAGGTTATCTGAAAACTACAATCTTCCTGTAGTCAGAGATGGGAAATACGTTGGGTTTATATCCCGTGCGAAATTATTCTCAACATATCGCCGCATGATGCGATTACAATCTGATTACTAATATTTTACACATATCTTGTTCATTTTAAGTTTTTCTTTGCAAAATCTTGAAATTCATCACTATGTTATATACATTTGCCGCCCCATGAACGCAAATTCACTTTCAGGAAAAATTATTGTTTGGGTCAACAAACACATCAATCAGCGGCAGTTTATGTTACTGCTGGCTTTTGTAGTAGGATTGATCAGCGGTTTTGCTGCCATAGTGCTGAAAAACACTTTGCATTACATGTCGGAACTACTTACCGGTGGCTTCAATCATGAAACCGGGAGCTGGGTGTATATTTTGTATCCTGTAACGGGAATTCTGCTAACAGTGTTATTTATAAGATTATTTATTCGTGATGACCTAAGCCATGGTGTTAGTAAAATCCTACATGCCATTTCCAGAAAGAACAGCATCATTAAGAAACATAACACATGGAGCAGTGTGGTAGCCAGTATTCTCACAATAAGCTTTGGCGGTTCTGTGGGTGCTGAGGCTCCGGTGGTGCTGACAGGCTCGGCCATAGGATCTAATCTGGGACGTTATTTCCATCTAAATTATAAAAAAATAACTCTTCTGGCAGGATGTGGAGCTGCGGGAGCCATTGCAGGTATCTTTAAAGCCCCGCTTGCAGGATTGGTATTTGTACTGGAAATCCTTATGATTGACCTTACCATGGCATCGCTCATACCCCTTTTAATATCGGCTGTTACAGCTACATCATTAGCATATTTTTTCATGGGTAACGAAGTACTCTTTTCACCTGCTGTTACAGAGGCCTTTAAAACACCACATATCCCGCATTATGTTATCCTTGGCATCATCTGCGGCCTTATTTCACTCTATGTTACACGAATGAGCAGCACAACAGAGCATCTGGTGCAAAGAATAAAAAACCCCTGGTGGAGAGCATTAATTGGAGGATTATCACTGGGATTGCTGATATTTATTTTTCCACCACTCTTTGGGGAAGGATACTCCACTCTGGCGGCCATTTTCGAGGGTAACACCATAGAGTTGGTAGATAACAGTTTCTTTTTTGGGCTGCAGAATAACTACTGGTTGTTATTGGTCATTACCTTCTGTATCATGATGCTAAAAGTAGTAGCCATGGCACTCACTAACGGTAGTGGTGGTATCGGTGGTGTTTTCGCACCATCGCTATTCATTGGGGGATTAGCCGGTTTTATTGCAGCACGAGTAAATAACGAGCTGCTTTTTATTCCCGTTTCAGAATGCAACTTTACTTTAGTAGGAATGGCAGGAATACTCTCCGGCGTATTGCATGCCCCCATGACGGCCATTTTTCTTATTGCAGAAATTACCGGTGGATATGCTCTTTTTATGCCTCTGATTATCACTTCAACAATATCATATCTCACCATTAAAATATTTGAAAAACACAGTATCTATCACCGTCAACTGGCTGAACGAGGAGAGCTCATTACTCATCATAAAGACAAAGCTGTTCTTACCATGATGAGTATAAAACCTCTTATCGAGAAAAACTTTTCAACAGTTTGTGAAAATGATTCCTTACGTCAATTTGTGAAAACTGTTTCGAAATCTGAACGAAATGTCTTTCCGGTAACCAATACGGATAACGACTTCCTTGGTATAGTTTTTATTAACGATGTGCGGCATATTATATTCAATCATGAGATGTATGACACCACCTTTGTCCGCGACCTGATGTTTGAGGCGGATGTTCATGTTGAGATCGACGAATCCATGGAGTCGGTAGCGGGGAAATTCAGCAAATCAAGACATTATAACATCCCGGTACTTGACAACGGAAAGTATGTGGGGTTTGTCAGCCGAGCACAAGTCTTTTCCACCTACCGCGAGCGTCTGAGGGAAGTATCCGACGACTAAAAAGCATGAAAGTTAAAACCACAATCACCAAAAAGTAGGTAGCCGAGGGAAGCGGAATATTAACCAACTTTCGTATTCTATCTTTATCAAAATCATTTACCTTTGCGCACAATAATTTTTATCCTTATGAAAATAGATATATAACAGATTTAAAAACCTGGCAGGTCTATAAATTATAAATCTCTATGAAAAAAATAAATCTACTGCTAGCCGGAATATTGATTATTACCTTTTCAGGCTGTGAATACGAATCCTACAAAGAATACCGAACGCCTCCTTATGATGGGGATTTCACCTGGACAGAGGTGACAGACGAGGCGGAGTGGGAAAATCGATGGGATCATGCAGCAATAGCATTCGATGGTAAACTTTGGATCTTTGGAGGGTATAATCCAGGTGGATTATCAGGCGACTCATACCTCTCCGATGTGTGGAGCTCTCACGATGGTATAGAATGGACTTTGCACAATGAAAAAGCTCCCTGGCATGGCAGACGCGGTCACAGCGCAGTGGTATTTGTAGATGATAGAGGCCCGGGAATATACATCATCGGTGGATTTGAAGTAGAAGAAAAATCCGGGCATCGACAATATACCAACGATGTATGGAGATCGTATGACGGATATACCTGGACACAAATAAAGCCTCGCACTTATAACAGCATCGTTGACTCATTGCAGTCATGGTTCCCACGCTTTAACCATGCTTGCATTGTGACTAAACACAATGGTACTGACTATATCTATCTCACCGGCGGATTCACACAGCTGGAAAATCATAACGTGAAATATGCCTCCGTATATTTCAACGATGTATGGCGTTCCAATAATGGCATTGAATGGGAAAAACTAGATAACAACGATTATGGCATTCGTTCCGATCATGCTATGACAGTAGATACTCAAACAGGACAAATGTTTATACAGGGTGGTATGCATGGCGTAATCTTCGAAGGCGAAAATAATGGTAGTCAGCCCATCAAAAATTGGCATGACCTCTGGTCTTCCTACGATGGAATACAGTGGACAGCAGAGAATGATCTCACAAACTTTGACCAGGGATACCTTGGAAGAGCCGGTCACGGAATATTCTTTTACAACGGAATTCTTTATGCCATGCCGGGAAGATCCAACTCCAACGAACACTTCCACTTCACCCGTGATCATGATCACGCTTTCTGGAAAAGAAATGATATTGAAAAGTGGAGCATCGACTCATACGGATCCGATTTCGATGCACGATACGGATATGCAACAGTTAATCATGACAACAAAATCTGGGTGATTGGCGGCATGACCAATGGCAATGGACAACAAAATGATGTATGGAACGGTGAAATAAAATAAACAATTATGAAAAATAATATACTCCTTCTGATATTTTTCCTGACGACAATCTCCCTTTCAGCGCAGGAAGAAAACCACAACTTTTCAATACCGGTGAAAAACTGGGATCTGCAAATCTGCGGGCTGAACACATTCTTTCCTACTTACCTGGCAGATCCACTGGGGGTGCGCTTTGAGGTATCTGCACAAAACACCCTATACAGCGATCTGGAATTCGACGATCGTATTAACAGTGATGGCCCATACACCGATAAACTGGTTATTTATCCCGGAGTGAGAATATCTCTCCTTAAATTCAGCCCAAAAAACAAACCCAATCTGGGTGTGGAAGTTGAGCTGGGACTCGTAACCCCGGCATTTATGCGTGGTGGCAACAACGACCTTATCGGTTATGATGGAATTTACTATTTCTCTATCGCAGGAAACCCGACAGAGTGGTTGAGTTTAAGATTTGCAAAACACCATATCTGTACTCATATAGGTGATGAATACAACTCCGGCGGCGTTAACACACCCATCGACTACGACCCCAACACCACACTCTTCCCGGTACGTGATGACTTTATTTTATCGGCAGCAATACGGCCACTTTGGTTTACAAAAAAACCAGAACTCGATATACTTATGCTTTACGGAGATATTGGATTCTATATGCCCGGAAGCGATTTTATGGGTGGCAGGCAAAATAAACCGCACGCAGATGCCTGGTTTAACTTCCAGGGTGGAGCAGAATTGGAATACTACTTCCCATGGAAATATGTTGGCGGTGTCTTCAGCGCAATAAACATAAGCGCTTACCAGCTAAATGCATACTACCCTAACCTCTCAGTTACCGCAGGATATATCTTCCCACAGGAAAAAGGAAAAAGAAGATTAAGAATAGGCGCAAACTATTATAACGGACGATCACTAATAAATCAATTCTATAACAGAAAAGAAAAATTTATTGCATTCATCGTAGCGCTGGATGTATGATGTCCTTTTATATATATTAAAAAATACTAATACGATGAAACAGATACTTCTTTTAATAGCTCTTACAATAAGCTCCGCATCATTTGCACAGTTTGATACTCAATTTCATAATAAAACACTGCGCATGGATTATGTGCACGCCGGCAATGACTCTTCCCATGAGTGCTACTTTGAAGGTTTTCGTATTGAGCCGAATTGGGGAGGAACACAATCAAAACTCATCGATAACATGGAGTATGGAAACTATTTCTTCAAAGTTGTGGATAAAAAAACAAAAGAAGTAATATACTCCCGCGGATATAGCTCTCTCTTCGCAGAATGGCAAACCACGGCAGAGGCTAAAGAGATAAATCGCAGCTTTTACGAATCGGTTGTAATGCCTTTGCCAAAAAATGATGCCGAAATAATACTTTTTGCCAGAACAAGAAAAGGCAATTGGCAGGAGATGTTTCGCAAAACATATGACCCCGATGATTACTTTGTAACAACAGAGCTTAGAATGCCCTATCCGTCCTTCAACGTTCACACAGGGAATGAAAATCCTGCAAAAGCCGTTGATATTGTTATCCTCCCTGACGGATATACTTCTCAGCAAATGGGGAAATTTATTGACGATTGTGAGCGTTTTGCCAATGCACTTTTTGCCTTTGAGCCATATAAATCAAGAAAGCAGGACTTCAATATCCACGCCGTACTTGCTCCATCACAGGAATCTGGATCAGATATTCCGGCTGACAATATCTATGTCAATACTATTATGGGATCTTCGTTTTATACTTTCGACTCAGAGCGCTACAATATGATTACCGATCATTATGCCATCAGAGATCTGGCAGCAAATGCTCCCTACGATCAGATATATGTGCTGGTAAACACAAAAAAATATGGCGGAGGAGCAATTTTTAATTTCTACTCGGTTAGTGTTACCGGCAGTATAGCATCGGATAAAATTATTGTTCATGAATTTGGTCATGCCTTCGCCGGCCTTGGAGATGAATATTATGACTCATCCACCAGCTACAACGATTTCTACCCTATGGACGTAGAGATGTGGGAGCCAAACATCACAAATCTTGTAAATTTTGAGAAAAAATGGAAGCATCTGATGGACACTAATACGCCTGTTCCCACGCCCCCAACAGAAGAGTATAAAAACACGCTCGGAGTATTCGAAGGCGGAGGATACTCTGCCAAAGGAATATATCGTCCCATGCAGGATTGTCTAATGAATACCTTCAAAGGAAATATCTTTTGCCCCGCATGTTACGAAGCTATTAATAATATGATTGACTTCTATACAAAATAGACATCAATAAGGAACACAATATAGCTTTTTTCAAAAAACATTTTTGAAGCCCGAACAGCGATAAATCTAAGGCACTACAAATATTTAACACCCAAAACAGTCCATTGTAGAAATGTGATTAATCGCGTTTATTTATATATTTATTGTCTCAACACATCTTAATAAAAAAACTCTTCCTGGAGTTCTTTATTATGAAAATTATTGATAATAACCGAAAAAAAACCGGAACTTTATAAATTTTAATTCTTCATTTCCGACTTTGATATGATTTACCCAAAAACAGCTTTCGTAAACGTTTGCGGTTTAAATGGTTCTTACTAACTTTACACCCGGAAAATAATCATATTTAAACATCATAAAATCAATTTATTGTTATGGCAATAACAAAACTGGAATCAATGTTCGAGAGGCTCAAGAGCCAACAAAAAAAACGCCTTGTGGGAGCTTATGCTTGTGACTCACACTCCATAGGAGCAATAAATGCTGCTGTCGAAAAAGGAATAGTCGAAGGAACACTTGTTGGTGATGAGGCTGCAATAGTCAAGGTATGTAACGATGAAGGTATTAACATCAGTAAGTTCACCATAATAAACGAACCCAATGAGATGAAAGCAGCATTCAAAGCTGTGGAACTTATCAACAAGGGAGAAGGTGAGATTCTTATGAAAGGTCTAGTAAGTACAGATAAATACATGCGTGCTATCCTTAACAAAGAGACAGGGCTTATGCCTCCAAAAGCTGTTCTCAGTCATGTCACTGTCATCGAAAACCCCAACTACCATAAACTGATGATTGTTGGGGATGTGGCTATAATCCCTGAACCAGATCTGAAACAAAAAGTCGCCATAACAAACTATCTTATCAAAACAGCACAAGCCCTTGGCATAGAGACTCCTAGAGTTGCTATCCTTGCTGCCACGGAGCAGGTTTCTGCCGGTATGCAAGCTTGTATTGACGCTTCTATTATTGCTAAGATGGGCGACCGTGGTCAGATAAAAAATGCACATATCGACGGGCCTCTGGCACTGGATGTTGCCATTGACAAAGAGAGTGCTGAGATCAAAAAACTCAAAGGTGAGGTGGCCGGAAATGCAGACTGTATCCTCTTCCCCAATATTGAGTCAGGGAATGTATTTTATAAAACAAACACAAAACTTGCCGGTGCCGAACTCGGAGCCATGGTAGTGGGAGCTAAAGTGCCTTGCGTTCTCTCTTCTCGTGGTGACACCACACTCACAAAACTCTATTCCATAGCCCTGGCTGCTATGAATGCATAATATTAAAACAATGCAACAACAACCCATAAAATCACTCGAGCACCTTGTGGAGCATGTGATAGCTTCAGGAATAAAAAAACGCATCGCCGTAGCTTATGCACAGGATCCCAATACCATTGGTGCCATAGCAAAAGCTGTCAATAACGGTTTCGCTGAGGCTGTTATGATCGGCGATGAAGCAGAGATTATTCTTCGCTCCAAAGAGGTTGGTGTCAACCCGCAGATATTCTCCATCATCCATGAACCTAACGATCAGATGGCTGTAAACTTAGCGGTTAAGATGGTGAAAAACGATGATGCCGATGTGCTGATGAAAGGCCTGGTGGGGACAGACAAATTCCTGAGAGCCGTGCTTAACAAGCAAAGTGGCCTAATGAAGCCAAAAGCCGTCATGAGCTACGTTTGTGCTCTGCAGTTGCCGAAATATCATAAACTGCTATTCATTACCGACACCGCAGTGCTCCCATTCCCCGATCTTAAGGAGAAAACTGCCATGCTAAACTACGCAGTGGATATGGCTCACGCTTTTGGTATTGAAAAACCAAAGGTCGCACTAATAGGAGCATCGGAAAAGGTAAGCCCTAACTTCCCCAACTCTGTCGACTATGCTATGATGTCGAAAATGGCACAACGTGGCCAGATAAAAGACTGCATCGTTGACGGACCGCTGGATATCTTCCTCGCTTGTGACAAGGAGAGCGTAGCAATAAAAGGTGTCAACACACCGGTGGATGGCGATGCTGATGTACTACTATTCCCAACACTGGAAGCATGTAACAGCTTCTACAAAGGTCTCATGCTCTTTGGCGGCGGCGAACTGGCAGGGCTGATACAGGGAACAGAAAAACCTGTTGTGGTAATGTCAAGAAGTGAAAGCGAAGCATCAAAATATTACTGCATAGCTCTATCTTGTTTAATGGCTTAATAGATTAATCTACACAAAAAATATAACCATGAAAGTACTGGCAATTAACCCCGGATCAACATCAACGAAGATCGCTGTTTATGAAGATGACAAAGAGATATTTATCAAAACGCTGCGTCATACTTCGGAAGAGTTGAAAGGATTTGAAAAAATTACTGACGAATTTTCGTTCCGTAAGGATATCATAATCCATGAATTAAAAGAAGCCGACATCAACCTCAAAGAGTTAAATGCCATCATTGGGCGCGGTGGTTTGGTGAAGCCCATCCCAAGTGGGATTTATGAGGTGAACGATAAAATGAAAACGGATCTTATAAACAGCCCCTTGGGCGAACATGCCTCTAACCTGGGTGGTCTTATCGCTGATGATATTGCCAAAGAACTTGGTGGAGAGGTAAAAGCCTATATCGTGGATCCTGTTGTTGTTGATGAGCTTATGGATATTGCAAGGGTGTCAGGACACCCGCTGTTCGAGCGCCGCTCTATATTCCACGCACTTAACCAAAAAGCCATCGGACGTACTCATGCTGCCAAAGTGGGTAAAAAGTACGAAGAGATGAACCTTATCATCGCTCACCTCGGTGGTGGAATCTCCGTTGGGGCGCACGAAAAAGGTCGTGTGATTGATGTTAACAACGCCCTCGACGGAGACGGACCATTCTCTCCTGAACGATCAGGAACACTGCCCACAGGACAACTTGTAAACCTCTGCTTCAGTGGCAAGTATACTAAAAAAGATATAAAACTTATAATCAAAGGTAAAGGCGGACTCGTGGCTCATTGTGGCACTAACAGCGCTTACGAAGTAGAGAGAAAAGCACAGGCCGGTGATAAAGATGCGCAGCTGATTGAAAACGCCATGGCGTACCAAATTGCCAAAGAATGCGGAGCAATGGCGGTGGCTCTTAATGGTAAAGTTGACGGCATAATACTTACTGGTGGAATTGCATATAATCGTAACCTGGTGGAATATGTCAGACAACGCGTAGAGTTTATTGCGCCACTGGCTGTTTTCCCGGGCGAAGACGAAATGGGTGCCCTAGCCATGAATGGCATGATGGTGCTGAAAGGCGAAATTTCTGCTAAGGAATACTAATATGACCACTAAGACCCGACAAATAAACGTACGAAAAAATAATGGAGACCTGGTTCCATTTGACAGCAGGAAGCTAAAAAGTGCACTGATGCGCGCCGGAGCAGAATCGAAAGAGGCTGATGATATAGGAGAAAAAGTTACTGCAGCAGCTTACGATGGCATCACAACAAAAAAAATCTATCAGATAGCATATCAAATGCTATACAAATACAGCCACCGCTCTGCAGGCCGATATCGTCTCAAAAAAGCTATACAACAAATGGGACCAACAGGATTTCCTTTCGAGCATTTTGTCGCAAGACTCTTTGAAATAAAGGGATACGAAGTTGAAACCGGAATTCTAGTAAAAGGAAGATGTATCTCCCACGAAATGGATGTTGTGGCGAAAAAAGAAGGGAAAATACTTATGGGAGAATGTAAATTCCATCGTACCGACAGTGCCAAGAACGATGTGAAAATAAG
Organism: uncultured Bacteroidales bacterium; assembly: GCA_964474455.1. Lineage (GTDB taxonomy): Bacteria > Bacteroidota > Bacteroidia > Bacteroidales > BM520 > BM520. The sequence continues at coordinate 11,306 of CAYYSU010000058.1, forward strand.
CCTCTATGTACACTCCCGAATGGAGGATGTCAAAGCAAAACTATCAATGGATAATCAACTACATAATACAACCTTTGAACCAATGCTGATTACCAATACACGCTTTTCCAGAGATGCTGAGAAATATGGTGTTTGTGTCGGAATGAGACTTATATCATGGGATTTCCCCATTGGCGAAAGCCTAAAAGACCTTGTCGATAAAAACGGCCTACACCCTATCACCAGTCTCAAAGCATTGACGAAAAGAGAAAAAGAATTACTAATGCAAGAAGGTATTGTGCTATGCAGAGAGGTTGCGAATAATCCCAAGTATCTGGATCGTTTCAATATACCGGAAAAAAGAAAACATAAAATTATCCTGGAAGCCAAGGCTATGGTGTAGTAGAGTGTTGTTTAAAAAGAATTCGCCATTTGGCTGCGGAAACGATGTCCCGTAAATATAATTATGACCTTCAAACCATTAATGTTTTCACTAATTCCAATGGTGAAAGTATCCTTTATGACTGAAAAGTAAGAATTAATTATAACGCTCCATAAATCAATCCGCCAATCGTTGCCATAACTACAACAAGAAGTACATAAACCATTGTTTTTTGCGTGCCCATAACGCCACGGATAACCAACATATTCGGCAGTGACAACGAAGGACCGGCAAGCAACAGCGCCAGTGCAGGACCTTTGCCCATTCCTGCGGCCATTAATCCCTGAAGGATAGGGACTTCTGTAAGGGTTGCAAAATACATAAACGCCCCAACAATAGAAGCAAAAAAATTAGAAAATAAGGAGTTGCCCCCAACAAGATTGGCTATCCATTCATTGGGAATTATCCCGGCAATTGCGGTGTCGTCGTGGGTTGAACCCAGCAGAAAACCCGCAATGAGAACGCCAATAGCGAGAAGAGGCATGATTTGTTTCGCAAAATCCCACGAAGCAAGGGTCCACTCCTTATTGTCCGGGTCGCTTTGGTCTAATAGTGTGATAATGCTAAGACCAGCAATACCAACCACCACAGGTATCAAAGGTGTGGAGCTCAAAAAGGCAGAAGATGCCGTGGCAAGAAATACTAAAAGTACATGGTACCAATTAATTTTTAAAATGGCGATAAGAGAATATATAAGTAACAATCCAAAGCCCGAGGTGATGTGCCATTTATGTTCCCATATCCAAAACCATGCTCCACTTGTAACACCTTCATCCGGTTTGCCCCAGTTGGCAAAAACAAGTATTAACACGAGGGTAAAAAAATGAAAAGCCGTTTGCCACATGGGGCGTTTCTCCGGAATGTCGGGGATGCTCATTTGCTCTTCCCGTTTGGCTCTCTCCTCCTTCCGATAAATAAACGACATGGCAGAACCAATGACAACAGCAAACACTACCGCGCCAATAACTCTGGCAACACCCATTTCAAATCCTAAAATACGGGCAGTAAGTATAATGGCAAGAATGTTAATGGCAGGACCGGAGTACAGAAACGCAATGGCAGGACCCAGACCGGCTCCCCGTTTGTGAATACTCGAAAATAAAGGCAAAATGGTGCAACTGCAAACTGCAAGTATAGCACCTGATAAAGAGGCCACCGTATAAGCCACCCACTTTTTTGCCTTTGCCCCAAAATACTTCATTACAGCTCCCTTACTGACAAACACGGCAATGACACCTGCAATAAAAAATGCAGGCAATAAACATAGAATTACGTGTTCGCGAGCATACCATTTTGCAAGATCCAACATGGCAAACAAGGCTTCGCTAAACCGCATATTTTCCAGTGGCATGAAATAGGCAAAAACAAAAACTGCTGCAATCCAGAACAGTATTTTAAGCTCTCTTTTAAGCTCCATTTTGAACGCTATCTATAAATGTGAGAATGTTTTTTACTACGGTTCTCAGTTTTGATTAATTATTTCATCAGTAGTTTTGAGATTTCATCCACTGAAGGAACCCTTCCTTTAACAACAACCTCACCATCAATTACCAGGGCAGGAGTTAGCATTACATCAAACTGCATAATATCAACAATATCCTCCACTTTTGTAACGGTGGCTTTGATACCAGTTTTTTCAATAGCCTCATTAGTTACTTTCTCCAGGAATTTGCATTTTGCGCACCCTGTACCCAATACTTTAATATCCATCTTGAAAATATTTAAATGTTTATACCTATTGTGTCTGTTGTGTATTTGTAGAGATCTTCATGGTATTT
>CAYYSU010000059.1:0-12905 GCA_964474455.1 uncultured Bacteroidales bacterium
GTTAATAATATTTTACTCGCTATAACCTATACGTGGTTGGTAGGGTGGATACTTTATAACTTCATATCCGGAGTGAATAAATTAGAACAACCCGCCGTTTTGATAGATCTCTAATTGCACTTCCGAGAATGGGTCAGCCTGCATCTCTTTATTGTTCGAGATGTTAGTGACCTTTCCGTTTTCAAAATTCACTCTTATGGTATCACCATTTTTAAGCTCTATTGGCTTCATGGATTCATAAGTCATAATTGGCATTGCCGCGTTGATGGCATTTCTTTCATAGATAGCGCCAAATGACTCTGCCAATATTAATTGTACTCCAAGAGCTTTAAAACAATCAACCGCCTGTTGGCGTGAAGATCCGCTTCCGAAGTTCTTTTTTACTACTATGATATCGCCCGGCTTTGCCTTCTTGGCAAAATCTTCGTAGCCCTTGAGGTTATCGAAAGTATAAGGACCCATCTCATCGATATTTGTTATGGTGAGATATCTGTTGTGGAAGATCATATCTGTATCAATATTATCTTCTTCAATAAACCAGACTCTTCCTTCCACTTCTACCGGACGGTTTTCCACCTCTTTTTCTTGGGTGACAGCCTCAGTAGTTTTTGATGGATTAAAAGCGAAGTCCCAGTTTGCGGGCTCTGCAGGAATATTTTCCGGCGTAGTGACAAAGCCTGCTATTGATGATGCTGCCACATTGGTGGGTGAAGCAAGATATACCTCGCCTTTACCCTGTTTTCCCGGAAAGTTACGGTTTCCTGTCGAGATGGTAATCTCTCCCGGACCATTTTGTCCTACCTGACCGGCAGCACAACCGGCACAACCGGGATTTGACACCAACGCACCGGCCTGCTTAAAGATATCTATATATCCTTTTTCTAGACATTCGGCCCACACCTCTTCTGTAGAAGGAACTATCTTCAGCATTACTCCGGGAGCTACCTTTCTGTCTTTTAACACTTTCGCTGTCGCTGCCATATCCTCGATACGACCATTTGTACAGCTACCGATAAATCCTGAGTCGATCTTGATCTTTTTATCAATAAGGTCGTTTATTGCCACGGTATCATGTGGCTTTCCAGGGCGTGATACACGCTTTTTAAACGTACTTAAATCAATGTCAAATACTTTATCGTATTCTGCATCAGCATCTGCCGCAACAAGCTCTAACTTACGACCGGCCCGCTCGCTGCTATACTTCATAATCTCTTCGTTGGGAGTGAAAAGGATGATGATACATCCCATCTCAGTAGCCATAGAAGAGATTGTGATTCTTTCATCTAGAGTGAATTTGTCAACCTCTTCACCGTATATCTCCACAGAATAACCCAAAAGTTTGTTGGCACCAAATTCATTGAGCAGATTCAGTACTATATCTTTTGCTGTTATGCCTTCCGGACGTTTGCCGTTGAGGTTGATTTTTACCGATTTTGGTACTTTGAACCACACACTGCCTTTAGCCCATGCGGCGGCGATATCCTTGTCACCCATTCCTTGTCCAAAAGCACCTACTGCGCCAAGTATGTTGGCATGAGAGTCTGTAGTTACAGCAGTAGTACCGGAATAGGAGATGCCCTCATGAATGAGGATGTGTGTACCAATGCCATTATTTATATCATAAATTTTTATGCCCTGTTCACGGGCATACATACGACAAATCTGTTGGTTTATGGCATATTTCTGATCTGATCCTGTTGGGTTACAGTCGAACGTGAAGAAAGTTTTTGATGTATCTTCTACCGTGAGATTGTTGTCGCGGAGGTTTTTTACCACGTTAGCACCACCAAAGTCACGTGCAGCACGAATATCAATTTCAATATCAATTATCTCACCCGGCTTTACCACATTATGCTTTGAATGGTTTGCCAGAATTTTTTCAATAAGGTTCATTGGTTCTCTTTTATACTGTTAAACGTTCTTTGAATGGCAGGAAGGTCATAAAGTCGGCATGATGTACTACATACGCCTCTGTGGTTCTTTTTACCATATTACCTTCGCCTGCATGCGTTGCAATGATATGACATACCTCAGCGGGAACACCACACTCTTCAGCCAGCGAAACACCGGAGAAAGGGTGACGGAGATATTTTCCATAAGTGCCCTGTACGGCTTTTCCGTTTTCATCAAGTACGTATTCAAGGAGTTTCCCCACATCGGCGAGAATAGCACCGGAAATAAGAACATCCATATTTACAGGGAGTTCTCCATGATAGAAGTCGTTGATCTTCTGTCCTGCATCACGCGCTATATGTACCACAGAACGTTTGTGATCCATAAAGGTCACTTTCAAGTCAGGGCCACAAAGCAGAGTAAATGGAATCCTGTTAAGGTCTTCTGGTGTTAACACCGAACGGTCAAGTGCTGTCTGCCATGTTTTGGCTGTTTTCTCACGTAAATCCGCGTCAGTAATCCAGGCCAATTCCGGCCATAGTTCGTAAACAGTCATAATATTGGGTTTTAAATTTGTGTCTTATTTGATGGCGATTGCTTCAATCTCTACTTTCACCCCAAGAGGTAACTTCACTACACCAAAGGCAGCACGTGCCGGTGGTTCTGAAGGGAAGTAGTCAGCATACACCTCGTTCATCGCTTTGAAGTTATCCATGTTATCGAGCAGACATGTGCATTTTACAATGTCTTTCATGTTATAACCTGCCTTTTCAACAATGGCCTTTATGTTTTCCATTACCTGCTTTGTCTGTGAAGTAATATCTTCAGGAATATCTCCTGTAGCAGGTTTTACGGGTATCTGACCGGAGATAAAAAGTATCCCATTATTTTCAACAGCCTGGCTGTATGGTCCTACAGCTTTAGGGGCATTTTCAGTATGAATAATCCGTTTCATAATGTAGTTTTTGTTGTTTGCAATATTGAACCAAAATTAACAATATTCTTCATATAAAAAACAACCTTTTTATTTCCGCACAAAAGTGTCTGCTTATGAGTGATTTTAGTTGCCCCGGAAGAGTGAATACTTTAATGTTATATTGTTTTTTTTGGTAAAAATGATATTATAAAAAATTATTTATATCGGCTTAAAACTTACCAAACTTTATACTGAAATAACCTGATATTTTTCTTAAAGCATTTTCGTTTATCGTGATATTCTCCACACTTCTCATATATATATCACCTGTCATACGATATGTGACACCCAATGATAAACGCATAAAACGAACCACATTCATATCTAATTCCAACCCTGGTTCTATTACGAAAAAAGTGTCCCAATCTTCATGTAAGTCATATCTTTTATTATTCCATGAATCAATATAAAATGTTTCATCCCATCCATATATACCACCCATTCCAATTGTAAGTGGTATTGAAAAATGTATTGGATTTTTCGCAAAGAATATGGGCTCTAAATATAGTCCGCCATATCCCCCGGCAAGAGAAAAATCATCATTAGTAATATTATTATGATTCAGATCAGTAATGAAAACAGTACCGGAGATACCAACAGCAAGGCTGTGATTCATGATCCATGCGAGCCTCACTCCTGTTAGAGCAGCATATTTATGTGCAATAGGAGAGTATCCTAAGTTTATACCCGCATAAAAACCATTACTGATATTGTTGTTCCCTGTAAGGGTTCTGATTTCATGGCTGTTGCTATCTGTTTTTTGTTTCTGGGCATGAGCCTGAATAAAACTGAAACCCATAACTATTCCCATTATTACAATCGCTCTTCTCATTTTATTTGATGTTTTAATGATAAATACACTATTATTCGCCTGCATAGATTATTGATCCGGAGCCGGTAATGCTGGCATCAATAGATGGCGAACCGGTATAGTATATGTCTCCAGAGCCGGTGATTTTTATGTCCAGCTTATCAACCACCCAAAGATACATATTTCCGCTTCCACTAACCTTGGCTTTGCAGTCGATTATTTTAAGATCAAAAGCGTCGATTTTCCCTGACCCGGAGATGGTTAGTTTTGCATCATCTGCGATACCCCACAGCTCTGCATCTCCACTGCCACTTATACTAAGATCCAAATCGTACGTGTCGATGCCCAACACCACATCTCCGCTGCCGGTAATATTTAATTCAAAAGACTCATTAACAAGATTTTCACAGTAAAAACTTCCACTGCCGGAGAGGTTAAACTCTTCAATTTCTGGAGAATATACCCGTACAAGAATACGATAGTGGTTGCGTAGATTGCGATTATCATAAGTCTGAATCCGGAGTTTACTATTTCTTACTGAGGTCTCAATATATGGTATAATGTTGGACTCTGCCTCAACCTGTACTTCATAATAATCTGCCTGGATATACTCCACATCCATAAAATCGTTAAGTGATATCTCATCAAAATCGCTGATCTCCCTGGTTTCGGAAACAAGATCATAGTTCCCCTCAATAGTTCTCGTTCTGTCGCAACTGCCGTTGATTACCAGTATCGCTGTGAGTGTTAATAGTGAGAAAAAAAATCTAATGGTTTTATTTTTCATAATATCAGAGTTTTAAATATTTGTAATTTGAATCATTGCTCTGTTACTCTCTGTGCTAATAACGTAATTTTTTTCAAAGATTACAAAAAATCTCCGGGCAGGTCAATAAATATAAAAATTCAATATATCTTTGTGCAAAATAGCGTGTTATGGAAAGATATATTTTACTTTCGGCACTCTCAACAAGAGTATATCAAAACGTCAAAAACCGCGACGAGTTTGTGGTATTATTATCCGTGTGCTAATCCCTGCCACGGATACTATTCCTAAATCTTTTATTTATTATCATTAAAATTAACAATTATGGAATTACCATTTGCAGAATCGTATAAAATAAAAACGGTGGAATCACTTCGTAGAACAACCCGCGAAGAGCGTATTAAAGCAATTGAAGAGGCTGATTTTAACCTGTTTAAATTAAAAAGTGATGACGTATTCATTGATCTACTTACCGATTCCGGTACCGGAGCAATGAGTGATAAACAGTGGTCGGAAATGATGCTCGGCGACGAGAGTTATGCCGGCGCACGATCTTATACTAAACTTAAAAATACTATCGAAGAGATCCTGGGAATGCCATACTTCCTGCCAACTCACCAGGGTCGTGCAGCAGAAAATGTGCTCTTCTCCACACTTGTAAAAGAGGGTGATATAATTCCCGGAAATTCTCACTTCGACACAACAAAAGGTCATATCGAATTCAGAAAAGCTAAAGCTATTGACTGTACCATTGATGAGGCTTTTAATACTACACTGGAACATCCTTTTAAAGGTAATGTCGATCTCGAAAAACTTGAGAAAGTGTATAAAGAGTACGGAAAAGAAAGAATACCTTTTACAGTAGTAACGGTAACATGCAACTCATCAGGCGGCCAGCCCGTTAGCATTGCTAACCTCAAAGCTGTTTACGAATTATCTCAAAAATATGGTATCCGTGTGCTTTTCGACTCCGCACGTTTTGCCGAAAACGCATACTTTATCAAAATTCGTGAAAAAGGTTATGCTGACAAAACTATCAGAGAGATCGTAAAGGATATGTATTCATATGCCGATATGATGACCATGAGCTCGAAGAAAGACGCGATAGTAAACATGGGTGGTTTTATTGGTCTTAAAGATGAAGAAATCTTCCGCAAGGCCAGTACTTTTACTATAATGTTTGAAGGATACGTAACTTACGGCGGCATGTCTGGTCGTGATATGAACGCTTTGGCACAGGGCCTGCGCGAAGGTACCGAGTTTGACTACCTGGAGACACGAATCAAACAAGTGGAATATCTTGGTGAAAAACTTCGTGAATACGGTATTCCTATTCAATATCCCATCGGTGGTCATGCTGTTTTTGTTGATGCAAAGAAATTTCTTAAAAATGTTCCTAAAGAACATTGCCAGGCACAAACTCTCGGGGTAGAGCTTTTTATTGAAGCCGGTGTAAGAACTGTTGAAATAGGTACTCTGCTTGCCGACCGCGACCCTGTAACTCGTGAAAACAGATACCCGGATCTGGAACTCCTGCGCCTGGCGATACCTAGAAGAGTATACACAAATAACCATATGGACTTTATCGCTGCTGCTTTGAAAAATGTATGGGACAGAAGAGAGAAAATAACTTCCGGTTATGTCATTAAATGGGAAGCTCCTATTATGAGGCATTTTACCGTTGAACTCGAGAAAGCCTGATTTTGGCTTCTCCCAGATTAATGCTTCTGAAAATAAATAGTTTATGTATTTGAACCTGAAACAGTACCGGATTGTTAATTCGGTACTGTTTTGTATTTTAGCTTCTTATGGATAAAAATAAAAAAGATAAACGTTACTCCAGGCTCTTTGAGCAGATCAAAGGCTTGTTGAATAAAACTGACGATAAACTTGCTCGTATGGCAACGATTTCCGCGGTGCTGCACCAAAAGATGGATTACTTCTTCTGGACAGGGTTCTATACCATCAGACAGAATGAGATGATGGTGGTTTCGTATCAGGGACCTGTGGCATGCCAGATCCTGGGAAAAGATTCAGGCGTGTGCTGGGCAGCATTTAACGCTGGAAAAACCCTTGTGGTTGAGGATGTTGAGAAGTTTCCCGGCCATATCGCTTGCGACTCGCGCTCGAGATCGGAAATAGTTGTTCCCCTGTTCGACAATAAGGGAGAGCCATATGGAGTTTTTGATATAGATAGCAGCGAAGTAGCTTCATTTGATGAGGTTGATAAACGTTGGCTTGAAAAAATCGCATATTTAATTGACCACCCCGAAAAAACGGGCTTATAATTCTTTACTATGAAAATTTATCCTATACCTATGGTTCCCGGACCCACATCCGTACCGGAACGTGTGCTTAGAGCAGGAATGATGAACTTTGGCTCCGGTGACCTGGAACCGGACTTTTTTGATCTTTATCAAAAAACAGAAAAAAAATTACAGAAACTATTTGGTACACAAAATAGTGTGGTGATACAAACCGGTGAAGGTATGCTTGCCTTGTGGAGTGCGCTGAAAAGTACCCTGAAGCCTGGAGATAAAGTGCTGGCAGTATCCTCAGGAATATTCGGGACAGGAATAGGAGAGATGGCAGAATCTATTGGCTGTGAAGTGAGATTTGTATTACATGACTATGACAAACCAGCAAATGATTTTGAGAGAATTGAAAAAGAGTTAGTGGAATTCGCACCAAAGATGATTACTGCTGTGCATTGTGAAACACCATCTGCAGTAATGAACCCTTTGAAAAAACTTGGTGAGCTGAAAAGGAAAAATAATGTCCCTCTACTATATGTGGACTCTGTGGCATCTGTTGGTGGCGAATATGTTAATGCTGATGAAAATAGTATCGACATGTGTCTGGGTGGGTCTCAAAAAGTGCTCTCGGCACCGGCAAATACAGCATTTCTCACAGTTAGCGACAAGGCATGGGAGATTGCCGAAGAGGTTAAGTATATCGGTTATGATGCTCTTCTTCCTTTTAAAGAGGCGGTGAAGAATAGATATTTCCCTTATACGCCAAGCTGGATGAACCTGGAACAAATATCTGAAGCCGCTTCCATTATCCTTGAGGATGGACTTGACGAAACCATAAAACGCCATCGTTATAATGCTCAAAAAATCCGTAATGAGATGAAGGAGATGGGGTTTGTTCCCTATGTAGAGGATGAATCATATGCCGCTGCAACAGTAAGCGCTTTTTATCTTCCGGAGAATATAAGTTGGGAGTTCTTTGATAAAAAATTGCGTCAGAAAGGTCTTGTGGTTGGAGGAAGCTATGGAGAACTGGCAGGAAAAATTTTCCGAATGGGGCATATGGGATCACAATCTGATACTAACCTTATTGACCAGGCTCTCGATATATTAAGAAATATAGAACTATAAAACAGAGTAAGTATGTCCCTGGCCGAACAGATAATAATTATTGTAGCCTTATGTACAGTGCCCTTTTCAAGCGGATTGACAAGTAATCTGTTTCGTTGTACCACTCCAAAGGAAGATTTTGTTATCAGTGGATCCATGGCACTGTTTCATGGTGTATTTATCTTGTTGGGGATGATCCTGGGGCGCTGGATCATTGATTTTGCCGGATCCATGGGATTCGCTATTGGAGTGGGTACCATGATGCTTGTGGGTATTAAAATGATAAAAGAAGCCCTAAAGGGTGACCCCGATGACAGAGCCTTTAAACTTGATGATCATATGATGATTATTGCAATGTCGCTGGCAGCATCAATGAACGGGTTTATCTTAGCAATAGGATTGCCGGCTTTTGTAGATAATATTACCATTTTTAGTGTAATGGCTTTGTTGGCGACATTTATTATTACCTTTGGAGGAATAAAACTGGGGAAGAGATACAGTAAATATAAACCTGCGAAATACGCTGTAATCGTTGGTGGTGGTGCTATTATCGCTGTGACGGTTGTCCGTGTATATTTAACTTATTTTGCATAAACTTATCTTATTATGATTAAAAAAATATTATTTATTGCAACTGTTACAATGGTTACAATGGTGTCACTAAATCTGTCAGCACAAATTCCGGCAGGATATTATGATGGTACTGAAAACCTATCCGGAGAACCCTTGAAAACAGCTCTGCATAATATCATCGATGATCATGTTGAATATAGCTATAATGCCCTTCGTGATTATATACTTCGTGATACCGATGAGGATCCGGATAATTCCAATAATGTAATACTTCTATACACTGGTCGTTCACAGGCAAAAAGTACTTTTGGCGGAGGTATAAACGACTGGAACCGTGAGCATGTATGGGCTAAATCGCATGGCGATTTTGGTAATTCTCCTCCCTGTGGAACCGATGCCCATCATATACGTCCGACGGATGCCAGCGTGAACTCTTCACGTGGCAATAAAGACTTTGATAATGGCGGCACTCCGCACCCCGAGGCTACAGGCTGTAGGTCTGACAGCGATAGCTGGGAACCCCGAGACGAAGTAAAAGGTGATGTCGCTAGAATGCTATTCTATATGGCTGTGAGATATGAAGGAGATAGCGGAGAACCGGATCTGGAGGTGGTAGATGCAGTTAATACATACCCAAAGCCGGAGCATGGAAAACTATCAACACTACTGGAATGGCATGAACAAGATCCTCCTGATGATTTCGAGATCAACAGAAATGAGGTAATCTATTCTTATCAGCAAAACAGAAATCCTTTTATCGACCACCCCGAATTTGTGGCTAAAATATTTGGCCCTTCAGCAGATATGGAGGATATTGACGAAAAACTCCCTGAGGTGTGGTATGCAAATAATCTTATTACCTTCTCCTTTGAAAATAATATGAGTTCTACCATAGAGCTGTACGACCTCTCTGGTTCTCAGTATGGGTGTTGGAACACCACGTCCACAGAGAAACAGATCAATATTTCTGATATCTCTAATGGGTTTTATATACTGCTAGTTACCGATAATTCCACCGGCAGAAGATACGCTGAGAAGATTATTGTAAAATAATGACTACCTGGGATGCTGAATTGGAGAAGGCGCTGCTGGATTTTGCTCCCGGAGTAACCAAGGAGAACCTTATTGAAGCCGTGCATCAGAAACCGGCACTTTTTGAACAGTTCTGGAGTCTGGCGCTGAATGGCAAACAGCCGGCAGCATGGCGTGCAGCATGGTTAGCCGACTCCTTCGACGAGAAATATCCCGGGCACTTTCAACATCATATCCCCGACATATGCAAGCGTGTTGCTTCAGAACCAAACGATGGTGTCAGGAGAGCCATGCTGCGGATTCTGTTACGATACCCGATTCCTGAAGAGCTGGAGCATGAACTAATGGGTCACCTTTTTAAATTCCTGTTTGAAGGAAAAACTGCCTCCGACAAGGTGCTGCCCATGAAGATCCTTTTCATCATGACTAAGAAATATCCCGAACTAGACAGAGAGCTCTTCGATAGTATTGAGATGCAAATGGACCTGGAAGGGAAAGCCTTTATCAGTGCCGGAAAGAAAATCATGACAGCATTGTGGAAACGGAATCCTGATCTGTCTTAACTAAAACTGTTTCATATACCTGATGCCTCTGTTAACATACGAAGGATCGTGAGTTTTTGGAGGCCCCACCGTAGGATAGGGATGACCGGTATTATGTATGTGGAAAGCATCACGATACTTCCCTTTGTGGAGATACTTTCCATAATTGGCATCCACCCATTTTATGCCATAATATACCGCTTTCTCTCCACGAAGCTCACCCAGACTGATATTCATATGGATACATTTATAACCCATAATCTGGAATGGTCCCCATGATGTAGCCAGGTTTTTTAATGCGTCATCGGAAGCGTCATGTAGATCAGCTTTGGTGATCATTTCAAATGCCATGCGGTGACCGGAACGCACCTGACGCAGCTTCTGATACACATGGTTCTCGAAGCGCTTTCCTGCCGGTTTTTTACCGCTGCACTCCAAAATCATCAAAGCCTGAAGATATTCCGGACTGATATTGAATTCGGTGGCGTATCTCTTTACCTCCGCACCATAGTTTGTCTTTACACGTGCTACCGCATCCCCTGAGGTTGAAGTGGTCTTCGTAGTATTGTGAGAAGGAGCAAATGATTTGAACATGCCCGGAGTATAGCTGTCAAGGAGGAAGAATATCCCGAATATTATTGCCAGATATAGTATTATTATCGGGTTGAAACCTGATTTTTTCTTCTTTCGGCTGGATTTTTTTCTTTTGGCCATACGCCATTGTTGATTTTCAATCAATGCAAAAATATGAATTTTGTAATACAATATCTCTTATCTAAATGGTTACTTTTGCATATATGATAAAAACGAACTTTCATACCCATTCACTGTTTTGCGACGGGCAAGCTGCAATAGAGGATTTTGTGAAAGAAGCAATAGCAAATGGCTTCACAAAAATTGGGTTTTCCGGTCATGCTCCCATGACTTTTCATAATAAATTCGCCATTAAACAGGAGTCCCTGAACGCCTATTGTGAAAACGTTCGGCGAATGCTACAGAAGTATAAAGATCAAATAGAGATCTATCTTGGACTGGAAGCCGATTATATACCAAATGTGACAACTCCGTTTGAAGAGTTTAAAGATGCTTGTGGGTTGAATTATATCATTGGCGCTGTGCATCTGGTTATTAACGAACACTCCGATGATTTGTGGTTTATCGACGGACCTGATGTTGCGGTATATGACTCAGGTTTGAATATGTTCTTTAATAATGATGCTAGGGCAGCAGTAGAAGCTTACTTTCACCAGGTTATTGAAATGATAAAACATGAGAAACCTGATATCATAGGCCATATGGACAAGATAAAGATGCACAATAACGAGCGTTTTTTTAGCACCTCCGACTCCTGGTATCGTAATCTTATGGTGGGGGCATTGGAAGCGGCACACTCCATTAATGCTGTTGTTGAGGTAAATCCACGTGGACTTTACAAAGGACGCTGTGATGATCTCTTTCCCGGGAAAGAGTGGCTTCCGGTAATGAAGGAGATGGGGCTGAAAGTGATGCTCAATTCTGATGCCCACCATCCTGATGATTTGATGAAAGAGTATTATACCAGCCTGGATGCTGTTCGCAAAGCAGGCTATGAGGCTGTGGCAGTTTTGGGTGAGAATGGAATTGAAGAGGTGGAGATATAAACGTTACACTATATTTTAGCTTCTGTTTATTACTGCTATTGGTGTTAACATTACCATTTCTTGATCTTTGTTTGAACGGGCTTCACTATCAATTAATTGATGTGCTGTAACAAGGAGAGATCTCTTTCTTAGAATTTGAAGCATATTTAATTCACAAATTTTGACTCTAAACTCTTTAATATCGACTCGTTTTTCAGGAATTTGAGATATATACAGTTTTTGTTTTGTATTTTGCATAAGTAGAAATAAATCTCATAGAAATATAGTTGAGTCAATGATATGTGTGAATAATTTATCTGTTTATGGATATTAATACTATTGATACAGCTAGAATATATGTGGTTTATAACCCCTTCACCCTAATACCAATATAAAATGTTCTTGGAAGTGATGGGCCATAGATGTAGTTGCTGTCGCGATTACGCCAGTTGTCGAAGTCGTCTTGGTATGTATTCATCAAATTCTTGACGCCACAGTAGAGCTCCAGTCCTGAGTCGATGGAGTTGAACTCAAAAGTGTATCCTGCCTTGAGGTTGATCTCGAAGGTTGGATCGGAGGTGCGATACTGGTTGCCTATAATTCTTTCATCAGGACTGAATTTTGCCTGTATTAGTGAACCGGTGTAAATCCCACTTACAGAAGCGTTGATCTGCTGGTTTGGGGTGAATGTCAGCACCAGATATCCATAGCTCTCCGGCGTTCGGAGGAACTCGCGTTTTGCTTCCAGTCCTTCAATGTTCTCCACCGCTTCGTCGTGCAGGCTTTTCTGTAGCGTAAGACCTGATTCCAGCTGTATCTTTTTGTCGTAGTTGGCACGTAGCTCCAGGGTAACGCCCTGTACCGTTGCACCTGGGCCGTTTTTCTTTTCATAAAGCTCACCAAGCTCGTCACTGCCTGATGGCTGAAGGTAGAACGCATCTTGTAGGCGTGTGTAGAAACCTTCAAGGGTGAGTCCAAGGATGTAGTTCTCTTTTGGGAGATCGTAGTTTAACGATCCGCTGAGGCTGTTGGAACGCTCCTCTTTGAGGTCATTGGCAAGTAAAATGCGTGATATTCCACCACCGGCAAATGCAATATGCATATCGGCATCAAAGGCCTGCGGTGCACGAAAACCGGTGCCCCACGTCAGGCGGAACTGTGTGTTCTTTTTTAACGTGTACATTGCCGAAAGCCTCGGACTGGCGATAACTCTTTCCACAAGGCTATGCTTGTCAGCTCTTATCCCGGCAAGGAAAATAAACGCATCATTAATCTTCCAGTCGCTCTGTGCGTAAACACCAACATTGTGTGTCGTCTGATCAGTGGTATAT
>CAYYSU010000060.1:0-12074 GCA_964474455.1 uncultured Bacteroidales bacterium
CATTGGCACACTTTCATCCGAAAAGGGTGGCACAGTTTGGAGCGAAATCGCCACACTGAATATAGGATCTCTTAACAACGGTGTTTATTATATCCAGGTAGAGGATCTAAATAATATTTATTCGCCATTTAAAATTGTCAAGAAATGAGAGACACTAAACGAATAAAACAACTTTTGGCTTTATGTATGTCCATTGTGGCAATATTTACTACAGAAAACTTAAAAGCACAGCCCATAAGCCGGGTTGATGAAAGTGGTAATTTATTAGTCTATGAACAGGATTTCCTGCCCTTCGGATTTTATTGTGAAGCCTTAGCTTTCGACGAAAATCCTAATCTTGCTGAGCAAATAGCCTCGGGAGGATTTAATTATATATATGCTGAAAGCTATGGAAAACCTCCTGATGAGATAGAGGCCTACCTGAATGATTACAGCGACTTTCTGAATGATTGTGAAACCCATAATGTTAAAGTAGTAAATGGCTTACTGTGGTACTTGGGCAGCCCAGAACTATTTACCACTTATGTAAATGCACTAAAGGTTCATCCTGCTTTAATCTGCTGGAACTTGATGGATGATGCCAATGGGCAGGGTATTGAAATAGTCGCTCAGCAAAAAGAAGAGATCATAGCGCTGGATTCAAGTAGAGTCACCAGCATAAGTTTTTACAGCAACGAACCAGACGCTGCCTATATGCTCCCGCTTACAGAACTCTCCTATATGCAATCGTATCCCTGGGAACTTGATAGTGACAAATTTGATCTAAGCCACACAGATTTTCTGTACCGAAACCAAGTGCTGGCGTGTAAAAATGAAAACGTAGTGCCCATAGCCACACCACAAACTTTTGCATGGGAATACGAAACTTATCCCTCACCCCTGCATGTGGATTGTCAAACTTATCTGGCCTTTATAACGGGGATAAAAGGTATCTTATATTATACCTTTAAAGATTACGACAACAACTCTACAATTGATATTACTCAGCCCGAAGTATTTGAAGCGGCATCAAATGTTGCAAACGAGATTCTGCAAACAGAATGGAAAGATGTAATACTGCATGGTGAGCATCAATATACCAACGCAGGGCAATACCAATATTACGCAACCTGGCGATATAATAATGGCTTCTATTTAGTTGCCGTGAATGCCAGCCATGACAACAGTTACTTCTACGAAATACCCTTGCCCGAAGATGTAACCGGCGAGGCCATTAATTATTTCGACTATCGCCCTAATAGCTTATCGGTACAAAACCAAATGCTTAGTGGTGAACTGGAACCCTATCAGGTATCTATATACAAAATGGAAACAATTTCAGGTTTTAGTCATCACGATAAGGCGAGAAACATCCGTGTTTTTCCCAACCCTACAGAAAAGGCATTTTACATATCAGGTATCAAAGCACCTTACCAAATGCAGATTTATAATGCGTTAGGAGCTTGTGTTATAGATAAAAAAATCTATGATGATGCAGATAAAATTAGTCTTGGTAACATGAATAGCGGAATTTACGTTGTTAAGGTTCGTAAAGATGGTATTCATAAATACAACGCCGTAAAAATATTTAAAAAGTAAATCCGCCGCCTGCCGGAGTTAGCGTTACATTCAAAACAGAAGTTGTTATGAAAATAGTGAATATTTTAATCTTAATACTATCCTTTTTACATTGCTTTCAAGTTAATGCACAGTTAAAACTTATACCAAAACCCAAACAAATTGAGCTTCAGAATTCACATTTTAGCATTGATAAAGACACTAAAATTGCAAGCCATAACCTTGGAGAAATCAATGTGTCGGAATTGAATGATTGTATTAATGCGGAGCTGGGATTTCGTTTAAAAACTATTAAGGATGCAAAAAACAGATGCATAGAATTTATAAAAGTCGATTCTTCACAAGAGTTTACAACAACTCTAACGAAAAATGAATTAAACCCGGCCTTTATTCCCGGTCAGGAAGGCTATGTGCTAAAGGTTTTTGCCGGTGGAGTGAAAATAATTGCCGAGACAGATGTAGGTATTTTTTATGGCGTCCAAACCCTCAAACAATTAATACAAGCTAACCGAACCGACAATACGATTCCTTGCTTAATCATTTACGACTACCCCGACATTGCAGTGCGTGGATGGCAGGATGATATCAGTCGCGGTCCTATTCCCACCATGGAGATATTAAAAGAGCAGATTAAGAAAATGGCTTCTTTTAAGTTGAACTATTTCACCCTCTATATTGAGCATGTTTTCAAATTCAAAAGCCATCCCGATATTGCGCCAAAGGATGGTATCAGTGAGTCGCAGCTTGCGGAATTAAATGCTTATGCAACAAAATACCATGTGCAGCTCATCGGGAATTATCAGTCGTTTGGGCATATGGAAAAAACGCTGGCACATCCAAAATACAGTCATCTGGCGGAAAGCAAACACATTATCTCTCCGGCATTGGGCGAATCTTACGAATTTCTGGGTGAAGCGTATGAGGAAATTGTCCCCGCCTTTGAGGGTAAATATTTCAATATCAATTGCGATGAAACTCATGGTCTGGGTGAAGGGAAATCAAAAGCAATGGTCGACAGTATTGGCATCGGAGGGGTGTATGTAAGTCATATCAACAAGCTTGATGATCTTCTCAAACCCTTCGGAAAGAAGATACTTATGTGGGGCGATATTGTTGGCAGCCATCCTGAAATAATTGACCAACTACCAAAGGATATCACTGTGATGGCTTGGGGATATCATGCCGCCGATAATTTCGAATATGCCGTTACGCCCCTGTCCAAGTCAGGACTAAACTTCTGGGTGGCACCAGGAATAAACTGTTGGTCAAAGTTATTCCCCGATTACTATACCACAGAAGTAAATGTGTACAATTTCATTAGAGATGCCTATAAACACGGGGCCACCGGAGTACTTAACACCAGTTGGGACGATGACGGACTGAATTTCTTCCATAATAACTGGCACGGGTTTATCTGGGGAGCAGAAAACAGCTGGAACACACCCGCCTTCAATAGTTCTGTTGAGGAATCAAATAGAGAGCGAAAAACAACATACAACGCATTTAACCAGGCTTTTAGTGCTATTTTTTATGGACTAGAAGATGATGCTCTTATGAAACATATCTTAACATTCTCCGGTTTTCATCAATCAGGAATGAAGGATATAGGTACTAACACCCGGTTTTTTGAGAATCTATTTCCCATATTTTACGACTATGTAAAAGAGGGTATGAAAACAAAAAACCAGGAGATGCTGGAACAAACCTTAGAGATAAAAAAGAGAATTGAATTTATTGCCCCAAAAGTGAGGTATAACAATGTTGCGCTGAGGTACTTATCGTACGCCACAAGCCAGCTTGAATTCACGTTACGAAAAAACCTGCTACGGATTGATATTCATGAATATATAAACGAAACAGGCAGCAAATCCGATGCTGAGTTAAAGCAGGAGATAGACCTTTTGAGGGAAGAGGCTATAATGCTGAAAGAAGATTATATTATTCTATGGAATCTGGAAAACCGTAGTTGGTGGATGGATAAAAATATTGAGAAGTTTGAAAAACTAGTCCGGGATATTGAAGATCTTAAATATCACTGCATTATTACCGCCGACAATAAACTTACAGAAAAGGGGCGTAAAATATCCATACGTACATTATTCAACGACCAGCCGGTTTTTTATGCGTTAAATCAGGATACCGTAACACCTCTTTCTACAAAATACACCGAACCCTTTTACATCTGTGAAGACACAAAAATTGAAGCCGGGGTGCTAGCTGATGAAAACACATATCCGATGTCAGAAAGCACCATTATCTATCACAAAGGTATTGGAAAACTGCACAAACTTAATTCAACTCCTTCAACCTACCACCCTGCATACAGTGGAGGTGGAGAGTATGCATTACTTGATGGAAAACAGGGAGCAGCAAGCGATTTAAAAGATGGTAAATGGCAGGGATTTTCCGGTCAGAACATTGAAGTAGAAATTGATTTGGAAGAGAGTAGGGATATAGAATTCTTTTCCATGGGTTTTTATCAAAACACATACGACTGGGTCATCTTTCCAAAAAAAACAGAGATTTATGCAAAAGATAATTTGGGTGATGAATACCTCCTTATTGAAACGCTGTATAACACCATACCTCCCGAGGAGAAGGGCAGTTTAAAGCATAATTATACCACAGAGTTTACCGGACTTAAAACACGATATATTAAGGTAATTGCATACTATTACGGAAAATTGCCAGCATGGCATCATGCGGGCTCCACGTACGAATCGATGATTTTTGCGGATGAGATTATAATACGATAGTATTTAACATCTACCATTTAACACATTGGCGAAAATCTGTCATCATAGAGTAATCAGGATTTCCGTAAAAAGTAATCAAGCCCGTCGAATTGTAATATTGACAATTGTCCTTTCGCTACCATCGCTTCAATAACTGCGAACTCCACATTTTTTTCTCTGAGCATTTTAAGAATAGTCTCCTTACGTAAAGGGTGTACCGCAGTGATATTGAGGATATCCTCAGTCACATTTCCAGTCTGTCCTACCCCATCGCCTTCGAATCCGGTAAGCAGTTCGGCATTCAGCCCTGCGGAGGTAAACCGGTTGTAGGCATACAGAAGTTCATTATCATCTGGTGCAGTGATACCAACCTTGGCAGGCGGTCTCGTGGGCACAGTGATATATGCTGTTTGCGGGTTTAATTCCCTGACGATATTCACCACACGGTCGATATTATCCGAGGAATCGTTAGTACCCTTGCACATCATTGTTTCTGTTACCAGAGTACCTTTAAATTCGCGAGCAAAGATTGAAATACCTTTTAGGTATGTATCATAAGAGAGTATCTTTACGGGGCGATTGTGTTTTCTCCATACAGCATCCGAACCGGCATCAACCTTTACCGACACCCAGGAAGCTCCCATCAGGTCATTACGAACCGATGGATCAGATAAAAGTGTACCATTGCTTATAACCGCAACAGGTATATTGAAACGCTTAAGAGCTTCAATATGCCTTCCAAGGTTCACATCCAGCGTGGGTTCGCCATTGGGAACAAATGCCAACACATCGGGCATACTGCTGCCATGTAATGACTCAAGGTGCTCTTCCACACTGGAAGTGAGCTCTTGAACGGTGAAAAATTCCTGCCGTTGCATTGTCATAGAGCATTTTGCACCCACCTGGCAATAAACACAGGAGTAGGGACATTTTTTTTCGCCCTTTATATTATTAATACCCAAACTAAATCCCAATCTTCGTGATGGGATCGGGCCGAAGGTTAGTTTTTCAGTCTTCATGGTAGTTATAAATAACAAAATCGTTTTTTTGAACATTAAGTCGTTCTGCAATAACATCACATTTAGCCATCAGAAGAAAAAATATTCTAGAATCTTTTTCATCAATCAGTCCTTCCAGATTACCCTGACCCTTGGAGATAATCAATTCAGCATTGTGATAGATAGTCAAAAACTCCTCCGGCGATTCCGAAAGCAGTGTTGAGGGAGCCACAACACCATTAGATACCACCTTAGCAACCTCATGCATCATAACATCACCGGCTTCTTTTAGAGTAACATCGTTTATTGTGGGGCCTCCTCGTGTAACGAAGGTCACATCAGGATGACTCAATGTACTGATAAAGAGTTTATCAAACACTATTTCTCCGGCATTATCACCCAGGTACAGTATTGATTGTGCCTTTTGCACCGCTCTTCGCAACCCCTCCGTTTCATCAATTGCCATGGTAGTCTGAAACACCTTTTCTATGGTCTTTCTAAGGTCGAAAGTTTCACAGGCACCGTAATCCATAATATTTCCTGCAATAGCCAGGCGAAGAGCCATGGCAAAGGGATCGGGGGAGGTCTTAACAGCATCACGCCAGTATTGTACCAGCGAGAGCGCCAGGTTGTTACTCTGGCATTTCTCTTCACGATAAAGGTCGTTTATACCACTCAGCTCAACTAACTTTTTCTGCAATGGAATCTGCAGTTCCGGCGCAATCATGTCCCCATATCCGGCAACAGTCTCATCAAAAAAGTTTTTAAATTCCTTTTTCTGGTTATCATTAAGAGCATATCTATCCATCAATTTCCGGTATGTATTCCGGAAGCACTTTACACAACGGTAGTCCATTCTTTAGTTTTGATTTTCAGGACAAAGGTAAAACAAAATACTTGAGATACATTTTGTTTGTAAAGAAGCACGGTCATATAGCTTTACCTATTAATGGCCGTGCTTCTCCAGTTGTTACCATCTTCCCCGGCCTTTTCCTCTTCCGGGGCCAAAACCTCCACGGCCTCTGCCGCCACCCATGAATCTACGGCGACGAGCCATACCCATTCCCGGCATCATATCACCAGGAATATTTTCATTGGTTTCACTGTTTTGAATGGTTTCATCATTCTGTTTTTCCGGGACATTATCTGCGCAGCGTCCCATTCCGCGACCTGTCATTGGACCTTGTCCATTTGGGCCAGTTTGATTAAAATTTGGCATATTTTTCTTTTTTTTGTGGCTTCGTGATTATTGGGTTCCGGCACGTTTGCCTTTACCTGTTCCACCGCCGATTTTACGTTTTTTTCCTTCTCCCTTTCCAAGGAGTGATAACTTTTCTTCTTCTGTCATGTTGCAGCCTTTTCCAAGGCCACGGCCTGTTTTGGGCCCTTTACCTTCGGGTCCTGAGCCATCCATTTTAGGCATTATTACCTCCTTCTTTACGTTTCATTGTCGAGCCACACTGTTCACATTTATGTTCATTGCAGGGGATACCCGGCTGATGTGCCATTTCGTGGCCACATTCACGGCACACACACATACTACTGCCCATAACGACATTCCCGCCACCGATTTTTACCGGCAGACCCTCCACCAATGCCTGGGCTATTTTGCGTCGCGCTGAGGTGCAAATTCGTGTGAATGTGGGACGGGAAACCTGCATCATAGAAGCCGCCGACTCGTGGTTATTACCCAGGTAGTCGCAAAGACGCAGCGCTTCATACTCCTCCAGTTTCAACATTATTGCTGATCGTGCACGATGACGACCCCTGCCGCCTGTGGGGTTAAAACCCGAAATCGGTGGATGAGTATCTACAAATCGTTTTCTATGTGGACGTGGACTCATTATATTAAGCTATTGTTCATAATTATAACGCAAAGTTATGAACTATTGTTCACAATAGCAAATTGGAATTAAGATTTGTAAAAATAATATCAAAATATTATAAATTACACAACATCAATAATATACAAAAAATGAGTACACATTTTGGGTGGCACATTGTCGAAGTCAGGAAATAAAAGCTCGACAAAATTATGTCAATTATAAAATCTTTGCCGCAAAAAAACAGGTACAACAAAACACGACCCTAACAACCTGGATATCAGATTTAAAATAAAAAACATAATAGGAAAACCGAGAAACAAAAACCAGGATGACCAAGATGATAATCCTTCGAGAAACTCTACCAACCGATGTAAAAAAATATGGTTATGATCTATTTCGCTTTCTTTTTCGTCTAAAAATACCATATCCACCTGCAGCTGCAAATAAGGCAACGGCGAAAAAGGTTGATATAGGTACGCCAGGTGCGGGAGGAACACCGTTTCGCAGGTTACTTGTGGCGGCTGGTGCGTTGGGTGTAAACACATCAATATCACCATCGCCATCTAAATCAACAAGCAATGTAAACATGGGATTCGACATCTGGCTTATGGGTAGTGGAATGGTTAAGTTTTTAACAAAAACACCACTGCCGGACGTGTTTTCAAAATAACCAATTGGAGATGAATCATAATCAGGGAATACAAATAAATCATCATCGCCGTCAAGATCCATATCAGCCATGTTCAGGTATATACCACCTGCGGGGTAACCAAAATCAACTGAGATAACAGGAAAATTAAGTTGTTCTATAAATGAATGATCCGGTTGTTGGATCAATGTTTTTATAGCTCCAACCGGCAATGGAATAACAATATCCAACAATCCGTCACCATCTACATCATTAAACTTTGCTTTGTAGCTACCCGATGACTGGTTATAGGGATCGTCATAGTTGAGATAATCGCTTGAAAGGTCATTAAAAACACCTGATTGCAATCGGTAGTGGGTGATATGACCCGACGAATGTCCATCAATTATTATTGCATCTAAAACGCCATCATTATTAAAATCGGCGATATCAATACCGGTACCACGTTCACCACTTTGAAATGGATTAGCACCAGGATTTTCAGTGTAAACACCACCAACGTTTTCAAAATACTTAGGTTCGCGACTATCGGTTAATAAAATAGCATCATTGTCGCCATCACCATCAATATCAGCAAAAGCGCCATCGATATATGTACCTGTAAGTGATGAAAAAGGGTTATCCGGCCATGCGGTAAATATTTGAGCATTTGCTGTACTGGTTATAAACACAAAGCACATAGCAGCACCTGCTATTTTAAATGCGTAACGAGGATTAAAACCGTAAAGTTTTTCAAATAACCGACGAAGTTTACGAACTTGATGATTTTGTTCTTTTTTTGAAAGTTTCCAAAACTTACCTGATTTTATTAATGCATCAATTTTAGCTGATACATTTTTAAACTTCAAAGAAATTGAATAAAAATCCAAGTTACTCTTCGAGAAATACAAATAGCTTTTTTTCATATAAATGACTATGTGAAATTTTTGATTTTGACCTAGCAACAAACATAAAAAAAAATATCAAGGAAATTTGATTCCGGACATATTTTTAACAATAAACCCGCAGTCTGAAATTGGCCTTTATAGCAGTATTTGCTAATCGTAGGTCATAACATCCTCATAGTCGCTGATATACGATTCACGAATATAGTTTTGCACAAAAACACAAAATAGCATAATAATTCTTGCCTATATTGAATATTGTTTGGTTTTCAACAATAGTCTACTGGCTCGTCGATGTATAGGTCTGTAAAGTCTTTTCCTTTTTGATAAGTATCCCATATTGTAAGATAGCTCCGTTCTAGATTTTCAACATGCAATTTAGTATTGAATATTGGAATCTTTGACTGGTTCTCTACGAGCTTGTTTTTTATATGGTTGAGCTTGCTTTTGTTTAAAGCTAACTCCACAGCTTTACTATAATATTCATCTATTGAATTACAAACTGTTTCGTCGGTAGATGCAGCATGACATACTGAGGCTCCTTGCCTCATAGCGTTAGTAACACCTCTAATAGAGATGACAGGAACACCCATCATTAAAGCATGCGAACCCGATGAGCATGAGGTGTAATAAAGCGTATCAAGAAAAAGATCACATAATTTCAGTCTATTTAGATGATCACTGATGTTTAAATAAGGTGCTATCATTACCCGTTTTGCATCAACACCATGTTTTTCAACAGATGCATAAATATTTTTCTCAAAAGTTGTATTTCCATTCCCAAGTAGCCAGAGCACACTATTTTCAACGGCTTTTAGAATTTTCATCCATGCGGAAAATGTTGTGGGTTCATATTTATAGGGGCTGCAAAACGAGCAAAACACAAAAGCATCCTCATCAATACCAAAGTCTTCTTTTTTGAATATGTTATCTGAAGGTTCAAGAAGTGAACTTACAAATCCGTGAGGGTGGAAAAGAATATTTTCGGTATAATATTGTCTATTAACATCATCAATCAAAATAGGGTCAGAAAAAAAGAAATCGTATTTGTTCGATCCTGTTGTGTCGGGTTGTCCCATCATAAAGATTTGTATTGGGGCAGGTTTTAATACCAATATTTCAGGCTTAGTAGAATTTGTATAACCTCCAAAATCAATGAGAATATCAATTTCATTATCATAAATTAAATTAGCGCCTTGTGTTGATGTAAGTTCACTTATATCGTGAAAATGATCAACATTTGATTTTATTTCTTCTGTAAAAGGGTCAGTGTTTTTAGGCATAAATACTGCAAAAACATGTACCTCAAATTGTTGACGATTATGGTGTTGAAAATATTTATAGACAGACATCCCCAAGGCATGTTGTCGAAAATCCGGTGAAATATATCCAATTCTTAATTTGGTATGCGCACGATTACTAAATTCAAATTTGAAATTTGGGGTAGAAACAAGATAATTTAGAGCCATTTTCAACATCAATTTATGTTGTAGCTCATCAGGTATATTATAATAATGAGTATCATAAATTGAGCATTGGACTGGATTTATTTTTTTTAAATCATTACTCAACCTTTCAATAAACTGATCTCTGGTATCGTTCCAATTTGTCCAATCGCATATATCTGTTTTACAGCGGGATAATTTATAAAATGCATCAGAGTTATCAGGTTCAACTTCAAGTACTTTTTTTAAATATACTATGGCTTCTTCATATTTTTTTAATCGCATCTTAGTGATAGCAGATTGCATTAAAAGGCCAACATTTTCAGAGTCAAGCAGTAAAGCTTTACTCAACAATGCCTCGGCTTTTAATAGTTTTGATTGATTTAGCCAAAGTTGACTTAAATCTATCATCAAACCAATATCATTTGGTAATGATTTCAATGCTTGTGCAAAGTGCAATTCAGCTTCATTCTCTTTTCCATTTTTCAACCAAATAAGACCAGCATTTTTATGTGCTACACCAGTATTAGGAGCGATTTTTAACACGTGTTGAAAACAAGCCAATGCTTCATTATCTTTACCTTCGGCGATTAATAAAGAACCCAAATTATTTAATGCTGCTAATGACTGTGGTTTTTTTAGAAGTAATTTTTTCAGTACCTTTTTTGCCTCTGCAATTCTATCTGTGTGTTTGTATAATTTACCAAATTGGATGTATGTTTTCTGATACTCTGAATTAAAGGCAATAGACTTGTTCAGGTTCTCTTCTGCTTGCTTATATTTTTGAAGATAGATCTGTGCAGTAGCAAGTTCGGTTAAAATAACATGTTTATGTGGATGATAAATAAGGCATCTTTGTAAATAACTTTCAGCATAGGAGTAGCGTTTGGCTATATTACTCATCATTCC
Organism: uncultured Bacteroidales bacterium; assembly: GCA_964474455.1. GTDB lineage: Bacteria > Bacteroidota > Bacteroidia > Bacteroidales > BM520 > BM520. Next base: position 11,004 of record CAYYSU010000060.1, read on the forward strand.
CAACATTGCTAAACAGTCGGGTTGGTTTGCATTAACTTGAATAATTTTTTGACAGCTCTCCCAAGCGGACGCATAATCACCTTTCTTGAAATCTAAATATGCCTTTTGTAATGTTTTTTCCATATTAATTACAAAAAATAAAACCTAAACAACAAGATTCTGCCAAGCGAAATTTCAATAGCAGTATAGGATTTCATTATTCAATAATGATTTTTATACTCTTTGCTATTTCCAGCGCTGTTGAGAGTGAAGAAAGATCGGTATAAAGCAGACCATTAGCACCGGAGTAATGGCCATGCCCGATAGGATTGAGGTAATACTCTTTTATTGCTGATTCGGGGTCTATAGTTACAGCATAGACAACAGAAGGCTGAGAACTTGTTTTGTACTCCTTATCGTCCGGATACTTGTTGTTAGTCCAGTATTTATTCCAGTCCCATGATTGGTTAATTTCAAACAGCACTCTAAATTTCCCGTCCATGGTTGAATCAGATTTGGTTTCAAGCACGAAGTCTCCTTTTGGGGTTGCTCCACTATATGCATCGGGCAATGGATTTGTGGGAGTAGGGATGTACAGCCCATCGTTTGCCACGACACCACGCTGATGACCCCAATAAGGCAAAGCTGCCGGACGTCGTTTTTCTCCGGGCTCCCACTTTCCGCTGCTTTCATCGCCATAACTAAAGAAGCCCTTTGCAATACTCTCTGCCACATAAAGAGATTGAATGTATTGCCCGTCCATATTTTCAATCCATATGGCCATCAGTGGGTGATTATGCTCCTTTCCGGAGGTAAAAACAACTTTTAGTGTATTCCCTGAACCAGAAATATTTGTTATTATAATTTCTGGAGCAGGCTTTTTCTTACCCCTCTGAGCGAAAGCTCCACTGGAGATAAAAACACCTATAAATAATATTGCTATCACTATATACCAAGTATTTCTCATATCTTTTATTATTAATTAAAATACTACTATTATGCCCACAGATGGTAATAAAACACCACTTTCCGAGGATATTTCTTTTAATAAATATTGTGAAGGATTATCCGGATTAATAATCGCATTACCAT
>CAYYSU010000061.1:0-11285 GCA_964474455.1 uncultured Bacteroidales bacterium
TATAACGAACAAAATATCCGGTCTATGAAAAAAGTGTAGAAACGATCGATCGTCTCTACGGGTCAACCATCATATAAATTACAAAAAAATACTACCTTTGTGGAATTAAAAAAAACATGTAATGAACCCTATAAAATCCACAAAAAGCTATGCAAAAACTGATGTTGCTGGGCGATGAAGCCATTGCACAAGGAGCACTGGACGCGGGTATTTCCGGTGTATATGCCTATCCCGGAACACCTTCCACAGAGATAACAGAATATATCCAAAAATCGAAGCAGGCCGCAGAAGGTAATGTTCACCGCACATGGTCAGCTAACGAAAAAACCGCAATGGAGGCGGCAATAGGTATGTCATACGCCGGAAAAAGAGCCCTGGTATGTATGAAGCACGTTGGTCTTAACGTGGCTGCAGATGCTTTCATTAACTCCGCCATTACAGGTGCTAATGGTGGCTTGGTAGTACTTTCCGCCGACGACCCTTCCATGCACTCATCACAGAATGAGCAGGACTCACGTTTCTTCGGTAAGTTCGCTTTCATGCCCATATTCGAGCCCTCTAATCAACAGGAAGCTTATGACATGATATTCCAGGCGTTTGAGCTCTCGGAAAAGATGAAAACTCCTGTTATGTACCGCATCACTACACGCCTTGCACACTCACGTGCTGCCGTTGCGACAAAAGAAGCATTAAAACAGAATGAAATCAAGCTCCCGGAAAACCTCCGGCAGTATGTTCTACTTCCTGCTATCGCAAGAAAGCAATATGCTGAGCTCCTGGATAAGCAACCTGCTATTGAAACAGCAGGAATCGATAATGGCAACAACATCATCATCGATGGCAATGACAAATCCATGGGTATCATAACAACGGGTATTGCATACAACTATCTTATGGAGAATTATCCTGACGGTGTGGTGCCTTACCCTGTGCTGAAGATAACACAATACCCTGTGCCGGTAGAGTTGATAGAAATACTCGACAATGATTGTGAGTCAATTCTCGTTCTTGAAGAGGGAATGCCATTGGTTGAAGAGCAACTGAAAGGATACCTTAGCAAAGGATTGACGGTAAAAGGTCGCCTCGACGGCACTGTACCCAGAATGGGCGAGCTGAATCCTAACATCGTTGCCGTAGCGCTGGGATTGCAGGACACCATCGGCAACCCTATTCCCGAAGTTGTGAAAGGACGCCCGCCAAAACTATGTGACGGATGCCCTCACATTGACTCTTACCAAGTACTAAATGAAGTTATAGCTTCATATGGTAAAGGTCGTGTGTTTGCTGATATCGGATGTTATACTCTGGCAGCACTTCCTCCACTGCAAGCCATAAACAGCTGTGTTGATATGGGTGCCTCCATTACTATGGCAAAAGGTGCTGCTGACGCAGGCATCGTTCCCGCTGTAGCGGTAATTGGCGACTCTACTTTCTGCCACAGTGGTATGACAGCTCTTCTGGATGCAATTATTGACAAATCGCCAATCACAGTTCTTATCCTTGACAACGCTACCACAGGTATGACAGGTGGACAGGCTTCTCACGCTCTTGGTCGTTTGGAACAGATCGTTCTGGGCCTAGGTGTTGAAGAAGAGCACCTCCATGTTGTGAAGCCACTGAAGAGAAATCATAAGGAGATGGCTGAGATATACAAAAAAGAACTCGAATATCAGGGTGTTTCTGTTATCATCCCACGCAGGGAGTGTGTACAGACCCTCAACAAGCGTATGAGAGCCAAATTTGCAGCTAAGAAGAAGTAAACCTATTCTCAAATCCGAAAAAAAAAGAACATGAAAACAGATATTATTTTAGCAGGTGTCGGAGGACAGGGAATTCTTTCCATTGCAGCTACTATCGGCACTGCAGCAATTAACCTTGGATTACAAATCAAACAGGCAGAAACACACGGTATGTCACAACGTGGTGGCGACGTACAGTCTCATTTCCGCCTTTCTGATAATCCCATAGCATCAGATCTTATTCCTCTTGGAAAGGCAGATATAATCCTTTCTGTAGAGCCTATGGAGAGCCTACGCTATCTCCCTTACCTCTCGAAAGAAGGATGGCTCATAACCAATACTCAACCACTGATAAACATCCCCAATTACCCAAATGAGGAAGAGGTGATGGCAGAGGTGAAAAAAATTAAAAACCATATCGCTATTGATGCTGAAAAAATGGCTAAAGATCTTGGCAACCCTAAAGCTGCTAACATCGTAATGCTTGGTGCAGCCTCTGAGTTTATCGATATCGATTTCAAAGAGCTTGAGAAAGCTCTGCATACTATATTTGGAAAAAAAGGTGATGAGGTTGTTAATGCCAACATCAATGCCCTGAAAGCCGGACGTGAATTTGCAGATAACTACCAAAAATAAGGAGAGAGTCTGCTCGCTCCTTTAACTGCTCCATACTACAGGAGCAGTTTTTTTTTGGATGAAACAATTTTTTTACATTATTTGCATTTATACTTTTACAAGAATAACTCCTATGAACAGTAAGCTATTACTTAATATCACCATCATTATCCTCCTGTTATCCAGCGCTTGCGGGCGTAGGACAGGGAAAGAATCCACCACAGAATTATTAACGGATACGGTGGTTTATCTGCCCACATTGAAGTATGGTATTAATGTAGACACTCTGGGAGTATTCACTTCATCCATAAAGAAAAACCAATTTCTGGCAGATATACTGCTGCCATATAATATCAGCTACTCTCAAATAGATTATATCGCCCGGCATTCCGTGGATTCATTTGATGTGAGAAAGTTCAGAGCTGGGAATGATTACACCATTATTTATCATACAGACTCTGTTCCCATTGCTGATTATTTTATCTATGAGAATAATCCCATAGAATATACCGTCTTTGATATCCGTGATTCCCTGGCAGTGTACCGGGGAGCTCACCCTACAGATACTGTTGTGGACTACTGCCATGGAACCATCGAAAGCTCGCTCTGGAATGCCATGATAGAAGCAGACGCTGATCCGCTGCTGGCAGTAGAGTTATCAGAGATTTACGCCTGGACTATTGATTTCTTTGGTATTCAACGCGGCGATAAGTTTAGTGTGCTGTATGAAAAGGTTTACAAAGAGGATGAATATATCGGACTGGGAAAGGTAATAACCGCCGAAATAAATCACATGAACAACCCTTTTAAATGTTATCAGTTCATACAAGGAGATGACACGGATTATTATGATGAAGAAGGTGGCAGTATGCGCAGAACATTTTTGAAAGCGCCGCTACGATATAGCAGGGTAAGCTCAGGATTTAGTTATGCCAGAAAGCATCCTGTATTAAAAATCGTACGGCCTCACCTGGGCATCGATTATGCTGCTGCGGAGGGAACACCGGTTTATACCATTGGAGATGGCGTAGTGGTAGCGAAAGGGTATCAAAAAAATGGTGGAGGAAACTATATAAAGATAAAACACAACGGCACATACACCACTGTTTATATGCATCTTAAAAGCTTTGCCAAAGGCATGAAAAACGGGTTAAGAGTAAAACAGGGGCAGCTCATCGGCTATGTCGGCAGAACAGGTCTTGCAACGGGTCCTCATCTGGACTTCCGTGTTTTCAGGAATGGGCATGCCATGAACCCCAATAATTTAAAGGCGCCACCTGCCAAGCCCGTTGATAGTGTCAACCTTGAAAGGTATCACCATGAAAAAGGCAAGCTGGACAGCATTATGAACAGCTACTGTGCAGAAGTTGAGATACTCTCCGATACGTTATATTTGCTTCGCGACACCCTTTAAAAAACACAAAAAACCACTAAACAGATGCAGGCTGTTAAGAAAAAAGCTGCCCGAAATAATCGGGCAGCTTTTTTAATATCAAAAATTACCGGAGTTCTATTTAAAGACCCATAGTTTGGTTGTAAAATAATCAGGACCACCGAGTTTTTCAACACCCATCTCATAACCTGAGGGGTTCAACAGTTGGTCTTCCTGAGCATAATTCATACGGTCAAGGATATCTGTCATACCTGACACCAGAGGTTCAAAGAAATACTCTTCACCTGTTTCAGGATCGAAGTAACCTGTTGATTCTCCCGGGAGCGTAAATGTAGTAGGATATCCAGTACGACGATATTCCGCCCATGCGTTGTAAGGCTGCATATAAAGTGCAATATACTTTTGAGTCATCACATTTTCAGCATTTGCCGCAGGAAGATTATCAATGTAGGTATCTATAGCATCACCATCAACACCCCAATATTCCATTGAAGCTCTGACACCTGCCTCATACCATGTCTGATCCCATCCATTATGTTCAGAAAGGATAAAACAAACTTCTGAATAGTCCATATATATTTCTGCGTAAGTAGCTTCCAGAGGTGCTTTAGGCAGAGAAACAGTAGCTATCTCTATTGAGCCTGCTACTTCATTATCCAGACCGTAAGGTTGGCCCACATACGTACCAGAGGAAGTTGTATCAGCATAGATAGTAAGACGAGGGTCAAACTGAGCAAAAGGACCTACGTCGCCTTTAAGAAGATCAACGAAAGGTTTTGCCACGGCAAAGTCGGTACGGTTCTCCACATAATAAGCACGATACATTGGAGACGCATTATCAGCCGTTGAGCCATACATAAATGTTGCAGCATCATCGACGGAAGTCATGTAGTCACCACCAGCAATTACTTCATTAATATGCTGAGCAGATACATCGGGAGCAGCTTTTGATAGACGCATAGCAACTCGTAGGCGGAGAGAGTTGGCAAACTTTTTCCACTTCATTGCATCGCCATAGAAGATATTATCACCTTCAGTCCATGCCGGTTGGTTAACATTAATCTGCGCAGCGGCTTCTTTCAGCTCATTAAGCATATCCATATAGATCTTTTGCTGATCTACATAGTTAGGATAATAGACATCATCAGTAGCCTGTAAGGCGTTAAACTCTGCATCATCTGATCCATACGATTGATATGGCACCGGGCCATATGTCTCAGTTAGTAGTTGGAAAGCCCATGTTTTTAGAATACGGGCTGTGGCAATTTGGTTTTGCACGTCACCATAGGCGCTCATAAGGTCAGTCCATTCCGGATCTTCACAAATTTGAATAATTCTTTCCAGATCCACAATATCGAGATAGATATCGGTAAATAGATTATTATTCACATTTTGGCGTGGTTGATAACGATCTTCTTCAGTATAGTTAACCTGAGCCCAATACTGAACCCAAAGTAAAGCCATACGTCCAGAAGCCCACTCATCACGGATGTCGTCCATCAATCTCTTCTGTGCATTGATCATCAATGTAGAAGTAGGGACATCCACCGGAGCATTGGGATTCTTGTTTATCTCTTCAAAGTTCTTGGTACATCCTGAGAATATTATTAGTGACGCTGCCAAGAACAGAACGATATTTCGATATGTTTTCATATGTTCCTGTTTTTTATGTTAATACCTAAATTAGAAGTTAAAGCTCAGGTTAATACCAAAATTACGCATTGAAGGCAGAGCAGCGCCTTCTATACCCTGAATATTACCTGAAGAGGTAATAGCTGATTCAGGGTCAAAATGGCGATTATCAAGACCCATAATAAGCAGATTACGGCCATAAGCAGAAATCCTAAGATTATTTATCGGACCGGTAATCGACTTAGGCAGCGTATATCCAAGTGTCAACTCACGTAATTTAATATAAGAAGCATCAAATACTTCCTGTGCGTCAGCTTTAGAATAGAAATCGGCACCCCAACGAGCTGCAGAAACAGGAGTTTTGTTAGTAACCGGTGAATCAACGACATTACCTTCAGCATCAGTATAAACAACAGATTCGGTAGCGTCATCATAATAACCATAAACACCATTGTAGATTATACCGTCTTCGCGGATATCCTGTGCATCAGGGTTTGCCGGTGTAACACCTAAACTTTCATAGTCATCGTACCATACTGTTTCTTCAAGCATACCGGAGTACATTCCCCACATATAAGATGTAGAGAAATAACTACCTCCATCCTGAATATCGATAACAAAGCCTAAGTCAGCGCCAAATATTTTAAAGTTATTAATGATACCGAGGTTATAATTAGGCATAACAGAACCAAGTACTTCGTTAACAGAAGCCGTTTTTTGTAAACGACCGGAAGTTGCAACAATACGATTTCCGGCATCATCAGTTACATAATCTGATCCCATAAGCACGCCGTAAGGCTGACCTACAGTAGCATTAACAGTAACTTTAAAAGGAGCATTTATCAAACGATAGTTTTCAATATCCTGATATAACTCCAGGAGCTCGTTTTGGTTCTTAGAGTAGTTAAGGGCTATTTCCCATTCAAAATTATCTTGTTTAACAGGGATAGCTCTTAACATCAGTTCAATACCTTTATTAGACATCTCTCCTGCATTAATCCACTTGGAAGTATAACCGGAAGCAGCAGTAATATCAACTTGGGTAATAAGGTCGGTAGTTAACATATTATAATATGTAAAATCTACTCCAATACGATTCTTAAGGAAGCTCAATTCTGTACCAACTTCCCAGCTATTAGTTTTTTCCGGCTGCAGATTCGCATTTGGAAGAGAACCGGGAACACTATAACGAGGAACACCATTAAAGTTAGGTGCATAGTTGAAGTAGGTTTCCATTAGGTTGTAAGGATCTGTATCATTACCAACAGAAGCCCACCCTGCACGTATCTTACCAAATGAGAGCCAATCAGCTTCCTTAAGACCCGGCATTTCAGAGAACACATACGTTCCTGTAACAGAAGGGTAGAAATAGGAATTGTTGTCCATTGGAAGAGTAGAAGACCAGTCCTGACGAGCAGTAAGATCCAGGTACAGCATATATCTCCAGCCCAGAGATGCATTACCGAATAAAGAGTTAACCTCTTTTTTTCTGTTATAATCATCAATAACGATTGGGTCAACAGAGTTTCCTAAAGTATAAAGATCAGGAAGAACAAGTCCACCGGAAGTTTCAGCAATATTTCTGAAATAGTTTGTTTTACGCATGTTAGCACCTGCGTTTACCTTCAGGGAGAAATCTTCACTAAGCATTTTGTTAAACATCAAAATTGCCTCATAATTATTTTCCTGATACTGGCGGATACCTTCGCTATAATAAGGTGTTTCCTGCGAACCTATAGAGATGCGCTCATGGTTACGGAAGGTATAAAAATCTGTATAAACTGTTCCTTTAATTTTCAGACAATCAGTGATATCATACAGAAGCCCCATGCTACCAAACACGCGGTCGCGTGAGTCTGTAGTAAAGTTACGATTAGTTGTCCAGTAGGGGTTGTTAGAGTATTCAACGTTAGGATTGTCCCATGACTTGCGATTCCAAACACGTTGTGTTCCATCGGGAGAGATATAGTTGGACAGACGATCCATGTCGAGCTGACGCTGACCCCACTGAGTAAATTTCTGCATTACGTTATTATCATCATAACCAGTGTAAGCACGACCAAGTGCATCGGTACGGATATAAGTAATTACAGCATTTGCATGCAGTCTGTCGCCTAGTTCATGAGAACCACTGAAATTAACAGTGTTCTTGTCGATAGAAGAGTTAGGCATATAACCATCAGATGTCATGTTAGTATAAGAGAGACGGAAGTTACCTTCTTTGTTAGCCCCTGTTACTGCAACGTTGTTAGTATATGTAACACCTGTTTCAAAAAACGCATCCACATCATTGGCAGGAGCTTCCCATGGCGACTCCGTAAGTCCTCCGGCAGGTTTCCCTTGTTCTTCCCAATCAAACAGGTTGAACCATTGAACTACACTCTGGCCTTCATATTTCGGGCCCCAACTTTCATCCATACTATAAAGAGGAATCAGTCTTGTTTTCCCGTCAATCTCAGCTTCTCCAAATGCGCCATAACCACCACCATAAGATCTCTGATAATAAGGGAGTAACCCAACAGTTTCAAATGCGACACCGGAGTTAACAGAAACGCCGATACCTTTTTTACCTTGAGGGCCTTTTTTGGTAGTAATCATGATAACGCCATTAGCACCACGCGAACCATAAAGCGCAGCAGCAGAAGGCCCCTTAAGGATAGACATGCTTTCGATGTCATCAGGGTTAATATCATTGGCCATGTTACCATAGTCAATACCACCACCACCACGCGCAGTGTTAGTTGAGTTGAAGTTAGAGTTATCCATTGGAACACCATCGATAACAAACAGAGGCTGGTTTTCACCTGTTACGGAGTTGGCACCACGGATAAGGATACGGTTAGAACCGCCCATATTTCCTGAGCTACCAGAAATCTGAACACCGGCAACTTTACCTGCGAGTTGACCCAGAGGGTTGTTATCACGTGCTTTCGTGAGGGCATCGCCATCAACATTCTGCACGGCATAACCCAGCGCCTTTTTCTCACGGCTGATACCAAGTGCGGTTACAACGATACCCTGAATATCCTGTATGTCAGGAGCAAGAGTTACGTTGATTACTGTTCCTTCTATGGCTACATTCTGTGTTACCATACCTACGAAGGAAACGGTTAATGTTTGTGCTGACTCCGGAACGTTGAGTTCATACTTTCCGCTCAGGTCAGCGACTGTTCCCAAGGTAGTACCCTGGACACGGATTGTTGCACCGGGAATAACATCCCCATTATCTGCATGGGTAATAGTTCCGGTGATTGTCCTTTGAGCAAAGACTAATTGTACTCCACACAATAATAGGAGTACAATTAAAGCTGTAAACTTTCTCATAATCTTTAGTTTTAGTTAGATAAATGATAAATGATTATGGTTCATGACATTTAATAAAATACTATATATGAACTAATTAGTTGTTTGCGGTTCTAACAAATGCAGAAGTAATGAGTTCTTACTCCATTCAAATTCAATGCAAGTTATAATAAATTTTTCGGTAGCCAAAATTTCCTTAACATATTTTTAACATTAATATTTGGGAGATGTGCTAAAAACACCAGTGGTAAAAGATGTTATTATTGCCACAAACGCAAACGTTTGCAATGGCGGTATTAAAAAAATCAGGCATTGAGGCAAGATTAATTTTAAATATAGAACAGTAGTTTCAAGGCATAGAGAACCCGGTATGCCCGAATATTTTCTCCCGGGCATACAATAATATTAATGAAGAAACATCACGTCACTTCATAAAAATAATAGTCATTTATATGATTATAATTTTACTGTGTTATTTGTGGTAGTTCATAATCCACAGCATACAAAAAATTAATTGATTTATGAATCAGCGGGTACATGGTTGTATCATTATCAATAAAAGAAACAATATCACGATACTGCTTAACAAAATTCTCGATAAAAGGAGAAGATTTCGCCGGTCGTCGAAAATCGAGAGCCTGGGCAGCATTAAAGATCTCTATTGCGAGAATACGTTCAAGGTTTTGAGCTACTTTATAACATTTAGTAGCAGCATTGGCACCCATGCTCACGTGGTCTTCCTGACCCTGAGACGACTCTATGGAGTCGACACTGGCAGGGGTACAGAGTTGTTTGTTTTGGCTTACAATAGATGCGGCAGTGTACTGTGGTATCATATAACCGGAATTCAGCCCAGGCTCAGCAACCAGGAATGATGGCAGTTCGCGTTTGCCAGATACCAACTGGTAGGTTCTTCGCTCAGAGATATTGCCAAGCTCTGCAAGAGCGATAGCCAAAGCATCAAGGGCTAAGGCTAAAGGTTGGCCATGAAAGTTACCACCGGAGATTATCTCATCTTCGTCGGGGAAGATGGTGGGGTTATCGGTTACAGCATTTATCTCACAAGTAAAAACTTTTGCAGCATAATTGATTACATCCTTTGAAGCGCCATGCACCTGCGGGATACACCGGAAGGAGTAGGGATCCTGAACATGCTGCTTTTCACGAGAGATAATCGTACTGCCTTTTAGAATATGCCGGAAGCGTGCCGCAGTATCTATCTGACCTTTATGGTGGCGGATCTGGTGTACCAGGTCGTTGAAAGGCTCTATTCTTCCATCAAAAGCCTCCAGTGACACAGCACCAATGATATCGGACAGCTCTGAAAGGTGGAATGCTTTTATCAGTGTAGACACACCAAAAGCACTCATAAACTGTGTTCCGTTGAGTAGTGCGAGGCCCTCCTTGGATTTCAGCTGTATGGGTTCCCACCCAAGCTCCTGAAGCACCTCAGCAGCATCTTTCTTCCTTCCTTTGTAATATACTTCACCCAGGCCGATTAATGGCAGGCTGACATGTGCCAGAGGAGCCAGGTCGCCGGAAGCACCAAGCGAACCCATCTGATATACCACAGGAATAATATCATGATTATAAAAATCAACAAGACGCTCAACAGTACAAAGCTGAACGCCGGAATGGCCATAAGAGAGTGACTGTATTTTCAACAGAATCATCATTTTTGTCACCTCCTGAGGGATCTCATCGCCACAACCACAGGCGTGGCTCTTTACCAGGTTTTCCTGAAGGGTGCTCAGCTGCTCGGAAGAGATACGGTGATTACATAAACTACCAAAACCTGTATCAATACCATAAATAGGATTCACTTCACGACGGAGCTTCTCATCAAGATATTTTCGACACTTTTCTATTGCTTTTTTACTATTATCAGAGAGTGTGATTTCTAATTTTTTGTCAGCGATTTTTTCAAGATCTGAAATTGTTAATTCGCGAGGGGATATTATAAACTTTTCCATTATAGTTATTTAAATAATTAATAAAACATTGGCAGAGAAAGGGCATGCAAGTGATTACCGATACAGCCCGGAACGGTTGATTTTAATTTTATATGCTAAAAACCAGTCGTACATACCTTTTCGTTGGAGCCGTAAAGATAAAATCTTTTTTATTACAAGCAGTGCTGTAACAAAATTTCGGACAGCTCCGTCGTAGAACCGGAGCAAAAAAAATATGAAAGCATAAAATATGAAAAGCATAAAATTATTATCGCTGTTAATGGTTCTACTCATTGGAACATCATTCAATGGAGTAGCTACAACACACACAGAAAAAGGAGACGAAAAAGTAGTAACGGTCGAGAGAACAGATTTGGCGCCATTTACCGAAATAGAGGCAGGTGGCATTTTTAATATTATCATCTCTCAGGGTGATACATATAAGGTAATAATCGAGGCTGACGAGAATCTGCAGGATAAAATTACTACTACAGTAATAAACAATCGACTGCTCATAGAATCCAGCGCAATAGAAAAAGTTACCCGGTTAATGATAACAGTTGTTTCGCCGGAATACACAGCTATTATTGGCTCCGGAGCCAGCAACTTTGAGACCAACGGCATAATTAATTCCACGAATATATATCTTGA
>CAYYSU010000062.1:0-11184 GCA_964474455.1 uncultured Bacteroidales bacterium
CTTAATTTACAAATTTTAGCTTATGCTTATTTTCATTCTTCAAACATAGCACCTCTGTATAACTCCAAAACAAATATAGGTTGAGAAAAGAAACTTGAAAATCCGCCTGTTATAAAATCAAGGGTAGTTAAAAAAATACTTTGTGTAATAATTTTTAAGAAACTCCCACGACCCACAAAAAAAAGGTCACTCATTTCTGAGCAACCTTTTTTGCGGTCTGGACGAGACTCGAACTCGCGACCCCCTGCGTGACAGGCAGGTATTCTAACCAACTGAACTACCAGACCATTGTTTTAAAGAACGTTTCCGTCGTTTGAGGATGCAAATATACTCCCTTTTTTATTATCGGCAATACCTTAACAAAAAAAAACGTCTTTTTTTTATTTTTTTTTAAACGACGCGAACACCTTTTATATATCACACCTTTTTATATCTTTGTATCAGCATGAAAATGAATAGTTACCACTATATAATACATCTCTACGGCTCTTATGGCGTAGGTTTATACGAATGCTGGATAAAATGACAGCAGCATCCCTTTCATAGGCATGATTTAATGCTATACCCCTTTTTTTACATCTAAAATCAATTTATTATGTTTACTCCTGATACATATATCAGCCGTCGTACATATCTGTCGACAACAATTAATAAAGGTATAATACTTCTTATGGGTAACGAAGAGAGCCCTATGAACTATCTTGATAACACTTATCATTATCGGCAGGACTCTTCATTCTTATATTATTCCGGAATATCTCACCCCGGCCTTGCACTGATAATCGATACGGAATCCAATGAGGTTATTCTTTTTGGTGATGATTATACCATCGACTATGTGGTGTGGATGGGCGTTCAACCTACAATTGCTGACAGAGCCTTAAAGTCCGGCATTGATAAAATCGCCCCTCTCTCTGATCTGAAAACAGTACTGAACAGTGCCCAAGCCAACGGTCGCAGGATTCATTACCTTCCTCCTTACAGAGCCTGCAACAGGGAGAAACTCTCGGCTTTTCTGGATACTTCCATACATGAGATACCGCAGGGCATGTCGCGGGAGCTGGTGAAAGCAGTGGTCAACCAACGCAACTACAAAACTGCGGAGGAGGTTTCAGAAATAGAGAAAGCTGTGAATACTACGGTAGAGATGCACCGCGCTGCCATGCGTATGGCTCGACCCGGAATGAGAGAAGCAGAGATCGCTGCTGAGGTTACCCGTATTGCCCAGGCAGCAGGAGGGCAGCTATCCTTCCCTGTAATAGCTACCATAAACGGTCAAACTCTTCATAATCACTACCATGGTAACACTCTCCGCGAAGGTCAGCTGTTCCTGCTTGACGCCGGGGCGGAAACTACCATGGGTTATGCCGGGGATATGTCAAGCACCTTCCCCGTTAGCAAGACCTTTACTCAAGAGCAGAAGACATTTTATAACATAGCCCTGGCAGCGCACAACAAAGCAATATCGATGCTGAAGCCAGGGGTTCCTTTCCGTGATATACACCTGGAGGCAGGAAGAACTATTGCTCAGGGAATGAAAGAGGAGGGATTTCTAAAAGGAAATATTGACGATATGGTGCAACAGGGCGTGCATGCACTGTTCTTCCCTTGCGGACTTGGCCACATGATGGGCCTCGATGTCCATGATATGGAAGACCTGGGTGAGGTGTGGGTAGGATATGACGGAGAACCCAAGAGTACTATGTTCGGCCTTAAATCTTTGCGACTGGCGCGTAAACTGGAACCGGGATTCGTGCTTACCATAGAACCGGGCATCTATTTTATCCCCGATCTGATGGAGAAATGGTATAAGGAAAAACTATTTATGGAGTATGTAAACTACCATAAGCTGTTTCAATACAAGGATTTTGGCGGTATGCGTAATGAAGAAGATTTCCTGATTACAGAGGATGGCGCCAGGTTGCTGGGCACTCCCCTGGCGAAATCTGTGGAAGAGGTTGAAGAAGAACGTCGTAAGGCTTTTGAATAATGGAAGGGGTTATTTTTGATATTAAACGTTTTGCTCTGCACGACGGCCCGGGAATAAGAACAACCGTGTTCTTCAAAGGATGTCCTTTGAAGTGTTGGTGGTGTCATAACCCTGAAGGTATTAGCCCCAAACCTCTGCAGATTGATAAGGAGATAGCCCTGGGAGAGAAGCTGATGACTATGAAGCAGGAACTGGGGCGAAGATACTCTGTGGCTGAGTTGGTCCGTGAGCTGGAGAAGGATCGCATCTTTATGGACGAGTCCGGCGGCGGAATTACTCTCTCCGGCGGGGAGCCGCTGCTGCAACATGAGTTTGTGATGGAGCTACTACCCGAACTCAAACGCCGGGGCTTCCACGTAACTATGGATACCTGCGCATATATTGACAGCGTTGTCCTGGAAAAAACTACCCCATTCACTGATCTCTATCTGCTGGATATTAAGCATACAGATGCACAAGAGCATAAAAGATATACGGGCGCTGACCTTACTATTATTCTTGAGAATCTTGCTCTGCTGGCCGACAAAGGATGCCGACTGCGTATCCGGATTCCATTGATTCCCGTGATTAACGCATCGAAAGAGACAGTGGAAAGTTATATATCAATACTTCAGCAACACTCACATGCTATCGATGCTGTGGATATTCTTCCTTACCATAAAATTGCAGCCAACAAATATGTACGCTTTGAAATGGAAAATAAAATGAATGGCATAGAGGAACCTGATGACGCGCACACTGAAGCGTTTGCTGAAACGTTCCGTAAAGCCGGATATAATGTTACTATTGGTGGATAATTTATTATATCAAAATTATGATTACTGAAAGAATAAACAGATTAAGGAGAGAGAGCCTTGAGGCTCCCAATATACTTTCACCTGAACGGGCTGAATTGATAACGGAGTACTACAAATCTGATGCTCCGCGAGGCCTTTCTGTGCCAATGCAGCGCGCCAGAGCCTTCGCATATATCCTGAAGAATAAGCATATCCATATCTCTGACGGCGAGTTGATCGTCGGAGAGCGGGGGCCGGCACCAAAAGCTACTCCCACGTACCCGGAGATATGTCTGCACTCCATGGAGGATCTGGAAATCCTGCATAACAGAGAGAAGGTCTCATTTACATCAGATGATAATATGCGTCAGGTTTATCAAGAGACCATTATCCCTTTCTGGAAGGGGAAAACCCAGCGCGACAGGGTGATGAATCGCATGTCGCAGGAGTGGCATAACGCCTATGCTGCCGGAGTATTTACCGAATTTCAGGAACAACGCGCCCCGGGACATACCGTTTGTGGCGACAAAATATATCGTCTGGGTATTGCTGATTTTGCCGAAGAGGTGAAAACAGCTATGGAGAGCCTTGATTTTGAAAATGATAACAAAGCGCTGGATCGTCTGGAAGAACTGGAAGCTATGCTTGTTGTGTGCGACGCAATAATAATGTATGCAAAACGACATTCGCAGAAGCTTATGGTGTTGGCTGAAAGGGAGTCGGAAGAAACCCGAAAAAAGGAGCTGCTGGAGATGGCACGTATCTGCAGCAAAGTCCCGGAACATCGCCCCGAAACATTCCATGAGGCGCTGCAGTATTACTGGTTTATTCATCTGGGCGTAGTGACAGAGCTGAATCCCTGGGACTCCTTCAACCCGGGCCGGCTGGATCAGCATCTCTATCCCTATTATCAATCCGAACTGTCATCAGAAACGCTGACAGAGGAAAAAGCACGGGAGATGCTGCAGGCATTCTGGGTTAAATTTAACAATCATCCCTCACCACCGAAAATTGGAGTGACGGCATTGGAAAGTAACACATATACAGACTTTGCTCTCATAAATGTTGGTGGCGTTAAGAGTGATGGCAGCAATGCGGTAAATGCAATGAGCTATATGATCCTCGACACCGTGGAGGAGATGCGCCTGCTGCAACCCAGCTCAATGGTGCAGATAAGTAAAAAGAATCCCGATGCACTGATCCATAGAGCATTGAAGATAATAAAAACAGGCTTCGGACAGCCATCACTGTTTAATACCGATGCTATCGTTCAGGAACTGATGCGACAGGGCAAGAGCGTGGAAGATGCACGTAATGGCGGTGCCAGCGGTTGTGTCGAGAGTGGCGCCTTCGGAACAGAAGCCTATATGCTTACAGGGTATTTTAACCTGGCGAAGATTCTTGAGATAACCCTAAATAATGGCTTTGACATACACACGCAAAAGCAGATAGGATTAAAAACAGGAAACCCGAATGAGTTCTCCGGCTTTGAAGAGCTGTTTAGCGCATGGCAGAAGCAGGTGAATCATTTTGCAACCATAAAAATAAAGGGTAACAACATCATCGAGAAACTATACGCTAAATTTCTTCCGGTGCCTTTCCTATCTATACTTATCGACGACTGTATAAAAAATGGTACGGACTACAACAACGGCGGCGCCAGATACAACACATCCTATATTCAGGGCGTGGGGCTGGGGAGTATTACCGATCAGCTTACCGCCATTAAATACCATGTTTTTGAACATGAGAATATCACCATGAAGGATCTTTTGACAGCTCTCAAAGACAACTTTGACGGTCATGACCAGCTGCGTGCAAACCTGATATATGATACCCCGAAGTATGGTAATGATGATGACTATGTTGATGAGCAGGCTGTTCGTGTTTTTAATGCTTTTTATGATGCTGTAAATGGTCGTGATACTGCCCGTGGTGGTACTTTTCGTATCAATATGCTTCCAACCACATCGCATGTTTATTTTGGATCTGTGATGCAGGCAACAGCGGATGGCCGTCTGGCTAAGCAGCCGCTCTCCGAGGGCATCTCTCCTTTCCAGGGTGCCGATACCGAAGGCCCCACTGCGGTGATTAAGACAGCATCAAAAATAGATCATATTAAAACAGGTGGAACGCTGCTAAACCAGAAGTTCGCACCATCATTCTTTACCGGGCATGAGAGCTACCTGAAGCTTACTGCTCTTATCAGAGCATACTTTCGCCTCGACGGACATCATATCCAGTTTAACGTGGTAGATGCTGATACATTGAAAGATGCGCAGAAGAATCCGGAAAATTATCGCGATTTAATAGTGCGTGTGGCAGGCTACAGCGATTATTTTAACGACCTTGGGGAAGATTTGCAGAATGAAATTATTCGTCGTACCGCTCATAACGATATTTAGATGAAGTCAAAAAGTATTAAGTCATCTCTTGTGCTGTTGCTGGCAGCGGCTGTATGGGGGTTTGCTTTCGTAGCACAACGCATGGGAATGGAGCATATTGGACCGTTTACCTTTAATGGTATCCGATTTATCATTGGCTCTCTATCTTTATTACCTCTCATGGCTTTTCTTCCGGCATCGGCAGAAGCAAAACAAATACCGCACAATACAAGGCTGTTCTACTCCTGGGGCATAACAGCTGGTGTAGTTCTTTTTGCAGGCTCGTCAGTGCAGCAAATAGGACTGGTTTATACTACTGCGGGAAATGCAGGTTTTATCACCGGATTATATGTGATATTTGTGCCCATACTAGGATTGTTACTGCGCCATAAAACGTCACCTGTCGTATGGCTTGCCGCAGCAATGGCTGTAACCGGAATGTACTTTCTGTCGGTACGAGAAGGATTGTCGGTTAACAGGGGTGATGTGTTTGTTCTTATCTCTGCGTTTTTCTTCGCCATCCATGTGCTGGTGGTAGGCCATGTGACAAATAAATATGATGCCCTGAAGATTAGTTTTGTGCAGTTTCTTACCTGTGGAATACTGAGCTCCGTGGTGGCCATATCATTTGAAGTTATTTCGCTCCATGGTATTGAGCAGGCGCTTATCCCACTTCTGTATGGAGGCCTTGTTTCAGTGGGAGTGGGTTATACACTTCAGATGGTAGGACAGAAAAATGCCAAACCTGCTCCGGCAGCAATTATTCTTAGCGCAGAGGCTGTGTTTGCCGTTATCGGAGGAGTATGGATTCTTAGTGAAACAATGGATTCACGTGCCTTATTTGGCTGTTGCCTGATGCTTGCAGGAATGATACTGGCACAGATGCGATTTGATTTTTCTCTGCCAAAGCAGAGAGCACAAAAAAATATGACAGATATTACTTGATATTTAGAATGAGTACCTCCCGGCTCCAGCGGTAAGGTGAAATTATTAGGGGTTTAATCTTTTAGATAATAAAAAAATGAAAAGAGTATTTTTAGCAGTTTTGGCAACCATGATGGTTGTATACACCTTCGCTCAGAAGGATCAGGTAAATGTTAAACTTTTGAAGAAACTTGACCGACTGAAAGATGTTGAGGTGGTGAAATATGAAAAAGGCCTTGCGGGCTTTGAGAGTTTTTTTGAGCTCTCCATAACACAACCTCTGGATCATAACAATCCCCATGGTGAAACATTCACTCAGCGCGTGTTTGTTGCTCACCGTGATGTCAGCAGCCCGGTGATCTTTGTAACGGAGGGATATACGGCGAACTACGCCGACAATCCGGCGTATGCCAATGAACTGACACGATATCTTAAAGCCAATCAGATAGTAGTAGAACACCGGTTCTTCAACGAGTCAGCTCCGGAAACCATGCAGTGGGAGTACCTTACCGTTGCTAATGCTGCAGCCGATCATCACCATGTGGTGGAACTGTTGAAGAAAATCTACACAAAGAATGAATGGCTTAATACCGGCATCTCTAAAGGAGGACAAACAGCAACATATCATCGTTACTACTACCCTGAAGATGTTGATGTTACTGTGGGGTATGTGTGTCCCATAAATTTTAGCCGTGAAGAGCAACGTGTGTATTCTTTTTTGCAAAATGTAGGAACGGAAGAGTGCCGCACGAAAATCAAATACTATCAGGATTATATGCTTGAGAATAAGAAAGATTTCCTTCCGGCATTTGAATATCTCACAAAAAAACAAAAACTGACTTTTAGTATGGGTGCTGAGGCTGCATACGAACTTGCGGTTTGTGAGTATCCTTTCGCTTTCTGGCAGTGGGGAGCAGACTGTAACTCTATTCCGGGTCCAAAAACCATGGCAAAAGATGCTGTGAAACATCTGGGCGACATTGCCGGCTTCGACTTCTTTGCCGAGGAGAGTAAACCCTCCATGCAGCCATTTTTTTATCAGGCGCTAACAGAAATTGGTATGTATGGCTACGACTTCTCCATGTTTGATGGTAAAATTACTGCCGCCGAAGACAACACCTTTATGTTCTTTATGCCGGAAAATACCGATACTACATATAATTATAATACCATGCGGGATGTGGATAGCTGGATCCAAAATGAGGCTGATAATATTATCTGGCTTTATGGGGAATATGATCCTTGGAGTGCTCCGGCAGCTCGCGCCGAGGGTAATGAGCAGGTGTTAAAGATCGTAAAACCTCAAGGATCGCATAAAACTCGTATTAGAAATCTTCCTGAAGATCAGAAGAAAAAAGTTTTTGATCAGCTTGATGAATGGCTTGAAGCTCCCATTTACCGCAATGCAGTAAAATAGCTTATCCGTTAATGGAAATCATTCTCTCGATGGGTTTGCGGGCTCTCTCCGCAAGCTCGTCTTCCACTTTTACCTCTCGTGTTTCTGTCTGTAAAGTGTGTAATATCTTTTCGGGGGTTATTGATTTCATGCTTTTGCAGATGAGAAGGTTGTCGATGGCAACGAATTCCTTATCAGGATTTTGTCTCTCAAGTTCATAAAGTATCCCCGGCTCCGTAGCCACCAGAAACTTTCTGTTTTCGCTAGCAGCAACATGTTTTATCATCCCGGCAGTTGAGTAAACGAATGTCTTGTCTCTGATCTCCACAGGGATTTGTGATGCGCTGGATGCTTCCGGATGCATAAGAATTTCGTGATCCGGATATCTCTCTACTGCCTCTTTCAAAAGTGACAGATTCATTGCAGTATGCACATGGCAGCCGCCCTGCCACAATACAACATCTCTGTTGGCTTCTTTCGCCGCCCAGGCTCCCAGGTTGGCGTCAGGACAGAAGAGTATCTTATGATCTTTGGGTATTGCTTTTAACACATTAACGGCATTACCCGAAGTACAGCAGTAATCACTCTCGGCCTTTACACCCGCAGTGCTGTTTACATACGATACCACCGTGGCTCCCGGATAATTTTTCTTCCATTTCCGAAGCTGCCCGGCGGTGATGCACTCCGCAAGAGAACAATCTAACTTGTCGTTTGTTACTAAAACTTTCTTATCCGGCGATATTATTGACGCTGTCTCCGCCATAAATTCTACTCCTGCAAAAATGATGATATCTGCATCCGTCTCTCCTGCTTTGCGCGAGAGTCCCAGAGAATCACCAGTGAAGTCGGCAAGAGCCTGAACCTCCGGGCGTGTATAATAATGTGCCAGAATAACGGCGTTTTTTTCTCTCTTCAGTGTCTGAATCTCTTTAAAAACCTGACGTCCCATGCCTGTGTTGATTATTTGATTTTCATACTGATGTCCAAAGCAGTAACAGAGTGTGTCAATGCTCCTGAGCTGATGTATTTTACTCCTGTCCCTGCAATCTGTTTCAGGGTTTTCAGGGTGATGTTACCCGATGCTTCGGTGTCGGCGCGGTTGTTGATAAATGATACAGCCTCTTTCATATGTTTAATGGACATATTGTCCAGCATTATCACATCAACACCGCTATCCAACGCTTCCTTTATCTCGCTGAGGTTTGTGCACTCAACCTCAATGCGGTACATGTCGCCGTGCTTTTCTCTTACTGCTGCTACTGCGGGGATGATGCCACCGGCAATTTTAATATGGTTGTCTTTGATCATCACCATATCAAATAACCCTGCTCTGTGGTTTGTCCCTCCTCCGCATTTTACGGCATACTTATCCAGATGTCTCAAGCCTGGCGCGGTTTTTCTGGTGTCCAGAAGCTTTGTTTTGGTGCCTTTCAGCTCATTAGAATATCGTGCCGTTTGTGTAGCGATGCCACTCATGCGTTGCAAAAAGTTCAACGCGGTACGCTCTCCCGTGAGCAGGGCGCGGTATTTTCCCTCAACGGTGGCGATAAGATCTCCCTTGGAAACCCTGTCACCGTCATTTTTCTCCGGCTTTATGATAACGTCATTGTCCAGCGTTCTAAAAACAACACCAGCTACTTCCAGTCCGGAAATAACCCCATCTGCCTTGGCGAAGATTTCTGCTGTTGTGGTTATAGATGTGGGAATTATACTATCCGTAGTGACATCGCCGGAGCGGATGTCCTCTTCCAGTGCATTGTGCACCACACTTCGTACCTCGAAAAGATCTGTCTGTTCCATAATTGTAAAATCCTGACAAAGGTAGAAGAATAATTATATCGCTATGCCGGGAGAGACCGGAAATGTTTTGTTATAAATTAAATACGGCTGAAACGAACATTTTCTCCCTTACGAAGCTCCGAATGGGCATGGAAATCAGTGCTTGATAGTGGGAAGTCAGAACGATAATGGGCGCCTCTTGACTCCTCCCTGGCCAGAGCGCTATCCAAAATAAAACCTGCGTTATTTATAGCTTGCCTGCTTTTTATAGAATAGTATGTATTGTAACGTGAAATATCCTTCTCCAGCATGTGGAGCTTTTTTATTCCTTTTTTCAAACCTTTCTCAGAGCGTATTATCCCGGCCCTCTTATTGAGTATCTTGCCCAGTTTCTTGCGAAGCTTTCTGTATGCTTCTCTCTCTGTAAGGTCATAAGTTAATGTGAACTCTGCAGGCTGATATTGTGATACCTCTTGTTCCGCAAAACAAATACTCTCTATAGCACGATCGGCAAATACAACGCACTCTAAAAGTGAGTTACTGGCAAGTCTGTTTGCTCCCATAACACCTGTGGATGCCACTTCTCCAGCAGCATACAATCCCGGTAGGGTTGTTTTGCCTGAGATATCTGTCTTGATGCCCCCAATCATATAATGTGCTGCCGGAGCAACAGGGATAAGTTGTTTGGTCATGTTAATGCCTTTTTCCGACAGATAATTATATATCGAGGCAAATCTTAGCTTTATGTATTTTTCATCAAGATGTCTGAGGTCAAGATTTACACTCTTCTCTTCGGTGTTTTGAAGCTCCGTATAAATGCCGCGTGCTACAACGTCACGCGTTGCCAGCTCGTTGGCTTTTTTTAGAAATGGCTTTCCTTTATTGGTTACCAGTTTTGCTCCTTCACCACGTACGGCTTCGGAGATTAAAAAGGCTCGCTCGCCGGGTACACAAAAAGCAGTTGGGTGAAACTGGATGAACTCCATATCCTGAAGTGCTGCTCCGGCTTCCCAGGCCAAAGAGATGCCATCACCAATGCTGTATTCGGGGTTTGTGCTGCGTGGATAGAGGGCTGAAAGACCGCCTGTGGCTATCAACGTGCTCCCGGCATGTATAAATGATAGTGTGTCGCTATCATGATGGTAAATATGTGCTCCTGTGCACCTGTTACCATATTTGGTCAACGCCATAACCTCTGATTCAGGTATGACTGTGATATTATCTTTTCTCTTAATGTTATTGTGAAGAAACTCCATGGTTCTGCGACCGGAAAGATCGCCATCGAGATGCACAATACGACGTGTTGAATGCCCTCCTTCAAGTCCAAGACTGGGCTCTCCATAGTTTGTGTCAATCTTAAGACCCTTGGATATCAAATCCTGCATAAGCCTTTTGCCTTCCTCAACAAGTATCATGGCAGCATCAGGATCAGAGATTCCACATCCGGCACGCAAGGTGTCCTCAATATGAGAGTCGGCAGAGTCATCCCTACCTATTGCTGCCGCTATGCCTCCCTGGGCATGCCACGAATTGGCAAAAGGATCAGAGGCCTTGCTGATTATTACTGCATGTGTTTCTTTTGGTACCCTAAAGGCAGCGTAAAGTCCCGCTAAGCCACTGCCGATGATTAGAATGTCACATGATGTTGTCTTCATACTTTTCTGTAGGTTGTGGCAAAACTACAAAATATATAATCTGTGCCTTCTATTATTATTCAATAGGGTAAACCAAATTGGTAAATGATTGTTCTTAAATATAACACATGTTAATTTGTTAATATATAATAATTTTGACCTATGACAGATATAGAAATTGCCAAGAGTGCTAATATAAAGCACATCAATGAAATTGCCGATATCCTGGATATTAAACATGATGACCTTGTTCATTATGGAAAATATAAAGCCAAGATTCCTTTGAAATATATTGACCGTG
>CAYYSU010000063.1:0-10942 GCA_964474455.1 uncultured Bacteroidales bacterium
AATTTAACTGTTTAAATCTAAAATTCAACTCCAGTCTTTTAGGGGGCTAAACTATTATTAATACTCTATAAAAGTATCAAGTGTTGTATCTTTTATATAATAAATATATATAAATACATATAATACAAATTGAATAACTTTATTATCGTTCATCAAATGTAGATCACAAAAATATAATAATAAACGGTATATAGTTATAAAAGTAACGTTCATTTGGGTGTTAGGTGATTCTTTTTTACAGTATCTGTATTATTTTTTTTGTTGTTTGTTGAGAAAATCATTTCGTTTGAATTAACTATAGTGATTCGTATATGAATGAATTAGTGAGGCGGGTAAGTTTTTTGTTATTTTTGTAAAAAATCGCTTTTTATGGATGCTCTCATAGTTGTGGATGTGCAAAATGATTTTTTGAAAGGCGGGGCTTTGGCAGTGCCTGAAGGGAATAGTATTATCCCTGTAATAAATAATTTGGCCGATAAATTCGAACATATAATATACACGCAGGACTGGCACCCCAAGGATCATAAAAGTTTTGCTTCTTCACACCCAGGACGTGTTATCGGAGAGATAATTTCTTTAGGCGGATTACAGCAATTCCTTTGGCCCGACCACTGTGTGCAGAATAGCTTTGGCGCTGAGTTTCATAATGAATTGGCACTTGCCGCAGGCCACAAGGTGTTTCGTAAAGGGATGAACCCGGAAGTTGATAGTTATTCAGCTTTTTATGATAACGTACGTTATAACACTACAGGGTTGACTGATTATCTGATAATGAATGCCATAGGCAAGGTTTATATCTGTGGTCTTGCCACTGATTATTGTGTTAAATTCAGTGTTCTTGATGCTCTGAATGACGGGTTTGATACAGTATTAATTACAGATGCTACAAAGGCAGTAAATGTACAGCCCGGCGATTATGAAAAAGCGTTACAAGAGATGAAAAATGCCGGTGCCCAATTGATTAGCTCAAATCAAATCTTATGATACAATCAATCCTCGATAATGATTTTTATAAATTTACTATGCAAAACTGTGTGGTAAAAAAATTTCCTCGTGCAAAGGCGAGGTATCAGTTTATTAATCGTGGTGGCACACAATTTCCGTCGGGCTTTGATGTTGATTTACAGCGTCATATCAATGAAATGGCTGCTCTGAAGCTTCAACCGGAAGAGAAGGCTTTTCTTACCAAAAGATGTTATTATCTGGATCCTACGTATCTTGATTTTCTTGCCGGATTTCGTTTTGACCCCTCGGAAATAGACTTATCACAAAATGGAGGTGATTTAGAGATTTTGATATCCGGGTATTGGTATCGCACCATACTTTGGGAAGTGCCTTTAATGGCATTGATTTCTGAGCTGTATTTTAAAATGACAGGTCAACAGGCAAAATCGGAACTAGAGATAGTTGATATTGCCCATGGAAAGATGGAGTTCTACGATAGTATAAATATTAGGGTTGCCGACTTCGGCACACGAAGGCGTTATTCACACCATAACCATGAATTGATTATCGATACACTCAGTAAGTATTATGGTAAAGTCTTTACCGGGACCTCAAATGTTTACTTTGCCATGAAGTATGATGTTTCCCCCATAGGAACTCATGCTCATGAGTGGTTTATGTTCCATAGTGCGAAGTACGGTTTTAAGATGGCCACGAAGTTTTCTCTTGAGCACTGGATAGACATCTATCGTGGAGACCTGGGGATTGCTCTTTCCGACACCTTTACCACGGATCTATTCTTCCAGTACTTTGATACCAAGTTTGCAAAACTGTTTGATGGTGTTCGTCATGATAGCGGTGATCCTTTGATCTTTGCTGCAAAAACTATTGCTCATTACAAGAAACTGGGCATAGATCCCGTCAGTAAAACTATTGTTTTCAGCGATGGACTTACTCCGGAGAAGGTAGAAGAGATTGCAAAATTCTGCGCCGGTAAGATCAAGATCTCTTTTGGTATAGGAACGAACTTCACTAATGATGTTGGCGTTAAACCTCTTAATATAGTCATCAAGATGAGTGAGGCAAAACCTGAAGGCCAGAGCTGGCTGAAAACTGTTAAGCTTAGTGATACTCCGGGAAAATATACCGGTGACCCAGAAATGATCGAACTATGCAAGCGCGTTTTAAATATTTAATAATGATTATTATTTGACATATATTAATTATGTGGATTTTTAGTATGTGATGTATGTATGTTTTTTGTATAAAGTGTTTAACATACACGATTGCGATAGAAAATTTCTGTTGAGGGGAATAGTAAAACTTATGATTCAAAAAGAGATGTTTTTTATGTTGTAATTTATTGATTGTGAATGTTGACAATATGTCGGTAATATTTAAATAATATATATTATACCATTAACAGTCAAGAGACTACCTTTAATCCGTATTTTTCAAAAATTAGTTAAACGATTGTTTGTTTAAACCAAAAAATAGTCATTACCTTTGTCACGATAAACCATAGAAACTGTAGCTATGAACGAAAAAGCCCAGAAGATTGTTGAGCTTGACGAGGTAGTTGTGAAGTTTGTAGGAGATTCGGGGGACGGCATGCAATTAACCGGTTCCCTTTTTTCAGATAATACCGCTAGTGTCGGTAATGACTTCGCAACGTTTCCGGATTACCCATCCGAAATACGGGCACCACATAATACCATTTCAGGGGTATCAGGATTTCAGATCCATTTTGGACAGAAGCCTGTACACTCCTCGGGAGATATTGCTGATGTGCTCGTGGCGATGAATCCTGCTTCGTTACGCGCAAACCTAAAAAACTTGAAACCTGGAGGGACGCTAATTATTGATGCTGACACCTTTATTGATAAGGCCATCGAAAAAGCGGGTTATGAAAAGAACCCGCTGGATGATGACACTTTAAAGGAATATCACCTCATAGCAGCGCCCATCACAAAACTTACTAAAGAGAGTGTTAGTTCCCTGGGACTGGATGGTAAAGTGGCGCTAAAGTCGCGTAACATGTTTGCCCTGGGGATCACATATTATCTATTTAACCGTGAATTTGAACCCACAGATAAGTATTTTGAGAAGAAATTCGCCAAGAATCCTGTAATCGTTGATGCCAATAAGAAGGTACTACGTGCAGGATACATTTATGCTGAATCTGTTGCTGCTTCGGCTACAACATATACCGTGCAACCGGCGAAATTACCTAAGGGTACATATCGTAACATTACTGGTAATATAGCCACCGCATGGGGCTTTATAGCTGCTGCTGAACGTTCCGGCCTTGAGCTGTACCTTGGGTCATATCCAATAACACCTGCATCTGAGATTCTTGTTGAACTTGAAAAGCAACGTCATCTGAATGTGAAAGCTTTCCAGGCTGAGGATGAAATCGCAGGTATATGTTCTGCAATTGGTGCCAGCTTTGCCGGTGCTCTCTCTCTGACTACTACTTCAGGCCCCGGACTATCTCTCAAGAGTGAAGCAGTAGGCCTGGCAATGATAGCAGAGCTGCCACTTGTTATTGTAAATGTCCAGCGTGGTGGTCCTTCAACAGGTTTGCCAACAAAGACTGAGCAGTCGGATCTAATGCAAGCGTTATACGGACGTAACGGCGAAGGCCAGGTCATCGTATTAGCAGCCTCATCAGCAACCAACTGTTTTTACTTTGCCTACGAAGCAGCCAAACTGACTCTAGAACATATGACACCTGTAATACTTCTTACAGACGGTTACATTGCTAATGGTAGTGAGGTGTTCCGCATCCCTAATGTTGCAGATTTGCCAAAAATCACTCCACGTTTAGCAAAGGCTAATGATCCTGATTATGCTCCTTACCGTCGTGATCCTGAGACACTGGCTCGCCAGTGGGCTGTTCCCGGAGTAGAAGGTCTTAGACATAGAATTGGTGGTCTTGAAAAAATGGATGTTACCGGTTCTGTGTCTCAAGATCCTGAAAATCATCAACTTATGTCAGAGTACCGTGATGCTAAGGTACAGCGTGTTTCGCGAGTGATACCCAAACAAGAATTAATTGGTGAAGATGAAGGCGATCTGCTTGTAGTTGGATGGGGTGGTACTTATGGTGCATTGCGTAATACCGTGCAGGAAATGCAAACAGAGGGTAAGAAGTTAAGCCTCTGCCACTTCAATTATATCAACCCGCTGCCGGAAAACACTGCTGAAATATTTAGTAGATTCAAGCGTATCTGCGTTTGTGAGCTCAATTTTGGACAATTCGTTAACTACCTAAAAATCAAGCATCCTGAATTTAAATACGATCAGTTTAATAAAATGAAGGGATTGCCATTTAAGGTTTCTGAGCTTACAGAGAAATTCAACCAAATTTTGGAGGAGATTTAAGATGAGTAAAGATACAATTAATATACAAGAGCTTAGTAAAGAGGATTTTGTAAGCGATCAAATGGTGAAGTGGTGTCCCGGATGTGGAGATCATGCTATTTTGTCATCTTTAGCAAAAGTATTACCTAAGCTGGGTAAGCGCAAGGAGGATATACTGGTTATATCCGGTATCGGATGTAGCTCACGCTTTCCATATTATGTAAACACTTATGGTTTTCATGGTATTCATGGCCGTGCATTGGCAATAGCTACCGGCGCCAGAATAGCAAATCCTGATCTCTCTATTTGGGTGGCTTCCGGAGACGGTGATTCCATGGCTATAGGTGGAAACCACTTTATACATGCTATCCGCCGGAATCTGGATATGAACATGATGCTTTTCAATAATGAGATCTACGGCCTTACAAAGGGTCAGTATTCTCCCACAACACCATTCGGACAGGTCACCAAAACATCTCCTTATGGAACTATTGAATCGCCGTTTGTTCCCGGAGAGCTATGCATAGGAGCACAGGGTACTTTCTTCGCCCGTGCAATTGATGCTAATCCAAAGGCCTTATCAGAGATCTTTCTTGCCTCTGCAGCACATAAAGGAATGTCTGTTGTGGAGATTCTTCAGAACTGTGTGATTTTTAACAATGGGGCTCATGATTTTATTAAAAGTCGCGAGCACAAAGCTGACCGACAAATTTGGTTGGAGCATGGCAAACGCATGATCTTTGGTAAAGAGAACAATAAAGGTCTTATCCTTAAAGGTACAGAGCTGGAAGTTGTGACAATTGGTGAGAATGGTATTACTGAGGAAGACATTCTGGTGCATGACGCAACAAATGCAAATCCTATTATACATCTCCAACTAGTACGCATGAAAGCACCTGAATTTCCTGTTGCTTTTGGTGTGATCCGCAACATTAATAAGCCTGTTTATGAGCAGCTTATGGTTCAGCAGATGGCTGATGTTCGCGAAAATTCCAGTGTTAAGACTGCTGATGATCTTTTCAGAAGTGGTACTATCTGGGAAGTAGAATAATTTGATTCCATATAATATTAAAACCATCTGTTTTTTACAGGTGGTTTTTTTTATACATAAAAAGCCGCCCTATGAAGAGCGGCTTTTTAGATATAAAAAATACTAATATCTATTTGAGACTTTTAAGCCATTTTTCAATTCGCAAATCAGTTTTTTCACTTTCATTAACCTCATCGAGCGGAAGGCCAACAAATTTTCCATCTATAAATGATTTTGAAGCTTCGAATTTATATCCGTCAGCCGGCCATTCGCCGTGAGCTTTTGCACCCATCTCCACAAAAGCTTTTCTGATATCAACCATGTCATTTACAAAATGGTTAGGGTATAGAATTTGGTTTCCCAGTCCAAATACCGCAATTTTCTTCCCTTCCAGGTTTATATTCTGTTCTTTACATTTTTTCAGGAACAAAACCCACTCATTATTACCTTCGACATCTTGCCAATTCTCAGCGCCTACGGTAGATCCACCGGCAATGATGCTGGAATAGTTTTCAAAAATGTTGGTATCAATTTTTTCAAGGTTGAACATATCTGCTTTTTCAGCAGTTAGCGAATTAAAGATTTTGTGTGCACAATTACCAACGGCACCGTCTTTGGGCCAATACAATACTAGAGTTTTTTTCATGATTTTAGATGCTTGAACTTTCAAGTTCGAAGATACAATTAAATATTTACCAATTTATGTTTAATGGCATAAATTATTACTTCAACCATATTTTTCATTTCACTTTTGAGCAGAATATTAGCTCGATGTTTTTCAACAGTTCTTTCTGATATAAAAAGGTCTTTGGCAATTTCCTGTGTTGAGAGGCCCATACATATATGTTGTAATATTTCGGATTCACGTTTTGAGAGCACAAAAGCAGCTTTTTCGTACTCCTCGTGTGATTGTTGAGCTCCGGTAGAATAAACTTTTATTAATTTAGTAACCAGATCTTTGGATATGGAAATGTCTGTGGATTCTGACGACTCTATTGATGATCTAAGTTGTTCAACTTCTGATGCAGAGAGGTTGATTACTTCTTGTTCGTTTGAGTTGTTATTGTTTTGTTTTACTATGGTTCCTACAACGTTGATCCTACCTTTGATTTTTGAAGCGCCTGCAAAAAGTTCTACTGCGAATGGTTCTTTTCTTCTATCCAGAGCTATAAACTTAACATGGATATTTTGCTCAAATCCCTTCTGACACCGTAATAATTTTTCTTTTACTCTGTCGCGGTCATTAAGATCGATTAGATCCATAAATGAAATTTTGGCAAACTCGTCTGTATAGTAACCAAACATATCTGCCATAACCCTGTTTACAGAAACAAATTTCTCATCCAGGTATATAAAAACTCCATTGGGGTTTGTTTCGATTAGTGTTCTGAACTTATCTTCATTAGCTATTATAAGTTTTTCGTGTTTTTTGAGTCTTGTTTGTAATGAAAGATAAAGCTCTTCGTGATCAATAGGTTTGGTGAGATAGTCATCAGCTCCCAGTTGCATTCCTGTACGTATATCCCTTATATCATCGAGGGATGTGAGAAAGATAAATGGTATGTTATTTGTTGCCGAACTCTCCTGTAACACACTAAAAACCTCATACCCGTCAATATGTGGCATATTGATATCACACAAAATAATATCTGGGATAACATCAAAAGCTTTTTGGATTCCGACGGCTCCGTTTTCGGCAACAGTAACATCAAAATCCTTCGATTTTAGAAAAATCTGAGTGGTTTGCGCCAGTGCTTTATCATCATCTATAAGTAATAATTTGTGCATAAGTGCAGTTTCATATACGTTTGCTATGCATATTTGTTTCTGCAAATTTAATAAAAAAATGTACATTCATTTTTTTATATTCACAGATTATTTTAGAAGAGATAAATAATTAAAAAAATGCATATTTTGGGAACACTTTAAATGAAATATGTATCTATAATTATACGTACTACAATTATATGCAGGAGCAGTTTGAAAAATATATCGAATCATTGGGGTTAAAAACTTCAGAACACCCATCACTACTGACGGTTAGTGGTGGGAGAGACTCTATGTGTATGTGTGAATTGTTCCGCAATTCGAGTTTCCCGTTTGCCATAGCGCACTGTAATTTCAGCCTAAGAGGTGAAGACTCTGCCCGTGACGAAGCTTTTGTGAGGAATTATGCGGAAAAAAACGGTATTACTCTCTTTGTAAAGAACTTTGATACTAAAGGCTATGCTGAAGAGAAGAACATCTCCATTCAGATGGCGGCCAGGGATCTTAGATATGCCTGGTTTGATGAAATTGCTGATCGTGAAGGTTATAACTATATTGCCACAGCACATCACCTGGATGATCAAACAGAGACGTTTTTTATAAATATTATTCGTGGTACAGGAATAGCAGGATTACATGGTATACTCCCTGTAAAAGGAAGTCTTATCAGGCCTTTATTATTCGCCACCAGAGAGGAGATCAATTTTTATATTAAAGATAATAATGTTGCGTTTCGTGAGGACGGCAGCAATGCTTCAGTTAAGTATTTGCGTAATAAAATTCGGCTTGAGATACTACCACGTTTTGAGGAGATGGAACCTGACTTTACCAGGAAAATAAGTGAAACGGTGGAGCTTTTAAGACAGGGAGAGCAAATAATTCAAAAAAGCCTCGATGATGCTTACAAAACTATTGTTACTGAGGCAGAAGGAATGACACTAATTGATAAGTATAAGTTGATGTGCCAACATCCTTCTGAATACTATCTGTATCATTTTGTTAAGCCCTTTGGTTTTAACGCATCGCAGGTAAATGATATTATTGATGCAATAACTGGCCATTCAGGGAAACAGTTTTTTAGTCAGGAATATAATTTGCTTGTGGGTCGTAAAGAGCTGATTATTAATAAAAAAACAGTCTGGGAGGATTCCGGGTTTTATCTTGTGGAAGAGGATATCGAACAAATCACTATTCCATTCTGTTTGGAGATGAAAAGGGAAAAAATCACTCCGGATACTTTTGTGTTTCCGAAAGGAAAAAATGAGATCTGTCTCGACAGTTCGAAGATACATTTTCCCTTGAAAATACGTAAATGGCAGCAAGGTGATTATTTCTTCCCCTTGGGGATGAATAACAGAAAACTATTAAGTGATTTTTTTATCGATGAGAAGTTTGAACTTCCACAAAAGGCGGATACATGGTTGCTATTTTCAAAAAGAGATATTATATGGGTTGTGGGCCATCGGATAGATAACAGGTATCGTATTACTGATGGCACTGAAGAGATTATACGGTTTTTTGTAAAGAAATAAATTAACAACATAAGTTGAAAAGAGGAATAATGATTAACATGAAAAGATTATTACTACTATTTACAGTGATTCTGCTTAATGGGGCGCTGTTTGCACAAATTTTTGATCCTGTACAATGGACCTTTGAGACAAAAGACCTTGGAGGAGGGGAGTACGAGTTGATGATGAAAGCTTCTATTGAAGAGAACTGGCATCTGTATTCTCAGTTTATTGATGAGGGGGGGCCTGTTCCGACATCCTTCACCTTTGAAGAGAATGAAGCCTTTGAACTCATTGGTGAGGTTGTAGAGGGTGAACCTGTCGAAGAGTATAATGATCTCTTTGGAATGGTATTACGATATTTTGATACTGAAGCTACATTCACCCAAAAGATCAAAGCAGACAAGCCCGTTAATATTAGTGGTTATCTGGAGTTTATGTCATGTGACAACAATCAGTGTCTTCCCCCGACAGATGTAGATTTTGAATTTGTTATTGGAGGAGGAAGTGCTACTGTTGCGACAACAGAGGTTAGTATTGGCGATGCTGATATTGCTTTTTCTTCCAACGAAAATGCTATTGAAGAGGCAGGTGGAGGTCGTTCCATCTGGGGTGTTCTCCTGGCGGCAATAGCCTGGGGATTTGCTGCACTTCTCACTCCTTGTGTGTTTCCCATGATTCCCATGACAATATCTTTCTTTATGAAAGGTGGCGATAACAAGATTAAGTCACGTTTAAATGCATCCACATTTGGGATTTCTATAGTACTTCTTTATACCCTTCCGATTGCAATTATCATAATGATAACATATCTATTAGGAGGTGATAGTGTAACAGCAGACATTTTTAACTGGCTTGCTACGCACTGGATACCCAACATCCTGTTCTTTCTGATATTTATGATTTTTGCCGCTTCTTTTTTTGGTGCTTTTGAGATTACACTTCCTTCATGGATGGTTAATAAATCAGATGCAAAAGCTGACAGAGGCGGTATTATCGGAGCATTTTTCATGGCACTGACACTGGTACTGGTTTCATTTTCATGTACTGGTCCTATTGTAGGCACGGTAATAGTGAAATCGGCTCAGGGTGAGATATGGGAGCCTATTGTTACAATGCTGGCATTCTCAATAGCTTTTTCACTTCCATTTACACTACTTGCATTCTTCCCTTCGTGGCTTAACAACCTGCCCAAATCAGGTGGCTGGCTTAATAGTGTGAAGGTTGTACTTGGTTTTGTTGAGGTTGCTCTTGGTTTCAAATTCCTTAGTGTTGCCGATCAGGTTTACCATTGGGGTCTTCTCGACAGAGAGGTTTACCTTTCCATCTGGATAGTAGTTTTCACTCTTCTTGGTTTCTATCTTCTTGGGAAGATCAAATTCAAGCATGATAGTGATAGCAGCTTCCTGAGTACGGGTCGTCTGGCGTTGGCGATTTTAGTGTTCTCGTTTGTGGTATATATGATTCCCGGAATGTTTGGAGCTCCATTAAAGGGCCTCTCGGGATACATGCCACCAATGTCAACACATGATTTCAACTTACGGGGTGTGGTACGTGAAGAGCTTAAGCTTATGGGACCAATATCCTCTGGTTCGATAAGTAATGATGCTATTTCTGCTGGTGAGCAGGAAGGTTGTGACAAACCTAAGTACTCTGACTTCCTTCATCTGCCACATGGCATTGACGGATATTTTGATTATGAGCAGGGTTTGGCTTGTGCAAGAGCACAGAATAAACCCGTTTTTCTGGATTTTACCGGTCATGGTTGTGTCAATTGCCGTGAAATGGAAGCCAGCGTTTGGGCTGATCCAAAGATACTTAAACTGTTGAGAGAAGAGTTTGTGGTTACAGCTCTCTATGTGGATGATAAAACAAAACTTCCCCAGGAAGATTGGGTCACATCAGAATATGACGGAAAGGTGAAGAAAGCTGTTGGTAAGAAATATGCAGACTTCCAGATCTCTCGTTTCAATACCAACGCCCAGCCATATTATTGTTTGCTGGATAATGACGGTGAGTTGCTAGTTACTCCTTTTGCATACGACCTGGATGTTGAAGAATTTTATAATTTTCTGAAAGCCGGTCTTGCAGAGTATAAAAAACGTAACAGTTAAAGAGTGTGGATAAGTGATATAAAGGCTGCCGATACACGGCAGCCTTTTATGTATATGCAATTTTTTCTTACCATTTGTAAGGAGTTACTAGGACGGACATTTGTTGATGTAATTGTGAGTTTATAAGAATTGGAATGAATTGATATGCTTTATTATGTATCCACCCTACCAACCACGTATAGGTTATAGCGAGTAAAATATTATTAACG
>CAYYSU010000064.1:0-10730 GCA_964474455.1 uncultured Bacteroidales bacterium
TTACTATGGCAGGTAAAACTTTTGTTGAAAAGGTGCTTGATGCCGATTGCGGAAGCATCGTTTTTAAGAGGCCAAATTTGGTTCTTACCCATGATAATACGGCCAGTATAGCCAATACCTTTGTAAAAATGGGTGGAGAGAAAGTTGATGATCCTAATCAATTGTTGGTTGTTCTCGACCATAATGCTCCACCTACCACCGCCAAGCTGGCTACTCAATATCAGAAAATTCGGGACTTTGTGAAAGACCAGGGAATAACACGATTCCATGACGCCGGAGACGGAATATGTCATCAGGTGATGTCATATCATGCAAAACCGGGAATGATTATCGTAGGATCTGACAGTCATACCTGTACTGCAGGTGCCTTTAACGCCCTTGCTGCCGGTATCGATCGCACCGAATCAGCAGGAATTTGGAAACGTGGCGAAACATGGTTCCGTGTACCAGACACCATGAAAGTGACACTTACGGGTAAGCTTCCCATGGGTGTTTATGCAAAAGATATATCACTGTGGATTATTGGAATGATAAGCTCTGCCGGCGCTAACTATATGTCCATTGAATTCCATGGCGAAGGAGTACAAACACTTACTATCAGCCAACGTATGACACTTACCAATTTGGCTTCGGAAATGGGTGCCAAAAACTCTGTATTCCCAGCTGACGAGGTGTTGGAAGAGTTTTATGGCCAAAAGATAGATGGCGTATGGGCCGATGAAGATGCTGTTTATGCAAAAGAGATTCATATTAATCTAAACGAGCTTTATCCTCTGGTGGCAGCACCGCATCATGTGGATAACGTAAAGGCTGTTTCGGAAGTGCAGGGACTGGAACTTAATCAGGGTGTGATCGGTACATGTACCAACGGACGTCTTGAAGATTTGGAAATCGCCGCTAAGATTCTTAAAGGTAAGAAAGTGGCTGATGGATTCCAGCTGCTAGTTATTCCGGCATCCAAAGCTATCTATCTTGAAGCTATGGAGAAGGGTTATATTCAGGATTTTATCCTTGCCGGTGCCAATGTACTCAGCCCTTCATGCGGGCCATGTCTTGGAACAGGTCAGGGGATTCCTGCCGATGGTTTCCGAGTAATATCAACTGCCAACCGTAATTTCCTGGGTCGTATGGGAAACAAAGAAGCCGAGATATATCTGGCTTCACCCGCGGCAGTTGCATGTTCTGCAATTACCGGTGTTATAACCGATCCACGTGGCATGACAGCAAATGACGTGTTCCCTTACAAGCGTGAAAAGCACTCCTCCGTAGAAATTAAGGAAGGCGAAAACAGAAAGTTTGAAAATGTATGGAACTACGCTGATATTGATAACCTGAACACCGACCAGATGTTTGCAGGTAACCTAACTTATAGTGTGTTGAGCTCTGATCCAGATGCTATTATGCCTCACCTTTTTGTAGGTTTTGACTCTTCTTTTAAAGATAATGTGGCCAAAGATGACATTATCTTTGCCGGAGACAACTTCGGGTGCGGCAGCTCTCGTGAACATCCGGCTGTGGGGCTTGCTCATGCCGGTGTAAAAGCCGTTATAGTGAAATCGGTGAATCGTATCTTCTACCGTTCTTCCGTAAACCAGGGCCTTCCTATTATCATCCTGCCGGAAGCTGTGGATGCCTACAAAAAAGGTGATGTAGTATCGCTGGAATTTGAAAAAGGAGAATTGAAAATTGGGGAGAAAGTGATTTCATTTGCGCCATTACCCGATCAACTCATGGGGGTGTTCCAGGCCAAAGGTTTGGTGAACTTCCTGAAGACTTCGTAAGAGTTATAAGTTAAAAGATAACAGTGAAGAGTGAAAAGTTAATAGTAATAGCCAAAGGCTGAATCCAGCCTTAGCAGACCTGACAGGTGTTTTTCTCCTGTCAGGTCTAATGCATTCAAGAACAGTAACTTAACTCCTTATTCATAATCCGGAAATGTAGATTAAACTGATTTTTTGAATTTTCGCAGATAAATAAGTCCTGACTTAAACAAGTAAAAACTCTAAATCTTATAAGTTGTACAAAATCAATAATATATAAAAAAATCCTGATAAAGATATTGCCAGATTATAATTTAAACCAGTCAACCACTCTCTCCATTTTGTCTTCCGGTTCGGAGATATGACGAAATTCGTTTTTCGTTTTATTATAGATATAATCTTTTGTGTAATCGCTATGATGGTGGGAAATGAAGTCAAAGGCATCAAGGATATATTCCAGCTCTTCGTTAGTCATGGTAGGGTGCAGTGATACCCTTATCCAACCGGGTTTTTGCGTTAGGTCGCCGTGGTTAATTTTAGCCGTTATCGCACTGGAGTGTGCATGGCTGACATCCAAAAGATAATGGCCATAGGTGCCGGCACAGGCACAGCCTCCCCGCACCTGAATGCCATACAGGTCGTTAAGTAGCTTTACTGCAAGGTTATAGTGAATATCGTCAAAATAAAAGGATATTACTCCCAGTCGTTCCTGAACGTTATCGGCAAGGATATGTATTTTCTTATTGTTTAGCATCCTGTTAAAAGCTTTTTTTACAAGCTCCAGCTCTCGCTCCTTCATATATGCCGGGTTCATCTTGTTTTTAAGGTCAATGCAGAGTGCTGTCTTTATGGTTTGCAGGAATGCCGGCGTTCCTCCATCTTCGCGGATTTCAATATCATCAATATACTTATAACCACCCCAGGGGTTTGTCCAGTCAACAGTTCCCCCTCCGGGAACATCCGGAATCTCTCGGTTATAAAGAGCCCTGTTAAAAATCAACACCCCTGTCGACCCCGGGCCGCCGAGGAACTTATGCGGGGAAAAGAAAATTGCATCCAGTGACATCATGGGATCTCCTGGGTGCATATCTATATCTACGTATGGCGCCGAAGCTGCGAAATCGATAAAACAAATACCGTTGTGCTCGTGCATGATCTTTGCCAGCTCGTAATATGGTGTTTCAATGCCCGTGACATTAGACGCGGCGGTAAAGGATCCGAATTTAAATTTCCGATCTTTATGTTTTTTTAGCTCCCGGCGTAGTTCATCAGGGTTTATCAGAAGTTCTTCGTCAGGCTCCAGCACTACGACATCACAAATAGTTTCAAACCACGAAGTGTGGTTACTGTGGTGCTCCATGTGGGTGATAAACACTACCGGCCGCTCATTATCATCTATATAATTCTTTTTTGTAGCTATGGTACATGCCTTTAATCCTAATATCCGCTGGAATTTATTCACCAGTCGGGTCATGCCGCTGCCTTGTGTGATTATTATATCATCCTCAGATGCATTACAATGTTCTTTAATGATTTTATGAGCGTAGTGATAGGCCTTTGTCATCAAAGTCCCTGTTTCACTGGTCTCAGTGTGGGTATTGCCGACATACGGTCCGAATGTGTTCAGAAGTCGATTTTCAATAGGTCGGTAAAGCCTTCCCGAGGCAACCCAATCAGCATATAAAAGTGGTTTCACTCCATATGGCGTGGTGAATGTTATTCCATTACCAATAATGCCTTCTCTAAACTGGCTGAAATGTTTTTCTGATTCCATGAGCTATTTTTAACACGATATACTTTTAAGAACAAAAAAACAGATGGTGTGGTTGTGAAATTAGTCAACAATGTTTGAAATTCGAATTGAAATAATCTCAACGGAACCGGAATCCATAAATAGTTTTATCCAATTGTTATCTTCTCTATACCAACGTTGCATATTGGTCAAGGGGATGATATACTGCTGAGGATCAACTGATATTATGTTTTCCATAACTACACCGCCATTTTTTTGATCTCCTTTTCCAAAGCTCACGAATACCTTGGGAGTACCTTCTCCACTATTCCTTGCAGTGATGATGAGATAGTTGTTTTTCTTCTGGCTGTAGTGCAGAGGTGTAAAAACCAGTTTCATTTCACGCTTTTCATGTAGTACGGGTTCCGTAACTGTAATATCCACCGTCACCTGCTGTGCAATAACTTCTTTGATTTTATTAATCATCTGGAAAGTATACGATTCTCCGGTTCCAAGTTTTGACGCTTTTTCGTAGTTTACAAGGGCTCCGGCATATCTTTTTTGATTGAAATCGGTATCTGCCTGGCCTACGAGCTTTTGATACTCTGCCACGAGGGCTGTTTTTTGTTCTCTGAGAATAGCTTCTGTCTCCCTGATTTTTTCATCAGTATATGTTTCTGCAGATAATAGCATTTTTGCTTTTTTATAATTCTCAAGAGCGGCTTTGTATTGCCCCATTCCAAAGAATCCATCCGCTGTCTCGATAACTTTTTCGTACTCTATTCTCCGTTGTTGTTCCTGGATCCCCATCTGATCTGTTGTTTCCGTTAATCGGGTTTTAGGATACTCTTCTTCAGGCTTCACTTCCAGTGCTTGCTGGTATTTTGCCTTTGCTTTATCAAAATTTGAGGCTGCATAATATTTATCCGCCTCGGCGATAATGTCACTGTATTGATTTACAATATGTTGCTGTGCTTTTAAAATTTTATTTATTTCAATAATCTGTAATTTTGGATATGATTCCTGTGATTTTATATCTCCTGCATTTTGATACTCCTGTAGCGCCTCGTTGTATTCTTTATTATTAAAATATTTGTCGGCCTTTGTAATTGCTTTGATATATTCCGCCTCCTGCGCTTCAACTTCGTTTATAAGATTGTTTATTATTGTGATTTTTTCTTTTGGATATTGCTGCTCAGGATAGATCTCTGCTGCTGAGGTAAAGGCGTGGAGAGCTTTGGCATAAGTGGCCTTTTCAAAGCTTATGTCTCCCTGCTGAATGAGCTCGTCATATTGACTCTGTTTATCCTTTTGCTGCTGATTGAGAATGGCGTTGATTTTCTCTTTTTGCGATATTGCGTATGTTGAGTTATCTTTTATTGTCAGGGCTTCAGTGTAGTATGCCAGAGCATCCTGATACTGCTGTGAGGAATATGCCATATCGGCATTTGCTAGTGCTTCATTGAATGTTTTAAGGGTTTCTGCCTCCTTGCTTTTTTGATTTTCTATAGCCTTGATTTTATCAGCAGGGTAGGGCTCATTGGGAAAAATAGCCAGTGCTTGCTGATACTTTGTTATGGCTTGAGATATGTTGCCGGAAGCACTCTCCACATCTCCCTGTCGAATCAGTTGATCGTACTGCTGTCGCTTTGATTGTTGCTTTATCAATGCCTCTTCAATTCGGGCAATCATACTTGACGGGTATGACTCTGATGTTTTTATCTTCCCAGCTTCCTGATATTTTAATTTTGCGGCTACGTACTCTTGTGCCATATATAGGTTATCAGCTTCGGTAACCGTAGCCTGGTATTTTTCATCTACAGATGCTAACTGCTCTAATGTTTTTGTAATCTCGGCAGCCTGTTGTTTCGGATAGCTCTCTGTGGGGATAATCCCGGAGGCCTGCTGGTATGCCTGCAGTGCTTCTCTGTTTTTACCCTTGTTTTTTAAATCATCGGCTTGTGCTATTAAATCGTCGTACTGTTGACTTAACTCATCTGACATACTCATCTGTTCCTCCACTTTCTCCAGTTGTGTGGTAGAGTATGAATCCAATGGTTTTATCTGCAGTGCTCTTTGATAATCTGCCCGGGCTTTGACATAGTTTCCTGACGCTAAAGCATTATCGCCTTCTGTGGTGGCATTGGAATATCCTTTTTCTATTGTGGGATCCTGATAGAATTTCCCAATCTCTTTAATCTTATTTTTTGGATATGATGATTCCGGACGCAGATACGATGCTGCTTTATACGCCAGTAGTGCCTCTTTGTAATTTTTTACTGCAAGCAACTCCGCGCCACTTGTGATATTCTCTTCAAAGAGTGCTATTTTTATCTCAGAATCATTGAGTTTGTTTTCTGCCTGTGAAATTTTATTCTGTGCAGTAGTATTATTACTGTTGAGAATCAGCGCGTCATGGTAGCATGCCAGTGCTTTTCCATATTTTTGTGAAGACAGCCATGAGTTACCTTCACTGATTAGACTCTCCGCAGTTTGTGTTTTTCCCGCAAAGGGAAGAATGATAAAAAAGAAAATTACTGCGGCAGCTATGAATGTATTAATGAATAGTAATTGTTTTCTCATATGTTTAATCAATGAATATTCCATCCTGAATGGTGAGTTTCCTGTCGGCCATAGAAGCCAGTTCCATATTATGGGTTACTATGATGAACGTTTGATTCATTCTTTTTCTTAGGTCGAAAAAGAGCTTATGAAGTTCATTGGCATTTTCTGAATCCAGGTTTCCGGATGGTTCATCGGCGAGAACAACCTTAGGGTTGTTAATCAACGCTCTGGCAATGGCAACACGCTGCTGTTCTCCGCCGGATAATTCTGAAGGCTTGTGCTGAGCCCTATCGGTAAGGTTCATTATCTTCAATAGTTTACTTGCCTCTGCTTCCGTTGCTCTCTTTGATTTCCCTGCAATATATCCCGGCATGGAAATATTTTCCAGTGCAGTAAATTCGGGCAGTAGATGATGAAACTGAAAAACGAAACCGATATTTTTGTTTCTGAATGCCGATAATTGCTTGTCATTAAGAGAAAAGACATCTTTCCCCTCAATAATCAAACTCCCTTTATCGGGGCGATCCAAAATGCCTAGTATGTGAAGCAATGTGGATTTCCCTGCTCCTGAAGCTCCTACCACAGAGACAATCTCTCCTGAGGTGATGTTCATGTTAACTCCTTTCAGAACCTTCAGGGAGCCATAACTCTTGTGTATCTCTTTTGCTGTTAGCATTCTAAATAAACGTTTTATTTGCTGTTTTGTTATTTACTGTTTTTATCAGAAAAAAGGAAGAAAAAGGATCATTATGGAAGCAAAAAATATGCTCTTGCTTTTATACCAGATAATTCTCATTGCGCATAAGAATATGCTAATACGTTTAAAACTCATTATTAAAATCGTGCAATTATAACCATAAACTTATTATTAAACGCCATAAGTGATTCAAAATTTTATACTTTTGTGGCAGTTATGACAGCATAAAACAATTTTATAATGAAACAAACAGCATTTACAAAATTTCACGAAGCATTAGGTGCTAAAATGGCATCTTTTGCAGGCTATAATATGCCAATCCAGTATGAAGGTATCACTGTGGAACATGAAACTGTTCGTAAAGGAGTAGGTGTATTTGATGTGTCTCATATGGGTGAATTCTGGGTGAAAGGGCCCAAAGCAGAAGCATTTCTTCAGAGAATTACTTCCAACGACGTGGCAGCACTCTCCGATGGCAAAGTACAATACTCGCTCTTTCCTAACGGAAAAGGTGGTATCGTGGACGATTTTTTAGTGTATCGTTTTTCCGCTGAAACATTTCTGCTAGTGGTAAATGCTGCCAATATCGATAAAGACTGGAACTGGGTGTACGAAAATGCCAAAGAGTTTGGTCTTGATCTCGAAAAAGAGATCTATAATGCCTCGGATGAGATTTCACAACTGGCAATACAGGGGCCTTTGGCTATGAAGACTGTGCAGAAACTCACCGATGCAAATGTTGTTGACATGGGTTTTTATACTTTTCAAAAGTGTGATATCGCAGGGGTTAAAGATGTGATCATGTCTATTACCGGTTATACTGGATCAGGAGGGTGTGAGATCTATTTTGCCAATGAAGATGCTGAAAAAATCTGGCATGCAGTGTTTGAAGCCGGTGAAGAGTTTGGTATTAAGCCTGTTGGCCTGGGTGCCCGTGATACCCTCCGACTGGAGTCTGGCTTTTGCCTCTACGGTAACGATATCGACGACACCACTTCTCCTCTGGAAGCAGGCCTTGGATGGATAACAAAATTTGTTGACCATAAAGATTTTATCGACAAGGATTACATGCTTAAAATGAAAGAAGAAGGCCTCAAGCGTCGCCTTAAAGGTTTTGTGATGATCGACAAAGGTATCCCAAGACAGCATTATGAAATCTGTGATGCTGATGGTAACGTAATTGGTGAAGTGACTTCAGGAACAATGTCTCCTATGCTTCACAAAGGTATCGGAATGGGTTATGTAAAAACAGGACATACCAAAGTGGGAACTGAAATTTACATCAAAGTTCGTAGTCGAATGCTTAAGGCTGAGATTACGAAAACGCCTTTCTATCACGCATAATAAAAATAGTTATCTTTACAACCCGGAACCGGATTATGTTCGCATAGCTGATTCCGGGTTAATTTTTATATTATGAATACTATCGAAGTTTGTTTTACGCCTGCTCTTTTTCAGCATAAGCTGACACAGGAAAACTATATCGTGGTGGTGACGGATATCCTTCGTGCTTCCACATCAATAGTGTCAGCATTCCATAATAAGGTAGCGAGTATTATTCCTGTTTCCGATCCCCAAGAGGCAAAAAAGTACAAAGAGCAGGGTTTTTTGGTTGCTGCAGAACGTGACGGCGTAGTACTCGATTTTGCGGATTTCGGAAACAGTGCCTTTAACTTTATGACTCCTGAAGTGGTGGGAAAGACTATTGCTTACAGCACCACAAATGGTACTAAGTCGATACAGCTGGCGGCAGAGCACTCTGAAATGGTAGCGGTGGGAGCCTTTACAAACCTTTCGGTAATGGCGGCGTGGCTGAAAGATCAGAAAAAAAATGTTGTTATTCTTTGTGCCGGATGGAAGCAGAAGTTTTGCCTGGAAGATGCTTTTTATGCCGGGGCATTAGTGGAAAAGCTGACGCAGTACCTGGAGATGGAAATTATCTGCGACTCTGCAAATGTGGCTCTCGATATGTGGCGAATGGGAAAAGAAGACCCGCTAACATACATCCAAAAAGCATTACACCGCCACCGCCTTAAAAAGCTTGGCCTGGATGATGTGCTGCCATACTCTTTTGAACCGGATACGGCACCTGTGGTTCCTGTGCTGCAAGGCAACAGAATTGTGAATGTGTTATGATAATGTAGTAATTAAAAAAATAATAGAATTGTATCTGCTAAAGCGGCCGATAATATATACAATATTTGGAGGATCATATTTATGTTTTGGATACGTTGTAAAGCGATCATAATATTTATATTTGTTTTTTTCCTTACGGGGAAGGCTCAGCAGCCATACTCAGATGTTGACTTCCGATCTCCGGTTGATTTTACCATTCTGCTGAGCGGAACCTTTGGCGAATTGCGTTCCGGACATTTCCATTCCGGAATAGATATTAAAACAGGCGGTGTTACCGGTAAAAATATCTATGCAATTGGCGATGGCTGGGTGTCACGTATAAAAGTCTCTGCGGTAGGATTTGGAAACGCTATGTATATCACTCACCCCGAAGGATATACCTCTGTATATGCACATTTACAATCATTTGCTGAAGATATTGCGACGTTTGTACTGGATGAACAGTATCAACGTAAAAGCTTCGCCGTTGATATCCCTGTGGCCAAAGGGAAATTCATGTTTTCAAAAGGTGATGTGATTGCAAATAGTGGTAACAGCGGCTCTTCCGGTGGCCCGCATTTGCATTTTGAAATCCGTGATGCTGCGACCCAGGATATTATCAATCCTCTGCATTTTGGTTATAAAGTAAAAGATTTTATCCGACCCAAAATTACAGGTTTTATGGTCTACCCCGAGAGTAGCTTTTCTCTTATTGACGGGAAAAATACTTCAAGGAATTATAATGTCGAAGGTTGGGGCCCTGTATATCGCCCGGTGGATGATTATAAAATCAATGTCTGCGGACCATTCTCAATAGGTGTTAA
The DNA here is from genome assembly GCA_964474455.1 of uncultured Bacteroidales bacterium. Taxonomy (GTDB): domain Bacteria; phylum Bacteroidota; class Bacteroidia; order Bacteroidales; family BM520; genus BM520. The sequence goes on from CAYYSU010000064.1 coordinate 9,694, forward strand.
AGCTTATGACCTCTTGAATGATTCGCATAATAAAAATGGTGTGTATCGATACGAGATGTTCGTGGATGGTGAGATGACTTTCGGCTGGAAGGCAGATGAATTTTCTTTCGCCGAAACAGGATATATCAACTCCTTTATTGATTATTCAAATTATGTCTCCGGAAATGGACGTTATGTTCGTACTGCTATCGATCCAAATAACCAGCTTAGTATGTATGATGGTGATAATGGAATTATTGATTTTCATACACCGGGAGAGCATACCGTTAAGTTTTTAGCCATTGATTTTGCCAAAGATACTTCCGCGCTTACAATGACTTTTATTTCTAAAGACTCTGATGTGATTCCTTATGTTAATGAACATGAATCCATTTCTGATAATGAAGTTGTTTTGAAATGGAGAAAATCCAACCACATTAAAAAAGAATACCTGACGCTGAAAACCGGTCCGAAATCTTTGTTTGATAATATGACAATTGTGGTCAGGCATTCTGAACTTCCTGAAAATATCAATGGCTATTCAAAACTCGTTGAGGCAGGTAATGTGAGGCAGGTAGCTCATAAGAGATTTGAAATTCAAATTCCTGTTACGGAGGGGTTTGATTTTAATGCCAATAAATTGTGCCTTGCCAGATATCAGGATGGAGAAGTTATATATGCCGGTGGAAAATATTCCAAAGGTAATGTATCGACCAAGACGAAGAGATTCGGCACCTATTTTATCACTGCAGATACTACCGCACCGGAAATTACTCCGCTGAATCTTTCATTAAGAAGCAAGGAGGGATATGCCCGTTCTCTGAAATTCCGTATCACAGACAACCTTAGCGGGATAACCGAATACAATGGTTATTTTAATGAGCAATGGGTGCTTTTCAGATACGATGCGAAGAACAAACTCCTCTATTATCGCCATGACAAGCATCTCCCGGAGGGGAACATCAACCTGAAACTCGTGGTTAAAGATGCCAAAGGCAACAAATCAGTTTTTGAGCGAACAATAACAAACTGATAATAAAAGAAATTTTATTCAACTC
>CAYYSU010000065.1:0-9827 GCA_964474455.1 uncultured Bacteroidales bacterium
ATTTGAAACAGGATTGTGAGATAAAAAGTGTAAACTTTTTTTAGGACGAGTCAAAGCAAACCGTTTGCACGAACTCCTTCCACAAAATCTGGAACTGTAATCAATACACCGTTAATAATATTTTACTCGCTATAACCTATACGTGGTTGGTAGGGTGGATACCAATTAGCGGCGGTATTCCTTATAACGAAAGACCTGCTCGCTTAAAAGGTTTTTATAAATACGCCCCTCAAACAGCTGATTCATGCGCTATAATAACAGTATTCTATAAATACAACACCATCGTATTACAGAGAGCAATAAAATTATAAAAAACGGCAAGTTAATAATTGAAAAGTAGTCAAATCATCATTAATAATTGATTACTACTTCGTCTCACTCTTACAATAAGCATCAACATACTTCTGAGCATCAGCAAAATTATTTGTTACTGCATCTTTGAAATACATGCATGCTGTATCCATCTGTTTTCTATTTAAATGAATCAGTCCAAGCATATAATGCGCTTTTCCGGCTTGCGTACCACGTGATCTTTTTTCAAGAATAGTGTACAATAACTCTGAGGCCTCATCGTAATCCTGTTTGTTAAAAAAGATAACAGCCTTATTTGTCAATGCGAGAATATAATCAGGATCCAACTTCAAAGCCATATCCAAATCCTTCAAAGCTTTGTCATGTATTTCTAACTTACTATATGCCATAGCCCTGTTGACCCAGTAATTGGGGTTATAAGGGCTCTCACGAAGTGCCTGAGTATAATATTTAATGGCCTTATTATGTTCCTCAAGATGATAGTGCGACTCGGCAATATAAGATGATATAGAGTGATTAAACGGGTCAATATTTGACCATTTATTATTGGCCATGGCCATATATTTAATAATATTTTTATGATCACCACGGGCTCTGTATGCCAACGCAATCCGCTCGGCGTGCTCTGATTTTAATCGCACGGTGGCGAAAGTAATCATCACGGGGGTGACAAGAATATTAAAAACTAACAGTGCAATAAATAGCCATTGAGGAATATTTTTCCTTTCTCTCTTTGAAGCGCGATGGTTAAGGATTATAGAAAAGGCAACGAAAAGTGTCAGCATCAACTGATGAGAGATACCCTTTTTGGGGAAAGTAAATGACTGTATTGCCATATACCCGGCAAGTCCGAACAACAGACACAGAGCCATTATCCTGTCCTCTTCGTCATCACATCGGCGCCAGGCCCGAAAAAGATATATAAAAGCAAGAATAAACAGCATCATGTAGAAAAAGAATCCCACAAACCCTGAGTCAGAGAGCACCCATAGATAATCGTTATGTGGTGTTACACTATTATCAAAAAGTCCATATTTATACTTTACAGTCTTCCAGTCGCCGGCACCTTCACCCAAAACAGGATTCTCCTTTATAAGTTTCACCGTAGCATTCCACCGGCGTAAACGCGATCCTGCTCCAAATTTTTGTGAACTGTCAAACGTCTTTTCAATGCTGGAAGTAACAGTAGAACGGACATTACCAAAAATATGCGCCATCCCCTCGGCAACAATAAAAAAGATTATTGCCGCACCTATAATATATACAATTTTACGAACCAACACCTTATATTTTGCCTGAGAAACTTTTTTCTTCCCGGTGAACAGAAATACTCCTCCGGCTACCAGAAAGCCCAGGAACATAGCAGCCCAAACAGAACGGGTTTGAATTGCGATAATAAAAAAAAGATTACCATATAAAGCAACAGCCGTTAAAACATCCCATATCCTCTCCTTCCGAAGATACTGGAAGAGAACAAATGGCAACAAAAGAAACACTCCTACAAGATATTGGTTGGAACGCACAAAGTTGACACGAACATCATCCATGTCTCTAACCCCACCGGTAGTATTATACAGATAACGGGGAATATACTGTGCCATAGCCCATATAAAAAGACCAAGCATGATAACAACGGCCACTTTAGAAACAATTTTATAACCGTTATCATTATTATATATTATGAGTGACAACCCAAGAAACATAAACATAAGCAGGTATTTGGATGAATCCATCAAACCTTCACTTATGTTAATGGTATTTGTAAGTGATAACAACATAACTAAAGCAAGAGCTCCATAACTTAAAAAAAGAGGATCACGCCATAATGCATTATTAATTGTATTTTTGTAGCGTTTCTTTTGGAATAGAAACAGCAATGAAAAACCCATAATTGTCGCCGACAATGTCATGTAACGGGGCCATAATTGCAGGTTTAACAGCTTTGGATGTTGAATAAAGTAAACAACCAGAATTGCAAGGATCGAAAAAATTATTGCTATCACTGAATTTCGATCCACTTTTTTTGGGGTAACAGTTTTTCTTGCCATCGGTATTGATTGATATTTGGTGGTGTAAAGATAAAAATTATAGTATGAAGAAGATTAAAAAAAATGAATTTGTTTTACATACCAAAAATAGAAAATAACAATACTGCATTTCTAAACCAGGAAGAGTCAAAACACTGCGTGAGAGTATTAAGAATGCAGGAGGGTGATGCCATGGATTTTACGGATGGCAAAGGCAGGTTTTTCCATGGCAGAATTGCCGTAGCGTCGCCAAAAAAATGCATTATTGAGATTAAAAATATTACTGTAGAAGAGAAAAACAAACCTGATTTGCATATCGCCATTGCTCCCACCAAAAACATCAACCGGACGGAATGGTTCCTGGAAAAAGCCACCGAGATAGGTATCTCCGGAATTACTCCGTTATACAGTTTTCACTCCGAAAGGAAAGTCATTAAACCGGAACGCCTTGAGAAGGTTCTCATTTCAGCTATGAAGCAATCGCTAAAAGCCACATTACCTTTTATTGCCGATGGCATGACCATGAAGCAATTTCTCAGTTCTATAACTGAAAAGAACAGATATTTTGCTTATTGTGGTGATATGGAGAAGCAGCTTTTGCAGCAGGTGTATCCCCGGGGAGAAAACGCTGTGATTATGATCGGGCCGGAAGGCGGATTCTCACCCGAAGAAGCTCAGATGGCCATTGAGCACGGATTTAAGCCCGTTTCTTTGGGCAGCGCAAGGCTGAGAACAGAAACCGCCGGCGTAGTAGCGTGCCATACCTTTAACCTACTCAACGAGTCAGGCATTTATACTCTAAAAGTTTAAGATAATGAAAAAAATAACCCTCTCCGTAATACTCCTATGTGCTGCATTAACCATGTCGGCACAAACACAAACGAAGATAGCTTTGATGAAATACCGTGGCGGCGGCGACTGGTATGCCAATCCCACTTCGCTCCCAAACCTTATAGCTTTTTGTAACGAGAATATAGGAACCGACCTTGCCCAGGAATATGCAACAGTTGAACCGGGCAGCAGCGATATATTCAACTACCCCTTTGTGCATATTACCGGGCATGGAAACATCCTTTTCAGCAACGACGAAGCGCGCAACCTGCGGGAGTATCTGTTGGCGGGAGGTTTTTTACATATCGACGACAACTATGGTCTCGACGAGTATATCCGTCCGCAAATGGAGAAGGTTTTTCCAGAGCTGGAGTTCATTGAGCTGCCATACTCCCACCCCATTTACCACCAGAGTTACAAGTTTGAAACGGGGCTTCCCAAGATCCACGAGCACGACAATGAGGCACCACAGGGATTTGGCCTGATCTACGAAGGACGCCTGGTGTGCTTCTACACTTACGAATGTGATTTAGGCGATGGCTGGGAGGATCAGGCTGTTCACAAAGACAGCGAAGAGACCCGCCTGAAAGCGCTAAAGATGGGGGCCAATATCATAAAATTCGCCTTTACGCAGGAGTAGAGAGATCTTTGAAGAAAATTTTATTTATATTGTTAAAAAACAGGTGGCATGTTTCAAGTTAAGACAAAAAGGTTTTGTAACTTCGCAAGAGACTATTTCTAAATATTCAACTTGCCATCATGACCAAAAAATATCAAAAGATATTGCTATTTGTTATAATATTTTTTTCCATTGGCATTATAACACTACACTCATGCACAAAGCAAAATGTTGCTCCAACATGCAGCATTACAACTTCAGGAAACGTAACATCTTATTTTGTTGGTGATATAATTAAAATTCAAACTTCGTGCTTTGATGAAGATAACAATATTAGTAATGCGACCATATTTATAAATGATTTATCGATACCTCAACAAGTACGAAGTACGAATATTTATTCGCTGGACAGTAAAATTCTCACAGCTGGAATTTATATTTTAAAATATCATGTGGAAGACTCCGAAGGTCTTAGTGATAACGATACTATCCGTATCATTTTACGGGAATTACCGGCGCCACAACCAGAGCCACAGTTCACATCAAACACACAATCAGGGATTTACCCTCTCACAGTCTATTTTACTGACTCTTCGTCAAACAACCCTCAGATATGGTATTGGGATTTTGGTGATGGCAGTACCTCCACCGAACAACACCCCTGTCACACCTATGATACCAATGGAGTATATTCCGTATCCCTGGCTATAGGAGTTGATGCTTTGACTGATACGCTTACAAAACCAGATTACATAGAAGCCCGATCGCCAGCGTCGGAACCTATTGCAGAATTTGGAGCCTCCATAAGAACAGGTCGTTCACCATTAACGGTGATGTTTTATGACTCATCACTCAACAATCCTTCCAGATGGTTTTGGGAATTTGGTGATGGCACCACCAGTGCGGAGAAGAACCCGGTGAAGGTTTACACAGAGGTAAATCATTTTTTTGTTGCTCTGGAAGTATCAAACGATGTTGGAAGTGACAGGTTGGTAAGGTATCATTATATTGTTGTTTCGGATTCAGCTCAGCCACCGGTAGCCAAGATAAACTTGCCTCAGGTTGGAGCACATATTGACTCATCAGTTCATTTCCTCGATGCCTCAGAACATCAACCTGATTTTTGGCTCTGGGAGTTTGGAGATGGCACGTTCAGCGATGAGCAAAATCCGGTACATGTTTACTCTCAGACCGGAGATTACACAGTACAACTTGTTGTAAGAAATGCCCTGGGCTACGACACAACAGTTGTGGAAGATGCAGTGCATGTGTACGGCCCGTGTGAAGAGGCTCCTACGGTAACTGATATTGACGGCAACACCTATAGCACAGTACAGATTGGAAACCAATGCTGGATGGCTGAAAACCTGGCAACAACACACTACCCTGATGGCACAGCGATACCTCACATTACAAACACTCAAGAGTGGGCCGATCTGCTTGATATAATATTTGATGACGCCTATTGTTATCCGGAAAATCAATATACGCCTCACCATGGTGCCTTTTATACCTATGCCGCAGCAATAGCATGGGATTGGGTACATGACAACCAGGAAGGTCAGGGTATATGCCCTGACGGGTGGCATCTGCCAAATGATTATGAATGGATGGTGTTGGAAGGATATGTCGATTCTCAATATCCTATTGGTCATGAAGTATGGTCTGGGTCGACGCCATCTAATAGAGGATTTGATGTGGGACTAAATCTCAGATCCACTAGCGGATGGCAACAACAAAACAATGGTGTTAATAGATACGGATTTAATGCTTTACCAGTAGGTAATCGTGATTATTATAATGGTCACTTTTATTCCGATGCCTATGAAGCCTGTTTCTGGACGGCTACCAAAGGCACTTATAACTCCGACAGATTTGCATATCATCGCATATTGATATCATTATATAATAATAGTAGCAGAGGCGCCTGGAATATGTCACAGGGAAATTCAATAAGATGCATTAAAAATCAGCCTGCTAATTACCATTAGAAAAACGGATCACTTAGTGCAGTCTTACGAATGACAAAAACAACTTTAACAAAATGAAAATCAATAGTATAAGTCATATAACCACAATCTTTTTATTGACACTGTGTTGCGTAATTGCATCTCATTCATGCACAAAAACCAATACGGCGCCTGAGGCCATAATTCTGGAACCACAAAATAATTCATCATTCATAATAGGAGATAAAATACAAATTAAAACCCTATGCAAAGATAACGAACAGAATATCATCAGCATAACACTATCCATAAACGAACTTACCATCTATTTACCTGAATCAGAAAGTAACACGTATACGCTCAACACCAGTACCTTACAGGCAGGGGAGTTATCAATCAAACTATATGTGGAGGATTCCCAAGGGCTATCAGCTACGAATTCGATACAAATCACATTGAGAGATATTCCTATTGTTTCACAAGCTATGTTCACCGCAGACCGGATATTGGGAGCCTCACCATTAACTGTTACCTTCACCGATTCCTCCACAAATTCGCCCAAGCTGTGGTGGTGGAATTTTGGTGATGGAATCACTTCCGACGAACAAAACCCACAGCACACCTACACTTCCGAAGGCGTTTATTCGGTAACCTTATCAGCCGGAGTAGATGAATTAGGAGAACCAAATACAAAAAAAGATTACATTACGGTATATGCACCTATAGTACCTGTTGCCGGATTCACAGCATCACCCCTATCAGGAAAAGTCCCCTTGGAGGTTTTTTTTATGGATACTACCCTGAACCACCCGACACAATGGTTTTGGGACTTCGGTGATGGCACCACCAGCACCGAACAACATCCCGTAAAAACCTATACTCAACCGGGAGAGTATTATGTAGCACTTGATGTATCAAACGACATTGGATCCGATAGAAAAGTTTGTAACAAGTATATTAATGTTGATGAAGATCTGCAGCCTCTGATCGCTGGAATATATATTCCTGTTGTTAGCGGAGAGATAAACACAGGAATTTCTTTTTTTGATGCCTCGGAGAACAACCCGCAAAATTGGGAGTGGGATTTTGGCGATGGGAATACCAGCAGTGAACAAAATCCGGTGCATACCTATGGCATAAGAGGAAACTATACCGTCAAACTTAACGTTTCTAATGAAAACGAGTCCGATATTATAACAATATCAGATGCCGTAACGATATATGGTCCATGTCAGGATGCTCATGAGGTCATTGATATAGAAGGAAATCATTATAAAACCGTTCAGATAGGAGAACAGTGTTGGATGGCAGAAAACCTCTATGTCTCGAAATACCCTGATGGTACAAACATCCCGTATATAGAAACAGTAACAGGATGGGGCGCATTGGAAAACAACAGCGAAGCAGATGCATATTGTTATTATCAGAATTCATCCGAATTCGGGTATGGTGCTATGTACACCTATGGAGCTGCAACAGCAAAAGGCTGGCAACATCAAAACCAGACATTGCAGGGTATATGTCCTGACGGATGGCATCTGCCCACAGATCAGGAGTGGAAAACTCTGGAAGGTGAAGCAGACACAAAATTTTATCCGGGACATTCTGTCTTCGACCTAAATTCTTGGTGGCGAGGCTTTGACGTCGGATTACAGTTAAAGGCAGTAAATGGCTGGTACAGCAAAAAAAATGGAGAGAACAGATCCGGATTCACAGCATTGCCGGGAGGATTGAGAGAAGAAAACGGAGAGTTCCATCCACATGAATATGAGACTCTATTCTGGACTGCTTCCGAGAGTGGCAGCAATGGTGGTGCGGTAAGAAAGTTGTCGTATAGTAAGGATGAATCCTATAGAACAGGCATGAAAAAATCTTATGGGCTATATGTTCGATGTGTGAAGAATGAAAACTAATTTTCATCACGCCGACCCAATTTATCAGATACATAATGAAGTTATCTACTTCAGAGATTTCTTTGGATTTTTCATAGGCGCTAAAAACCCCTACTCCACTTCCTTTTCTGGATGTGGGAATAAAAAAAAATCATAACATTTAAGAATAATAAAACCACAAAAGCGGTTATTACAATCGAAGGTAAACTCCTAATACCTTTTATTGTGGTAATTGCATGGGCACATCGATTAACAGGAATTCAGAACTCTCCAATGCTTTTACTTCAAAGGAATCCACTGCTGAAACCCCATAACCATCGCGTTTTTCCAGTACCTGACCGTTGATTTTAATTTTTCCTTCAATAACAAAGATGTAGGCCCCATTATTTTTATTTTGGAGCTTATATTCCTTCGTTTTTCCTTTCTCGAAGCTTGCCATGAACAGCCAGGCGTCCTGGTGTATCCACACCCCGTCATCATCTTTGTACGGGGATACTATTTGCTGGAAATCATTGGGTTTAACCCTGCCTGCTATATCCATCTGGCCATAGCGCGGTTCCACTCCTGCTTCCCTGGGAATAATCCATATCTGTAGAAATTTCACCGGCTTATCTGCATTGGCATTTCTCTCGCTGTGCACCACACCGGTGCCTGCGCTCATCACCTGCACTTCGCCTTTGCTGATGATACCGTGGTTGCCCATACTATCGCCGTGGCTCAACTCGCCCTCCAAAGGGATACTGATGATTTCCATATCCCGGTGCGGGTGTTCGCCGAATCCCGTTCCGCCCTCTACCACATCATCATTTAATACCCGCAGCACGCCAAAATTCATTCTTTTGGAATCATAATAATTGGCAAAACTGAAGCTGTGATGCGTGTCGAGCCAACCATGATTGGCGTGGCCTCGGCTATCGGCTTTATGATAAATAGTTTTCATATTATTACTTGTTTAAAAAATTCTTACAATATATAAATGTGCTATTTTATTAACGTGAGTATTGATATAAAAATACTCCAAATACTAATCCCGTTAATAAACAATATTTCGGTCACACCGTTAATGCCGTTTTTAATGATTGAAGTAAGTACTGCCAGCACCACGAACCCTATAATTATCAGCCCTGAAACGCCTAGAAAACTTAGGTCGGGTAAAACAGCAACCTGAAATAAAACAATCAGAACAGGCAGCGTTATAAAAACTATGACAGCCAGCAAGTTATGCAATATTCGTTGTATATTGGCGGCAATATTTCTGAAGCCATAAGGGGAAATATTGTGGGGTACAAAAGCCAACAAAGTTAAAAATGCAAAGCTGTAGTCAATTTGCTGCATAAAACGTTCGTTTTCGCCCAAATCATAAAATAGTGAGAGCAGCCAGAAAAACAGATAATTTAAAAAGGCGGTGGCAAAAAGTAGTCGTTTGTACTTTCTTACATAAGTTTTACCATAAAGATCTTTATTGCTTAAAAAACTCAGCGTATACTTTTTCAAGTCGAAATCAACATGCTGAACACCGCGTTTTACGGTATACGGCAGCACACCGGCATAAGTAAACCCCACCAGCAGGATTCCAAGTTTTATAAGCATCGCTTCAACCATTATAATTCAAATTAACAAAAAATATTTAGATTTGTTAAAAACGATTATTGAATACGAGCCACGCGAGGCGAATAATCTCTCTTTTGAATATTTTTAGAGGTAAAACTATAATTGATAAAGTCAGTGGGATTGCCATTGGGGGAAATGTGTTGCACGCATAATTCTATTTATCCGGCACTGGCTACCCCACAACACTGTATTTTGTACATTGCCGCCGGTGACGGTGGTGCAGCAAACACCACCTTCCGGCAAAGTTTCTATTTAATAGCTCTAATCCAGGTAATTCCACAATAATTCGAGCCACTATTATGTGACCAGGTAGGTGGGTCGGAATCGATAACTGTGTAGGTTCCTGCTTTAATTTTTACTAATGGATAGCAATTCCAATAAGCATTTACCACTCCGCCCTGACCCACAGAACCGTATGTTTGCCATGGGCCGTAAATTGTTCCGTCAGAATGTTGCAACGAAATCGTTCCCGGAAAGACACCTCCATTAAAATAGTGATAATTTGATACCTTGGTGAGAATGCGCTCGCGATTATAATTAGCCCCAGAATTTAGACAACGAGTATAAATAGATTTTTTTATAAACT
>CAYYSU010000066.1:0-9019 GCA_964474455.1 uncultured Bacteroidales bacterium
ACATACCATCGGCGCCACGAAATGTTGCAATGCCACTTTCTGCACTCATCCCGGCACCGGTTAAAACTACTATACGTTTCATTTTTTTCTCTTTTTACAAAGATAGCATTTTTACAAGTCTGTTTTTTCTTCTTTGAAGTTTTTGATCTATATTTCACTTTAGCTGAAAAAAGTTGTTATTTCGTATTATAAATTTTGAAACATGAAATATAGGGAAGAATACGACTCAATGGGAATGATTTGCGTACCTGAAGAGAGCTACTGGGGCGCGCAAACACAACGATCACTGGAGAATTTTCAAATTGGAAGTGAGAAAATGCCTTCCCGGTTAGTGAATGCTCTGACCCTTGTTAAAAAGGCATCTGCGAAAGCAAATAATGAACATGCCGGCCTGGAAAAACAAAAGAGTGAACTGATAACAGAGGTTTGTGATGAGATCCTGGCAGGAAAACATGAAGCTCACTTCCCGCTGTTGGTGTGGCAAACCGGATCAGGAACACAAACCAATATGAATGTTAATGAGGTTATTGCACATCGCGCCAATGATTTGGCTCAAGCCAGAGGCGTGGATATCAGAATTCATCCTAATGATGATGTTAACAGATCGCAGAGTACTAATGATACCTTCCCGACAGCAATGAGAATAGCCTCATACATACTCATTTCTGATTACCTTCTGCCGGCATTGGATCATCTACGTAGGGAGCTGTTACAAAAAGCTCAGGAGTTTAATGATATTGTGAAAACCGGGCGTACCCACCTTATGGATGCCACTCCTTTGACACTGGGTCAGGAGGTTGGTGCGTGGGCGTCGCAGGTGGATCATGGTTGTAATGCTTTACGCAATGCAAGGATGCATCTTTTGGAATTACCTCTTGGCGGCACCGCAGTGGGTAGCGGTCTTAATGCCCCGAAGGGCTTCGACATCACTGCTGTGGCTATTCTGAAAGAGCTCACAGGGATACCTTTTGTTGCTGCGCCTGATAAATTCGAGGCCATAGCATCTCATGATGCACTGGTGGAGTGCCACGGCGCCATAAAACGTGTTGCCGTAAGCCTGATGAAAGTGGCTAACGATATTCGTCTTTTGGGCTCCGGGCCGCGGTGTGGGCTGGGAGAGCTGATACTTCCTGCCAATGAGCCCGGATCCAGCATCATGCCCGGGAAAGTGAACCCAACACAGGCAGAAGCCCTATCAATGGTGTGTGCCCAAGTTATGGGTAACGACACAGCAGTAACCATTGCAGGAGCTAATGGGCATCTGCAGTTAAATGCTAATATGCCGGTGATAATTCGCAATATTGTACACTCCGCAACGATACTTGCTGATGCTTCACGCTCCTTTGCCGACAAAACCGTAAAAGGTCTGAAGGCATCAAAAGAGCAAATCTCGAAGCACCTCAACAACTCATTGATGCTGGTGACAGCATTAAATACGCATATAGGTTATGAAAAGGCAGCTAAGATTTCAAAACTTGCCTACGAGGAAAATATGACCCTGAAAGAAGCTGCCTTGAAACTGGGATTGCTCTCGTCAGAAGATTTTGACCGTATTGTGGATCCGAAAAAAATGGTTGGTAATAAATCCTTTCTTATGGTTTGATTCCAATCGGGAATGCGTTTCATCGTCTTACAAATATATACATAACCAGTGTCAATTGCAACGCCGCTGCGCTTAACAATTATTGTATCATAACAGTATATTTCAGAGAATAAATCCCTGTACCATTTTTGTGGCTTGAATTTGTCGCGTGATGACTCTATGGCCCAGGCATCCATACCCAGCATAAAATCGCCGCGTTCTGCATTTATCCAGGCATACTTGTGGGTTTGTGACGGCTTGTTCAATCCCATAACAGTGGTGCCTGCATCGTAGGCCAAATAATATTCGTAATTGGCAGCAGGATACCATCGGTGTGAAACAATAGGCGCATCGGCGGCAATAAGATTTTCAGAAACAGCTCTGTCGTGAATATCTTTATATTGTTCGCCCATATTTTCCCATCCATAGAGATCGCAGGTAGGGTCGGGGATGTTGTTTTGCTCCAAAGGAATAAACCCAGTCTTTATCTGTAACCAGGCCACAAAAAGAAATCCTGCCAGGACAATTAGTGCTGTCCTGATGCCTTTGGGTATGTTGCGGTCACCCTTTTGTAGGGAACGATCAAACCGGCAGGCGGTGAGCATTATCAGAGGGAAAAAAGCCGGCCCGGTCCAGTGTGGAAGTGTTCGTCGCGACAGTGCGATTACCCAGAATAACAGTATCATTGGGATACTCATCAGTAACAGATATCGTTGACTGCCTTTGTCGCAAAACGACTTCCCGCGAAGTAACATCACTATGGTGATTATTATTAAAATAAAAACAACAGGATTGTTGTACATAAACTCTCCCAGCAGCTCTACGCCGAGAAAACCCGGATTTATATTCGAAAATGTAGCCCTGCTGCCCTGAAAGGTGAAGCTGATAAAATCATTATTGATGTTCCAAAAAATAACTGGTGAGAATATCACCAGGCTGATTATTCCTGAAAGCCATAGTGATAATTTTTTGAGCCATTTTCTGTTAAAAAGAAGGATATATGCTCCCGCTCCGACCCAAAGATAGGCGGCGGTGTATTTCGACAACATCCCCAACCCGGCAAACAATCCTGCAAGAAGGATTTTTTGATCTACACCTTCTGACTTTGGATCAGAAAGTACTGCGCCGTGAAAGTAATACATGGCCGCAAGCCAGAACAACATCTGGGGTGCATCAGGAAGAATAAATGTGCCGGCAATTATTGTTGCGTAAACGGAGGCTGTAAATATCAATGCTGCAAAAAATCCTCCCCTCGGACTGCTGATTTTTTCTGTGAGAAGATAAATAATCCATGTGCTGAAAGAAGACAAAACAATTGCTCCCAGTCTGATGAAAAACTCTGACCTGAGAAGCAAGTCTAAAGAGAATAACTGGATGATATATCCAACCATGGGAGGATGATCAAAATGACTCCAGTCGGGAAACAATGCGTATAAAATGTAATACACCTCATCATTGCCAAGGTTAGTGGTTCCGGCAACGATTCCCTTTATAACAAAAGAGATCAAAATGATTAATATTGTTGACCTCCTGTATCGCGATCTCTCTTCAATAGCTTTTTTTATCTCCACCTGATAATAACTTTTACGAGTACAAAACTAAACAGTATTAGCCAAATAGCGAGTCGTATTATAGTAAAGATAATTGTTTGGAAATATTTTATTGTTGTAACAGGTTGATATACAGATATGTCACCGGAATAGCGCACTACCGGGTTGAGGTAAATATTGGTGTGATCCCTGAAGTGAACCTCAGCTCTGACATAGGTGTTCTCCGGCTTCATAACGTAGCTTGCAAGGGTGTCCCCGCTGACCTTTTTTAACATCTCACCATTATCTCCCAAAAAGGATATGAAATGAGTTGGATAATTGACAGTTAGTGTGATTGTGTCTCCTGCCACAATAAAGTCTGAGATCCTGTTTTCTACTCCTGCCAGTTTTTCTCTCTTTTTCGTAATATTATCTTTGGATGAACGATGTGTGCTGACAACCAGATGATTGCCTCGTTTCATCTCGGTGAGAAGGTCGTTGGCATATTTTGAACTTGTTCCCACACTGTTGAACCTGTATCCGAACTCCCGTTGCTTGTTGAGGTTATGCATATCATCATTACCGGCGGCAACAATATATCTCCCGGAGCTGAGGGCGATATCCCAATACTCCATTGCTGGTTTGTAGTATGCGAAAGTGTTGAGGATCTCAATGGCTTGATAGTTGGCAAGCTTTGATAAATCAGGAGCAATATATCCGCTGTCAAGTCTTGGATGAGCCAGAATTACAAAATCACTCTGCCTGCGTAAAGCATTTATTACGTGTTGTTTATGATTTATTTTTTGTATAAGTGGATAGTCAAGATATGTGACTCTCTTGGCATTTACCGGCAGTTGATGAACCCTATGAATATTATATCCATGTTCGTAAACAGGGATATATGACGTCATTGTGTCCAGCGATCGGTTAATATATTGGTAATCGGATATTCCGGGCATAGTATATCCCAGCTCATCGACATAAGTTTTTCTTATATTATCTGGTGAATTAGAGCTTGCATTGGTGATGCCTATACTGCCCCAATGGTCGGAGTGGGCATGGAAATTTATCCGCTGCCAATGCGAGAAGCTGTTGCCGGCGTATGGGTTATAGAGCTGATCTCCGGCGAAAGGTGTTGGCTCGGGGTATTCATATACGGGAGTGATTGTATAAGGTAATAATATCAGTAAAATGAATAAAAAAATAGCACTGATTATTTTTACGAGTATCCGGAATAGTTTTTTAAACATGAGATGTGTTGTGTTTCGTAATTGGCAAATTTATATTTTTCAGACTAACAATAGAATAAAATAACACCTTTAGGCTCTTTTAATTTTTTTGCTATAATTGAAATCGTTGATTATGAAACGTTTTGTTTTTGTATTTGTTTTTTAGCAACGCTTTTATCTTTTTCTGCCTCTGTTCAAAAGCGAAAAAAGTTTGAATTGCAGGATACCACAATGAGGGGATTCTTCTCTTTTGTTGTAGGTTATGGTTGTTGTAAGTTGTAGAAGAAGTGGTTGTCGGGGTTTGGATGACCTGACAGGTATCTCTCCTGTCAGGTTTATAACCACAAATCAGGTGAATTATTGGTGAAATCAACTACCGAGAAATCCTCGGTGGTTCAAATTGAAGGTAAAAGAAAAGTGACAAGAGATATTGATTACTTCAATCCCGATGTAATATTTTTCGTAGGATACAGGATCAAATCCAAAAGAGGTACCCAAAAGCCTGAAGAAGCAATCGAATCGTATACGGTTATCGAAGTTTTTTTAACATGCTATTTCGCAAAGTTGCGCTAAGAACCGCGATGTTCCGAATAACTATCGGAACGCAAAGAAATATTTAAGTATTTTGTTTTAATTCTTTGCGAAACTTTGGGAAAACTTTGCGGCTCTTGGCGATATGGTTTTTTTTTATTTCAATGGTTTATGATTTATGTGGCGGCTAAAAACCCGAAAGCATGGATGTAATCGTTTGACATATATTTCTTTAAGGGCGACAACTGGCATATCTCCGCACGGAAGTGCGGGGGGGCATTCCACCTTTCACCTTCCTTCTTTCACCTTCCACCGTGAAGCGTGGATAGGTAAAAAAATTCCTATTATCAGCCTTCTACTACAAATAAAACGAATAAACAATCTCAACAACATACTTGATCTCGCTTGCTGTTATGCCATAATATAACGGTAAACGAATAAGGCAATCCGAAAAGTGATCGGCATTGGTGAGTGTTCTGCCGTCATGCTTATCCTGGTAATACGGACTGCTATGCAATGAGAGATAATGAAAAACAGAACTGATGCCTTTACTGTATAGATAGGCCAGTAGCTGATCGCGTTCCTCCTTCGATTTTGTTACAAGATAAAACAGATGACCATTCACTGTGGCATAATCAGGTATATCAGGGAGTTGAACCAATCCCTTTTCTTCCAATATTTTAAGGTCAGAATAATACCGATTCCAACTGGAAATCCGGTTCTTCTGGATGTTATCTATGCTCTCCATTTGTGCCAATAAACAAGCACCGATAAGGTCGGAAGGTAAAAACGACGATCCGATATCTACCCACTCATATTTTTGTACCTCACCACGCTGAAACGCTGCCCGGTTGGTTCCTTTCTCCCATATTACCTCCGCCCGATTGCAAAAACTACTGTCGTTTATCAGTAACATGCCTCCTTCGCCGGTAATAATATTTTTTGTTTCATGAAATGAGTAGGCTCCTAAATGACCGATGCTGCCCAAGGGCTTGTTTTTGTATGTGGAAGCGATGCTGTGCGCTGCATCTTCTGCTACTAATATATTGTGCCGATTGGCAATTTCCATAATTCGATCCATGTCGCTGGCAATACCCCCGTAATGGAGTACCAAAATGGCTTTCGTTTGCTCTGTGATAAGCGATTCGAGCTTGTCGATATCCATGTTTGGATTGTTGGGCATACTATCGGCAAAAACCACCTTTGCTCCGCGTAATACAAAGGCATTTGCCGAAGAGACAAAGGTGTACGATGGCATGATTACTTCATCACCTTCCTTGATATCGAACAGTATTGCCATCATCTCAAGCGCATCGGTACAACTAGTGGTTAACAGGGTCTTTCCAAAACCATATTTTCTTTCAAATAGTTGCTGTACCTCCTGAGTATAGGGACCGTTGCCGGAAAATCGGCCTTTGTATGCTGCTTTTAATAAATATTTTTGCTCTTTGCCTGTAAAGTGCGGTTTGTTGAAAGGGATTTTCATGCCACCATTGCTTTTTTTGCAAAAGTAATCTTTTTTACATTAATGAATTTGAGAATACTCTTTACACTACCTAATACTAATTTTTGTTTCTTTGTAAAAAAATACGGTGTTGGCCAAAAGAAGCTATTTTCGAGATATCTCAGGCGTTTTCAGTTCGTATACTATCTCTTTGATAGCATCATTATTAATATATGTGGTGTTAACAAGAGTGCTGGGCCCCGAAGATTTCGGTATTTATTACTCCATCATGGTTATCCCACTGGTGGCTGTTGGCTTTGTGCAGATGGGAATCCGACGATCTGCGGTTTTTCATATTGGGAAAAAGGAGTTTTCTGAACAACGGATCGTCTCTTGCGTGTTTTTTTTATTGATTATTGCTTCTGTTTTGGGTATGATTCTCTCCCTGGCAGGATTTATTATTTATGACCATCCCGATTACTTACCGAAATATATACTTATTGTATTGCTTGTTATCCCGTTCAAACTGGTTTTGCTATATACAGGCGGTATCTTTCTTGGGAAAGAGGATATAAAGAGTTTTAATTTCCAAAACTGGATACCTCTGATCCTTAATCTTATCTTTGTTTGTCTGTTTGTATGGGTAGCGAAAATGGGTATTATGGGAGCTTTGTTGGCTTATCTCGTCTCCACCTGTATCGTCTCAATATACTATGTTGTCACCCTGGGCAGAAAATATAATATTATTCTACGTGCTGACAAAGAGGTGGTAGTGAGTCTTTTGCGTACGGGGATTCTTTTCGCTCTCTCTTTTGTGGTGATACAGTTAAACCTCCGTGTTGACCTGCTGATTTTAGCCCGCATTGGTGATGCCACGGAAACCGGTTTATATAGCCTGGCGGTACAAATTGTCGAGCAACTATGGTTGTTCCCCTCTGCTGTTGGCGTTGTTGTTATGAGCCGGACGGCAAATACATCTTCCCATGAAAATAGTACGAAAGAAACAGCTCGTTTGATGCGTATTACGCTCATCGGTGGCATTCTGCTGGCTACAATACTTGCGTTTCTCGTGCCCATATTAGTCCCGCTTATTTTTGGTAACCAGTTTGACGGCTCCAGCGAGCTTATAAATTATCTCCTGCCCGGGGTACTCATGTTTATGATCTTTCGGGTTCTTAATGGACAACTTTCAGGAATGGGAAGACCGGGAGTGGCAGCTATCGCCTTTTCATTCGCATTAGTAGTTAATATTGTATTAAATTTGATTTGGATTCCCGAATTTGGTGCAAAGGGCGCGGCGTGGGCGACAAATATTAGCTATACTACAGGAACCATAGGCCTTACTTTTGCATATTGCAGAATCTGCAAGGTGTCGGCTCGTGAGTTATTTGCCTTTAGAAAAAGTGACTTTGATTTTTTTATAAAACGTATTCAGATGTTTAATACTAAATCTGATAAATAATGAACAAGCAGAATAGTGTGCCTTTTTTCTTTATTATCGGTCGCCCGCGATCGGGGACTTCACTTATCAGAATGGTGTTCGACGCGCATCCCCATGTAAATATCCCCATCGAAAGCCCTTTTATTGTTAGCATGCACAGCCGATATAAAAAGGTAACACATTGGGATCGTAAAACACTCCTGCAGTTCTATAATGATCTGTTCTCCTTTAATCACTTTTCGGAATGGACAATTGATGAAGACCGATTGAAAAATGAGTTGTTGAGCATGACGGGGGAACATGAATTCAACGAGTTGATCCAAGTGGTATATTCCAATTACAACTCCATGTTTCCCAAAGAGGAGATCCTGCTTCAGGGAGATAAAAATCCATATTTTACACTCTATATACGAAAGCTGGCAAAGATTTTTCCCGAGGCGAAATTTCTATTTATTTACCGCGATTACCGCGATCATTTTTACTCCATGAGCCGCGTGGATTTTGAGGCCGATATCCCTGCACTGATTGGTTGGAGGTGGAAGTATTATGTGCGTGATACCGAGCGATTTATAAAAAAATATCCCCATAGAAGCCTGCTATTCAGATATGAAGATTTTGTATGTGCTCCGGATAAATATTTAAAGCAATTTTGTGAGTTTTTGAATATACCGGTTGATGAGAAAGTACTCAATTATTATACGATTTCCGATACAGCAAAGAAATTTCATGGCGACGAGATGGATAAATATCATACCAGCTTGATGAAACCCGTGAATAAGTCGAGAATAGGATTGTGGAAAACAAATCTATCCGATAAGCAGGTAAAAGAGCTCGATTGTGTGGTGGGCAAGTGGGCCACAATTGCCGGTTATGAAAAAAAATACACGCGTACCTCCATCTTTACATTTATAAAAACCTGCCCAATAGTTATTTATGGAAATATGATGTATGCTGCCATCAAAATGGGAGATGTACTGCCATATAATCTAAAAATGAGTCTTCTAGGGAAACTGAATGTCTTCTTACGGTTTTATCAAACTAAAATGAAAAAGAAGAAGTGATCGCTTCGTAATTTGTTTTTAGGATTGTTCGCTCCGCTCACGATGTAAAGGAACACAACGAAATTCATAACGCGTAATTATTCCATTATACATTAAAAATGGACATATTTAGATGATAGAACTTTTCCACTGTGGAACACTGTGTTTCCTTTTTGTTTATAAATCTGTAAAAATCTAAAAATTCACTTTTAACTCTTAATCC
>CAYYSU010000067.1:0-7307 GCA_964474455.1 uncultured Bacteroidales bacterium
CAAAAGTACGCTCGCCAATCAAGCCCCACAAGATGCCCGTGCCCGAAGGCTTACAGAACAGTAAATAAATTGGCAAAAGAACTTAATATGCAAGTAACTGGCTATCAATCTATTGAATAAACTCTGTCATTGTCAGGCATTTATGCCAAAGGGAACTCACGGAAGTTAAGAGCTTGGCCAATGTCAACGTTAATTTGGGGATGAGTTATTTCAGAGATTTTACTCTATCACCACCACCTTCCCCATATACATTACCTCATCTATCTCTGCCTGGTAGAAATATACTCCGGCAGGCACCAGATGGCAATCCCACAGCAGTTGCTGTTGCGATGGCGCGATGGTGAGGGTGGTGGTGTTTTGACCAAATACATCCCTGATAAAAAGTATATTTTCTTTGTATGAGACTGGTAGCTCGAAAGTAATCTCTGTTTTGGCTGGGTTAGGATAGAGGTTTAATGCTGAGGTGGATGGGCTTTCATCGATCGTTGTATTTGGATCGTATAACCGGAATATCCACGCTGACTCTCCTATATTAACCGGATAGGGTTCACAATCCACATCACCGGAGTGGTTATCAGTTTCATGAAGCAGAGCAGCAATAACAAAATCCCTTTGACCGATTCTTTTTACAGAATTAATTTGGGGAGGAGAATCATAACCTTCCGGTCCATAGACAGCATTCCAAAGGATTTTCTTATTGCTATCAAGCTCTACAACCCATGTATTTGCATGACATAAAGCCCATGGACACAGGGTCTGATTCACATCACCATCTTCCGAATTTGAATTACCTATAATCAGAATGTTATTATCCTGCATTAAATAAATGTTCTTAAACACATCTGCTTCAGAGCCTCCAAAGCAGTGTTCCCATATTAATTCACCTGTGCTATCAATCTCCAGCAACCAAGCATCATAAAGTCCTCCATGATTATAGGATATATCACCATCAGATGACTGAGTAACACCAGCAAGAAGAAACCCGTTCTTATATTGTATTATGTTACTTATAGCATCCATATTACTTCCACCATAGCATCCCTGCCATGAGATATCATGCGTGTTTGCATCCAGAGCAGCAATCCATATATCCCTGTCTCCATGACAATTACAATCAATCATTCCGCCAGAGCTTATTGTCTCACCGAGAACGATGCATGAACCATCCTCCTGCAGGTATAGATTTGAAGCGGAGTTTGCATCCGCATTCCCCAATGTCTTCTCCCATAGTATTTCACTATTGGCATCAATTTCACAAACCCAGATATCCAGCATCCCGTAGTAGTTGGTTACATTACCACCACCTGCATTGAAAAACTCCATCAGGAAAACTAATCCCCCTTCAGGAGTGACTTTTGCTGTTTTCAAACTCTGAGTCCCAAGACATCCATACTGTCTCTCCCATATTATATTCAGATCAAAATCGGTCTTTACGACCCAGATATTGTAATATCCTCCAATAGGATCAGACTGAACATCACCATCAGTTGATAAAGTCTGTCCCACAAAATAAATAGATTCGTCGTAGATCACTATATCTCTAAAATGATCTGCCTCCCCCCCCCCAAAACACTTCTCATTTATAATGTTACCTTCATTATCAAAAATTATTACCCAGGCATCCCCACCTCCATGATAATTTGAATATGCCTCATTGTCCTCACCAACAGGAATAGAAGTAATTATATTATCATTGGGAAGAACTTCAACCACATCTGTACCGCTGTGATAATACTCAGAACCAAAGCATTGTCCCCAATCGACTATCATCTCTTGTGCGGATAAAACAGTTGAGAATATAAAACAACAAGCGACTAAAAAATATTTCATAGCTCTATATTATAGATAAGAGGCAGAGCGTTGTTCTACCTCTTTTAATTATACATTATTGAATTATCAGTTTACCTGATTCCTCAAAATACTTTGTTCGTAATGTAAAAATATAGGTTCCGGCAGGAATCCTACGGGTATCCCAGGCAATAACGCCTTTGGATGAATTAACCTTAAACTGTGTTACAGGTTTACCATTCATATCTGAAATGATAATTATTCCTTCATTATCAATCTCAGACAGTTCATAGGAAAATTCCACATAGTGATTTGCCGGGTTAGGGGAAACTACAATATGCAATGGTGAATCCTCTGATCCTGCAAATGAGGGTGCAAGATACCTTGTGCTTTTATTCGATGCCTCTTCAAGACAATCACAATATTTATCATGGCCATAGAACAACTCAAGAATAGCCCTTGCTGATGCCCTGGCCAGTCCATCATGATTTTCAGAAATAATTTCGAGTTGTGCTAATTCTGTGGAATCGAGCTGCATATAATTCCTGTTACTTTGTTGTAAATTACGCTTAAAGTTAAGCATAAATTTATTATCAAGGTAGCTGTTCAGTGCCTCGCCCTCCAGATTGTACAGTTCCGGGATCATCTCAAGAAGGGTGTCCGCATCCGTATAGCTTCCCTCTCTGATCAAAAGGGCAGCGATCTGCATATCTGCGGTCAGACTCTTGAGTGCTCCAAGCCAACTCCTGATGGAAGCATTATCCTGCTCCGTTTCATTGATCAGGCTGTTGAGGATCTCCTTTGCAGAGAGGGTCTGAATGCGTTTCTGCACCGCCATCTGATTAAGCAGTGCCGTTTTGTAGGTTGTTCCGGCAGCCACATCCATCAGGATATCAATCATATAACCGGGTAGAGGCTCATTTTTAGTCTCAAGGAAGTGAATGAAATTCGGATCCTTTAGCTCATCGGGGTTAGCAGAGAGAATATCCATCAATACACTGTTGGGCAGCACCTCGGTTTTATTGGCTGCTTGTTCCAGTATTTCGCGGGACAGATAGGGAGATTTACCGAGCAGGTTATCCCTTAGATCCCAGGTATCTTCAGGCTGTGCAGTTTCAATGTCTATGCTGGTTCCGGGGGTATCACCTCCATCTTTCAGATCATCATAGATTACCTTTACCGCATCATACTCGTTCCCTGCAACAGCATACTTTAATTCAAGTTCGGTCTTTTCCTCCGGCGATAAGGTAAGGCTTTCTGTATGGATTCCGCCATCCTCTTCACAACCGTTTACTTCCGTTGAGATCAGTTTCACGAACCTGCCAGGCAGATAGGCCTCAATTTTCATACTGTCGGGATCATATACACTTCCGACCTCAGAGGTATCACGATAATAGTATTCATACATCTCACCCATATTCCGCCAGTGCCATTGAACACTGTCACTAAATTTATTATGTGCTGAAAGGTTTAAATAACCCAAGTTCTGATTGATTTGTCCATCACCAGGTGATTTATTCTCTACTTCAAAATCAGCATAATTATTACTGTAATTCTCATTACACTGATATTCAATTCCTACAGCGTTTTGATGTCTTTCTCTGTTATTCCCAACTGCCGTATTTCCAATCTTTAACAGATTAAATGAGTTGTTGTAGATGATATCATGGTTGCTGGGGTTTGAGAGTGCTGCGATACCGATTACATCATAGTTTCCGCCTTCTTTTGGGAATGGATAGAATGAGTTATTCTCAATAAAGAATCCTGTTGAAGACTGGATGTGTATTCCCCGTCCCGAGAACATAGCACACTGCTGGCTCTCCTTGTTGCCAAAGGTGTTGCCAATGGAGAAATCGCTGGTTTTTATATTCAGCACATTTTCCAACCCGCTCATCCAGCAACCATAGTTGTTATTGGAGAACAAGGTGTGCTGTATATTGATGGGGTATAGGTCGGCTGCAAGTGTGTTCTGTGAGCTGATGGCTTTGTCAAAACCGTGGAACTCGCTTTTATCAAGGTATTCCGGAACACACTCTCCATCGGGTCCATATACCCCTCCATTGCAGATACTTCCCACATTATATCCCGCATCAATGGTATAGATGGCAGGCTTCTTCATCCCACCGGCATAGAACTCACACGCCAGGAACTTCACTCCTTTCACATCCCACAGCGTTGCAAAGGCATAAAACGGATTGTCATCAATGTAGTTTTTATCGTTTTTAAATGTACACCACTTAAAGGTAGCATTGTAGTCAATCTCCTTCCCGGTAACAGGATGAATGCTTTGGTATGATAATGCGGTGATGGTGCGGCGGTTATTGAGAAAGGTCGAATTCTCTGCATAGATCATACCTCCTGTTTTGGTAAAATCGTCCTCTTTCCACAGCTCCACTGCCTCGTGTGCATGTGAGATGTTGGCATTGTAGAGTTCCACTTTCCCCTGGCAGGTATCAACCTGAGGTTGAGAAGAATTTCCCCATACTTCAATGCCCTGCCATTTTTCGCCACATGCATTTGTAATAGTAGCCCCGTCAACAACCAGCTTTCCGCCGGGTTCCACCACGATCTTTGCCTCTGAAACCATATGGATGGATGCCGGACCGTTGATAGTCATGACTCCGCCATTTTTTATCACAATATTCTTATTGATAAACCGTGATGTATTCCAAACAGTCGAGTCGCGAACTTCAATATCTAATGTATCTAAATCACATGGCATTGGGAGTTCCCAAACGCCTCTTCCCCATGTTCCGATTCGCAATACGCTGGCAGGCCAGTTGTATTCCAATCCGCCACAGGTAAGGTGAGGCAGGCCTTTCCCCACCAGCTGCCACTCATACTGCTGATTGTTGCAAAGGGTGCTGTCGGTATAAAAAACACCAAATTCAGTTGCCACAAAGAAGCCTTTGTTTATGGAAGTAACCACCTCAACAGAGTTCTCACCTACAGAAGTATAGGGCAGATTACCTGTCATATCTGTAATTAATGGAGAGGATGCATTATTATAATCGATTTTATAGAACAAGCTATCGGCATTGGGCCAGGAATAGTAGTATGACGATTTTGCATAGCAGATATACAAGACCTTGTTATCTTCAGGATCAAATTCCACATCTGCAATGCCATTGTTATTTCTGGGAAGAATTAATTCATTCCACTGTACCAATCCTGCCGGGGAGTTGGCATTGTTGGTTCTGAAGAGATGCCACTGCTCTGGTTCAGGGTTTATTGTATCAGTATGCTTTCTAAACAGCACATTTGCAATCAGGACATCTCCGTCATCATAGGGGGAATACAGCCCTCGTATTAACACTTCTTCAAAACCTGTATAGATTGAAGAAAACGCTGAGATTGAGTCATGAATTCCGGCAGAAACACCTCTGTCTGAAGATCTTATCACATATTCATTAATGGTATCTTTTGGCATTCTATTTCTAAATAGCACTTCTGTATTTTCTTTATTTAATGTGCCTTGGGTTTCAAAATAGCACTTTGAGTATTTGATATAGAAGCTGGTATCAAAGCTGTCTTCAGAGAGTCTCCATGCCCCACACTGCGAGGATGCCCACATATAGCGTTCATCTTTATGATCAATGATGGGCCGCTGTCCATCTCCCCATCCAACTTTTTTCCAGGTTGGAGTCCAATTATAATCAAAATTATCGTTGGTCATTTGTGTGCCATCATGGTATAATCCACATAAGATATTTCGTGGATTACTATAGGACGTTTCGAGGTCATCAACCATTGCAATTCCGAGCCCTTCCCATCTGGGGTGAAAGTAGTCTCCATTGTTATAAGATATTTCCACCCCTCCATGAGTACATATCCATACTACATTGGGGAAATAGGGATGAAATACAACGTCTTCAACATCAACATGAACAACTGTATTCAACTCTTTCAGAGTATCAGTATCCCTGTCGTATCTGACCAATCTGATTGATCTTGATAAGAGAACAGTTCTGTCATTTCCAACCTGTGAAACGCCAAAGCTATGCCCATTTCCAAATCCATCTTTATGACTACCTACACGAGTCCAGGTACTTGTAGTGCTTAGATCTATTTCCAGAAGTTCGTTCGTTGAATAATTACAGGATACGAGGTATAGATAGTCCGGATCCTGTTTTGTTACTTCGACGGTAAAACTCTGGTATTGAATATCATTATTTTCCAGATGAATAGAATCGGGAGAGATATCCGTCCATGTAGTACCTGAATTTATTGATTGTTCAACCTTCCAGCATTTATCCAGCGTATCATAAATTGTCAGATACATTGTTGACAGATTATTTGGTTTGAATTCGAGATCATAGGCCAAACCAATTCGGATTTTTTCCCACTCTATTGATGAAATTGAATCCGACAGTGCTTGCCCGGTTCTATATAATCCATTGGCTGTAAGAACATATAGGGTGTCAGGAAAATCGGTGTTTATCATTACTTTATAGATAATATTTCAGGTCCCAAAATCACCATTGTCTCCTATTTGAACCCAGTCGTCACCCATACAAGTTGTTCTGTATACGCCACCTGTCCTTCCAATCCAACCACTTCTTCCTGATGCAGAATTCCCGCTACTGGAGGCAAACCATGTTTTATAATCAGTGGGATGAAAGACGGCTGAGCTGCAACCCGACTGATCCCAGTTGTTTGTACCTCCATGATTCCAGGATATTCCGGAATTTACTGAATAGAAAAGCCCTCCTGTTAAAGAGCCTGTTAGCATATATTTTGTGGAGGTATCAGTCCCATTATCAAAAAACGTCAGGAACTCTGTCGGTCCAATACCAACATTATTATTTTTGTTGGGGCCTATCTCATGCCATTCATCGCTATTGAAGTAAGAGTAGTCGTCTCTGGTATTCGCGTAATACTCTTTGACGGTTTCCGTGTATTGTCCAAATTTACCATCCTGATCAACACGTGGAGTCCAGAACTTCTCAAATTTTCGAAAATTTCGATATTCGCCATCTCCGGAATAATATGTTGAACTATCCAGCACGAGTTTCAGGCTGTCCAGATACGGATGCATACCAGCTTGAATGTCATAAAAGCTGGTGCTTTCATCTGCGTTGAGAATGTAAGTTTCTAATTGCGCTTTACTGGTATTTGTAAATGCAATGAGAAGAATTATAATGATATATTTTGCTTTCATGTGATTTGTATTGTACGTTACAATTCTTGTATTCAGGTATATATATGTTAATTTTCCCCCCCACTGTAACATAATATCCCAGACATAACTAGTAGCTATATCCAAAATAATTGGTAAGTTGGTATATGTTGTAAAGTTACTATAAAAACACATACAATTTCTTTTACTAATGCAAAATTTGTTACTAATCAGTACCAAATAAAGAAAATAATTAGGGTTTATGAACAGTTCTATAAATAAATGTTTGTAACTATCAGATATTACAGTGTTTAAAGGCTCTTAGAATAGTCTATTTAGTGTTTGCTGATTGTGATTTATCAAATACGCTACTGTAGAGATGCTGATTTTAAAAACCAGT
>CAYYSU010000068.1:0-3382 GCA_964474455.1 uncultured Bacteroidales bacterium
TCAGGGGTGTGGCAGGCATGGTATGAGGATGGAACGCTATGGAGCTCAGGCGAATTTTTCCAAGGTAAAGCTCATGGGTATAGAACAGTATACCATGAAAACGGTAACATATATTATAATGGATGTTACACCAATGGTGTCCGCAGTGGGCATTGGGAATTCTTTAGTTTACAGGGTGTTAAAGAAAATGAGATAGATTATTAATCTTTTTTTAATTTCTCTATCTCTCGTCGATCTTTCTTTGTTGGTCTGCCGATACCGCGGTCACGCCACTCTGTCTTCATCTCTTTTATAAAAACAAGCTTTTCATACTCCTCTTCCGGAGTTCTGTCGATGAGATAATTCTCCACCAGCTTAGCGCCAACACGATTTTTTAGAAGTTCTTTGACCTCAACAGTTTTTTTTATCGGTGGTATTGAAACCTCAATGATAGCACCTTTTTTTATGGTTCTGGAGGCTTTAGCCGGCGTATCGTCGATTTTTATTCTGCCATTTTTGCAAGCCTCTGAAGCCTTGTTGCGAGTTTTAAAAAGCCGCACAGCCCATAACCATTTATCTACCCTTATCTCGTCCAAAACAAACTATTTTTTTCTGATAAATATCTTAACGGGAACACCGGTGAAGTGAAATTGCTTTCTAAGTTTGTTCTCCAGGAATCTCTTGTACGGGTCTTTTACATACTGTGGGAGATTACAGAAAAACACAAATACCGGATAATCTTTTTTCAGCTGCGTCACATATTTTATCTTCACCTGCTTGCCTTTGATTGCCGGTGGAGGATTGTTTTCAATGATTGGAAGCATAAAATTGTTGAGCTCTGATGTTGTGATCCTTTTCCTTAGAGTTTGGTGTACCTGATTTAGAACTTCAAGAGTTTTATGTATTCTTTGCTTTTCAGTAACAGAGGTGAAAATAATTGGCACATCAGTAAATGGTGCTATTTTGTCCAGTACCTTCTGATGTAATTCCAGATGTGTCTGGCTGTCCTTTTCAATGAGGTCCCATTTGTTAATGGCAATGACGACACCTTTATTGTTTCGATGGATAAGTTGTAAAATATTCAGATCCTGTGCTTCTATTCCTCTTTCAGCATCAATGATCAGAAGACATACATCAGAGTACTCAATCGCTCTTATTGAACGCATTACTGAATAGAACTCAATGTTATCCATCTCCTTGTTTTTCTTCCTTAATCCGGCAGTATCCACCAGCATAAAGTTAAAGCCAAAGCTGGTATAGGGTGTGAAGATAGAATCGCGTGTTGTCCCAGCGATATCTGTAACGATATTTCGTTCTTTTCCCAGTAGTGCGTTTATGAAGGATGACTTCCCTACATTTGGTCTTCCGACGACTGCAATTCTGGGTGTTTGATCTTCGTCATAATCGTCTTTTGGTTTTTCAAAATGTGTAACAATAGAATCCAGCAGCTCTCCTGTTCCGGAGCCGTTGATGGCTGATACCGGGAATAGGTTCTCAATGCCAAGGCTATAAAACTCCATTGCATTAGAGCTTTGTCCCGGATTGTCTATCTTATTTACAACTACATACACAGGTTTCGCAGATCTACGAATGATATTGGCAACTTCTTCGTCTAGAGGAGTTACCCCTTCATTAGAATCGGTCACAAAGAGAATAACATCAGCTTCCTCCATGGCGATATCCACCTGCTTTCTGATTTCAGCTTCAAAGATATCTTCAGACCCAACAATATATCCACCGGTGTCAATGATCGAAAACTCCTTGCCATTCCAGTCGCTCTTTCCATAGTGCCTGTCGCGCGTTACTCCACTCACTGAATCAACAATAGCCTGACGCATACCGGTCAGCCGGTTAAAAAGTGTTGATTTACCTACGTTAGGTCTTCCAACAATTGCGATTATATTACTCATTGTGTTGTTATTTACATAATTTATTAAACATCATATCCAAAGCGTTTCAAATCCTGTTTGTTGTCACGCCAGTCTTTGAGTACCTTGACAGTGATTTCCATGAAAACTTTTTTCTGTAAGAAGGCCTCAATCTCTTTTCTTGCTCTGGTGGCAACCTTCTTAATAGCCTGACCATCTTTACCCAGGATAATCATCTTCTGGCTCTCGCGGGAAACATATATTAACGCAGTAATCCTGTCGATATTCTCTTCCTCTTTATATTCTGATATAGCCACTTCACACGAGTAGGGGATCTCTTTTTTGTAGAACTTTAGTATCTCACCTCTGATTATCTCCGATACAAAAAAGCGTACCGGCTTATCTGTAAGCTCGTTTTTTGGATAAAATGGAGGAGAAACAGGCAGCTTTTCCATCAAATAATCAGATACCGCTTCCACATTAAACTTATGTAGTGCCGAAACAGGGATTATCTTTGCTGCGGGAATAAGCTGTTGCCAGTATTTTATCTCCCCAACAACACCCTTCTGATCATGAAGATCAATTTTATTGATGGCAATAACAACAGGTATTCCTGTGTTTTTTAGCTTTTCTATAATATCCGGATCAGCATCTCTGTCACCGGATTCTGTTACGAAAAGAAAAATGTCTGCATCTGAAAGAGCTCCCTCCACATAATTCATCATCGACTTCTGCAGGTGGTATGCGGGTTTTAACATGCCCGGAGTGTCGGAGTAGATAATTTGAAAGTCCTCACCATTGACAATACCCATTATTCTATGCCTTGTGGTTTGTGCTTTTGCTGTTGTTACAGATAGCGTTTCCCCAACTAAAACATTCATTAACGTGGATTTTCCCACATTAGGTTTTCCTATTATATTTACAAACCCAGACTTATGCATATGCGCAGTGCTTTTTTATCAGATATTTCGTATGGCAAAGAAACGAAAAATATGTGGGGTATCAGGGTGTTATGTGATATCCTGATGAAAAAATGTAATTAATTTTCATTTACAGTTTTGACATTACGATATTTGTTGTACTTTTGCAGTCCTGTTAAAGAAAAGGTATAACCTAAAGATATATTGCGGGGTGGAGCAGTGGTAGCTCGTTGGGCTCATAACCCAAAGGTCGATGGTTCGAATCCGTCCCCCGCTACTGAGAAGGGACTTTTATTAGTCCCTTTTTTTATGCCTCATATCTACTCCGAAGAAAAACACTCTCTGACTCTCGGTATAACTCCATGATCCCTATGAACATATTTACATAGACTGTTGTTATGGTAAGAATAAATATGTAACAAGATGAAAAAAAACATAATATTTCTTTTCTCAATGCTTTTCGTAGTAAGTCTATCAGCTCAAACTCCTTTAGAAGAAGCTGTGGATATTAATGTGAAAACTATTCAAGGTGATGTATATTCCCTTTTTGATATTCTTGATAGTGGCAAATATGTAGTTATCGATTTTTACTCCACCAATTGTGGGTACTGCCAG
>CAYYSU010000068.1:3482-6966 GCA_964474455.1 uncultured Bacteroidales bacterium
CTGGATGATAACTCGTGGAGTGTTGAAGGAGATGGCGAGATGGTTACAAACAACAGCATCGACTGGAGTTATGAACTCAATGACGGCTCCACTCTATTTCAGATTAACGCTGTTTACGACAGAAACTAAAACAGGTTTCTGTTATTTTTTATTTCTATCTCGGACTCTATTATGCTGAGGTTTTCTATTACAATATTGTAAATATCTTCAGCAACTTCGGGGTATTGGTGGTAATACTCCAGGCTGGTTTTGTATCCTTGATACGTTGTCCCGTATTTCTCAAAAATAATATTATAAAACGCATTAGCATGTTTCAGAACATTCTTGTGCTGCACCTGCACCTGCTTTGCTGCACCCTCTGCAATAAAACAGTCGGTCATAATCATTATTAAAGAATCCTTTGTGATAATTCCTGCAGGAGTTTCATCAGGTATCTCTGCCTGCTTTGGGCTACAACTTGTAACAATAGTGCTGCCAACGAAAAAGAGCAGCACAACAAAAACTCTGTTACCAAAACTCATTCTATCATTCCTTTAAATCTGAATATTGTTTGTTTAATCCGTCCAAAACGTATGCTGTTATATCATATTTTGGATTTGTAAGAAGTATATCTCCGTTATAGGTGTAGTTCAACACGTAGTCGTATGTGAAATTATTATTCACCTTAAGGAACAGAGAAACATTGTCTAGGAGTTGTTTATTCATTTCTGCTTCCATTTGCATTATCTCCTGGGAATACTTGTCGCGAAGCTGATAAAGCTCCTGTTCTTTCTCCATTAATTTATTATATATCTCTCTGGCGCTTTCCTCAGAAATAGTGCCTTTGCTCACCTGGTTCTGAAAATATGTAGCATCTGTTTCATACTGTGTCTGTTTTTTCTGGAGTTCTCTCTCCATTATTGCGCTACGGTCGGTAAGTTTTTTCATCAAATCGTCAACTAAAAGATAGTTGTTCATAATAGAGTCGGCATTGATATATGCAATGTTAACTCCGGATTCTGAATTGTTAACAGGTTGTGGCACTACAGGTTCGTGCTCTGGTTCTGCCGGTTTTAAAAAAAATAATGATGCTGAAACCGCTAGAGCCAGGAGGCTGATAGTCAGACTCAGATTAGTTTTTGTTTTCATAAATGATAAATGTAAATATTTTTGTAAAAATAGAAGAATCGCTTATTAGTTTCCCACATCGGAGAGATATTTTATTCTCATCAGTCGTATTTCCAGTTCTGAGTAGTTGTCTTCTCCCAGTTCTTTAAGTGCTTCATCAATGGAGTCGCTTTCAGCTTCCTGATAGTATTCCAGGATATCTTCCTGGTTATATTTATCCACTAACTCGTCAACGTAGTATGAAAGATCCAATCTGGTTCCACTCTCTACGATGCTCTCAATCTCTACTAAGAGTTCTCCAACCGTAAGGCTTTTTGCTACAGCAATATCTTCGAGAGAGATTTTTCGGTCAATATTTTTTATGATATAGACTTTTAGTCCGGACTTATTCACCACCGACTTCACCACCATGTCATTTGCACGGATAATCTCATTTTCCTCTACATAGGTTTTTATTAGTTCGAGAAATGGCTTTCCATATTTCTGTGCTTTTCCTATCCCTACGCCTGTAATATTTGTGAGTTCCTCTATGGTAACAGGGTACTGTATTGCCATGTCTTCCAGCGATGGATCCTGAAAAATAACAAATGGGGGCAGGTTCTCTTTTTTTGAGATATCCTTACGGAGATCTCTAAGCATTATGATAAGGTTTTTGTCGCTGCCTCCGCCTCTCAGGCTGCCGCCATCTGCCGGGTCGCTGCCATCAGACTCATAGTCATGATCTTCTGTAAGTAATACGGTATATGGTTCTTCAAGAAATTTCCGACCTCTGGCAGGTACCAGGAGAGTGCCATACATCTCAATATCTTTTTCCAGTAATCCCATGATAAGACATTGCCGTATTACTGCTTGCCAGTATTTGTCACTCTTGTGGCGTCCAAGCCCAAAAGTTTTTAAATGTTCATGTTTATATGATTTGAGGCTTGCCGTATTCTTTCCAATTAATATATTTATAATATGATTAGGTTTGAATAGTTGTTTTGCTTCAATAACTGTATTTAAAACAATCTCAACTGATTTCTTACCATCAAATTGTTTTTTGGGATGCAGGCAGTTATCGCAACTGGTGCAATTCTCCACATGATATTCTTCTCCAAAATAGTGCAGAAGTTGTTTTCTTCTGCATATTGCACTCTCGGCATAGGCGATTGTTTCCTGAAGGAGCTGTTTTGCTATTTCCTGCTCCGCAACGCCTTTGTTTTTCATGAATTTCTCCAACTTAAGGATGTCATTATAGCTGTAGAAAGTAAGACATTTTCCCTCTCCGTCGTCCCTTCCTGCGCGACCTGTTTCCTGGTAGTATCCCTCGAGGCTTTTGGGAATGTCATGGTGAATCACAAAACGTACATCGGGTTTGTCGATCCCCATTCCAAAAGCTATGGTAGCAACAATAACATCCACCTCTTCCATAAGGAATTTATCCTGATTTCCTTTTCTTGTGGCCGAGTCGAGCCCGGCATGATAGGGGAGTGCTTTAATGCCATTTACGACAAGCGTTTCAGCCAGTTCTTCAACTTTTTTGCGGCTAAGGCAGTACACAATTCCTGATTTGTTAGGGTGTTGTTTTATGAATTTAATGATATCTTTAATTACGTCTTTTGTCTTTGGACGCACCTCATAATATAAGTTTTTCCTGTTAAATGACGACTTGAAAAGTGTTGCGTCGTTCATATCCAGGTTTTTTTTGATGTCCTCTTGTACTTTGGGCGTGGCTGTAGCAGTAAGAGCTATTACCGGAACCATTTGGCCTATGGCATTAATAATTGGTCTTATTCTTCGGTACTCCGGCCTGAAATCGTGACCCCATTCAGAAATACAGTGAGCTTCGTCGATTGCGTAAAAGGAGATTTTTATCTTTTTGAGCAACTCTACATTATCTTCTTTTGTAAGCGATTCAGGAGCTACATATAGAAGCTTGGTCTTACCTGCCAGCAAGTCACTTCTTACCTCTGCCAGTTCTGTTTTTGAGAGGCTGGAATTCATTACATGCGCAATTCCTTTGTCTTGCCCGAAATTCCTGATATTATCAACCTGATTTTTCATCAAAGCTATAAGCGGGCTGATAATGATGGCTGTTCCTTCACTGATAATTGCCGGTAGTTGGTAACACATTGATTTGCCACCACCGGTTGGCATAATAACAAAAGTGTCATTACCTGACATTACATTCTGAATAATTGCTTCCTGAGTGCCTTTAAACTGATCGAAACCGAAAATCTTTTTCAGAAGGTCATGCAGAGAGTAGTTTTCCTTCAATTCCATCATAACCGGAATATTATTGTATTATAAAAATAAGAAATTCTGGTAATTGCTATCACCAGTTTATTTCTCACGTAAACAAATATAAAAAAAATGTTTCAATATTTTTTGTTTTGAG
>CAYYSU010000069.1:0-6001 GCA_964474455.1 uncultured Bacteroidales bacterium
TCTCTTCGAAGAAACTTTGAGCATAGTCCGGTTTCACAACAACTAATGATATAAATAGAGTAATAAAGAAAATAATATTTTTCATGGTCAGATATATTTCATAAATAAGTCCTATAAAGTTACAAAAAAAAATTGATTCCAATTAATTTGTTGAAATATGTACGCAAAAAATTTAAAAAGCCATCAGGGAAATTCCGGAAATATACCTACGGATTTCGTCTTTTCTTCAATATTCAATATTCTGTATTTTTATATCAATATACCAGATCCATCCCCACCATCCAGAGCCACACGGCGGTGTGGCTCTACCGGGCACACTAAATCCGGCATACTGGCGACATGGACTCTATCTTTCAATATTCAATATTCTACATTTTTATATCAATATTCAAGAAACCTATTGAACTGAAGAACCTCTCACGGCCGCACCATCGCCAGCATTTGTTCCTGGCGTTCTTTAAGTGGTATAACTGTTTGTCGCCAAAAGTACGCACGCCATTCAACCCCCACAAGATGCCCGTGCCCGAAGGGTTACCATATAACAATCTGTATACTCCTCCAATACCAAGAGAATAATGTCCTTGTGAGCCAGCAAAGATATCTCCCTGCGAGTTCATACATAATGAGGTGACATACGAACCACCCAAGGCATGATTCTCCCAAGTGAGACCATTATCCAAGGAACGATATATACCACCAGTGTCATCGTAATAGCTTATACTACCGGCATAAAGAACAGTAGAGTCTATATTGTATTGAAAATCTTTGAATTTCTCGTGTTGCGAAACAGTTTCTACAAAAGAATACTCAGAGCCAGTTGAATCACTCAGGATAATGCCACCCCACGTTCCAATGAGTAAATTACCATCATTTAGTTTATATAAAGAACAGACACTTGCTGATATAATATCAATACACTTTATCTGCCATGTTGACCCATTATCAAAAGAAGAGAATAATCGCCTGTTTCCCATCGCATAAATGTTATTATATTGGTCAATAATTATCGTGCTAATCAAAGCATTGGGATCCAGAAGAGTATCCCATTCAGCACCGGGGTAAGGCTGGCATATAATTCGACCTCCATCACCACCTGTCACAGCAGCATACAGTTTGTTGTCTAGTGAGAATGCAATATCGTAGATACCAACACCATCCGGCATATCCACAATTTCCCAAAACTCCTGTGCTTCTAAGGCATTAAATCCAAACAAAAAAAAATGAAATGCAAATTATGTGGTTTCTCATGGCAGCAGTTTATGCGTATAAAGGTAATTGAAATATATTTAATTTAACCAAATTAAGTGCTTTTTTCATATTCAAAAACCTCTTTTAAGCATGGATAGAGCCCCAAGAGATGAGAAGAAACACTTCAATAGACCCTAGGTAATAAGACCTGCAGTAAAGCCGCACTGCCGTGCGGCTCTGGAGCTTCAACCCACCGCTGTTCATTAAATCACCGCCGTGCGTATCTTAAAAGAACAAATTTCTATTGCATGTTAATGTTCTATCACTACCTTTTGCATTATTACACCATTGCTGGTAACGATTTTTAATAAATATATACCAGTTGGAAGTTGGGACGTGTTTATAATATTAAGCTCTTTTTTACTCTGCTTAGAAATTAAATGCATTCCGGATATCGACAGGATATTTATCATCTTAATATGTTTTCCTTGAATGTTTAGGTGTATAGATGCCGGATTAGGGTATACTCTTATCCGGTTAGCATTGGAAAAATGATCATTCCCCACCGACACCAGTGCCAAATCATCTATAACAGATATTGCATCGGTATTATAGTTGCCGTTATGATAATTGTTGTTAAAATCAGGAATAATCTGAAATATTTCCCGGGTCTCCATATGCAGACAGAAAAGATTAATTAATTCCTGATTAGCGAATCCATCTATATCTGTAGTGGTGGTGTCATCTCCAAAAATGTTCATCGATAAAGGGTTTTCATTATATTCTACCATAAGCTCTGCGGCCATAAAACCTTGTTGTGTTTCTGCATAAATTTTATCATCCGGTGTAATTTTTTGAAGTGCCTCGTATGAAAAGATTATGGTATGACTCTGCGGCGTTATTGTAACATCTTTGCGGTTATTGCGTGTTTCGGTTGGAGAAAAATTCATGGGTTCAGTAGGGAACTCCACTTCAAATCCGATCATTGGAAAGACTTTATAAGTTTTTCCCGGGTATAGTGCTTCAAGGTCATTAATTCCGTATTCCGGGAAGTAAATTCCATTCCCGGAGACATCTTTTATGAAATCCAACGGCTGATCATCAAATAATAATAAAGGATCCACCGGGAAACTTGATAGTACAGGCATAAGTATAGGCTCTATAATGGACAGAGTTGCACCGGTTTGATACGAGCCATAAACCGTAAGCGTGCTCATTTCCTCCATTTTTATCCAAACTCCGTAATTTTTGTCCCATGTTTTAAGAGTGTTATCAAAAGCATAGGGAATAAACGACCTTTGCCGGTCGAGAGCCAAAATCAGCGAAAGATCCACGGGAGCAACGACCTCGGCAAAATCATACGATGTGGGAATAATATATGAAGAAACAGCGTTCCATCCCTCCTCAAGTTGTATGTTATGTGTTGCTGTCTGGTTTCCAAAGTTTTTTCCCTGGTAACCGCCTGTGTCGAAATATTGGGCACTGGCAAACAGCGGCAAGGATATGGTGAGTATTAAAACTATTTTTTTCATGATATTTTATTTTTAAAAGGTTAGTCCCATAAAATGGAATTATTCCGAAGTATTTTGAATGAGGTAAATCCCAATCTTTCATGAGTAAGTCTCTTTTCCCAATCCTCAAAATAGAAAGGCACACCATCTGACCCTTGTGGTTTATTGCTGTGCTTAATAGGTGGTTTTTCTGAAACAGGGTTGTTTTTACTTCCTCTTCCTGATAGTATTTTTAACAAATCAATGGTTGGTGGATAATATTTCCAGGGATCATAGTCGCGCCCCATGGATGTTACTGCTGATTGCGGTTTAAACCTAATATATTCAGAAGTATATCTGTGTACTTTTTTTGTTATCTTATCATTATGATCAAGGATATAATTATCAGGACATGGATAACCCTGTCCCATGCGATCTTTTTCTAATAAAGTAACTTCGTCAGAAATACGTTTTTTCTCTCCAACCGAAGCATAGGATAAATATTTTACTCCAACTTTAGCCTTTGCAATGGCCTTTTTTAGGATATTTCTTGCTTTTTCATTTTTTTCTCCTGCTATTCTGGACATTTTTTCTGCTGCCAGGCCTGATGCTACACTAATTACTGTGCCAACCCCGGGAAATATACCTGAACCAAGACTAACCGCTGAACTAAATGATGCAAAGGCAGAATACTTTTTTGCACTTTTTGCTAACCTATCGGATGTCTTTATTGCTTTCTTATCATGTTTGACTTTGAGCCATAATCCATAATAAACAGTAGTTTTTCTTTTGTATCTGGGTACAACATTATATTGATCCCATACATCATAGCAACGATCTCCTTTTTTGTAGACCCTTCTATTGCGTATCTGTCTCGGATCCTTGCCATATTCAAGAGGCTTTCCTTTATAGATTTTATGAATTTTTATTAGCAATTCAAAATCAGGATTTCTTCTATATGTTACTTCGCTTTCATGTTTGATAATTGGTTTTTTAGGTCCTCCTGTTACTATAACAAAATCCCTCCCCTCTGGGACAGGGATATTTGGGATTACCCATTTACACCCAGATGGATCACTATACGTAAATGGATTATCTAAACCATAAGGATACTCATTGGTGCCATTGGCCTTTCCCCAGGGGTCGGGAGAAATAAAGCTTCCTGTGTTTGTATTGTAGTACCTATATCTGTTGTAATAGATATCAGGCAAGGATTCATAATACCTACCTGCAAAACCAAACGGATTGCCTGTGGGATCAACACTGCCATTATCCCCGCCATATGGTTCATAGTCATATTCAGAAACCATATTTCCTGATTCATCAACAATAGCTCTTGTGGATTTCAACGGATCCCATATGTAGTAGAAATTATCACCCATAGTTTCCATTGCAAGGTGCTCATCTACAGATGGGCCTTGTGTGAACTTTTGTATCGGAAAACCTGTTTCATTGTACACTTCTAACAAAGGGTAGCATGCAGGATGTCCGGGCATCTTACTGCCAAATCCCGAATAATCATAAAGAAACAACCTTTCATCGGTGCCATGCGGCGTTGATTCAACAGATCTAATACGTTCATTATCTCCGCTGTAGAAAAAGGAGATACTGCCTTCCGGGGATGTAAATTCTGTTAGTTGACCGAATGGATTATAGGTAAAAAAATTATCCCCGGAGCTGCCATAAATAGTGGCAAGGTTTCCATTTATATCATACGTATAGTTGTTCTCCATATCACTTATGAGCCTGCCCATAGGGTCGTAAGTATAAGTGGTGGACACGCCATAGTGAATTTTCTCCGTAATACTACCCACAGCATTGTACATATATTGCCAGGCAATATCACCCATAGGATCTGTAACAGATGATAGCCTGTGCCAAGGGTCATAATCGTAAAACGTTGTTTCGCCGGCAAGGTTTGTCTCTGATGTACGGTTACCATGAATACTATATGTCCAGGAAAAATCAGAGATAATGGTCTTGTTGCTCAAAGCAATCTGTTTTCCTGTTATCCGGTTTGCCGCATCATACATGTAGGTGTCGGTCATACCATTCGGATATGTTAAAGAAGTTCTTCTTCCGGCAGGATCATATTGAAGCGCATACATGACATCTTTGGCAGAAGAAATACCTGTAACCTGATTGTTGCTGTTGTAAGTATAGGTTTTTGTACTGCCACCGGGTAACGTGGTTGTGAGCAAATTCCCCACAGGATCATAGGTGTGTGTAGTGGTTTTTACAATACCGTTGCCGTAATCAACACTTACAGAAGCCAGCTCATCGCGCTCAGTATATGTTTTTGTGATTATGTCATTAGAAAATCCGTTGTGTATAATCTGAGTTCTATTGCCATTTTCATCATAAAAAGAATCTATCGTTTCATTATTCCAGCTTTTTGAAGTTTTTTTATGAAGAGAATCATAGCTGAAATTTATAATTTGACCGGATTGATTTATATACGTCGCTTTATTACCTTCCGGGGTGTATGTTATCATCACATTTGTACCATCAGGATAGTTAATGCCGGATAACCGATTCATCTCATTGTAGAAGTAATGAGTTGGATTATTCATCTCATCGAGAACCTGAGTCTTGTTTCCATTGGCATCGTACTGATAATAAATTATTTGACCTCCATTATTGATGTTGATGGGTAAGTTTAAAACGTCATAAGTATAATTGGTAATACTACCCCCCGGATCAGTATATGAAGTTACATTTCCAACACCATCGTAGGCATACTGAACGGTATTCCCCAGTGGATCTGTTTTAGATAACAGTCTTCTTGCCGGAGAATAAATCCTTGTTTCTGTATTTCCTAACGGGTTTGTTAAATGTGTTTGTAATCCCACAGCATTATAGGTTATTGAGGAGCTACTTCCATCCGGATAAGTGGTTCCTGTCAGCTGGTTTACTGCATCATATTGGTAATGCGTTGTAAACCCGTTTTTGTTGGTTTCAGAAATCATATTTCCCACCGGATCGTAGGTGTATGAGTGTGAATATCCCAATGGATCGGTTATCTGTGTGTTGCTATTTAACGGATCATACAGATAGTAAGTTGTAAAACCTCTTTTATTGGTGTATGAAAGTACATTCCCTAATGGATCACGGTTATAGGTTTCAATATTTCCCAATGCATCGGTTCTTGAGATTAGCTGATTCAGTTGATTGTAAGTATTTGTTGTAATATGACCCTCTTTATTTGTGAACTGTGTCTCGTTACTATTTCCATCGTAAGTGTGTTGTTTTGAGAATCCCAGAGGATCTGTTTCCGAGGTTAAACGGTTAAGTTCGTCATACATAAAAGTATAAGTATTGCC
>CAYYSU010000070.1:0-5757 GCA_964474455.1 uncultured Bacteroidales bacterium
AGTATTAATTTCGATGGTGAAACAATAATAGGTTTTGAACGTCGTTTATTTATTGAAAATGAACAATACACGTTCATGTTTCATCTGCAGTTCCGTTTAAAGATGGAAATTGCAAACACCTATAGTTTTAGTTAGTGGAGCCTTTCAAAGGAACCTACTATTTTTTGTGTGCAAACCCCGGTTAACCTGCCGGGGTTTTTTTATTTTGTGGCAACAGTAATTGCCATCATGCCAAAGAGTAGTGGAAAATGCGTCACTTCAGAGAAACCGCACCCTTTCATCATCTTCGTAATTGTTGTTCTGTTGTGGAAGTTACTTGTAGACCATGCAAGGTATTTGTATGCTTTATAGTTTCCTGAAATGAGGCCTCCTAAAAAGGCAGCTGCGAAATACATATATATATGAAAAACCCATCGAACGGGCGCAAAGGCAGGCTGTGAGGTCTCCAGCGCATATAATTTTCCTCCCGGCTTGAGAATACGATAATATTCATTTAGTATTTTATCCGTTTTGGTGTTCATAAACATCATATTCCTGAATGCGTATGCTGTACCAGCGGCATCAAATGTTTTGTCGGAAAAGGGCATAGCAGCAGCATCGCCCGGGTGGTAACTTACGGGTGAATGTTGTAGTGTAGCAGTTTTTTCTGCCGCTTTCTCCAGCATGGTATGGCTGAAATCGAGGCCGGAAAGAGCAATTAAATCTTTTTTATCTCTGATGCCTACCTGATATACCAAGTCGCCGGTGCCAGTGCCCACATCCAGAAAGGAGCGGGCATCTGAATTAGTAATCATTGATGCCATGCGTTTACGATAGCGTTGATCCAGACCCCAGGTCATTAGTCTGTTAATAAAATCATATCTTGGTGGTACCTCTGTGAAGTATTCCTGTAGCGGGGGAGATGATGTGGTCTTTTTCATTTCTTGAGATTCTTTTGCAAAACTACAAAATGAAACCATTTTTGTGCGCTATTGTTTTGTTCTGTTTACGGATGTTTAATATTTATCTGTTTTATATTATGAAGTTCCACACTCTTTCGTATTTTTGTAACGATATGCATAAAAAAACCAATCGGTATTAATTAAAAAATTTAAGCTTATGAAAAAACTTATACTCTTAACAGCCCTGGTGGCGTTCGTATTCGCAGGATATGCTCAGGATCCTGTACTTATCCAGAAGTTCACTTTCCCGG
The DNA here is from genome assembly GCA_964474455.1 of uncultured Bacteroidales bacterium. Classification (GTDB taxonomy): domain Bacteria; phylum Bacteroidota; class Bacteroidia; order Bacteroidales; family BM520; genus BM520. The sequence goes on from CAYYSU010000070.1 coordinate 1,193, forward strand.
TGAATAATGGTAATGAAGATGACTTTAATGCCGATGAAGGCCTTGATATTAACATCGGATATGATATTCGTATGGGCGATCTTGATGGTGGCGAATATCCTATGGAGATTAAAAATGGTATGGATGGTGACGGTGACTATTCTGCCGGCTCTTCTAACTGGGACAATGGCGCCAATTTCAAGCATATGTCTATCAAATACAAAGCTATGGACTATCGTGATTTTAAAGTTACCTTCTCTATGGAATCAGGCAGCAGCAAACCGGGGCCAAAATACTGGAAACTGATGTGTGAACCAAAAGGTGGTGATATGGAGGATGTCCCCGGTGGTACATTTGAAATTGCAGACAGCTGGGTTACCATAGAAGATATTATGCTTCCTGAGTCAATGAACTATCCCGGAGGCTCCAGCTATATCTATTGGATGCCTACATCAAACGAATCAATTAGTGGTGGTGATGTTCAGGCTAACGGGAATATCAAAATTGATAATATTATTATCATGGCTGTTTCACCCACAGGTGTAAACGAAGTTATTTTCGACAGCCGTGTTAGTGTTTATCCTAACCCTTCGAACGGTACATTCACTTTTGAATCAAATCTTAAGAATACTCCCTTCTCCGTTTTCAGTATGACAGGTGCTGTTGTTTATGAAGGTGTTACTTCTGCCTCTACATCTATCGATATTGATAAGAGTGGCGTCTATTTCATCCGTCTCGTTGACCAGGGTGAGGTTATTACAAAGAAAATCACTGTACAATAATTATTTTGATTGCAGCATAGAGACGCACAATTGTGCGTCTCTATCAATACAATATTATCACATGAAAAAAATCCTTTTCCCCATCCTAATCACAATCACAATCCTCTTCTTCTCCTGTAATACCAACACCTACAAGCCTCCAACATTGACTGTAATTGCCACGCCGGAAATTAACAGCAACGCCCAGACCTCCATCGGTGAGAAAATTGTTATCGATATCGACTGTCAGACGAACTGTGACGCGAATCTTACCAATTTGGTTATTAGTTATAATGCTGATGGCGAGGTTGTTACCAAGCTCGACAGTGGCATGAATACTCCAAGTATTGCTATAACAAAGAGATATTTTCAGGACATCAGGGAGGATGCTGAATGGACAGTTCAGTTTATGGATAGAGACCGTAATTTTGTTTCTGAGAGTTTTACCATTAAGGGGAATCCGGATTCTCAATATGGCGCTATTGAAGAGTATAAAGGTATTCGCCTTGGTATGCATGACGCCACAGATGGTGCAACATATTTTTGCGGTCCTACAGGCTACTCCGTGCCCCGCGACAGTGGTAGCTGGTATCAGGATAATATAGATATGCTGGTTTATTTTAAATACTCCCTTAGCAATGGCGTTCTTCTTCCTTCTCCTACACTCTCCTCACCGGGAGAAACAACGGTAGCCTCCGGTGAGTTATACGACGAGTTTTTCCCTGAACTAAAAGAGTGGACGAACCGAAACTATACAGCGTATGATATCACCATTAACAACGGTGTGACCGACGAGAACTATAACTCATGTCACAGCGACAGCCTTTTGATTCATTGTTATAATGATGCCAACGGAAAACGAAAGTATAAATGGCTGACTCCCGGGCTTTATGTCCCGTTCCTCACTGCAAAGGGGCAGCATGGAATTATACATGTTATTGAAGCTGATACCATACCTGGAGGCTTTGTGGTGTTTGATATGAAGATTCAACGGTACGAAGGTGAATAAAAAGCTTTTCTTTTTTTTAGTAACAATGTTTTTACTCCTTGCCGCAATGGCGAAGGGGCAGTATGTGCAAAAATGTCGCGTTGTCTCTTCCGGTTCAGGTGAGGTGTTGCCCTTTGCAAATATCATTTTTGACAACAACAACTATACTGTTACCAACGATCACGGAGAATTCTCCTTTGAATATGCTGTTAAAAAGCAACAAAAACATATGATTATTTCGTATGTGGGATTTCACGACTTAGATACGACGCTTCAATGTTTTGATGGAATACATGAGCTGGAGCTGGATATGAAGATAATCCAATCGGAAGCATTTTTAGTGGTGGGTAAAAAGATTCTTTCTTCAGATAAATCACGGTCACAACGTGTTATTAAGTTGGATGCCAAAGCTTTGGAAACTCTTCCCGCAAAGGATATGCAAACACTGCTTAACGCAATTCCCGGTGTTACGGTGGATAATGCACTGGGCATTTACGAAACCAGAACCACTGTAATGCTCCATGGCATGGGAGGTGGTGAGCAAGGCCGAACACTGGTGTTGAAAGACGGTGTTCCGCTTAATAAGGCTGACGGCGGCACGGTGAGCTGGAACATGCTTAACAAGGATCTCTTCTCGGAGGCGGAAGTTATTAAAGGGGCTTCATCTTCACTGTATGGTGCCAATGCCATGGGTGGCGTTATCCTGTTGAAATCAAGCTTTCCGGAAAAAAGTATCTCAGGGAAAGCAGCACTGGAGTATGGAACGTATAATACTGTGGGTGCTTCCGTAAATATTGAAGGTAATAAAGAGTTGCAAAGATCCGAAAAGAGTATTCTGTGGTGGAAAGCGGCAGGAAAATATAGACATAGTGATGGATATATCAACATCCCTACCGAATATCTTGAATATGGTGAAGATACACTTCTGGTACCTTCTGACTTGAAGCAGACATCCATATCGGTAACAGGCGGACTTGAAACAGAGACGTCTGCTTTGGTGCTGGCATTAAGTGCCATGGACGACAGGCACGGCTCCGGATGGAAGATCTTCGAGGAGCAGGGAGGTTATAGTAGACATCAGTATCTGAACAGTAATTTATCCTACAGGAAAAAAATTAATAAAATTGAAATGCAGAGTGTTGTATGGCTAAACTACGAGCATTACAATAAACAGAATGAATATGTTTCTGACGGAGAGTATAAGCTATATAATGTTGTGGCTCCACGACTGGATGCCGGTACACGTATCGATTTTTCTTTGGCGACCAATCCCCGGAATACTCTTAAATGGGGTGTGGACTTCCGTTATGGCTCTGTAGATGGAAGCGATGTTTACTATACCAGCACCGATGTTATTAATAATTATGGCGAAAGTTATATTGGTGGAATATATGTATGGGATGATTTTCAGATTGTTAAAGACCGGGTGGATATTACTGCCGGGCTGCGGGGTAGTGCCGCGGGATTTATAAACGGTGGCTATACTATTGAAATGCCCAGTTACCATATCAGATATCTGATGCATTATGCCGACGCAGAAATTTCCGACTATCACTGGAAGGCCGTGACGCCCTCTCTGGCTCTGAATATGAGAAGCAGATCCGGGAAATCCAGAGTGTACTTTTCCTGGGGTCAGGGCTTCCGGCCACCTGTTTTGGACGATATGTGCCGCGCCACCAATTCAAATTATCTCTTCCGGATCCCCAACCCTGAGTTGCAACCCGAGACCATCGACAACTTCGAAGTAGGTGGGGACTTTACTCTCTTTGAAAATACAAATATCACGTTCTCTGCATATCGCTCTTATGGTCATGATTTTATGTACAGCGTTTGTACCGGTGACTCAGTGGATCAGGGCTTTCGTATTATCCCCATTGCGAAGATTCGCAACATCGGCGAGGTAGAAATTACCGGAGCCGAGTTAACCCTGGAGCAACAGTTCGGGCAACGCTTTGTAATGATGGCTTATGGTGCTTGGTCGCAGGGCGTGATTACATCTTACGATGCAGAGCATATTGTCTCCACATACGATCTTAACGGCAAATACCTTACGGGAATACCTGATTGGCAGGCCGGAACAACAATTATGTGGTATGGAGATATAATAAATGCCGGTGCCACATGGAAATACCAGGGAAAGAGGTGGATAAATGACGCAAACACATGGGATTATCTATATCTGAATAGTCCATGGTATCCGGCTCACCATACCTTAGATATGCGCGTCGCCTGGGCTATAACACCACAATGGAATATCGCCCTCGACGTTCAGAATATTATGAACAGGGTGTATATCACTCGAAAAGGATTGAGGAGTCCCGGACGTTTTATTTTGGCAAATCTTAAATGCAGTTTTTAATTAACCTGTATTTTTTGCCAGTAACTCAAATATGAGCTTAGAGGTAGATCTGGGCGTTACCACACCTTCGTTTATGCGGGGTGGTAATCACGATATTATTGGCTTCGATGGAATTTATTATTTTACCTTTGGGGCACGCCCCTTCGAGTGGCTTAACCTAAGGCTTTCCAAACATCATATCTGTACTCATAGTGGCGATGAAGACCCTTCCGGTAACGTAAACTCTGTTACCGGTGGATATATATTCCCTCTGGACATAAATAAACGCAGGTTACGGATTGGGTTTAATTATTAATATGGTCGAGCCCTCAGCAACCAGTGTTATAATAGAAAAGAAAAATTTATGGCCTTTATCGTTGCTATGGATATTTAGTTGTTTTTCTGATAGAAATATGCTTTAAAAAAACGTATTTTAGTAGACGAATTGTTACTAATCAGTACCAAATATAGGAAATAATTTAGGTTTATGAACAGTTCT
>CAYYSU010000071.1:0-5488 GCA_964474455.1 uncultured Bacteroidales bacterium
TTCAACTCTTATTGTCTGGCAATGCTATTTTGCTCGTGGCACGGTTTCAAATGGTTCTGTTTTAAAGTGTTTTTGCTTTTATATTCTTAATTGTCGGTATTAATTCTTTCCGTATTTTAGCGCCATGAATGAAACTATCCTGATTTTAGACTTTGGGTCGCAGTACACCCAGCTAATTGCCCGCCGGGTGCGTGAAATGAACGTTTATTGTGAGATATATCCGTTTAACCGTATTCCAGAACTCACAGACAATATTAAAGGTGTTATCCTTTCCGGAAGTCCTTTTTCGGTGCATGATGAGGAGTCGCCTGTGCCTGAGCTTACATCCATAAGAAAGCATTATCCTCTTCTGGGAGTGTGCTACGGAGCGCAGTTTCTTGCTCAGGCTGATGGTGGTGAAGTGCTTCCGTCGCAAATCAGAGAATATGGCCGCGCTAACCTCTCGGAGGTGAACAACAGTCACCCTCTAATGAAAAATGTACCTGTGGGCTCGCAGGTTTGGATGTCGCATGGCGATACAATCCATACCCTTCCGAAATCGTTTATTATTATTGCTTCTACACCCGCCGTAAAAGTTGCCGGCTATTATATTGAAGGCGAACAAACTTATGGAATACAGTTCCATCCCGAGGTATATCACTCCATCCATGGTATGGAGTTACTTAGGAATTTTATTGTTGGAATTTGTGGCTGCAAACAGAACTGGACACCGGATTCCTTCGTCGAAACTACCATAGAAGGTCTCAGGCAACAACTGCGAAACGATAAGGTTATCCTGGGGCTTTCCGGTGGTGTGGACTCTTCTGTTGCCGCCCTTTTGCTTCATAAAGCCATAGGTAAAAACCTGTATTGTGTTTTTGTTGATAACGGACTTCTCAGGAAGAATGAATTTGAGCAGGTTCTTGACTCATATAAGCATATGGGTCTTAATGTGAAGGGTGTCGATGCTAAGGATTTGTTCTACGATGCCCTGGAAGGAAAAACTGATCCTGAAGAGAAGCGTAAAGCTATCGGTAAAACATTTATCGATGTTTTTGATCAGCAGGCTCATGAAATACAGGATGTTAAATGGTTGGGTCAGGGAACTATCTACCCCGATATTATTGAATCGGTATCGGTGAAAGGACCTTCTGCTACCATTAAATCTCACCATAATGTGGGTGGCTTACCTGACTATATGAAACTTAAGGTTGTAGAACCCTTGAAGAGTCTTTTTAAAGATGAGGTTCGTCGCGTAGGGCGTTCTATGGAAATGAGTGAACACCTTATGGGGCGTCATCCATTTCCCGGACCGGGACTGGGTATACGTATCCTTGGAAATATCACACCGCAGCGTGTCCGTATCCTACAGGAAGTTGACGATATCTTCATCTCCTCATTGCGTGAAGCCGGACTTTACTCCGAGGTATGGCAGGCCCTTGCTGTACTCCTTCCTGTAAATTCTGTTGGTGTGATGGGCGATGAAAGAACTTATGAAAGCGTCGTGGCTCTGCGTGCTGTGGGCTCTACTGATGGTATGACCGCCGATTGGTCGCATCTGCCATACGAATTCTTAGCAAAGGTCTCCAACGATATAATTAATAAAGTAAAAGGTGTTAACAGAGTAGTTTATGATATCAGCTCCAAGCCACCGGCAACAATTGAGTGGGAATAATTTGTACTTTTACAAACCCAACAACGTTTTTTTGTAAATAAACCTATCATGATCTATACTTTCAAGGCTGTAACTCTCTTGACAATCTTTTGTGTCTCATTTAATATTGTAGGTGCACAGCATCCTTCCGTGGTTGTAAAAAAAACCTCTAAGATAGAAACTTACAATGATACACAGTATTATGTGCATGTTGTAAGATCAGGGCAAACACTATACTCTATCTCGAGAGTTTATGACACCCCCATTGATGATATTGTTAAGATTAATCCCGGACTGAGCTCTGATCTGAAACCCGGACAGGTTGTTAAAATCCCTGTCGTTAAAGGTGAAGCGCCGGAGTTGAAAGTGATCCCGGTGGTATCATGGGACACAACAAAATTTACGGGGCACAGGGTGTTAAAAGGCGAAACGCTTTATGGTTTATCCAAGCTATATGATACACCTATTGCTGTTATTCAGAAGGCAAATGATGGTTTGCCTGGTGGTCTTAAAACAGGCTCTGTATTATTGATACCTAAAAAGCAAGAACAAGAAGTTTCAAAGGTTGACGCAATAGTATTACCTGAAGTTGAAACAAAAGAACCAGCAGACGACCAGCGCCCTGTTGTGGTTTTGCCGACCAATAACCGGGAAACAGTAGAACTCAACACCCCGGATACTACTTACTTTGATCATGAAGTTCAGCGACGTGAGACATTATATGGTGTTTCAAGGATGTATCAGGTCTCCATGGATCAAATTATTAAATCAAATCCATTTCTTAAAGAGAGAAAATTACAAAAAGGTGATGTTCTTCGAGTTCCGCAATATGAAACAGTAGTAGCTAGCAAACCGGACGAAGACGCAGCAGCAAAATTTATTGATCATAAAGTTCTGAAGGATGAAACTCTATGGTCTTTATCTCAGAGTTATAATGTTACTGTTGAGGATATCCTGGCCGCGAATCCCGATGCCCGCAAAGGTATTAAACGCCGCAAAATACTAAGGATTCCGGTGTATCCCCGGAAGCCCGCAGAGACGGTAGCTCTGGATAAACCTGCTGGAGCAGTTGGTGAAGTGGAAGCAGGAAATACCGTTGTGAAGATTACTGAAGCTACAAAAATGTGCGCTGAATCAAAGCATAATAAGGAGTTTCAGATAGCGCTGATGCTCCCATTGTACCTGGATAGTGATAATTCTGAAAACCATATCGATTCTCGTTCTTTACGATTTCTGGATTATTATAAAGGAACAAGAATGGCGGTTGACTCTCTTGCTGCCATGGGAATGAAAATTAATCTTAAGGTATATGATGTTGATAATTCGCAGGCTAAGATACATCAGGCATTGAGTGATTCTGAGCTTGAAAATGCTGACCTGATAATCGGACCACTATTTCGGAGTTCGTTTTTTCAGGTCGCAGAATTCGCAAAACAACATGATATACATATCGTAAACCCGCTTACAACCGATGAAAATGTTATCAGAAACAATCCTTCGGTATTCAAAGTGCAGGTTCCTGAAGAGATACATCTCAAACTCATAGCTCATAGTGTCAGGAAGCACTATCCCGAGTCTAATATTGTACTTGTTCGCCATAATCCTTATCAGGACAAAGAGAGAGCCGATGCCATAAAGAATGCCTTGAAAGGAAAGCTCAAGGATCGTATTTTGTTGCCAAATAGTTACCTGTTTAATCTTCTGGTGGAAAAATCATATAATGATGAAAACATGCATGATGGCGAGCTGTTCGATACAATTAACATCGAAAACACTTTGTTTAAAGAGGATTTTCTTAATGATGAGATAATGTCATACACTATTTTTCCAAATAAGATACATGACCTTATCTATAGCAACGATACCATTTATGGTTTTACAAAATATTCCAGTCTTGCCAGGAAGAATATTTTTGTAAGCCTTACCGATAATAAAGTTTTTACCATGGAGGTGTTGTCACGCCTTAACTCTTTAAAGGACACATTCGACCTTTCTGTTTATACTCTTCCCGAGGTGATGGAATATGAGCTGGAGACTGATTTTCTATCAAGTATGGATATGCATATTAGTGGTTCCGGATATCTGGATTTTGGTGGTGAGCGTTTTGAGAACTTTGAGAGTAGTTACTATTACCGCTGGGGGCATTTCCCTAATAATCACGTTTATGCCTGTCTGGCATATGATATAGGAATGTACTTTGGAAGTGCCCTTTATCGTTTTGGAACAGCCTTTGACGAATGCCTGCCAAACCATCAGTACGAGAGTCTTTATATGAATTTCTTCTTTGTGAGGCAGCCCGGCCACGGCTATGAAAATGGTTTCGCTTCAATATATCGCATTCACGATTATCATTTTATCCCCGAAGAAGAGTTGTTCTATTCCGGGGAGTAAGTTTTGTTTTTTTAGAATAGGTTTTTATTGAAAAATATTTGAAACTTAGCATGATATTTTGGGTGAGTTTCCTACAAATTCTGGAATATCAACCTCGCAGCAGGGTTAAGTTGTAGCCTGAACTGCTCGTAGCCCGGTAACTTGGTTGTATTGTAGTACCCCGTTGCCACAAGCTGTACACTCAGCTGTTCGCTGAAGTAGAATGTTGTCCCCAGTGAAATCATTGTTCCCCAACCTATGCCCCCCTGGCGTATGTCGTAAGTTTGGTAGTTGCTATTAGGAACATACTGATTATTCTTGTAGGTGTTCTTAATGGAGTAGGAGAGAGTTCCAACTTCTATTTTATGTTCTTTTACGATGGTGTTTGTGAAGGAGAATCCTGTCTCAAAGAAGAAATCAGTGATATCCCCTATGGGATAACTTCTTCTGACCCCGATATCTACAATCGTGCGATCTTCTACACCGTATATTGGGCAAATAGCATAACTCTCAACAGTATTTGTGGGAAACTGAATATCATTGTAGTGGATTAGAAAGATATCTGCCGTTTTGAGCCTGGCAAAGGTGCCCTGGAAGAATAAAGCGAGCCTGCTGCCAAGATAATAAGTGCCGTGAAAGCCAACACTCATTGCGGGCTTGTACCTCATATCTCCCGGGAGCTCAATCTCTGCAGTATCGTAAGTATGGTCTAGCTCGCGCACCACATCCTCCATAATGTAGAAGTTGCCAATCACCTTGTTGATATTATTTTCACCTGTCCCGTTGTAGAAGTTGGCAGTATTTTTATTTCCCATAAAGAAACCCCAGTTAAAACCGGCATCCCAATAGCCTCTTTCCTGTAAATTTTGCGCCAATGCAGAAAATGTTGATCCGCAAATGAGAATTATATAAATGGTAATAGCTTTAATATTCATAGGGCAAAGGTATAGAAAGTAGGAAATATAAAAAGCCATGAAAAAAAGGCCGTAAATTTTTTTCAAAAAGAAAAAAGGATTACTTTTGCCCTCCCATTACGACAGCACAATAGCGGTAATGAATGGACCCGTAGCATAATTGGATAGTGCACCTGACTACGGATCAGGAGGTTAGGGGTTCGAATCCCTTCGGGTTCACTTAATAATCAGCCACTTACAGCGATCACCGCAGTAGGTGGTTTTTTATTTGCACAACAATTTGCACAACATTTCGGTTTATATTTTTCGTTTTCTTAATGGTCGGGGGTCACTTTTTATGTTTTTTTGAACATTATCTTCTCAGCTAAAGATTATCGGCATAGAAACAGCAAAATTACCGTGAGAATGCAACAACAAGAGTTCATCCATAGATTTACATTGAACATCTTACCTAAAGCTTTTGTAAGGATGCCTCACTACGGAATCCGGTGCAGCTCAAAGAAAGGTAAAGTCATACCGAAATTGCAACAGATTCTGGGAAAACCAGAAGTGCACTTACCACCGGTTGAAA
>CAYYSU010000072.1:0-5465 GCA_964474455.1 uncultured Bacteroidales bacterium
ATTCGTAGGGGAAGACCTCTCCACAGTTGAGAAAAGGGAACTGTCGTGTGGTTTTACTCCAGCCGTAGCTCACGAATCCAGTCCAGTCGCCACTGATCTTCTTCAGCATCGCCTCCAGGCCGTATGAGGTGCCTGTACCGCCAGAACCAATCTTGGTGTTCCAGTTGGCCGAACCTTTCAGGCTCGAGAATCCCTCCCTGAAAGTAGTCAGGTTATCAAGTGTCTTATAGTAGATACTTGCCTCAGCCTGGAAACAATCGTTGGCAAAAGATCCGTTCCAGTTGAGTGTGTACTGTTCGGTGGAAGATGGTGCCACATATCTGCCGGAAGGCACCCACACCTCGTTGGAGGCGATGCTTCCAGGTGTAAAGAGAAGTTGTGCAAACTGGTTGGTCTTCAAATAGCTCATACTGATTTCCTGATTGCCAAACTGCTTGTGCAGAGAGAGCCGCGGCTCCAGCTTTATTGGTATTTCAGCGTCGGTGAAGAACTTCACAGCTCTTAGTCCAGTATTAAGATTAAATCCGGCACCGAGTTTAAAGTTGTTATCAAGATACAGCGCCGATTCATTCGTATTGTATGTTTGGATATTCTTATGATTATCATCGTTTGATGAATACTCTACTGAAGGAATAAACTGTAGAAAAGAAGTTTTTACACCCCATTTCATGTTCCAGAATTCATATGGATTGTACTTCCAGTTTGACTGATAGGAGATATCCTGCAAACGGGAATGAAACCGATAATCATAGCTAAAAGCATTAGTATCGGCATAGAAGTATTCCGAATTCTGCGTGTTTTTAAGGCGGTATCGTGTGAAGGAGACCACGTTTTCTGCAAAGAGATTGGAAGCGATAACCCGTTTCCAGTGGAGAGACCCAAGCCAGTTTCCCCAACTGGTGTTTACACGGTTTTTATTCTCCTCACCAGAGCGATCATTCTTTATCCAATAGTTGAGGTAATCGTCACCCTGATATAAATTGAGGTGTACACTATTCTTTTCATTGGGACGCCAGGAGATCTTTCCATTAAAGTCATGGAATCCATAAGAAAACAAAGCACCGTTCCCACCACTAAGAGCAGATGCTCCAAGCATTAGAAAGTCGAACAAGGTTTTTCTTCCGGTGAAGATATAGGTTGCCTTTTCCCCGATGGGACCTTCGAGAAGTAGGGATGCATCGGTAACTCCAATACTAAAGGAACCTCGGTGTTTTTCGCGCGTTCCCTCTTTTTGGGTGATATCGACCACCGAGCTAAGTTTGCCACCATATTGTGCTGGAAATCCACCTTTATAAAGTTCAATACTATTGATGATATCGGGATTGAATACCGACATAAAACCGCCAAGATGATTTACATAAATCACAGGAACATTGTCGAAGAGATAGAGATTCTCGCCCGGATTACCACCACGTACCAACAGCAACGCTGAGGCCTCGCTTTGGGTCTGTATGCCGGGAAACATATGTAAAGACTTCATGACATCGGGTTTTCCGGTGAGCGAAGGGATGGAGAGGATTTCTTTCATCGCCATCGTATTCACATTTGCCTTTACAGGTGACTTAGCACGAATAACAACCCCTTCCAGTTCTTTCCCCGGAGCCAGTTGAATATGGAGTTGATACTTGTTGGATTCCGATATTCTGATGTTTCTGGAGTTATATCCGGTATAAGAGATGTTAACGACTGCTTCCTCTTGAATAATCAGGGTGAAATAGCCATCATTATCGGTTACAACACCTTTTTGTTGTTGAGGGATGTAGATGTTTGCGCCGATGAGCCGTTCCCCGGTAAGAGAATCCGAAACAAAACCTGAGACTCTGATTTGTGAGAATACCGGATTGTTGATAACCAATACAACCAGTATTAATACTATTTTGTAAAACTGTTTCATACTAATATTCGGGTCTTATGGTGTCGGTTGCGAAATAGGAATATCCGGCCACAATGCCGTAGCCATTCTCCACATTGGAGTAGAGCGGATAGGCTGCATTGCTGCTTATGCCAAATTCGGGGAAGCGGCCTGTTTCGTATAAATAGAGTTGTCGTTTGTAGTTGTAATACTCTTCACTTGTTGATCTAAACTCAAGAACCAGTGGATAGAGGTTCATGATCCAGCCGGTTTCGTTGCTTAAGGAATGGCTACCTGATGTATAGTTGATATGCATATGATACTCCTGCACATCTTGAATAATTTCATCACTGAAGATGTGCAAAGGAATGCCTTCATTTATCAAAACAGAATCTGAAACGTATACAGGATTTGATTCACTTCTGTATTTACGACCATTCAATATGATACTAGCGTCGTAGTAATTCGTTCTATTAAGATCATTTTGAAAACTAAATTCGATTGCCGCATAGGTACTCCCCTCATCATTCAATCCTGCAATATTAATGTGTTGGAAACTCGAAATTGGAGTAATTGGTGGAATATAGGTAGAGGCTGAAGCTGTTTTATATCCAGTAATATCGACCGATAGGGAATACTTTGCATCAGGTCGGGCAATGGAGTCGGAGAGATAAACGCCTTCTTCCTGAAAAGTCATGATTCCGGCAAACACGTCGTCAATATACAGAGAAACAGTAGCATCATCACATCCTGATAGTTGTGGCCCTTCATAACCTGCTGCAATAGATATATGTGCGGTAATGGGTTCTCCGGCAATGATAAAGCTGTTGATTACCGGTTTTGGCTCAAAGTCGGGGTAGTCTGTTTTTACCTCCTCGCGGCAGGAGGTGAAAAATAGCATTAAAAAAAACAGCATAATACTAATGCTATGATCTGGTCTCATATATCTTGTTTTCATGTGTATGGATATACTAATTTTATATCTGTAAATATAAAACACTTTTCATTTGTTCGTATTTTATTAATGTTTTTTAGGGAGATTTATTGGATTAAGGGAGGCGCAAAGGAGGCATAAAGTTTTTTTTGTATTTGCTTTGAGCTGAGTGACCTGGTGTATTTAACACACGGCATTTTGCGATTTTCTTTCATGCGACACCTTTTTGTTTTTGAAAAACTGTCGTAATCCGAATTAGAAATCATATAAAGAATCCACGGAATACTTATATTTGAACATCATAAAAAGATATCTATCATGTCACTATATGCAGATGCTAACATCGGAACATTTCTTACCCTCATTGAAGAAAAATATGGCGAAGAAGCGTTGGCACAGATAAAAAAAGCCGTAGAGGTCTCTTTTCGCATATCCGAAGGGCATAAAAGCGGTGCCGGAGAATCGGCTTTCGACCATGCCCTCGCAGTAGCTGTCATCACCGCCCGCGACCTTAACCTCGATGCCGACTCCGTTACAGCAGCGCTGCTTCATAATATCCTCCCGGCACACGACAGCGCACCACAAAAGGAAATTGCGAATACCTTCGGAGCAGATATCAGCAATCTGGTAACAGGCCTTCGCAAGGTGACAGAAATGGATACTAAAACAGTATCTGTTAACGCCGACAGCTTCCGCAACCTGGTGATAAGCCTCGCCGGCGACCTGCGGGTGGTGCTCATTAAAATCGCCGACCAGCTTGACATCATGAAGAAGCTGGATAATGTTACCCCGGAGGTGGCTCGCAAATTCAGCCTTGAGACAAAACACCTATACGCGCCTCTGGCGCACCGGCTCGGGCTATATAATATCAACGCTGAACTCAACACGCTAGTGATAAAACAACTTGAGCCGAAGGCGTACAAGGATATAGAGGAGCGCCTGTATTCGACGAAAGATATCCGGGATACATATATCGACGACTTTATCCGTCCGCTAAAAGAGGTGCTGGAAAAAGAGAATTTTAATTACAAAATAAAAGGACGAACCAAGTCTGTATATAGTATCTGGAACAAAATCTACAACAAAGGAGTCAGCTTCGATGAGGTTTATGATCTCTTTGCAATACGGATAATCCTCGACTCGCCCGTTGAAAAAGAGAAGGGCGACTGCTGGCAGGTGTATAGTCTTATAACCAACGAATATCCGCCTAATACGAAGCGCTTGCGCGACTGGATTTCGGTTCCCAAGGCGTCGGGATACGAATCGCTGCACACCACAGTGCTGGGCCCGGGAGATCACTGGATAGAGGTGCAGATTCGTACCAAGCGCATGGACGAGGTAGCGGAAAAAGGCCTCGCAGCACACTGGAAATATAAAGACGGTGCCAACACCAGCGTGATGGAAAAATGGCTTACCGATATCCGCAACATTCTCGAAGGCGACAACCTTTCTATTGTGGATGTGCTCGACAGCCTGCAAACAGATAATGTTGACGAAGAGGTGTTTGTATTTACTCCCGCCGGCGACCTGAAACGACTGCGAAAAGGGGCAACACTGCTCGACTTTGCCTACAACATACACTCTGAGGTGGGAGATCACTGTGTCGGTGGCACCATAAACGGTAAAAAAGTAGGAATACGACAAAAACTGAAAAGCGGCGACAGAATTAATATCGAGACATCAAAAAACCAACACCCCAATTCCGACTGGCTGAACTTCGTGGTAACGCCACGTGCGCGAATGAAAATTCGTACCACCCTCAACGAAGAGATATCTCGTGAGGTAGAAAATGGAAAAGATATTATCAAAAGAAAACTGAAAAACTGGAAACTGGAGTTTAGTAACGAAAACATCAACCTCATGGTGAAGACTCTGGGGTATAAATATGGTAAAGATCTCTATTACGATATCGCCACCGGCAAGCTCGAACCACTGAAATTAAAAGCTGTGCTGACAGAAAACAGAGAGATGAAGGATGTTGTTGACAATTCCGAAGCAGAAAAACCAGCATTTGACGATAGCGTTCTGAATTATGCAGAAGATACTTTGGTTATTGACCAAAATGTTTCCAACATGATTTACTCCATGGCAAAGTGCTGCAATCCAGTATTTGGCGACAAGGTCTTTGGATTTATCACCATCACAAAAGGAATAAAAATTCACCGTAACAGCTGCCCCAACGCCAAAGATATGAAAGCACGATATCCCTACCGTATCGTGAAGGCCACCTGGAACAAAGAAGAGCGGACGAATGCTTTTATGGCTACATTGATGATCACAGGATCTGATGAAATGGGGATTGCAAGTAAAATCACGCATATCATCACCACCGAGTTTCAGATGCAGATGAATGGATTAAAGTTCAACAGCATAAAAGGAGAATTCAAAGGCCGGCTACAGGTACATGTTAGGAACACTGAGCATCTAAATATGTTGATAGATAACCTTAAGAAGATCCGCGGCGTGATTGACGTAACACGGATGGGGGAATAGTAAAGGTTTATTAATGAAACGTAAGCCTTCGGGCACGGCCATCGTGTGGGGCTTGATTGGTGAGCGTACTTTTGGCGAAAAAATATCTATGACACTTAAAGAACGTCAAAAACAGATGCAAGAGATGGTGTTGCAATGGGAAACCAGTGGAAAGTCGGTCACTCTGCAAACGACTTGAGAAAGGCA
>CAYYSU010000073.1:0-5194 GCA_964474455.1 uncultured Bacteroidales bacterium
TTATAACACCGTGCTTATCGGCACCCAGTGCTGGATGGCCGAAAACCTGAAATATCTTACAAGTGTGGTTGGTCCCGGAACGGGTTCATATACAGCTCCGTATTATTATGTATATGGTTATAACGGAACAGATGTTACTGAGGCTAAAGCTACAGCAAATTATAATACTTACGGTGTATTATACAACTGGCCTGCTGCCATGGCTGGTTCTGGAAGCAGTTCATCAAATCCAAGCGGAGTTCAGGGTATTTGCCCTGACGGTTGGCACCTTCCAAGCGATGCAGAATGGACGCTATTGACTGATTACCTTGGTGGAGAAAGTGTGGCTGGAGATAAAATGAGAGAAGCCGGCACTTCACACTGGACCAGTCCAAATACTGCTACCAATGCAAGTGGTTTCACTGCTCTTCCTGGCGGCTCCCGTAGCAGCTACGATAACTCATTCCATGGTATCGGCGACGACGGTCTCTGGTGGTCGGCCACAGAGTCTAGCATTAGCAGCGCATTTGATCGATACCTGTACTATCAAGACACCGATGTGTACCCCAGCGTCATCGATAAGTCAAACGGCGTGTCCGTACGATGCATAAGGGATTAATTTATTTTAATCATACTCCTTGCCGGTAGAATTGTTTTTGATTGCTATATTGGATATTCTGCAGGTTATGAGTTAAAAGTGAACAGTTAAAAGTGAAAATTATTAGACAAAGCACCACAAAGTTTCACAAAGGATTAATAAACAAAGCTTATTTTTTGACAAAGTCATTGCTATGAAGGCTTTAGCCGGAGGAAGCAACCTTAAGCTATACGGTTAATCTTGTTTACCAGTCTCCTGGTTTCCTTCAACAATAAAAAACCCCGCCGGCTTGCACCAACGGGGTTGTTAATAAATGTCGTTGTAGTTTATTTGTTGTCGATTACCTTGAAGTGATCGTCGGTCTCTTCAACAATACGTTTGTACCATGCTTCTCCATAACCGGGTTGCGATACTTCAGGAGCTATGTATTTGTAGTTCTTAGGAACCTCAACGCGGGTCTTGATGTTGCCATCCATATATTTGATGAAAAGCTCTTTATAGAGATCCTGCCATGTTTCAAAGGTGTGATGTGCAACACCATGACTATAATCTGTCAGGTATTCAATACCCATATCTTTGTCTGCTTTGTAGATAGCAGCAGCAGCTTTATCTATGGTTTTAGTATAGTCTATGAATTTGTGTTCGAGCATTTTTTGAACCTTTACTACCTCGGGAGCAATAGTATTGTAACGGGTGTATGCGAGGTTAGAGACCTGGTTGAAGACCCAGAATGCTGCATCGTCGCTCCACTCCATAATATCGCCGTTGCCTTCTTCAAATTCACGGGGAGCAGAAGTGATACCGCAATACATGGGGGTGAAAACAGTGGTTGCTGCATCATCAACGCCAAACCAAAGTATTCCGCCAATAGGATCAGGAAGCCAGTTACGACTCTGTGTAACGAATAAAAAGCCTGTTTGTTGAGTAGCAACAGCACGCTCATTACAGTATGTCTCACCATCTACTTTCCATGTAAGAGGCCTCCAGCGGTAAGGGTTTTCGAAAGGGCCTGCGCCTATATCTTTTGTCATATCCAGTGATGTGCCTTTAAAATGATCGCGCATGAAGTCCATCATCTCTTCAACGGTGATTTTATGATCGGGTTCTATCCATAGGGGCATACGGTTTTTCAGGTTGTGACCCATTGCATAGTCTTCGTATTTCTCCATTTTTTTGTTCACTTTACGGAACATACTCCATACTCTGGCTTCGCAGAAACGTGCGCCACCAAAATCAACAGGAGCATATATATCGCTGAAGCTGAAGTTTTTATCTTTACCATCAAACCATCCTTTTTCACGTGCAAAAGATATCACATCATGAGAATATATTGTTGTGACACCTTTGTTAGTGATGTCGTCAATATTTTTTGACGATATGGAGCTTTTGTTGTTATTTAAAGGGAATGTGGTGATACGAGCATGGTTAGCATGGCCCGATACCATTCCGTCGGGTATCATTCTTGCAACCCATACGGCGCCTTTATGTCCGTCGCCTTTACCAATTAGTTCCATTATCCACACCTCATCGGGGTCGGCGATAGAGAATGATTCTCCGCTGCTGGCATAACCGTATTTGTCCATGAGTTGCGCAATTGTTTTTATTGCTTCGCGGGCTGTTTTTGCACGCTGGAGGGTAATGTAAATAAGTGAACCATAATCCATGATAGCACCTTCTTGCGAGCCCAGTTCGGGGCGACCGCCGTAAGTTGTTTCAGCAATGGCGAGCTGATGTTCGTTCATGTTTCCCACTACATTGTAGGTGTGTTCAACTTGGTCGATCTGACCCATAAATTTACCGGTATCCCATTCCCATACATCGAGCAGGGTTCCTGGCGCCCAATCGGCAGCAGGCCAGTGGTATAGTTCTCCATATAATATGTGGCTGTCGGCCGCATAGGAGATCATTGTGGAGCCATCGGCTGAGGCTCCTTTGGTAATCAGAAAGTTTGTACAGGCGAAGCTATTCATAGCCAACGCTGTAATAATCAGTGTAACTACTAAAAATTTTCTTTTCATATTTGTTTGTTTTGCAGTTTATTCATTTGGGATACAAAGCTATAAAAAAAAATAAGTCTTGAACTTTGAGCCGCGATAAATCCTTAAATCCGCATGTGATTGTTAATAAAATGGGGTTTGTATAGGGAGATGAGTATTTGCATAGGTCAAAACATAAGAAAGGCATAATAATATCTAAAGACTAAATTATTATGATTCATAAAATTATTCAATCGTGATGAATCCAAAGCGGATAAAGAGTGTTTTACAAGTCTATTTATACCAAACAGATAAAATTACTTTATTGCTTTTTACAAAATAATACTTTATACTTGCATTAAAAGATTTTCAAAGTAGTACAATAGATATTAGGATACCAGTTTATTAACTAAACCAACTCTTTCTGACTATGAAACAAATTAAATTATTTTTCATCGTTACTATCCTTTTCTCTTAAGGCTTCACACATGCTCAATTATCACAATTGGAAATACCCTTGCCAATGGAATCTATATTATAACTGCCACCCTAAATGGTGAAGTAGTGCATTCTTTGAAAGTGGAGAAGAAGTAAAAAAAGCTCACCGCGCTGGTGAGCTTTTCTTGAGGTGTCGAGCGGATTCGAACCGCTGTACGTGGTTTTGCAGACCACTGCCTAACCGCTCGGCCACGACACCATTTTGGAAGTGCAAAGATAGTGCTTTTTTTTAAATCTGAAATAGTTTTTATCGGTACCTGCATTTATGGCTTTGCAACAGGCATTAGTTCTGTAAGCAAATGTGTTATACATATGGAATTTTATATATAATTAGGTGCTATTTTGAAAATATTTAGTATGATGATTATATAATTACTCCACTAGTGTCCCATTAAAATTGGGACGTTATTAAATATTAAACAAATTTGGCTCATTAAGCTTAAAACGTTTTTTGTCATTTTGAAATTTAGTTTTATTGAATAGAACTTTAAGGTGAGTTTTATCTGTTAAAGAGTATCCACCCTACCAACCACAACAAAGCCTAAAAAGCTACTCAGTATTTTCAATAAAATAAAAATATGAGTTTGAATAAAATCACTACCTTTATACCTATGAAGGAAAACCGAATGATATGCTTTTTTGCCGCTCTGCTCTTTTTGGTTTATAGCAACACGCTCTGGGCGCAAAATAAACTCGGTATCCTCAGCCAATTTGTTGCCGTTGAGATACTAATGGATCAAACAATACGCGCTTCTGGTATGTATGTCTTCGAGAATAATGCTACGCTTCAAGCGGAATACCCTATATTTTTTCCTTTTTCCAAAGATAAAATTATGGGCGATATTATCGATTTCGAAGTGAAGGGCGATGTGGAAATTGTTCAGCTCCAAAACGATGGTATCTCCTTTCGTTTTAATATTCAACCAGATGATATCGATCATTTCTGGCTTACATATACCCAGGAGTGCTTGTCCGATACTGCATTTTTTCTTTTTTCATCATCAGGATACTGGAAAAAACCTCTCAAAGAGTTTCAGTTTACGCTAATACTTCCCGACGACTGGGCTCTCGAAGAATCTATCTTCACCTATGATGAGGTCTGGAATGAACAAAAAAAGAACTATTACCGTATCAGCCGTAACGATTATATGCCTCCGGAAAAGTTCCGTGTAGTTTATGAGCGTCCTCCAAGAGTATATTTTAAGCCGTAAAGCTTTTTTTAATAATAAAACTTCAATAACTAATGCGTAATAATTAAGTATGCCATTAGCCTCTGCAAGAAGGATTTTATGCCGATTTTTCATTACAGCAAATTGCCTGGTATTTAATTATTAATTTTTCTCCACTGGCCAGAACTTCTGTACACTAACCCTCTCCATCTTGCCTCCCATGGCAGGATTGAGCTTCGATACTTTTACTGCTGCTGATGTGATACCATCAAACTCTGTGATGAGAGCGGATATAATTTTATTACTCACATGCTCCAACAAGTTGCACTTCTCTTCCATTATTTGTTTTATCATTCTGTAAACTGCCGAGTAGTCGATGGTGTCTTCCAGCTTATCGGAGGTTTCTGCTGCTGTTGTATCTGCCTCAAAATAGAGATCAACCTCGAAGTGCGTTCCAATAATCTGTTCCTCCTTAAAGTGCCCTATGGGAGCATAAAACTCCATCCCTTCAATCGATATGAGTGCCATAATTGTTTGTTTTGGTTCGCAAAATACGAATAATCTATTTTGTATTGCGGAGGATAGGGTTGTCTATAGGATTAACGGTTGATTAATCAAGTATTATTGTAGAATTAATTTTCTGGTCACCACTTGTTTTACACATTCAATTTTATTTATTTCCATGATAATGAGCATTTAAGGATTTATGATGTTTAAAATTATAGCACAAAGCACACAGAGAATTCATAAAGTTACACAGAGGAACACAATAGTCTTGATTGCAGTTCTTTGTGAAACTCCGGGGTTCTTTGAACCCTTTGTATAATATTTTCATTAAAAAAAGCCGAATCAAAGGGTTTTGTTTTCCCTCTTCATGCATAAAGCAATAGATAGATAATTATTTGTTTTATTTTAATAACTTTAGGTGTTATCCACACCGCACAGGTATTAACCTATCTAAAACTGGGAGGTTA
>CAYYSU010000074.1:0-5107 GCA_964474455.1 uncultured Bacteroidales bacterium
TGTCAATGCGCATTGGATTTCCGTCGTTATCATACTCCACCGTCACTTGTGATTTGGAATCCGGAGCAAGGTAAGTCATGAGTTTGCCTTCTTTGCGTATTGCAGCAAGTTCCTGTAGCAGTATGTGAGAGAGCTCAATGGGCAATGGCATATAGTTATCCATTTCGCGGGAAGCGTATCCGAACATGATGCCCTGATCGCCGGCGCCTTGCTCTTCCACCGTGTTGCGATTAACACCCTGGAAAATGTCATCCGATTGCTCGTGAATTGTTGAGATAACACCACACGAGTCAGCTGTAAACCGGTACGAAGCTTTTGTATAGCCTATCTCACGGATAGTGTCTCTTACGATATTCTGAATATCAGCATATCCTTTTGTGCGAACCTCACCGCTACATACTACCATACCTGTGGTGGTGAGTGTTTCACATGCTACCTTAGATGTCTTTTCGTGACGCAGGAATTCATCCAACAGCGCATCACTGATTTGGTCGGCCACCTTGTCCGGATGTCCTTCACTTACTGATTCTGAAGTGAATAAGTACCCCTTGTTAATGCTTTTTGCTTGCATATCTTTATAATTTAAAAGTACAAAATGATTGGGTAAGCACGGCAGTATATTTTTACCAGTCGCCCTTAACAGTATATCACTGCAAAACCCAATCGGATTTATTAAAAGGGGAAGGTTTGGAGATTGTTAAAGGGTAAAAATTCAATTTAGCATTATTTTACCGTGGTTGCAATCAGACAAATCTTTCCACATGTGGCAAAATTAGTAAATTATTTCCAATAATAATGGTAATGAAAACTATTTTGTCAGGCTGCGAAATAGTTCTTCAAGACGACCTTCCTCTTTTTTCATAGAGAGGACCTCCATATTCTCCTCTACGGCAAAACGGAATATCTTCGACCTGTTGTCACTGCCTGCGTTCGATTCAATGAGGTATGTGTTTGGTGTATTGCCTTTTTGTACCCTGCTTACGCCGGCTATAGCCTTGATTTTATTAATAGCGACATCATTGGAGAATTCAACAATAATAGTTGTAGCGTTGAGGTCGCCGGATGAAAGCTCGGAGATATTCTTATCCGCAACAATGACTCCTTTGTTGATGATGATGGCACGCTTACATATGGCCTCCACCTCCTGCATGATATGTGTTGAAAGAATAACGGTTTTCTCTTTTCCGATATTGGTGATCAGTGATCTGATTTCAGCTAACTGGTTGGGATCGAGGCCTGACGTCGGCTCATCGAGGATAAGTACTTTGGGGTCGTGGATAAGCGCCTGACCAAGTCCCACCCGTTGCTTAAACCCCTTTGAAAGGGCGCCGATTTTTTTGTGCTTTTCCCGGCCAAGACCCGTTATGTCAATAATCTCTTCAATCCTTTTCTTCTTATTGTTGATGTTGTGCAGCCCTGCCACAAACTCCAGATATTCACGCACATACATGTCTTGGTACAGTGGGTTATGCTCGGGAAGATATCCTATCATCTTTTTTATTGCCAGCGGGTTTTCATGGATGCTCTCCCCATAAACAGTGATATCACCGTGTGTGGGAGGAAGGTAGCATGTTATTATCTTCATCAGTGTTGACTTTCCTGCTCCATTGGGGCCCAATAGTCCTACAACTTCACCTGGTATGATCTCCAGTGAGATGTTTTGTAGTGCCTTCTGTTCTCCGTACTTCTTGGTGACATCCTTAATAATGATCGACATATCTTGTTTCTTTTGCGGACAAAAATACGAAATTCCTGTAACGGATGTCAGAAGTTCAGCTTCCTGGGTAGAGTTTTGTTTTTGTTGCTGATTATTTTGTCTTAATACCTGTATTCAAGGTATTGAGTAATTTTATTATTAAACATCAGTATTTATGGGGTATGATGTATTTAAAATGTGATTTGCCAAATGGCGAATTGACTTCTTTTGACAGAATTTTTGATATAGTCACTTAATTATTTGTGTTTTAGAAAATATCAGCCTATTTTTGCACCCCTTTTTAGGGATAGTAAAGTTTTTTATATAGCGACAAAAGAAGACAACAAGATGAACACGCTTAGTTACAAGACTGTTTCCGCAAATAAGGAAACTGTAAAGAAAGAGTGGGTTATTGTTGACGCTGAGAACGAGGTTTTGGGCCGAATGGCGTCGAAGATTGCAATTGTTCTCAGAGGTAAGCACAAGCCTTCATTCACACCACACGTGGACTGTGGTGACAACGTTATTGTAATCAATGCCGAGAAGATAAAACTTACCGGCTTGAAATGGGATCAGAAGGAGTATATGCGCCATACGGGTTATCCCGGTGGGCAACGCATTACTTCAGTACGCGAAATGCTGGCCAAGAAGCCTGAGTCTATCGTGGAGAAAGCCGTAAAAGGCATGCTCCCAAAGAATCGACTTGGAGCACAGATGCTGCGCAACCTGAAAGTTTATGCAGGTACAGAGCATCCTCACGAAGGTCAGAATCCAAAGGTTCTTAATCTTAATACCATAAAATAATTATCGATGGAAATAATTAATAAAATCGGCAGAAGGAAAAAAGCGGTAGCCCGTATTTACCTTAAAGAAGGTACCGGCGAAATTACCGTGAACAAAAAAGATTACAAAGAGTATTTCCCTATCGCTACTTTGCAATATGTCGTTCGTCAGCCTTTCATTATTACAGAAACCGAAGGCCAGTACGATGTAAAAGTAAATCTCGACGGTGGTGGATTTAAAGGTCAGTCAGAGGCACTTCGTCTTGCTATCAGCCGCGCATTGGTTGAAATAAACGAAGATTATCGCCCTGCTCTTAAGGCTCAGGGACTTATGCGTCGTGACCCACGTATGGTAGAACGCAAGAAGCCGGGACAGCCTAAAGCACGTAAGAAATTCCAGTTTAGTAAACGTTAATATTTATTTTCAACTGATATTCCAGTTACGTTTAGTATCTAAATTGTCGGGACTTTCCCCAGTGGTAAACTACCCGGTGATTGCGAATAACAGAAAGTAAACTAACTTAAAAAAAAGATTATGTCAAGAGTAAGTTTTGAAGAATTATTAGATGCAGGTGTTCACTTCGGTCACCTCAAAAGAAAGTGGAATCCCAATATGGCTCCTTACATATTCATGGAGCGTAATGGTATTCATATCATCGACTTATATAAAACCCAGGCGAAAATAGATGAGGCTGCCAATGCAGTGAAGCAAATTGCCAAATCAGGAAAGAAAATCCTTTTTGTCGCTACTAAAAAACAGGCAAAAGAAATCGTTGCAGAAGAGGTAAAACGTGCCAACATGCCATTCGTTACAGAGCGCTGGCCCGGTGGTATGCTCACTAACTTCGTCACCATCCGTAAAGCCGTGCGGAAAATGACTTCCATCGATAAGATGATGAGTACCAGTACATACAAAACTCTTTCAAAGCGTGAACGCCTCCAGATTACCCGCGAACGTGCAAAACTTGAAAAAACTCTTGGTAGTATATCAGAACTTAATCGCCTGCCTTCAGCACTATTTGTTGTTGATATCCTTAAAGAACATATTGCTGTTGCAGAAGCTAAAAAACTAAATATCCCGACGTTTGCTATCGTGGATACTAACTCTAACCCCAATAAGGTTGATTTCCCTATCCCTGCTAACGACGATGCTTCCAAATCTATCGCTCTTATCGTAAGAACCATGGCCGACGCTATCATCGAAGGATCTACTGAAAGAAAACTTGAACGCGACAAGCGACAGGCTGAAGAAGAAATAATGAAAGCGGAAGCAAAAGCAAAAGCAAAAGCAAAAGCCGATGCCGAAGCAGCTGCAGCTAAAGCTAAAGCAGCAGAAAAGGCAGCAGAAAAATCAGCCGAAAATAAAGAACAACAGCAGACTGATAATGCTGCTGAATAATAATTTACATTTTCGTTTAACCTATAATATAAAGGCCAAATAATGACTAAAATCACTGCTCAGGAGGTTAATAACCTTAGAAAAATTACCGGTGCCGGTATGATGGACTGTAAAAAGGCACTCGTAGAAGCAGAAGGTAATGTTGAAAACGCAATCGAAATCCTTCGTAAGAAAGGTCAGAAAGTAGCTAACAAGCGCGCTGACAAAGAAGCAACTGAAGGAATCGTTTTAGCTAAAACTGCTGAAGCAAATAAATTCGGCGTAGTTTTTAAGTTAAGCTGTGAAACCGATTTTGTAGCTAAAAACCAAGACTTCGTTGACTTCGCTAATGGTCTTATGGAAGTAGCTATCGCGAACAAGCCTGCTACAGCTGACGAATTTAAAGCTCTCACCGTCGATGGTCATACCATTGAAGAGAAAATTACTGAGATGATCGGTAAAACTGGTGAGAAGATGGATCTCGTACAGTATGAGGTTCTCGAAGCTGAACACGTGGCCGCTTATAATCACAACGGTAACAAACTGGCGTGTATCCTTGGTATGAACAAAGACGTTGCTGACGTTGAGAAAATTGGTCACGAGATTGCAATGCAGGTAGCTGCTATGGCTCCTGTTGCTGTTGACGAAAAGGGCATCTCTCAGGAAGTAATAGACAAGGAACTTGAGATTGCTAAAGACCTCCTTCGCCAGGAAGGTAAACCAGAGAATATGATTGATAAGATCGCTCAGGGTAAACTCGGTCGTTTCTTCAAAGAGAATACACTTCTTAATCAGGTTTTCGTACGTGATGGTAAGAAAACTGTTGCTCAGTACCTCAAAGAGTGTGATGCTGACCTTACAGTTACTGCTTTCCACCGTGTTATGCTTGGTGAATAATCAGAAATAAAGATTCTTTTCATATAAACCGCTTTCCTTTGGGAGGCGGTTTTTTTTTGCCGCCACGGCGGGCTGTCAATGTTCCCGATATATCTGCGGGATCCTGCCGCAGAAACCCCCTGGTCGTTGATCAGACCCGTCAGGTTTCAAAAACCTGACGGGTCTTGCCTGTTTATGCAGCCTTCTCCACAGAAGCAACCCCTAAGGCATTGATGGGAATGGGGCTGTAGCTGTGCTGTTGAGATGGAACCGCTATAGCAGTTCGTCCAATGAATCCTGTTTGAGATTCTGTCTCCATAGTAGTTTAGCCCCCTAAAAGACTGGAGTTGAATTTTAGATTTAAACAGTTAAATT
>CAYYSU010000075.1:0-4896 GCA_964474455.1 uncultured Bacteroidales bacterium
GTACCCGGAGCCGGGATCGAACCGGCACGGGAACTACCCCATCGGTTTTTGAGACCGACGCGTCTACCAATTCCGCCACCCGGGCATTAAATGTAAATGGGTGCAAATATATAACTTTTTTTTATTTATGTTTTTTTAATATCAATATAGATGCAGCACAAGGTATCTTTATGTGCACAGGATATTTCTTCCTCCTAGCGGGTTTATGAGTTTATAGCATCTCGGAAGATATAAGATCCTTTTCAATACAAAAGTTGGTATAGAAAAAATTAATACGTAATTTTGCGGCGTAGAACACAGGGTATCTAAACAAATAAAAAAATTGCTCCATGTCAACTAGGGTTAAAATTTTTGCCGGTCGTTCCGTAAAGGGTATGGCTGATGATATTGCCAGAATTTTTGGCGTATCTACTGGAAATGTAGTCTTTAGTGAGTTTGCTGATGGTGAATTCCAGCCTTCCTTTGAAGAGAATCTCAGAGGTAGCCATGTGTTCATCGTTCAGTCAACATTCGCTCCCGCAGATAACCTTTTGGAACTTCTGATGATGGTTGACGCAGCAAAACGTGCCTCCGCAGCTCAGATTATTGCGGTAATACCCTATTATGGTTATGCCCGTCAGGATCGTAAAGACAAGCCCCGCGTATCTATCGCATCCAAACTTGTTGCCGATCTTCTTAGTACTGCTGGTGTAAATCGTATTATTACCATGGATCTTCATGCAGATCAAATTCAGGGTTTCTTCAATATGCCTGTGGACCATCTGTATGCATCATCGATCTTTATTCCGGTGATGAAAGAGCTCAACCTCCCTAACCTGACAATGGCATCCCCTGATACCGGTGGCACGCGCCGTGCTGCAGCTTATGCTAAAGCACTTCACCTTGATTTTGTTATCTGTTACAAACAAAGAGCCCGTGCCAATGAAATAGCGAAAATGGCTCTTATAGGTGACGTGGAAGGCCGCGATATTATTCTTGTGGATGACATTATTGACACCGCCGGTACTATTACTAAAGCAGCGCAAATTATGGTTGACAATGGTGCCACCTCTGTGCGGGCCTTTACCACACACGCTGTGTTCTCAGGCCCTGCTTACGATAGAATTAATAATTCGGCCCTGGATGAGGTTTATGTCACCGACTCTATGCCTCTCAAAGGAGAATCAGATAAAATTAAAGTTGTACCTGCTGCCAAACTCTTTGCTGAGGTTATACGCCGCGTGGTAGACTGTGAATCTATAAGTACATTATTTGAATTTTAATTAAAATTAGAAAAATGAAAGTAGTATCATTGAGCGGCTCTCTGCGTGAGAGCGTAGGGAAAAAAGATGCGAAAAATGCCAGAAAAAATGGCCTTGTTCCATGTGTGATTTATGGTGGTGAAAAACAAATTCACTTCACCGTTAATGCTATCGAATTCGATAAGCTATTATTTACGCCTTATGTTAGTCTTATCGATATTGATATCGATGGTACAACATATCGTACTATGATACAGGATGTTCAGTATCATCCGGTATCAGATAAATGTCTGCACGTTGACTTTCTCCAGATCTTCGAAGGAAAAGAAATTAAAATTGCAGTCCCTGTGAAAGTTGTGGGCACTTCTCCCGGTGTTGTTAAGGGTGGTAAATTACACAAAAAATTGCGTAAGGTTCAGATCCAGGCTCTCGAGAAATTCCTTCCTGACTTCATTGAAGTGGACATCTCCTCCCTGGATATTGGAATGTCTTTCCGTGTTGAACATCTAAAAATGGAAGGTGTTACTTTCCTTGATTCACAACGTTCGGTTGTCGTTATGGTTAAAGCTGCACGTATTGTTGTTGACGACGTCGATGAAGATGATGATGACGAAGAAAGTGGCGAAGAAACAAGTGGCGAAGAAACTGCTGAGTAATAGTTTTTTCCTATTATATAAAAAAATGCCATCTGTTAATCAGATGGCATTTTTTTATGTAAAAATAATACTTTTGTATCATGAAATATTTAATAGCAGGCCTGGGAAACCCGGGAGCAGAATATGAATCCACAAGGCATAATATCGGATGGATGATACTAGATGAACTTATCAAAAACTCTGAGGCCTCCTTTAAAAGTGAAAGATATGGCTATGTGGCTCGGATAAAACACCGTGGCCGTACGTTGGTACTTTTAAAGCCTACAACATATATGAATCTTAGCGGTAAAGCAGTGAAATACTGGCTTGGAAAAGAGAATCTCCCTCTGGAAAAATTGCTTGTTGTTAGTGATGACCTGGATCTTGATCAAGGAACGCTGCGTATGAAACCTGCTGGCTCAGGAGGAACCCACAATGGACTGAATAATATTATTGAGGTGCTCCAAACATCACAATACCCACGATTACGCTTTGGTATTGGTCACGATTTTCCTCAAGGTTATCAGGTAGATTATGTTCTGGGGAAATTTACCGATGAGGAGAAGAGAGAGCTTGCGCCAAGAATAAAACAGGCTGCCGAAATGGTAAAAAGCTTTTCAATTGCAGGCCTGGCAAGAACTATGTCGGCATACAACAACAAATAGATCAGATTGCAAAGAGGGTGTTTCTGTGCCTCTTACGCTCTTTTTCTGTGTTTCTGAACAAAGCATCTACTCCCAAAAGGAGTATTAAAACCGCAAGGCCTATCCCAAAGATATTAGGAATTTGAATCTGTTCCGAAATGGTAAAAAATGAGTATATCAGCTTGGTAAGAGAAGGCAGTGCCGTGGCAAATTCGTTGATGATACCATAATTAGTAAGGTTTAATAAGCCGGGAACAACAACCATAAAAATTGTTGTGATAGATGCTGCGGCACCAAGAAGAATTACCGATAGCAGTTGTTTGGAAGAAAAACCCTCTCTCTGATGCTCAGGAATTTGTTCCACAGTACGCATAACATTAAACACAAATCCTGATGGTGCCGCCTCATTGTCAATCTGTTGAATCATTCCTCTGAGGAACGTATCATTATAAGGATGTAAGTTTTTCATAATACTATATTTTAAATACCGACCATCTCATTTTTTAAAATCTTATCCATCTCCCCATAAAGTCTTTTTCTTATACGGTGCAGTTTTACCTTCACATTTGAGTTTGTAAGGCCGGTAATATTTGTAATCTCTTCCACGCTTTTTTCATAAAGGTAGAACAACTCTACCAGCACGCGATCCAGCTCATTCAGGGTACCTAAAGCTTGTGAAATGAGCTTCTTTTGCTCGTCAGCATTTAAACCCATAACATTATCCTGTACATCATCGTCAGGAAAATTATTCATCACATTATCGTCGATGGGTGACAGTTCCAGCTTATGTTTTCTCACGTATGAAATCGCTGCGTTATATGCTATGCGATATAGCCATGTTGAGAACTGAGCTTTTTTTTGAAACCCCGGCAGCGCTTGATACACCTTGACAAAAACATCCTGTGAAACCTCCTCTGCAACATGCTGTTTATGAACGATTCGTATCACAATAGAATACACCATGTTCTGGTATCGCTCTACCAGTGGTGCATAAGCTGCAGTATTCCCTGCCACTACCTGATCTATGTAATAATAATCACCCTTGCTTGTCATTGCCGATCTTTGACGTAATGCTGTCAGGTAAGTTACAAAATATTTTTTATCCATAGACATAAATGAGGCGAAGCATCTGTAACCGTTGCATGAAAAACTGCGTCCAAGGGGCAGTGTTTTTTAATGTGATAATTATGGATTATTTGGTCGGAATTAGCTTCTTTGCTCTGGTGTATGGTATTGTCTTTCTGAGTATTAGAAAAAAGGAACGCATGGCACTGCTTGAATATGGTCGCGATGCCTCTGTATTTGCAAACACTAAGACGAGAAACGCTACTCTTAAATGGGGGCTCTTGTTAATAGGTATTGGAGCAGGACTATTACTTGCTAATATTATTATTGATCTGGATTTGATGGATGATGAAGCCGCATATTTTTCTATGAGTTTTCTCCTGGGTGGTGTCGGCTTGGTGATTAGTTATTTTATCGACCTCAGCGAGGACAAGCGTAATAAGGGTGAAGAGGATAAATAACCGGGATTTGGTTCAAATGATTTTTTGCACATCAACAACCCAGTGTTGATGAGCCTTTTATTATATATTCCGGCCCTTGCGGTGACAATATACTCTCATAGAGCACGATCTCGTTAATATTCTGTGAATAAAACAACCCCTCTTTTTTCGTATCCAGAGCTTTTTTCAACTGTTTTTTATCAGAGAGGCGGCGTATTCTTCCTATGGTAAGATGCGGAACAAAGTTCTGCCTGTCGGATTTGTATCCAATGTTTTTCATTACTTCAACAATACGGAGATGTAGTTCGGTAAGGATATCTGCCGGTTGAACTCCCGCCCATATCACCTTCGGGTTGTAGCTGCTGCCGAAGAGTCCACAGTTTTCTATGGTAATCTCCAACGGGTCGAAGTCGTATGCTACTTCATCGAGCAGCTCTATAATATCAGTTATGAGCCTCTCATTTGTCTCACCAAGAAACAGGAGTGTAAGGTGATAATTTTGTGGCTTTGTCCAGTTGATATACTCGTTTTTCAGCATATTTTGAAAATGTTGTGGCAGCCTCGAGGCTGTGCTGAAAAGCGGTAACGGTATAGCAATAAACAGTCGCATGATATAATTATTTTTGTGTAAAAGTAATTATTTATTGTATATTTGCCGCCTGCAAAAACAATGGGGCATTAGCTCAGTTGGCTAGAGCGTTTGACTGGCAGTCAAGAGGTCAACGGTTCGATTCCGTTATGCTCCACGTTGTAAATCAGAAGGTTATCATTTTACGATGGTAGCCTTTTTTTGATAGTGCAAACAAAAATGCAAACGGGAGTATCCTAAAAAGTGTGTAAGTAAAAAGTTATCCTGATTTATTTTGAGCCT
>CAYYSU010000076.1:0-4424 GCA_964474455.1 uncultured Bacteroidales bacterium
TTTTAACTTCGAACTTGTTTTTCAACATAGAAGCTCCACAGTGAGCTTTTCCGCGAGGCGAAAAAGTGGTTCAGGCGGTGTCATTTGGTTGTGCAATTTCATAGGTTATTCAGGGAAATCTCTCAGCGCCTTAGCGGTTAATCTAAATCAGGGGTGCTAGTTGGACTGGGGTCGTTTTTTTTAAAATGTGAGAACAATTTTTTACAGACATTGTTAAACCAATAACAAGAGAAAAATCTTCAACGTCAACTTTATTTAGAATCAAAATAAATAGGGGTTACATATTTATATATCTACATATGTGTTTGTATTAATTTGTACTTTTAATGCCACGAAAAGGGTTTGTAACAACACAAAACAACAAATATATGAAGGCACTAACACTGTTTATTCTGCTAACAGGAATGGCTTTAGGTGTGGTAGCACAAGATAGTCACACCTTCTACACTCCTCGCAAGGAGGATCCTCAGATGCAAAAGAAATCAGTTGACCACAGCAAATTTGATATTCTCCAAGAGGAATTCAGCAATGCTCATGAGCTAACTGCGGCGTGTTTGTCGTGTCATACCGAGCGTGGCAAAGAGGTTATGGCCACGGCGCACTGGAACTGGGAGCGAGAAGCATTCTCCAGGGAGAAAGGCATCACTTACCACGGAAAGAATGATCTTATCAATAACTTCTGTACCGGAATCGGGGGTTCATGGGGCACATGTACCCGTTGTCACATAGGTTATGGATATGAAGACCCCAAGACTTTCGATTTCAAGAATGAGTTTAACATCGACTGCATGGTGTGTCATGACAACTCGGGCACATACCGTAAGGGAAGCGGAATGGCCGGATATCCACATCCATCGGTAGATCTTTCCCTGGCAGCCCAAAGTGTTGGGGCACCAAAGAAGGAAAACTGCGGAGTATGTCATTTCTATAGTGCCGGTGGCAATAATGTAAAAAACGGAACTATGGACAACGCCCTTCTTGACTGCACGAAAGAGATCGATGTACATATGGCCACAGAGGGCCCGGACATGTCGTGTGTAGAGTGCCATGAAACAGAAAAGCACCAGATGAAAGGCAAATATTATGGTGTCTCCTCAATGAATCGCAACCGTGCTACGTGCACAC
Organism: uncultured Bacteroidales bacterium; assembly: GCA_964474455.1. Classification (GTDB taxonomy): domain Bacteria; phylum Bacteroidota; class Bacteroidia; order Bacteroidales; family BM520; genus BM520. The sequence goes on from CAYYSU010000076.1 coordinate 1,126, forward strand.
AATGTCATACGGAGCGTCCTCACGAGAACGATGTTGTTAATGAACATACTATCAAGGTGAGTTGTCAGGCATGTCATATTCCAGCTTATGCCAGAGCCAACGACACAAAGATGAGCTGGGACTGGTCAACAGCCACCAAGCTCTCTGACCAAGGCGAGCCCTTTTCCATTGATGATGATCGCGGCAACCAATCATATCTCTCCATTAAAGGTAGCTTCACCTGGGGCAACAATATGATTCCTGATTATATATGGTTTAATGGTACTGCTGATCACTTTGTGATTACAGATGTCATAGACACCACCGATCTTCCGGTACAAATAAATACGCTACATGGTGAATATGCCGATGCCGATGCCAAGATATGGCCTGCAAAGATCCACCCCGGTCGTCAGCCCTGGGATCCGGAGTTACGGCATATCCTTCAAATGAAACTATGGGACAAGGATGAGGGAGAAGGAGCTCTTTGGGTAGACTTCAACTACTACAAGGCCATTGAAGAGGGCATGAAAACGGTGGAGATTCCATGGAGTGGAAAACACGATTTTATAGACACCGAGATGACACTGCTCCTCAATCACATGGTAGCACCAAAAGAGAATGCTGTTGCATGCAAGGAGTGTCATACACGTGAAGGTGGCCGCCTTGCGGGCATTGATGATTTCTACATGCCCGGGCGTAACTATGAGGCTGCGGTTGAAAAAGGAGGCATGATACTTATCATCCTGAGCTTGCTGGGTGTGATGGTTCACGGCGGCTTACGCATCTATTTCTCAAGAAAAAACTAATTATAAATAACGATAGATATGAAACCTAAGAATACAAAAAAAGTATATATATATTATCGGTTTGAAAGATTTTGGCACTGGTCACAGGCGGCACTGATTTTTTTCCTCGCCATTACGGGATTTGAGATTCATTCATCGTTTAACCTCTTTGGCTTTGAAACCGCTGTTACGTGGCATAATAATGCTGCCTGGGCATTTATCGGCCTCATTGGTATTGCTATCTTCTGGCATTTTATCACAGATCAATGGAGGAACTACATTCCCACAGCCAAGAACCTCAAGGCACAGATTGACTTCTATCTAATAGGCATCTTCCGAAATGCTCCCCATCCCACAAAAAAAACAACTATCAGCAAGCTAAATCCTCTACAGAGGTTGGTTTACCTGGGGTTAAAGGTATTAATCATTCCTGTAATGGTAGTATCGGGGCTGGTTTATATGTTCTACCGCTACCCTCAGGGCACAGGCATTGAATCCATCAACATTGACGGACTGGAGAAGGTAGCGGTATTGCATACTGCCGGAGCCTTTATTCTTATCGTATTTGTTATTGTTCACCTTTACCTTATCACCACCGGGACTACCGTAACCTCTAATTTGAAGGCCATGATTACCGGCTGGGAGGATGTGGAAGATGACGAGCACTGCGAAGATAAGGAAGAGCATGGCACAGAGAACATAAAAAAAGATAACCCTCAATAGTTTTTAGATATGAAAAACAAGACAAAATATATGAATCCTTATCTGGCAGGATTTCTCCTTGGCTTGGTTCTTTTGGCAGCGTTCTATATTTCCGGCCGAGGCCTGGGAGCCAGCGGAGCCATAAAGAGTGTTGTGATAGCTGCTGTTGACAGTGTGGCGCCGGGGCATGCTGCTGAATCGACTTTTTACAGCCCTTACTCCGGAGAAGAAAAAAAACCTATGGTTTCATGGCTAGTCTTTCTGGCAGTTGGTTTAATCATAGGTGCCAACTTCTCGGGAATTATCTCCGACCGCATGAAGTTCACCATTGAAAAAGGGCCTCGAATAAAAAACGGCACCCGATTGATGATGGCCGTACTGGGGGGTGTTCTTTTTGGCCTCGGAGCGCAGTTTGGTCGTGGATGCACCAGTGGCGCAGCATTGAGTGGCATGGCGGTGTTATCCACCGCAGGATACCTTACCATGATATCCATCTTTGGAACAGGATACCTGGTGGCATGGATGTTTAAGAAATTTTGGTTATAACCTTTAAAAAAATACAATATGGGACCATTAGTACCATACGGCATCATAAGCGGTGAATTCAATTTCATCATTGCAATAATACTTGGTATTGCCTTTGGCTTTGTGTTAGAGCAGGCCGGTTTTGGAAGCTCGCGCAAGCTGGCGGGAGTATTTTACGGTTACGACTTTGTTGTGCTCCGCGTTTTCTTCACAGCGGCTGTTACAGCTATGGTGGGCTTAATTTTCGGCAATTACTTCGGGTTGATAGACATCAGCATGGTGTACGTTAATCCGACATTTTTATGGAGCACAATCATCGGGGGAGTCATCATGGGAGTAGGATTCGTTGTTGGAGGTTTCTGTCCGGGCACCAGCCTGGCGGGGGCAGCAACAGGAAAGATTGACGCCATGTTTTTTATTGGAGGAATTTTTATTGGCGTTTTAATTTTTGCGGAGATGTATCCTGTTTTTGAACCCCTTTACACGAGTAGCGCACTGGGTCCTATAAAGATTTTTAACACCCTGGGCATTTCTCAAGGATTGTTCGCATTCATACTTATCATTGTTGCCATAGTGGCCTTTTATATCACACAACGTATTGAAACAAATATCAATGGCATAGAGCCCGGCACAACAAAACAGACATATGCTTTAGCAACTGTTGTTATGGTCATTCTGGCATTCATTGTTCTTTTTATTCCTGCGGAACGAAAATTTAGCGGAAGCCTGACCTATGCGAAGGAGATAAATATTGTTTTAAATGACGAGAGTCGCTTTATACATACCGACGAGTTGGCTTTCAATCTCATGCATCATGAATTTACTCCCCAGCTGGTAGATATCAGATCGCCGGAAGATTATGCATCGTTTGCTCTTCCCGACGCCATGAATATTCCTCTGGAGGATATTCTGGCACCACAATGGCGCGAATATTTCCATTTACATGATGAGGTCATAATATATTCAAACAGCGGAGTAATAACGGAAGATGCCTATGTACTACTCTATCAAGCCGGGATTAATAATGTCAGAATTCTTCAAGGTGGGCTAAATGAATTCTTTACTCTGATATTCGCAGAAAACCACGAAGAGTTAAACCCCAACGATCCGGTATATAAACATAAGGTTGACATGTATCGGTTCCGTGCTAAGGCAGCAAAATATTTTCAGGGCGCAGAGTCTTCAACAAAGGCGAAAATAACTGCACCGATAACACCAAAAATTATTGCCGTGGAAGGCGGTTGTTAATACTGTTACTAATCAGTCCCAAAATTAGCAATAAAATTCAGAGCTCCTAACACGCTC
>CAYYSU010000077.1:0-4398 GCA_964474455.1 uncultured Bacteroidales bacterium
CCGCCGACCGGCTGATTACAAATCAGCTGCTCTACCAACTGAGCTACATCGGCAAGAAACTAAATGAACGCTTTCCTTTTCAGGGCTGCAAAGATAATTTTGTTTTCTTTATCTCCAAATACTCACGTGGGTTTTTTTTCAACCGTTACCGAATATTCATATACCACTCTAGCGCCCGTTGTTGTGTCCTTTGGGGTATCTTTTTGATCCTTAGATGTTTTAGTGACATAGCTGTAAGAGATACTCTTTTTGATGTTTTTTAGCCTGAATTTGATTTTTACTCTTTTTGATACCGAAAGTTTGAACCCTCGGTTTTTGGTACTACCAAATTTCATCATTTTGATTAATCTGACAGCCTCTTCATCGCAGCCATATCCTAAGCCCTTTTCTATCTTTGCATCGGTGACAGTGCCATTGTCATTTATATAAAAACGAACGAAGACATCTCCCTCAATGCGCTTTTCCTTTGCTTCCTCAGGATACTGCAAGTTTTTTGTAATGAATTCTATGAATGCTTTTTTTCCTCCGGGAAACTCCGGTAAATCCGGAAATTTCGTATTTGATATGCCGGTACGCTTTTTTCCTTTTGCCATATTTTTCAAATTACTCAAAAGTAATAAAATATTCGACCCCGTGTGAAACTTTGTATATGACAAATTTTTACATTTCTTGACCATTTTTCCAGCATCAATAACTTTTTATATATCTTTAGGGCTTTAACGATTTATAATTATGAAAACACTTGAACTAAATGTTCTCCCTCTGAAAGGACTCGGCGAACTCTATTTCGGAATGCCAATGGAAGAAATGTCAAAAATTATGGGAGAACCTGATGATATTGAAGATATTGTTGATGATGACGATTTTAACACCACTGTTCTTAACTTCTCCGAAAAAGGAATAAACATATTCTTTGAAGGTGCTGATACAACAGTGCTTTCCTGTATTGAGGTAGATAACAAAAACTGCGAGCTCTTTGGCAAGAAAGTTTTTCAAATGAATAAGGAAGCTCTAGTGGCTCATATGAACGAAAATGGTTATAATGATCTCGATTCCGGCGTGGAGGAATGGGGAGAAAAACGTATCTCATTTGAAGATGGTCTTATTGATTTCTATTTTGATGATGACGAACTTACTACCATTAACTTTGGTGTGCTGGTAAATGAAAAAGGTGAAGTAGAAGAGTTTTAGATCTTTTTATTCTCCATTGGATGATACTGCATTATGGCATCACGTAAATAGCGGTTGCTTACATGCGTATATATTTCAGTGGTGGTAATGGATGCATGACCCAGCATCTGTTGCACCGATCGCAAATCAGCCCCGCCTTCAATTAAATGGCTGGCAAAGCTATGCCGAAAGGAGTGAGGGCTGACACTTTTTTTTACGCCACTCAGCTCAGTGTGTTTTTTTACAATATTAAAAATCGATATGCGCGACAATCGCTTGCCCATCCTGTTTAGAAATACTATATCCCCATAGCCCGGAGCAATTTTTTGATGAGTGCGTACCTGAAATATGTAACGTTTTATCTGCTCAGAAGCATTTCTGCCTATGGGCACCAGCCGCTCTTTGTCACCCTTGCCAATAACACGAATGAACTCCTGATCAAAGAAAATATCAGAGATTTTTAGGTTTGTTAACTCTGAAACACGCAATCCGCAACCATATAAGGTCTCAAGAATTGCCTTATCTCTCTCCCCATTTGTTGTGCTTAGGTCAATGCTGGCAATGATTAGTTTTACGTCCTCTACAGATAGAACATCGGGGAGATGCCTGCCTTTTGACGGCATATCAATGAGCTTGGCAGGGTTTTCCTGTATGTGGTTTTCAATAACCAGATAGCCAAAAAAACTTCTTAAGGCAGATATCATCCTCGCTTGTGTGGCGATAGAGAGATTGAAATCGGACAATGAGGCTAAAAACAACTCCAGATGATCGCGTGTGATATCCTCGGGTGCTTTATTATTTATGTTTTGGAAATAGTCGCTAAGATATTGTATGTCAGAAGTGTATGCTTTGATGGTATCCTTAGATAACCCGCGTTCCAACAATAACCAGGAACGATATCCTTTTTGTAACACTTTCCATTTCATTGCTTGTAAAGATAATATTAATGAGCAATAGGCAGAGCAGTAAAGTTATAAACTATTGCTTTTTAATAAATATTTGCAACCCAAATTAGGTAACTAATAATAAAATTTATACTTTTGCCGTCCTGAATTTAAAGAGGGTAAAGAAATGGCAAAAAAGAGTAAAGATGCAAGAATCCAGGTAATCCTGGAATGTACTGAGCACAAGACTAGTGGAAAGCCTGGTACTTCACGGTATATTACTACCAAAAATAAAAAGAACACCCCGGATCGTCTTGAGATAAAAAAATACAACCCGATCCTGAAAAAAATGACTATTCACAAAGAAATTAAATAATTTGAATTATGGCAAAGAAAACCGTTGCAACACTGAGAACTTCGTCAGGTAAAGATTTTGCCAAAGTGATCCGTTCAGAGAAATCACCTAAGACAGGTGCATATACTTTTAAGGAATCTATTATTCCCTCTGATCAGGTAAAAGACTTTTTGGCTAAGAAGTAATATCATTTACGCATATCGACGTCGGAAGAAAAGCTTTTTTCATGTATAGAAGAAAGCTTTTTTGTATTTTTACCGTTCAAAAATGATACTATGGGACTGCTTTCAGTTTTTTCAAAAAAGAATAAAGAAGAAATAAAGAATAACTTGGACAAAGGCCTGGAGAAAACCAAAACAAGTGTTTTTTCTAAGCTTACAAAGGCTGTCGCCGGAAAGTCGAAGGTCGATGACGAAGTACTTGATAACCTGGAAGAGGTACTAATTACTTCTGATGTGGGAGTGCAGACTACCATAAAAATTATTGAACGTATCGAAACAAGGGTTTCTAATGATAAATATCTTGGCACCGCTGAACTAAACAGAATACTCCGTGAGGAAATCGCTGCCCTGTTAGCGCAGAATGATAATGACAAACTAATCACCGGTTTTGACTTCCCCAAACGCCAGGAGCCTTATGTGATACTTGTTGTAGGTGTTAATGGTGTAGGAAAAACTACAACTATAGGCAAACTGGCGCATCAGTATAAAGCTGCCGGTAAAAAAGTTGTTCTTGGAGCCTCGGATACATTTCGTGCCGCAGCAGTGGATCAGCTTATTATCTGGGCTGAACGTGCTGATGTGGAGATCGTAAGCCAGGGAATGGGCGCCGACCCGGCATCTGTTGCATTCGATACTATTAGCTCTGCCAAGGCTACCGGTGCTGATGTTGTTATCGTTGATACAGCCGGCAGACTCCATAACAAAGTCAACCTCATGAATGAGCTGACGAAGATAAAAAAGGTGATGCAAAAAGTACTCCCCGATGCACCACATGAAATACTCCTTATTCTTGATGCTTCCACAGGGCAGAATGCAATTGAACAGGCAAAACAGTTTACTTCTGCTACCGAAGTGAATGCTCTCGCTCTTACTAAACTTGACGGAACTGCTAAAGGTGGTGTGGCAATAGGTATCTCTGATCAGTTCAATGTGCCTGTAAAATATATCGGAATAGGTGAGAAAATATCTGATCTCCAGATATTTGATAAAGAAGAATTTGTGAAATCACTCTTTGGTGAATAAGCCGGTATTCCAACAATGAAAGGAAAACTGGAACAAGATAAATATTACGACTTTAAGGTTATTAAATTGGTTTCCTTGGATATGAATGATGGAGACCAATTTTGGGTTTTGGAAGATCCTTTCGGATTTCGACAACTCCTCAATGCCGAATATTACGACCATTATGTTATTCAGCCCGGATTGATGTTGAATTGTAAGGTTGATAAAATTAACTGTACCGGAAGAATATTTCTTGAACCACTAAATCCTAAATACTCTGTGGGGCAACTGTACAGCTTCCCCGTGATCGAATGCAAAATGGTCAATGACAAATATATTCTTACGGTGGAAGATGAGTTTTTTGTAAAACATACTGTTGCTTTTAATAAAAATCCAGGCAAAACAGCATTATGCAAAGTTGATAAAATAAAAAAAGCAAAAATATATCTGTCCGATCCAAATGCCGGAGATAATGTCTGGTTCGACGACGGTAAAAATTACTCTTTTAAGGTGGTTGAGATAAAAGATACTCCTGACTGTGGAATCTGTTTTTTTCTTGAAGATGACCAAAAACGAACTCATATACTACCATCAGAAAATTACTCCCATTATAATATTATGAGAGGCGATACAATCTCTTGTACAGTTATAACCCAATCAGAATCAGGTCGGTGTACGCTGGAGCCTGTTCATCCTATATATTCTCCCGGGGAATTACACTCTTTTGATGTGCTGGAATTAAAATACGAGAAATCATATAATGAAA
>CAYYSU010000078.1:0-4326 GCA_964474455.1 uncultured Bacteroidales bacterium
TCAAAACTTGCCAATGAGTGCGATATTGAACTCGAAAACTATACAGAAGCTGTAACTTATTTTGAAGGCGTAATTGCTGATCCGGCAGATACACAGGACAGTATTTATGCCATTATCGATCTTGGATATTTATATGAAACCATAGCATCAGGAAATAAAACAAGCATTGTTGGGAAAATGCCTCAATATAAGCCGAAGTCAGTGAAGCAGTTTAATAAGTACAAATATGAATTACTTTCAATACTTCCGGTTACAAAAGAAGCACAGACAGGGACGAGAGATTATAGATTAGACACGTATAGAGATTTCACAATCAGACCAAACCCGGTCAAGAGCACAGCAATGCTATGCTTCACCTTAATTAAAGATGGATCAGTCTGTTTTGAAATTCATAATGCGGAAGGAGTTCTGCTGGAATCCCTATCCAAAGGTTATCATCAAACAGGTCAGCATGAGATTCAATATAATGCTTCAAAACTGAAACCCGGATTGTATTATTGTTCTCTTGTTGTGAATGGTGAGGTGATGAAGACCAGGAAGATGGTAGTGGTTCGGTAGCAAAACCAAAACATGAATTGGCTGCTTTTTTTTGGTTTTTATTGAAAGATTTTGTTTGGACGACGATAAGAATTTTTCCCGAATCATTTTTAGAGAAATCCGTAGGTGTATATCAGGGATTTTCCTGATGTTTTTCTGATTTCTTTCTTATACATTTAGCCCAATTAATTGGAATCAATTTTTTTTAGTAATTTTATAGGACTTATCTATGAAAGATAACTGACCATGAAATACTTTTTTCTATCTATTCTAGTATTAATTTTATTTTCTGTTGTAAAACAGTCTTATACACAGGAGTTCTGGGAAATTGTTGATATGCCTGAAGGTGTTGGTATTTACGATGTAGCTTTCTCTCAAGACAATAAATTATATGCTGCTGTTACAGGAGGTGATGGAGGTCGAATTATATGTCAACAATATCCTGGAGCTGAATGGGATACCGTACTTAACCCTGGAGGTATAATAGGCACGTTATATGTCGATGCTTTTAATAATATATATGGCGTTGGAAATTATCGTCTATATTTTTCATATGATAAAGGTGAGACATGGAACTCAAACCACGTTGAATGTATTACAAGCAGCACACCAAGCCTATTGAAATTAAATAGCGGGAACTTCCTTATCGGTACATGGGGAGGGATTATAATGTGTGACTCTGTAGGAAACAATTGTTCGTATGTTTTATCAACTTCACAATGTGAAATATTCAATGATTTTATATACAATATTGATTCTTCGGTTATTTATGCAGGAAGCACCAATTTTCCCGAAGAGGGAGGGGGGATTTACTGCTCATATGATGATGGGTTTACCTGGGAGAATACAGCACTGACTGGTTCATACGTTTCATCTTTATCAATTAACTCACAGGGAGACCTTTTTGCAGGATCTCAGGGGAATTTTTTATTGGGATATGATGGCGTTTACAGGTTGTTAAACGGGGATGATGAATGGGAACAGATAAATCCGTATGAAGTTGTCTCATCCATTGCTATTGCTTCAAATGATGATATTTATTTAGGATGTACTTTAGAAGGATGGCCTGGAGGTGTACGTTATTCCTCTGATAATGGTGAGACATGGAGTGAAATTAACGATGGATTAGTAGGTCGGAATATTACAGGAGTATTTTTCAATAACAACTATGTATATTCCATTGATAATGGTCCCCCTAACTATTTGTATCGGAGTAGCGAACCCGTTGTCAGCGGTGTAGACATTGGAAATGATACATCAGAATTAAATGTATGTATTTACCCTAACCCAGCTTCCCAATACCTCTGTATATCAGGCGATCCCAGGGTTATTAATAATAAAAATTCAAGTTTGCATATTTACAACAATTATGGAGCCCTGTTGCAATCTGAAATAGGTGTTATGCCTCATTATATTGACATTAGCCATCTTAAATCAGGAGTCTATTTCTTGACTTTTGAGTGTGATGGCAAAGTAACAAACCAAAAACTCATTAAAAGATAGCACTATGAGATCTATGTCTTTTTTTATCTTTTTTTTAATCGTGGTATCTAATATTCAGAATCTGAAAGGGCAGGAGTTCTGGGAAATTGTTGATATGCCAGTAGTTGAGGATATTTATGACATTGCGTTTACAACGGATAATAAGCTTTTTGTAGCAGTTGATGGAAATAGTGGAGGACGAATCATATGTCAACAATATCCTGGAGCTGAATGGGATACCGTACTTAACCCTGGAGGTATAATAGGCACGTTATATGTCGATGCTTTTAATAATATATATGGCGTTGGAAATTATCGTCTATATTTTTCATATGATAAAGGTGAGACATGGAACTCAAACCACGTTGAATGTATTACAAGCAGCACACCAAGCCTATTGAAATTAAATAGCGGGAACTTCCTTATCGGTACATGGGGAGGGATTATAATGTGTGACTCTGTAGGAAACAATTGTTCGTATGTTTTATCAACTTCACAATGTGAAATATTCAATGATTTTATATACAATATTGATTCTTCGGTTATTTATGCAGGAAGCACCAATTTTCCCGAAGAGGGAGGGGGGATTTACTGCTCATATGATGATGGGTTTACCTGGGAGAATACAGCACTGACTGGTTCATACGTTTCATCTTTATCAATTAACTCACAGGGAGACCTTTTTGCAGGATCTCAGGGGAATTTTTTATTGGGATATGATGGCGTTTACAGGTTGTTAAACGGGGATGATGAATGGGAACAGATAAATCCGTATGAAGTTGTCTCATCCATTGCTATTGCTTCAAATGATGATATTTATTTAGGATGTACTTTAGAAGGATGGCCTGGAGGTGTACGTTATTCCTCTGATAATGGTGAGACATGGAGTGAAATTAACGATGGATTAGTAGGTCGGAATATTACAGGAGTATTTTTCAATAACAACTATGTATATTCCATTGATAATGGTCCCCCTAACTATTTGTATCGGAGTAGCGAACCCGTTGTCAGCGGTGTAGACATTGGAAATGATACATCAGAATTAAATGTATGTATTTACCCTAACCCAGCTTCCCAATACCTCTGTATATCAGGCGATCCCAGGGTTATTAATAATAAAAATTCAAGTTTGCATATTTACAACAATTATGGAGCCCTGTTGCAATCTGAAATAGGTGTTATGCCTCATTATATTGACATTAGCCATCTTGAATCAGGAGTCTATTTCTTGGCTCTTGAATGTGATGGAAAAGTAATAAACCAAAAACTCATTAAAAGATAAAACGATGAAAGCTTTCCTAATCCAATTTCAATTAGTACTTACTTTGACTTTAGCATTTCTTTCAGGGAATGCCTTTTCACAGATTGTAAACATGAATCCTGATCCAAATGGTGATGCCTGGTATGCCGGTGGTGTACCTGATTTAACACCGGAAATTGTGGAAAGAATGAATTCGATCCCTGAATTAGTGTTAAATCCGAATGCTTCGCAGATTACACTGCCTGATTCAATTGACAATTCCAAAAACATCTACATGAGGCCAATTTTTAATCAGTACGGGGGAAGTTGTGCTCAGGCTGCCGGAGTTGCATACACCTACACTTATGAAGTGAATTACTTAAGAAATTTGCGTGCAGACAGTTCAATATATGAACCGAATTGGTATCCAACTCATTACACATGGAACTTTTTGAATGGAGGAGATGGTGGTGGATCAAACTATTTTGATGGCTGGGATATTATTATGCAAAATGGCTGTCCCAACGTTCCCACATGGGGCGGAATGGCCGGGAGCTCTATTCGCTGGATGTCAGGTTACGATGAACATCTTAGTGCCATAGAGAATAAAATTGAATCGTATTTTTCTATTGATATAACAAGCCATACCGGGCTTGAGACACTGAAACACTGGCTTTACAACCATAATGACTCAAACCAAAGTGTTGGAGGACTTGGATGCTTCTCCATAGCAATGGGTGGTATTGAATATGATACGTTACAAGCAGGTTACCCAAATGCTGGAAGAAGTATTATTAAAGATTGGAACTATTCCACTTCATTAATGCATGCAATGACATTTGTTGGGTATAATGACTCGGTAAGGTTCGATATAAATGACGATGGCATTTACTCAAATACAATGGATACCAACAGTGATGGAATTGTTGACATGCAGGACTGGGAAATAGGTGCCCTTATTGTCGCAAATAGCTGGGGAGAAACGTATCCCAATGAAAGAGATAAAGGTTTTGTTTATTTTCCTTATCGCTTATTGGCAAAACAGATTGAGCATCCAAACTATCCTG
>CAYYSU010000079.1:0-4258 GCA_964474455.1 uncultured Bacteroidales bacterium
ATGGCGGTAACGGTGCTGTGTTCCAAAACTGGGCGCAGTATCTTCTTTCCATGCAATTTCTTGCAACTATGACCGATGAGCAGACTCTGGTAATGTACTCCGGTCATCCTATGGGATTATATCCTTCGCATAAAGATGCCCCACGTTGTGTTGTCACCAATGGTATGGTAATTCCTAACTATTCATCACGTGACGACTATGAGCGTTTCAACGCTCTTGGTGTGTCGCAGTATGGTCAGATGACTGCTGGCTCATATATGTATATTGGTCCTCAGGGTATCGTTCATGGTACTACTATTACCGTAATGAATGCCGCTCGTATGCATGGCGATGGTCAGATAGAAGGTAAAATATTTGTTACCTCAGGCCTCGGCGGGATGTCCGGAGCTCAGCCTAAATCGGCAGTTATTGCAGGTATGATAGGCGTTGTGGCAGAGATAAACCCCAAGGCTGTGAAAATTCGTCACGAACAGGGATGGGTTGACGAGGTGTTTACAGACCTGGATGAACTTGTTAAGCGCCTAACCGTTGCCAAAGAGAACAAAGAGGCCGTTTCCATTGCCTATCAGGGTAACATCGTCGATCTGTGGGAGAAATTTGTTGAAGAGGGTGTTCATGTGGATCTTGGAAGTGACCAAACCTCACTTCATAACCCGTTTTCCGGTGGTTATTACCCTGCCGGGCTTACGTTGGAGGAATCAAATACTATGATGGCAGATCAGCCGGAACTTTTTAAAGAGAAGGTTTACCAATCGCTGCGCCGCCATGTGAAAGCGGTAAATAGAATCGCTGCGAACGGAATGTACTTCTGGGATTATGGTAATGCCTTCCTGCTGGAAGCATCACGTGCCGGTGCAGATATTATCAATGATGATGGTGAATTTATATATCCCAGCTACGTGCAGGATATTATGGGACCGCTGTTCTTCGACTTTGGCTTCGGACCTTTCCGCTGGGTATGTACCTCCAGAGATCCTCAAGACCTGGCAAAAACAGATGCCATAGCTGCTGCTGTTCTCCAAGAGATAGCTAAAGACTCTCCCGAGAACATCCAGACACAGATGAGAGATAATATTCACTGGATAAAAGAGGCAGGAAAGAACAAACTCGTTGTTGGTTCACAGGCGCGAATATTATATGCCGACTGCGAAGGGCGCACTAAGATTGCGGAAGCATTCAACAAAGCAATCGCTGCCGGAGAGATCTCGGCGCCTATCGTTTTAGGCCGCGACCATCATGATGTTTCCGGTACTGATTCCCCGTATCGCGAAACGTCTAATATTTATGACGGATCACAGTTTACCGCCGACATGGCCATACATAATGTTATTGGTGACTCCTTCCGCGGTGCTACCTGGGTGTCGATCCACAACGGCGGCGGAGTAGGCTGGGGCGAAGTTATCAACGGCGGCTTCGGTATGCTGTTGGATGGTTCCGACGACTCCGACCGCAGACTAAAGATGATGCTGCACTGGGACGTGAACAATGGTATCTCTCGCCGCAACTGGGCCCGCAACGAAAACGCAATTTTTGCTATAAAGCGTGCCATGGAACAGGAACCACGCCTCAAGGTCAACATCCCCAACATGGTGGATGATGATATTATGGAAAAGCTGTTTTAAGAACTGTCGTTTCAGAAGCTGAATTGCCTCAAAAAAAAAGAATCACAATATTATAAGGTCATCCGTTGGGTGGCCTTTTTTGCTTATTTGAAGATCGAACACCGGGCAAGGAACAAATCGAATACCCCTCCCCCCCCCCCATGATTTTACTTTGCGAAGCTCTGGTCTCTTAAGGGTCTTCAGCGAAATAATTAAAAACACCGTGGAGCAACTATGAATGAACCAATCTCATCATATACAAAGCATCGTTTCCGATAACACTAATTGACTTATCAGGTGTTGGAAATTGGCTTGTTCGATAATGGATCTACATGTGGATATCAGAAATCCCTCTTCCGAATTTGCCAAACGGTATTTATCCTAACCCGGCAAAAGAGTACATTGATATCAAAGATCAGTTCATTCCCGGAATACTTCAGATATTCCACATAAACGGAAAAGCACACTGCGGAACTCAGTATAGCTCCAAAACAAAAAGAAGTTGAGAAAAAACTTAAAAATCCGCCTGTTATTAAATCAAGGATAACTAAAAAACACTCTGTGTAATATTTATTAATAAACGACAGTTACCCAGCTTGTTCGATATTGAATATTCATTAAAAAAACCACACAAAAAAGGGGTCGCCGTGCGGCTGACCCCTCCATTACCTAATCCCTCAACCAAAATGAAACATCGCAGTACATGGTGTACTGCTTAGAATAGACCACAAAGATAATTCAACTTTTAATATATACAATAGAAATGAGTAAAAAATTTTCTTTTTAACACTTTTTGACATATTTGTGATATGGTTTTTTTTACGATGTGATTGTTTATGTTGTGATTATCAGATTGATATAGGTGTTATTTAAGAGAAATATTTATTGATAAATATTTTTTGGATTTTTCCGGGAACCATTTCCCCTTATATGGGTCTAACAATATGGAACAGATATTGTTATTAAGATAAGATTTATAAAACAAAATTATGTTTAAATATATGAAACTATGAAAAAATCTGTACTCTTATTATCTTTTATGCTCTTGATGGCTTTCGGGGCATTTTCACAATCCATCCTGTTTTTTGATCATGAAGGTAATGCCATTGATAATGGTAGCACCATAGAACTTGTTGAGGATCCGTCAATTACTGAAATTCTATTTGAAATGAATATCAATAATTCCACCTCCGATTCGATGAGTATATTCTGTAAGAAGGTATATCTGGATGTGATGGATGATACAATGAACACCTTTTGTTGGGGTATGTGTTTTGGCCCTACAACTTTTATGTCTACTGATTCTTTGACGCTTGCTGCTGGGGAAACTACTAATAACGGTGTTTTTTCAGGGCATTATATGCCAATGGGCGTTGAGGGGCCTTCAACTATTCAGTATGTATTCTTTGATGCGGCTAACCCTAATGATTCCTCATATGTAACGGTTAAATATGTTAGTGGCTTTGTGGGTATCAACAACACATTTGAAAACAATATCTCCGAGGTGTATCCAAACCCTGCAACTGAATACGGAAAGATTGATTTTAATATTAATTATAAAAGCAAGGCAAGTATCATTGTGAACGACCTTACAGGTAGCAGAGTAAAAGAGGTAACTCTTGATTCAAATAGCGGTACTGCTGTCATTGAAGTAAATGATCTTTTTAGTGGTATATATTTCTACACTATTATTATAGATGGTGAAGCAATAAAGACAGGCAAGCTTGTCGTAAGATAATACGCTTTAACAAGTGGGATTTTGGTTGATAGAAGAAAAAAGAGGCTGGTACATTAAGTATCAGCCTCTTTTGATATCGATTCACAGTGAAGCGCTGTTTTTATAAAAACGCTTTCTTGAAGATCTCTACATAATCAAGTTTTTCCCATGCAAAGAATGTTGCCATTTTGAAGAATTTTTCAGGGCACTCATCCTTTGTGTATGTATCTTCATCCTCATATAATACCTCTACCTCTTTCTCGTACCAGTCGCGGCCAAAGTGACCGTACGAAGCTGTTGGTTTGAAAATAGGGTTTTGCAGTCCAAAGCGTTGAACTATAGCGTATGGTCGCAGGTCGTAAATCTCTTTTATTTTCATAGCCACTTCACCATCTGTAAGGTTGGTTTTGTTGGTGCCGGAAGTGTTAATATAAACGCCTACCGGATCGGCAACACCTATTGCGTAGGCGAGCTGTATTTCTACTTTGTCAGCAATGCCGGCAGCAACCAGGTTTTTGGCTACGTGACGTGCCGCATAGGCTGCACTCCTGTCGACCTTGGAGGAGTCTTTTCCAGAGAATGCACCGCCACCATGGCTGGAGACACCGCCGTAAGTGTCCACGATAATTTTTCTACCTGTAAGACCTGTATCTCCATGAGGGCCGCCGATAACGAACTTTCCTGTTGGGTTGACAAGCAGTTTAGCATCACAGATATTCAATTCCTGTACACGCTTAGGGAGTAGTTTTTCTACTCGCGGGAGCAGGTGTGTTTGAATATCTTTAGTGATAATATCATGCATCTTTTTGTCGGTAGCTTTCTGCGATGCTTCGGTATCATCTTCAGGCATTATAAACTCATCGTGCTGTGTTGAAACAACAATGGTGTCAATGCGCATTGGATTTCCGTCGTTATCATACTCCACCGTCACTTGTGATTT
>CAYYSU010000080.1:0-4255 GCA_964474455.1 uncultured Bacteroidales bacterium
CATTGGCACACTTTCATCCGAAAAGGGTGGCACAGTTTGGAGCGAAATCGCCACATTGGCCGGTTTCGCCGGTAAAATATGTTTCATGGAGGAATGGTTTGTTTAATGTGTTGATATTACTATTTCTTCTAAGCTCAGCATTGAACCAAACGGGGCAGGCCAGTCTCCATTCCATTGAATAACAGAGCTGTAGCGATCCATGAATCATCATAGTATTTGTGTCAACGGCAATAAACTCAGAATTGGTGTTTTCTGCCGACCAGGTCATGTTCCTGCAAAAGGCTGTAGAAACGTCGATGGTGGTTGTGCCGGAACCTGCTGGAAAGGAGTTGTCATCAAAGAACACATCGTCGTATGCTGTGGGTAAACATACACCTCCCGGACCTCCGCTGGTATTCGACCAATGTGTAGAATCATTCCACACTCCGGTTCCATTAACCCAGTACTTATCTTCACCCATTGGAGGTGGAATGAGCCAGCCGGTATTATTTCCCATATCAATGGAGTTTTCTGCAGTATAAGAGTTTCCTCCCGATACATTAATGTCTCTTAAAAATAGGTATTTGCCATTTACATCTTTGTTCTCTATAAGAAGATTGGCCTGAGCATTGGTCGAATCGGAATGAAGTAAAATATATGAGGAACAATAGCCGGTACAGAAAAGCCTGTTATCTATCCGTTGAGTCTTTCCCTTCTCAAAATAGTACTCTTTTTTTGGTGTTAGGTATAGGTCTCCAAAAGTATTTGATCCATTTATATACCCGTCACCTCTCAGAACAGCCTTATTAATAGTATTGGCTCCATCTAACATAATCGTATGAGCTGCATAGCAGGTATCGATGGTATTGTTTTGCTTCATAACACTTCGAGCCATAAACAGACATGTATCAATGGTATTATTACCTTCCACCTTACCTGTGCTGAAAAATTTAACAAACTCCGATACATTGGAGGTACCCTGATAGGTAGATTGCATGTCATAGAAAAGCGCAACAGTAAGTGTATCAACTACTCCTCTTACTTCTGAAAAGGGTGCGTGAAATATTGTACTATCAGATTTAAAACCACCATCAAGGATTGAATAATCGCCAAAAAAATGCATGATATGGAACATTGAGTAGTTTCCTTGGCTCCTACACATGTTTAGCGATTTTAATCCCGTAAGCCTGTGAAATTGTAGGCGTTTTGTTCCTTTATTATAAAATATATTACTCCCTTTAAGAAATATATGTGAGTCGGTAGCATTTAGTGTTAACCCTTTATCATGCAACACCCATCCAACACCATCAGCAATAATATTAAAGTCAGATTGCCTTATATCCAGAAGGCGCTCAAATTCAATATCACTATTGAAAAAATGTGTTGTGATATGTTTTTCATAAGACAAAAATGATCCGTGAATAAGAAAGGTGGTGTCGGTGCATATGAAATCATCCTGAAGTTCCCAGGCACCACCAATACCATTGAATTTAATTTTACTGTTTAATTCACTATTATTGGAAAGAATGATTTCATCATTTTCTGATTCCATGAATACACCGCCTTCTACCCTAATCTCTGTATTTTGAGATAATAGTAGGGATCCATAAACAGATAACGAGGTAGCATCGCCTCCAATTATATTACCTGAGAAGTTGTAATCGTTGCAATTAAGATCGTAGCAAACAGCTTCCGGCTGAGTAATTTAATTTTTTTTCTCCCACCCTCGAGGAACACATTGTCAATGGCAGTAGGAGGGCAGTTTCCTCCGGTGCCACCTATTGATATTGCCCAGTTATCAGGATTATGCCATACGCCATCTCCTGCACTCCATTAGAGATCTCTGGGAGTAGGTTGTGCAAAGTTAATTCCTTCATTGTTGCCCAGGTCAATTGATTCGTCAAGGGCGAGAGATCCATCCGTTAAATTAATATCGCGGCACGAGACATTCTGACCTGTTGAGCCTTCAGGAACAACTAATTTTGCCACATAACCATTTGTGTCAGTTTTAAATGTGATTGGTTTAATACAGGTTCCCGGAATATCTATGTATTTATTGACAATTGTGTTTGATCCTTCGTAAAATCTATAGCGACGCCCTGCATTAAGTAAAAGTGTATCAAATATATTGTCGGATAAAAATGTACCGTTGTTTTCCAGCTGAAAAAAATGACCTGTGTTTTCTCCTGATATAACAGCTTCATTTTTTACTTTACAATAGTATATGGAGTTTTTAACATCGATAAAGGCTTTGTAATTAAGAAATGCACTATCAATGGTACAAGTTTCTCTGATATGTGTTGTAGAGTCGATTTTTGCCCATTTTATAAATGAAGCATTCTTTTTGCCAATTATTTTGCCAATTTCCCCAATCGTTATATACTGAATAGTATCGATATTAATAATGCTTCCTGAATAATGAAAAATTACTGAGTCGGAATAACATGATCCCTCTATGGTGGATAAATCACCTTTGAATTCAACATTATTGAAAGAAGCCTTTGTGTTTTCCTGGAATACTTTGCCTGAAGCTTCTAATACAGTTACATCATTATATGCTACTTCAGGTCATTGGAGGTTGATACAGAGTGTTTTGCAGTAATATGTGTCTGACCGGCATTAAGAGTCAGATTCTCGGTAGTAATATCCCATTTTTCAACATTTATTTGAGATGTCCCAAGGTCGAGAACCCTATTATTAGTTTTGATTGATGAGAATGTAACACATGAGACTAAAAAGTTATTAGATATTAATGTGCCCTGGGTGAAGTAAATACTTGCCATGGTTTCAATATCTGAGCTGAGGTTCCAAATTCCGTTTTCACCCAGAAAAAAAACTGAGGAGAGAAGTGTTTTCCCAGCAGTGTTAATTGATACCTCCTCTTCAGCACGGAATTCAACAGGCCCTGAAATACTATTTGTAACGTTCTCTGAAAAGGTTAGCGAACCATAAATTCGTAGTGTCACATCTGGTGATGATGAGATGGTGATTTGCGCATTATTATTTACGAAAGCCATGTCGTGGCATGTGGCATTCTCGGCTGTTATGTTAACGGTACCACTTGAAATAAATGAGTTGTCGTCGAAAAACACGTTATCCAAAGGCCCTGGAACATTAATGTGCAGCACAGAACCGCCGCTTGTCTGACTCCAGTGGTTCAGGTCGCTCCAGTCGCCTGTTCCGTTAATCCAGTAATAGTCGTCAGAAAAAGCATCACCGGAAATGCTCGTGGCCAGTATGAAAAAGATTCCGTAAAGAATAACCGTATATTTCATTGTTGAGAGTTAATCCGTTAATAATGTTATCGTTCCCTGTATGGTGGTCAAAGTTTTTTCTGTGGGATACTGATATTTTATTATCCAGAAATATACTCCGTCGGCGCACTGTCTGCCCTGATAGGTTCCATCCCATCTGAGGGTAATATCATTGGTTTCATACAATGTTTCACCCCATCTGTTCAGGATTACCAATTGAAATTTCGATGTATGCTCACCAAGAATTTCAAAATCATCATTATATCCGTCATTGTTTGGTGTAAAAACATTAGGCACCAGGAAGGGCGAAACTCTTTTTATTGCAATAGAATCCGATGCCTTACAGTGTTCATTCCACACTGATACATAGTAATCTCCCGGCTCTGAAATGTATATTGATGAGGTGTTATTACCATTACTCCAAAGATATGAGAGGTGTCCTGTTCCTGCGTCGAGCAGAATCTCCTGCCCGGGAAAGAGAATGGTGTCAGGGCCAAGGAACACCTGGGGGCTAAAATATTTTTCAAGGATTATTGTGTCTGATGTCTCTCCACATCGGTTTGAAGCGTAGACCCTGTATTCACCACCAGAGTGAGGTATATAGATATTTGTCGTATCATCTCCGTTCCACACATACGTTGTGTATGGCTCATCAAAAATAAAATGCAATGTATCGTAATCGCAGAAGCCTGTATCTTGCCCCAACTCAACAACCGGTGAGTTGATGTGATTAATGATTGTATGATCTGTGTTGGTACACCCCAGTGAGTCCGTTGCAATAACCGAATATGTACCCTGAGAGTATATCCAGATAGAAGTATCCATGCTGCCATCGAACCACAGATATTCAAATATGTTATTGCCTGCAATCAGGAGAATGGAGTCGTTGTCACATAGGATAGTGTCGGGCGGCAACATTATTTCGGGTGATGATGTGGTAAGATATATACTATCTCTGAAGGTACATCCAAAATCATCCGTTACCTGTAGCCAGTATATTCCTTTATCTCTGGCAACGAGCA
>CAYYSU010000081.1:0-4039 GCA_964474455.1 uncultured Bacteroidales bacterium
CCATAAAGGTAGTTAATTGCTTCGGCTTTAGCTACCTTTAGGTTTAGTTCAACATAGGATTTAAACTCATCCGAGATAAGGCATTCTGGTTGCGGGCGGGTACAATATGTAGTTAAAAATAAAAATATTATCAGAAGTGTTGGAAAAAATCGAATCTTATTGTTCATGGTGATTCTGTTTGTTTTTTATTTAAATAATGTGATTTAATATAGGACTTTTATGATGATTAAATACATTTTTGGTATCAGGTTCTATCAATCTATAACAGGTAGACCATAAAATCACACAAAACTTCCTAATAAATTTGTACGAAAACAATATTTTTTTACAAATACATTATATTAGCTTTTTCACCAACTAAAATATCGCAAAACATCGCTGGAATGTACAATATCTTTACCATAGACTTACAAATGGTTTCAACATATCAATTTTATAGTTAAGGTTAATCAAAAATCTCCTATCTTCCACAAAATTTGAATCATGAAACACACCTATTTTATAATACAGCTCCTATTTCTATTATTCATCTCCTTATCGGGATATTCACAAGAGCACAAAGAGAAAAAACTCTTCACCGGCGGTATGTATCCCAACATAGGCTATATCTCCAACGACCGTGACTTTGCCCATGTGGATGGAATTACCACTGGCATTAGCGGCAAACTGGCATTCTATATCACAAATTATTTCCGGTTTGGTACAGAAGGATATGCCACCACCTATAATTATCCAGACGAGAAAGGGTTCTATAAATTAGGCTGGGGTGGCGCTGTAATGGAATATTATTTTGAAGTCAACTCATTTGGTATTGCTGCCGGTGCAACCGTTTGAGGAGGTGGGATCAAAGACCTCTACCTTCTGAATGCAGACAATCACGACCGGGAACCCGATGAAGCTATCTACGAAAAACACACCTTCTTTGTAGTGGCTCCAAATATCAGCGCAGAATATATCCTTACAGAAAAAATTCGCTTTGCCCTAAAAACCGACTATATCGTTGCACCGGGTTCAGGATCAGAGAAGATGACCGCCAAAGGGCGGAAACTCTTTTTTGGAGTTCTTTTTACACATTAATTAAAAAAAACTTTTATTTTGCACATATGTTCATTACTTTTGTTCCCTAAAGGAAAACAGAGGAATTATGTCCCGTCCGAAGAACGAAAGATTTGTTGTTAAACCGCCGCTTTTTACGCAATTCAAACCTATTGGTGTGCGTCCCGAGATGCTCAAGGACACTAAGTTGTCATTAGATGAATATGAAGCTCTGCGACTAGCTGATTATGAGGCGTATTCACATGCAGAAGCAGCAGAAGAAATGGAAATAAGTCGTTCTACATTCAGTCGTTTGGTAGAGTGTGCACGAAAAAAAACAGCAACATTTATTATTAATGGTACTTTTCTCTCCATTGAAGGAGGCAATGTACACTTTCGATCAAATATCATCAGATGCACAGATTGCGGACAAATGTTCAAAATAAGTATGTCCAATGATATAGAAATCTGTCCGAAATGCAATTCTAAAAATCTGCTTAATCTGGCAGGTGGTTTTGGACACGGAAAATGCTGCATTAAAAAAACAAATAAAAGTTAAAATAATAACAAAAAACATTATGAAAATAGCAATTCCAACAGCAAACAAGCAACTCACGGCCCATTTCGGACATTGTGAATCCTTCGCTATTGTTTACACCGAAGGCCACAAAATAGTAAAAACAGAATTTCTTGAACCTCCGGTACATCAACCCGGTGTATATCCAAAATTCCTGGCTGATCATGGTGTGGAAGTTATTATCGCTGGAGGTATGGGTCAGAAAGCGCAGGATCTCTTTGCTGCAAATAACATAAAAGTATGTATGGGTGTTAATGCCGAAACGCCGGAGAATCTTGTAAAACAATATCTAAGCGAAACATTAAAAACCGGCGAAAACCAATGTACGCATTAAGTTATGCTAAAAATATCTATTGCCAGCGGTAAAGGAGGAACGGGGAAAACCACTGTTTCAGTAAACCTCGCAGCTCTGCTCTCAGAAACAGAGAATGTCATGTTATGTGATTTGGATGTGGAAGAGCCGGACTCGGGACTATTCCTCCAACCTCAGCCCATTGAACAAATTATAACGCAACGTTATACTCCACAATGGGATGAAGAAAATTGTACTCTCTGCGGCGAGTGTCAGAAAAACTGCAATTTTAATGCTGTCATTCGGATTATGGATCAAATTATGGTCTTTACCGAATTGTGTCATGGCTGTTATGCATGTTCTGAACTGTGCCCTGTTAATGCACTTCCCATGGTAAATTCTCCAATGGGGAAAATTACCACAGGAAAACATGATAATCTAATCTTTACAGAAGCCAGACTTAATGTTGGCGTGGAACAGGCTGTTCCACTTATTAACCAAACACATGATTATATAAACAATTTCAAAGAAAAACCCGAAATTGTAATCATGGATTCACCTCCCGGCACCTCATGCCCCATGATTCATGCAGTCAAGCAAACTGACTTTGTCATCCTGGTTACCGAACCAACACCATTCGGACTTCATGATCTCCAAATCGCTGTAGAGACTGTAAGAGCATTAAAATTGCCTTTTGCAGTGGTAATAAACAGAGGAGACAGCAATAATGCGATCATAAATGATTACTGCAAGAAGGAGAACATCAATGTGATCGCGGTTATAGCAAATAGCCGGGAAGTTGCTGAACGCTACTCTGAAGGAGCAATGGTTTACAAAACAGTGCCTAAGTTTAGAGAATCCATAATACAAATTTCTGAATATCTTAAAAAGAATCTGTCGTGAAAGAAATCGTAATCATATCAGGAAAAGGTGGCACAGGAAAGACATCTGTGACAGCAGCTTTTGCAAGTTATGCAAAAAAAACTGCAATCTTAGCCGATTGCGATGTGGATGCTTCAAACCTACACATGATAATGCATCCTGAAACAACACATCAGGAGGAATTCTTTAGCGGGGTATTGGCACATATTGACAATGAGCTATGCATTAGTTGTGGCAAATGCGCTGAGGTATGTCGGTTTAATGCAGTAAGATCCCCCGACGACATATACTCTATCGACGAAATTGATTGCGAAGGCTGTGGATATTGCAGCAAAGTGTGTCCTACTGAAGCTATCGCGATGAATCCCCAAAAATCCGGTGATGTATATCACGGAAAGACTAAATACGCTGATGGCATGGTATATGCCAAACTGGGAATTGGCGCCGAAAACTCCGGTAAGCTGGTAGCAAAAGTGAAAAAGGATGCAGCAGCCATGGCACAAGAGAGGGGCAGAAACCTCATATTGACAGATGGCTCGCCGGGAATTGGCTGTCCGGTAGTTTCTTCTCTCTCAGGAGCTTCTTATGTGATATTAGTGACGGAGCCTTCCGTGTCGGGATATCATGATTTAGAAAGGGTTATCGAGCTTATAAAAAAATTCAGACTACCTTCGGGATGCATCATAAACAAAAAAGACCTTAATGAAAAGATAAGTGAAGAAATCAAAGATTATTTGCTCTCCCAGGGAGTAACACATTTAGCTGACATACCATACAGCGAAGCATTCTCTGATGCCATAAAGAGAGGCCTCCCCGTTACAGAAATGAATAATAATGATATTAACTCAGCGCTTAAGAAAGCCTGGGATATAGTTTTAAAAGAAACAAAATCATAGGAACATGAAAATAGCATTTACATCAAAAGGATCATCAATGACATCCGAAATGGATTCACGCTTTGGAAGAGCCAGTTATATTCTGGTTCATGACACAGAATCCGCAACAACAGAGGTTGTTGACAACACAGACACCGTTAGCGATGGCCACGGAGCCGGTCCAAAAACAGCACAGCGGATGCTGGAAACAGGAGCCACAGTGCTTGTAACAGGTAATGGCCCCGGAGGCAATGCAGCATCAGTGCTTGAAAAAAAAGGTATTAAGATTTTCGTTGGCGCCGGAGAAATGACAGTTGAGCAGGCGATGAAAAAATATCAGGATGGCGATTTCGCTCCAAACTGTGCCACCCTTTTCGG
>CAYYSU010000082.1:0-3552 GCA_964474455.1 uncultured Bacteroidales bacterium
CACTAGCTGTAGTTGTACAACTATTGGCATCGGTTACTGTTACCGAATATGTTCCGGCTAATAGTCCTGTTATCTCTGCTGTGGTTGATCCATTACTCCATGAATATGTATATGGTGGGGTTCCATAACTTGCGGTTACTGTGGCTGAACCTGTGGCATCACCATAACATAATATGTTAGAGGATATGATTGAGGCTTCCAATTCATCCGGCTCAGTAATATTATATGCCTGAACTATTGAACATGATGTGCCCCAAGTCATGGTTAGGGTATAAGTGCCCGCAACGAGGCCTGAAATATCTTCCGTGGAAGCACTGAAGCTGCCAGGACCGCTCCAACTGTATGTTGGTGTCGCTGAACCTGAAATTGTAACATCTATACTACCATCACTACTTCCATTACAGGTAACATTTGTTGTTGAATAGGAATCTATTTCAAGGTCGTCATCAATAATCTCGTATGTCTGGTTTGAAGGTGATACAATTTTTGCATACTGGGCGTTGGAGATATCAATATCAAGGGTTTCATTATTTTCCACTTCACAATCATCAACAATACCTAGGGTATATGCAGTTGCTGTGGTAGAACCGGAAGAAACTGTAAACGTTCCTGTTGGGAATGCACCAGCTGACAGATCTGCAGTTGATGCAGGGTTTGTCGCACCTGCAGAGAATGAATAGTCAACCATCACATCATTACCAACTGCAACGTTCGTCGCTACATTAAATGAAGGGCTTGTTGTTTCCACTCCTGAGGTTGGATTTGTTGCGATTAAGTTGATTTCCAGATTTTGATTTTCTGCAAATGTAAAATAAGAACAACCAGGATTGAATGTAACAATAACGTAATGAGGACCTGAGCCCGATAATTCAGTGGCTGTGACAGTACCTGTGGTAAAATCTCCATCATCGTCCTGCAAAATGTAATATTTATCTGCTGTACCGGAGAATCCAGGTAAATTGTATACGTACAATGTTACTGTTATCGGAAAAGAAGTAGGATTGTTCGACTTCCATTCCCGTTCTACACGCAGATACTTCGTAAAATCAACATTAGTAGAGTACCAATCCGTAGCTGCTTTGGCGCCGGAATTAAAATTTTTCCCATCATTACCCCAAATAAGAAAGGTTTTATCTTCTGCAAAAGTTTCAGTATTATCATTATTTGTTGCTGCAAGTGCACCCAACGACATGGCTACAACACTTCCGTCATTGATACTGCGTGACTGCTTCTGATTCAACGCCGTTGCATCATCACGGCCAATACCTGCAATATCGTATTTGTACGTAGCATCAGCAGTCCAGATAACATTTCCATCGGAATCAACATAATTGATTGTTCCGGCTTTTCCGCCATCCGGAAATCCTGGAAACCTTAATATGGAACTAATTGGAACAAAATTATGTGAGATATTGTTTTTTGATGAGAAAGAGCTAACACCTTCCATAGCCCGGGCATTGGCCATAGAAGTAGTGTTTAAAAATAAACTATTATCCGTTTCTGAGCTATAATTATAAACACCAAAAACCGGAACATAATTATGGCCGGCATTTATAATCTTAAGCCCGGAAATCACCGGGCTCTCTACACGATCCGGCATATCAGGTTCATTTGCAAGAGCTGCTATGGAAAATATCATAAAGATAGATACCAAAACATTCATTAACAACATTTTACCTTTTGCCCGGCTAACTGTGTAGATCTTTCTCATTTCTCAATTTCTTGTTTCATATCTATTAAGGCGATTACAGCACACCTTGAATACGCAAATCTAAGTTATACTATCAAAATAACTATTGGTGGTACTACGGAAATATGCCCGACATACAAAACATAATATTACGTAATTATACCCACTTATCCAATCATTGCT
The DNA here is from genome assembly GCA_964474455.1 of uncultured Bacteroidales bacterium. GTDB lineage: Bacteria > Bacteroidota > Bacteroidia > Bacteroidales > BM520 > BM520. The sequence goes on from CAYYSU010000082.1 coordinate 1,874, forward strand.
ATACGAATTTCGTCCCCCTTTTGTTGGGTTTTTTGTTGTCGAAATGAACTAAAATGAGGGAATAAGCCAAAAACCGCCACAACACGCTGTAACACAGTCAATTATACCATTGCGTAATATTGTTTGAATTACTTAAAGCCAATAACAAAAATAACCCCAATAAGTACTTTCACCCAGAAGGCAAATTGGACAGTATCTAAATGAGACATCAAAGAAAAGGATTACAAGTAATAAAATTAAAAATTATATTTATTTAATATAACATTATTCTTCTCCATAAGTTATACCATATTTTGTTGAAAGGTACGATTCCACCTTTTGTTTTTCAAGTGGTGACAAGCAACGTTTATAAATTATCACCTCTGCAATATCACCATTAAACCAAGAGATTGTTCCTGCGTCACTCCATCCAATGCGGGTAATATTTGCAGGCGCGATAGATGCGTTACTATTCTGTGCTCCTGTGATGTTATTCCCATTTTTATAGAGGATAATATCTCCGTTAGCATTACCGTTTTTCAGGCATGAAACAATAGCGACTTCCTGCTTTGCATATTTATCCGTAAGGCTCACTGTATTATTTGTTCCATTGACTGAGAAGAGCACTGTATTATTTTCACCGAAAGCAAGATATGAGGATGATCCCACACCTACTACGACACCGTGCTCAAATGGTCTGCAGACGACAAAAATAGACATGGTCTCCTGCATGTCTGCACTACTAAGATCAGATTCAAGGAAATCATTAGCTCCATCAAAAATAACAACCGGGTTAAAGTTAACAAGATGATTATGATTTACAGAGAAAGATGGTTTGTTATCCGGGATATTTTGTTTGGCATCATGGTTAAGAAACTGATCATCCCACAGCTCAACAGGGTCGTTGTTGACAGCATAAGCTTCATTATTCATTACGCCCGCGTCGGAGCGAAGCCATAACTGTAGGCCATCTCTTACACCTCCCGGCGCAGAAATGCTTACAATGGTGATGGTTTGAATACAACTACTCTGGTTTCCGGCTTCATCGGTGGCAGTATATGTTATGGTTGTATTACCCAAGGGATATGGATCGGACAATTGTAAACCGTCAGACCGCTGACTACTAACAGTGATATCCTGTGTTGCGGAACAATTATCAGAAACTGTAGGATCAACAAGAGCAACATTGATGGAGGTTTGTCCAACGGGAGGAGAAGAGGAAATATCTGCAGGGCAGGTTATTATCGGGTTCTGAACATCATACGAACGAGTCACCCTTGTCACTGTTTCAATTGCATCATTTTCGCAATCATCACTTACGTTAAATACAAAATCAAGATATTGGATACAACCATCGGTTACAACTTCTCCGGCAACTCCGGTGATGGAGCCGCCTTCGCTGCAATTGTCTGTCCATGTTGTGATAACTGAAGCCGGCCATGGAGCACTGAAGCCTTCAAGTGAATAATCAGGAAGATCGACAATAACAGGCTTTTCAGTGTCATCTGTCCAGGTATAAGTTACTGTCTTAACATCAGTATTACCACAGTCATCAGTAGCGGTTACGGTGAAGGTTTGTGACTTCTCACAAGTACCGGTTATTGTTCCAGCCTCAGCAGTTATTGTTGGTGGACAACAATTATCCGTTGCCGAACTGGCAGCAACTACACTGGCAACAGTGGGAAGTGTTGGGTTGCAGC
>CAYYSU010000083.1:0-3402 GCA_964474455.1 uncultured Bacteroidales bacterium
AGTTATATTGCAAAGGGCGTTGTTATGATGCCCTCATACATTAATATTGGTGCGTATGTGGATTCCGGCACGATGGTAGATACCTGGGCAACGGTAGGCTCATGTGCTCAGATAGGCAAAAATGTTCACCTCTCGGGCGGTGTTGGAATAGGTGGTGTGCTGGAACCTGTACAAGCAGCACCGGTAATAATAGAGGATAACTGTTTTATAGGTTCGCGATGTATCGTTGTTGAAGGTGTACATATTGGAAAAGAAGCTGTGCTTGGCGCAAATGTGGTAATCACCGGATCAACAAAAATTATCGACGTGACAGGTGAAAAACCTGTAGAATATAAAGGCTATGTGCCAAAGCGCTCGGTCGTAATTCCCGGCACAAGACCAAAAGAGTTCCCCGCAGGTTCCTACAATGTGCCCTGCGCAATAATAATAGGTAAAAGAAAAACTTCCACCGATCTGAAAACATCACTCAACCAGGCATTGCGTGACTACGACGTAATCGTTTAAAGCATGAAAAAGTTTCTTTTGATACAAACAGCATCCATTGGAGATGTGATTCTAACAACAGCATTAGCGGAGAAACTCCATGAGAAATATCCACATGCAGCCATCGACATCATGGTAAAAAAAGGGAATGAGAATCTCTTTGCCTCGCATCCTTTTATAAGATATGTGTTGATAAGAGACAAATCAATGGGGAAAAGGAAGAGCTTTATTATGCTTCTTCAGAGAATATATGTTGAGAAATATGATCATATCATTAATGTGCAACGATTCTCTTTTACAGCCCTACTCACAATATTTGGTGGAGCAAAATCAACCTCCGGATTTAAGGGTAGTATCTTCTCTGTTTTTTATAAAAAAAGAGTAAAACATATTATTAAACCTGATGGTGAGATTCATGAAATTCATAGGAATCAGCGGCTAATAAGTCATATCTGCGGAGAAGAACCGGGACAGGTGAGACTCTATCCATCGCAAAAGGCATATGCCGCTGTTTCCATATATAAGACACAACCATTTATTGGTATAGCTCCTGCATCTTTATGGCACACAAAAGAACTTCCAAAGCAGAAGTGGACAGAGTTGTTGCAGCGTCTGCCAAAGCACTACAATGTTTATCTCCTTGGCGGGATGGACGACAGGGAGCTATGTGACAATATTATTAACACTGCGGGGCGGGAAAACTGCCTTAACCTGGCAGGGAAACTGAAACTATTAGAGACTGCCGCATTGATGCAACATGCGGTAATGAACTACGTAAACGATTCAGCACCAATGCATCTGGCATCATCTGTAAATGCTCCGGTAACAGCAGTTTTCTGTAGTACGATCCCCGGTTTTGGCTTTGGTCCGTTATCTGATAATTCACACATTGTAGAAACAAAAAAATCATTATCTTGCCGTCCATGCGGACTACATGGACACGCAGAGTGCCCGCAAAAACACTTTGAATGTGCCCGGACAATAGAAGTTGATGAATTAATAAAGGTACTGGAAGAATGACGAACAAAGATACTTTTGCTAAAGATGTAAAAACAGCTGTCGAGGTTCTGAAAAAAGGAGGAGTAATTCTCTATCCTACAGATACTATATGGGGGCTGGGATGTGATGCAACAAACTCTAAAGCCATAAAACGATTATACAAAATTAAAGAACGGACCAGCTCCAAAAGTATGATTGTTTTAGTGGAGGATGAAATTCGTTTGCGCAATCACGTGGGTTACGTGCCGGAAACAATGTACGATCTGTTGGAATCACTTAACAAGCCACTTTCGGTAATATATCCACGCGCAAAAAACCTTACAAAAGAAGCTATTGCCGAGGACGGATCCATTGCCATTCGCATCACTAGTCATCCCTTCTGTAAAGCCATGATCAAACTGCTCAACAAACCTATCATTTCCACCTCGGCAAATATCTCCGGTGCAAAGGCGCCGAATACCTTCCAGGAAATATCCAATAAACTGAAAGAAAAAGTGGATTATATCATTCCCACATGCTACGAATCAATAAACGAAATAAAAGCATCTACACTGATTCAAATGAATAGCGACGGCACTTTTAACATCCTACGTGACTGATTTCCTTGCCTTTTAAGCTGAACTTTTATGCTCCATTGTTGTTGCTATATATCAACAATAAAACTTTTGTTATGGAAGCAAAAAAACGATACAGCATAAAAAACACTGACAAAGATATTCTAAAAAAATGGTATCTGTTGATGGTAACAGGCCGCAAGCTTGATGATCGCGCCCCAAACTACCTTAAACAATCCCTTGGATGGTCATATCATGCACCTTTTGCAGGGCATGACGGAATACAGCTCGCCATAGGCCAGGTCTTCACACCTAAGAAAGATCACCTCTACCCCTATTATCGTGATATGCTCACCACACTATCTGCAGGTCTTACTCCTGAAGAGATTATCCTAAACGGAATCAGCAAAGCAACAGATCCGGCATCTGGAGGAAGACACATGTCGAACCATTTTGCAAAGCCTGAATGGAACATTCACAATGTCAGCTCATGTACCGGAAATCATGCTTCACAGGCCTCCGGAACAGCACGCGCAATGAAGACTTACAAAGAGAGTGGAGTGGTTTTTAGCTCTCAGGGAGAGTCATCAGTATCAGAAGGATATGTGTATGAAGCTATTAATGGCGCATCAAAGGAAGAACTGCCCGTAGTATTTGTTATTCAGGATAACGGTTACGGAATATCAGTGCCGAAAGAAGATCAAACGGCAAACCCTAAAGTGGCAGACAACTTCTCAGGGTTTAAAAAACTGGAAATTATTCATTGTAATGGAAAGGATGTCTTCGACTCTATGAATGCTATGGTGAAAGCAAAAGAGATCGCAGCAACAACACACACTCCTGTAATAGTTCATGCCAACTGTGTGCGCATAGGAAGCCACTCCAACTCCGACCGGCACGAACTCTATCGTGACGATTATGAGATAAACTATGTCCGGGAGTATGACCCTTTGGCGAAATTCAGAAGAATGCTTTTACGGTATAATCGCTTTACAGAAGAGGAGCTAAAAACCATTGAGGAGGAAGCAGCAAAGACCGTAAAAGCGGCGCATAAAAAAGCTATGGCAGCGCCACACCCTTCACCAGACAGCATTTACGACTTCGTGCTTCCGAAAGCATACAGTGGTGATAAATACCCGCATGGAAATACAGAAGGTAAAGGTGAAACAAAAAGAGTTATACAGGCTCTCAATGAGACGCTGAAAATGGAGTTCCGTCATAACCCGGATACTTATCTATGGGGTCAGGACATTGCCAACAAAGACAAGGGCGGGATCTTCAACGTGAGTAAAGGGATGCAGCAAGAGTTTGGTAAAGAACGGGTTTTTAATGCCCCAATTGCAGAAGATTACATTATGGCAACAGC
>CAYYSU010000084.1:0-3120 GCA_964474455.1 uncultured Bacteroidales bacterium
CCGCTCCTCAATTTTCGACCAATGCATGTTGAGGTTGAGTGTCTTTATCATAATATGGTGGGTGTCGTATTGATAGGTAAGGTTATAATCCTGGTCAATGGTGATGTCTGTTTCCATTATTGGAAGATACTGAAGGCTTCTTTCCGAATCGACTGCTGAAAACTGCCAGTTAATTCGTGACCTGGAGACTCTCCACCCGGGGTGCTTTTTGCGATAGTAATTTCGTACGAATGCTTCAAACAGCTGATTCATCTTTTGCTCATCGCGTGTGAAGTCAATAAAGTTTATCTCTCCGGCTGGATATGCGTAAAGGTGGACTACTTCCTAATTAATATTAACACCTTATTTTTCTTATTTTTGTGCTATGATAAAGATTCCTGATGGTGTAAAAAACATCCTATTCGATTTTGGTGGTGTAATCATCAATCTCAATTTGCAGGCTTCCATAGACGCATTTATGGATATACGTGGCCCCAACGCTACGATTTCTTTCGACGAGTGGTCGAAGTATGGCGTGGAACCGACTTTCGAACGGGGTGAATTGTCGCCCCATGCCTTCTGCAACTGTATGCGGGAGCTTCTTGACAACCCTGTGACTGATAGCCGTATTCATGATGCCTGGAATGCTATGATTCTCGATATCCCGGAGTATCGTATCCGTGCCATAGAGGAGCTGAAGAAGAGGTATCGGGTGTTTCTGCTCTCCAATACTTCTCAGATCCATTACGATCTATATACACAGCAGTTTACTTGTCGCTATGGTTATGAGCGTTGGGAGGATCTTTTTGAGCGTGCATGGTTCTCCCATGAGATGGGAATACGTAAGCCTGATGCGGATATTTTTTATCTTTTGCTTGATGAAGGAAATATTATGGCTCACGAAACGCTTTTTATCGATGATTCCAAGGCCAATACCGACGCGGCGGCGGCTCTGGGTTTTAAGGTGCTGCATCTCACCCCCGATATTGACTGGGCACGGTAAGGCTTTTCTCTGCTCTACAGCTTTACCAACAAAAAATTTCCTTGTGAAATCTCCCGCAGGATGCTAAAAATTTCATCCTGTTCGTTTGCCTCCATCAGTCGGATGCGATATGGTTTAAAGTGCGCTATGCCTTTGAAGTAGTGGCTGTATGTCTTTCGCATCTCGATGATGCCTTTGCGCTCACCTTTGCGTTTTATCTCCTCTTCAAGGTGTGTGGTGCACACCCTTACGCGCTCTTCTATTGTTGGTGTTGGTAATGTTTCGCCTTTTTCAAGGTAGTGCTTTATCTCTGCAAAAATCCACGGATATCCTATTGCTGCTCTGCCGATCATAATGCCATCGACGCCGTATCTGTCGAGCATCTCTTTGGCGATTTCTCCACTTGTAATATCTCCGTTTCCAATGATGGGGATCTTCATCCTGGGGTTATTCTTTACCTCTCCGATTAGCGTCCAGTCGGCAGTGTCGCGATAGAGCTGTGAGCGTGTGCGACCATGTATTGTGAGTGCCTGAATTCCAATATCCTGGAGCTGTTCTGCCACATCCACGATGGGTTTATTGTTTGCATCCCATCCCAGGCGTGTCTTTACGGTCACGGGGATGTCCACCGCCTCCACCACGGCTTTAGTGATGGCTGTCATCTTCGGAATATCGCGAAGGATCCCTGATCCAGCGCCTTTATTTACGACTTTTTTAACCGGGCAGCCGAAGTTAATATCTATGAGATCGGGGTTGGCGTTGGCGGCCATTTGTGCTGCTTGTCGCATGGAGTCAGTGTCGTGGCCAAAGATCTGTATTCCCACGGGGCGTTCTTTATCCACGAGATCCATTTTTACGGTGCTTTTTACCGCATCACGTATGAGCCCTTCCGAGGAGATAAACTCGGTGTACACCATGTCAGCGCCTTGTTCTTTACACAGCAGGCGAAATGGCAGGTCGGTGATGTCTTCCAGTGGCGCTAATATCACCGGGGGCTTATCAAAAGCTATCTTTTCTATCTTCATCAACAATACGGTTTGTAACAACCACTGTTTGAGTGGCCTTTTTTTTACCTTTGCAAAGGTACAAAACATCTCATTCATGAATCTACGTCATATCACTGCTGATAGTCATCCCATAAAAGAGTTTATTATCTATTTGTTGATGATTATGATATCAGGGCTTACTATTAGTATTCTGGGAGCGCTTGTGGCCGGACCATTATTTGGCATCTCTGTCAATGATGTTTTAAATGGAACTGCTATGTTTCCCACGGCTGAGAATGCTGGATTCCTGAGGTTTTACCAGATTGTAAACCATACGGGGATGTTTGCTCTCCCTTCCATACTTTTTATATGGCTATTTATGAGTAAATATGACATTACTGTCATGGGATTAAAAAGGTTAAACATTTTCTCTGTTGTTGCCGGTATTTTTGTACTTTTTGCCTCACTGCCTTTTGCCAGTATGCTTATTGAATGGAATGGGAACATGGCGTTGCCATCTTTTCTGGAGGGTTTGGAAGAGAAGCTTCGTGTTATGGAAGACAGCGCCGCTGCACTTACAGAGGTGTTTTTTCTCGATACCAGCCTTAAGGGTCTTTTCATTAATCTTTTTATGATTGCTTTGATACCTGCCATCGGTGAGGAACTGGTATTTCGCGGTGTGCTGTTTCGCATTCTTCAGAAATGGGTAAAGAATATCCATGTGGTGGTTATTATCACCTCGGTTCTTTTCAGTGCCATGCATCTTCAGTTTTATGGTTTTGTCCCTCGTATGTTCCTGGGACTCGTTTTCGGATATCTTTTCGTATATAGTGGCAGCCTGTGGATCCCCGTTATAGCTCATTTCGTAAATAATGGTACTGCGGTAGTTGCCGAGTGGTATTTTCGTCGTTATGGAGGTGATATAAATGCCGATAGTTTTGGCAGCACAGACTCTCTGGCTGTAGTTTTTATTTCTTTTATAATGGTTGTGGGGATTTTCTTTTTAATGCGTAAGATGCATTGTTTTTCTAAATAGATAAACTAATAAGAACGGTCAACCGTATTTTGGGATGGTCAATATTTAATTATTACGTGTTACATATTAATTATTAAAAAACAAGTTACTAATCAGTCCCAAAATTAGCAATAAAATTCAGAGCTCCTAACACGCTC
>CAYYSU010000085.1:0-2705 GCA_964474455.1 uncultured Bacteroidales bacterium
ACAAACAGTTACTGATTAACTTGAGCTATTTACATAAGCAGTATGGCAATGACAAGAAATCTATCTATTATTATAAACAGTCGGAGAAGGTAAAATAAGTTATGGAAGGGATATACAGAGAGAGAGCGTGCAAAAACCTGCAGCAGGTAATTATCGAAGCAGCAGAAAAGCATGGAGAGTTAACAATAGGGTTTGTTGACAACCAAGGGGCTATAAAGGAAGTCAGTTATAAAGAATTACTCCAAAATGCTAAAAAAATTCTTTCCGGATTCAAAGAAAAAGGCATTGAAAAGGGGGATTACCTGATAATTGCCTCTGACAGCAACAGAAATACGATCAATTTTTTCTGGGCGGCAGCTTTGGGAGGTATTATTCCGACAATATTACAACCTCCGGTATCCTTTAATTCACACAATCCTGCCGCAGAAAAGCTTATCAGCGTATACGATTTACTGGAAAAGCCTTATGTAATTCTACCCTCGTCATTTAAAGAGAACAAATACGAACACCTGAATGCGGAGCGGATTATTTATGACGATATTGCATTTGAGGCAAATCCTGAAGCCAAGCCTATCACCTCACAACCTGCAGACACTGTATACATTCAATTTTCATCGGGAAGTACAGGAAACCCTAAAGGAGTGATGCTATCACATGAAAACATCATTACAAATATTGATGCCATTAGTGAAGGTCTTAAGTTTGACCATACAGATGTCACCGCTAACTGGATGCCATTGTACCATGATATGGGCTTTATAGGATACCACCTTACACCGGTATATGTCACACATAGTCAGATTCATATTGAAACCATTGATTTTATAAAAAATCCATTTATATGGCTTCAGGCCATGTCGGAGAGAAAAGTAAACATCACAGGATGCCCCAACTTCGGATTAGCATTGGTTAACCGCCATATGCTCAGGAAAGATCCGGGTGATATTGACCTTTCAAATCTGAGAGGACTTTTGAATGGTGCAGAGCCCATATCTGCAGATATCATGGGTCTTTTTATCAACAATTTTAAAAAATACAAATTCCGTGAGAATGCCATGATGCCGGTGTATGGTATGGCAGAAGCGACACTTGCGATAACCTTTAATCCTATTGGGACAAAGCCAATCGTAACGACCTTCAAAAGAGAATGCCTGGTAAAAAACAACGCAGCAAGGATATATAATGGTCCCATGGAAGAGACACAACGCATTGTAAGTGTGGGGAAACCACTTTCAAATATTGAAATATCGATTCAGAGCCGAAAAGGAGATCTGCTTCGGGATGGCATGGTCGGAGAGATATGTGTAAAAGGAAAGAGTGTATTTAAAGGGTATTTTCGTGATAAAGATAAGCCCAAAAGCATCGAAAATGATCAATGGTTCCGAACAGGAGACCAGGGCTTTATATTGATGGGTGACCTTTATATTACCGGAAGATATAAGGATATTATATTTATAAATGGCAGTAATTATTACGCCAATGACCTTGAGTCAACAGCTATACGTGAATGTGATTTGGTATATGGAAAATTCATCATTGGCGGGTATCATGATGAGAAGAAAGGTCATGACAGCATCATTGCCTTTATGGTGGGAAGTGACAACCCAGCAACAAGGTCAAAATGCGAGGAGGTTGGCAATTATTTTCTTAATAACCTTGGCATTCCAATCAGTAATTTTGTGTTGGTCAGATCGAATCAGATTCCAAAGACTTCAAGTGGGAAGATAAAGCGTTATAAAATAATCAATGAATACCTGAAGGGAGAGCTCAACGAAATCACTTTGTAGATGATTTCATGCTGTATTTTCGCCAAACAGTTTGATAGAAAATCGCAATAATCCAGTTTGTTCGTTTTATGTATTTTGATACAGGTTTATTTTTCCATTCCAGATTAAAGTTGAGCCCGTCAGGAGTATCGTTAAAGACTTCATTTTCCAATCCCAATCGCCCGTAAGTATAGTTATAGGCGTATGAGTGATATGCTGCAGTAAAAGACTTTGTATTCCAGAGTGTTCGGAACATTCGTCGGCGAAGGTTTTCTTTATTGAATAAGTCCCTGTTAATATCCCGCATAAGTTCCGTAAGTCGCAGAGCATCGATATTTTTAGGTTTCATTGTTACCTCAGCAGCATGGTAATATTTCCAGTCTTCAGGAAAATTATTTTTTATCAACCGGCCATCCTCTATAGCCCTGTGAAAGACTTTTGTTCCGGGAAGAGGAGTAAGAATACTCAATTGCATCACGTCAATCTTACTATTTTTGATATAGTTATAGCGATCGATAATATCTTGTTCGGTATCCGAATCAAGGCCAAAGATAAAAGCACCCAGCGTCGCAATATGGTATTTATGCATTTTCCGAATCACCTCATTATAATATCCGACACCTCTTTTAAGATTTCTACGCTTTCCTATTGTTTCAAGCCCTTCACTTTTTTCTGATTCAAATCCGGTAAGGATCATGTAGCAGCCACTTCTATGCATCCATTTCAGAACATCCTCATTATCAACGATATTCAGTGATCCCTGTCCAAACCAGGGTTTAGAGATACCTCTCTTTACCATTCCCTTAAAAAGAGTAATTGCTCTTTGCTGAGCACCCTTACTATTGTTAACGATATGGTCATCCACAAAAAAAAGCAGCGGATATTTATCATTCTTCTCTATCTCATCGAGTATTTGATCAACGGGTCGTTCACGATATT
>CAYYSU010000086.1:0-2466 GCA_964474455.1 uncultured Bacteroidales bacterium
CACCATTAACATAGCGTGAGCCGATAGCCATGTCTGCGCGATTTTCCACCGCATCCTTCAATCGAAGCAGGTCGTTAGGGTTATGCGAAAAGTCTGCATCCATTTCAAAAACATAGTCATAATGATGTTGCAGAGCCCATTTGAAACCAAGTATGTAAGCTGTTCCCAATCCCAGTTTCCCTTTTCTCTCTTGCATGAATAGCCGGCCATCAAACTCTTTCATTAGTGCTCGAACTATTTCAGCGGTTCCATCGGGAGAGTTATCCTCCACAACAAGAATATGAAACGGTTTTTCGAGATTAAAGACAGCTCTTATAATACCTTCAATATTTTCCTTCTCATTATAAGTAGGAATAATTACCAAACTGTCTACAGTGTCAATATTTTTTAGATTATCAGTCATATTATCAAAAATAGCATATTTCAGTTAATAACAGCAAGCTTGCACGTTTAATTCATCTTTATAAAGAGATATTCACATCATCGATCTGGAAAATGGTAGTATGATCGGGAGCAAATCCGGTATAACGGAACATAATATATCCTACGCCACTATCGGGGAGAGTGAGATCTCCTGACTCAGTCCATGTGGCGGCATAACCACCAGTAGTACCTCCGGCAAGAGTGGGGTTGAGGTCTGTCCATGTAGCATTCCATGGGTTACCGCTACCATCAAAATCTGTCGATATCATAACCTCAAGAGTAGCTCCATTATCATGACCATCCTTTGTTCTAAAGTTGAAGGTCTGTCCTTGCAAATTAATTGGTGGAGTCACCATCCACATGATATTCTCTTCACCGGAATTGTGAGCAGTCGACTGCGCATAGATATTAGAGTCGAATTCACGAGCGATATATGTTCTTGATCCGATTTCGGCCACATTCAGCCATCCATCCAGAGCCACGACATCATAATCTCCCAGGGTTTCAAAATCCTCAAACAGTTCATCAACAGGCTCTACGGTACCACCACCGCCACCGCTGCCAAAACGATCGCCTGTAAGTTCAACCTCAGAAAGTGAACGAACATAAAACTGTGTAGTTTCATTATAACGACTTGCAATACCTACCATAGATCCGCTACCTTCGGGAAGAATCTCTTCAGCGAAGCTTGCATAGCTACTGGTACGAACAACGGCTGTATTTTCATTTTCATCTTCTATGGTTCTGTTACCATAATCAGAAGCTTCAGCCCATGTTTTTCCAAGTTCTGAATTAGCAAACTGAACATCTGCTATCTTCACAAGTTTTGATTCGTATGTTCCTGTTACCAGCTGTGCGAGAGAAATTTCTTCAGGTTGTAAATATTTTTCATTTGCAATAATCACAATACTGGAATCACTATCCACATCTTTCACCTGGAACACTCCGCCATACTCAGAAAGAGTACATCCATTGAGATATAGCCTGATGGAATCACCCTCAGTAATTCCACCGCTGCTGTTGAGAAACAGGTATGTAGCATCTGTGGCATCCTGTATAAAAGCTGTACGGTATATATTTCCTGTGCTTTCATCCATGGTTACTGTAGCATATACAGAATAATCACCATTAAAAGTAAACTCAGAGGAGTCCACATAAATTTGACGAAGCTCAGCTAATGTCAACACATCACCAACAGGGATATCTGATGCCGGGGGCGCGTCAAATTCCTGTTTTACGCACGACACAAGTCCTGCCATCATTATCATCGCAACAGCAATAATTACGTAACTAAATGTTTTTTTCATATTATATTTCATAGTAATAATTTCAATAATGGTTAGAAACGAAGGTTTATGTTAAGAAAATAGTTTCTTCCGTAGAGATAAAATATTCGCGGTTGGAATTTCCCTGGTTCGGAAGTATCATAACGGAGTTGTTCAAAACCACCTGTCGCAAGGTCTGTATTATTAAGGATGTTGCTAACGTTAAGACTTACGGCAAGGTAGTAGTCACTTATCTTCCATGATTTATACAAAAAAGCATCCAGAGTATAGCCGTTATCAAGTTGTTCCTGAGCCAGGAGTTCGGCACGACGCACATCGTCAACAGCATATCCTGCAACAGCTTTTTCAGATCTGCGGTCCGGATTAATATCCAGATACATGTCGGCATAATAATTAAATGATAATCCGGCCATCCAAAATTTGGGAGAATAATACTTCAATCCCAGAGACCCGACAGACTGAGGACCGCCGCCAACATAATAGTTTTCAAGATAAACGGTACGGTTTTCAACAAGCACCTCAGCGTTGTTGTCTTGCGCAATAGTAACTTCAGGTCGTGAAGTATAAATAAACAACCCTTTTGATCCCACTGCTTCCAGGGAGATTGTGGGGGTAAGTTTGGCCTCAATGCCAAGCTCTGCACCTGTAGAGCGCTTATCAACACCGGTCATCATATAATTAACAAATGATTTTTCCACATCGTGATAGAAACTACGTGCCCAGGTTTGGTCGTTAAACTGTGTATAGTAAAATGTCA
>CAYYSU010000087.1:0-2439 GCA_964474455.1 uncultured Bacteroidales bacterium
GCCACCGCCCTGATCATTCTATAGATAAATGTAAACACCAGAATTATGATACCGGTATAAAAAATTGCCGGTGTGGGGGAGTATGTTGTGAGAAATAATATGGGAATTAGAATCAAACCACTGACACAGCTGATAATAAAATCATCCAACACTAGCAGATATGCCGCCTCATGAGTCTCAAATATACGTCCAACAATAAAATTTATTCCCGATTTCACACTGAAAAAAAGCGTGTAACCAACAAGAATTTTTATAAATAATCGTATCCCCTGATCTGTGAATAACAGGCCGTCACTGAGATAAAAATTTGCTTCATAAGTGAAGAGGCTCAGACAAATAAGGAATATGGCGTAGAGAGTTATTCCTACCCTTTCGGTAATGAAATTTCCATCGCGGGTAAGCTGATGCAAACTGTAAAACTGAAAAAAGGACTGTATGGACTGCTTAAAACGCCTGTTGAAGTTATATGTCAGAATCGCAACACCTATCAGTGTAAACATCAAAATAATAAAAACCAACTCACTGTTATGGCTTTCCATCAACGGAGCATCAGGATACCTTAATCCATTACCATTGTAAACGGCATCCATTCCCTGATGTAACAAGGGCTCAAGTGCGTTTTTATGGATATTTACAATTGTATCTTCTGGTGTCATTAGTGCAAAATAACAACTTTTCACGTTAACATTTTCCGGGGAACAAAATTATTTCACCTTTCAATTTAGGAACTGCTTCAAATATACTCTACTTTTGTGCTCATTTTAAGATAGTTAGTTGATGTTTAGCGTATCAATATTTTACAATCCTAATGTATAATATATGTTGTTTAAACAATCTTTAATATAATAATTGAAAATAAAATGGAACTATTGAATCAAATTTGGGATAATGCACGTAAAGCCCAAAAACGTATTGTTCTGCCCGAAGCGGAGGAAGAGAGAACGCTAAGAGCTGCTGATCAGATTATTGCTGAGAATCTGGCAATACCTATTCTTATTGGCAATCCCGTAGTTATTAAAAAACAGTCTGTAGAGTGGGGTCTTTCGAATATTGAAAAAGCTTTGATTATTGACCCCGAAGATCATCCGCTTAGGAAAACATATGTTGATTTATTAGTTTCTTTACGTAAGCATAAGGGCATGACAGTAGAGAAGGCTGACGCACTTGTTAATGACCCTCTCTATCTTGCTACACTTATGATCAAAAATGGCGATGCTGATGGAGAGGTTGCCGGAGCTATGAACGCCACCGGTAATGTGTTGCGTCCTGCTTTTCAGATTGTAAAAACGCTCCCAGGAATCAGTGTTGTTTCCGGAGCTTTTCTGATGATGCTTAAAGATAATCCTTACGTTCCGGGTAATCTGTTGGTTTTTGCCGATTGTGCTGTGCATCCCGATCCCACAGCAGAAGAGCTGGCTCAGATAGCTATCTGTACAGCTCAAACTGCCAAGTCAATAGCCGGAATAGATCCTCGTGTGGCTATGTTAAGCTTCTCAACCAAGGGCTCAGCAAAACACGAAATGGTTGACAAGGTTGTGGAGGCTACAGCTATAGCAAAAAGAGTGGCTGACGAACAACATATGGATATCGTTATCGACGGTGAAATGCAGGCCGATGCCGCTATCGTGGAAGCTATAGGAAAGAAGAAGTCTCCCGGTAGTGAAGTAGCGGGAAAAGCTAACGTGCTGGTGTTCCCGACACTGGAAGTGGGGAATATTAGTTACAAGTTGGTACAACGCCTGGCCGGGGCAGAAGCTATTGGCCCAGTATTACAAGGTATGGCAGCTCCTATTAATGACCTCTCACGTGGCTGTTCTGTTAGTGATATTGTTAACCTGGTAGCAATTACTGCTAACCAGGCCGCTGGATTATAAACACTTTTACTTAACGTTAAAAAAATAAAGAAATGAAAATTGTTGTGCTAAATTGTGGTAGTTCCTCGATTAAATATCAGCTCTTTGAGATGCCGGAACAGACCGTTTTAGCGAAAGGTCTTGTTGACAAAATTGGTATCAGCGGTTCATGCATAAAGCATAAAAATGCCGATGGTAATAAAATAACCCTTACGGATGAAATCCCTGACCATAAAACAGGTATTAAAAAGGTTATTGAACTGCTTACAGATACAGAACACGGTAGCCTGAAAAGTATAGATGAAATCCAGGCTGTAGGCCACAGAGTAGTTCACGCCGGTGAAAAATATAATGGCTCTGTGAAAATATCGGGCGCTGTTATCGACGCACTAAAGGATTGTATCCACCTGGCGCCCCTGCATAACCCACCAAACCTTGAAGGTATTTATGCCATTACGGAAGTACTGCCAAACGTGCCTCAGGTAGGGGTCTTTGATACCGCTTTCCACCAAACAATGCCGCGCGTTTCATATCTTTATGGGCTCCCTTACGAGTACTATGAGAGATTAGGTGTTCGTCGTTATGG
>CAYYSU010000088.1:0-2369 GCA_964474455.1 uncultured Bacteroidales bacterium
GCATACAGCAAAACAATAATGAGCGGAAACAGGGGATTGCTGTTTTGGAAAAGACGTTTTAGTACCAGGAATAACACCACCATCGCCAGGGCAAAGAAAAGCACACTAAAGAGATGGTTTATTCCCGGGTTTTCACCAAAGATACCGTACTCTATGGCATAACTTAGCTTCACAACGGGGCGGTACCCATACGATAATCCCTCTTCCTGAGCATATGGCTCAGTAAGGATTTCACCAATTCCACTAAACCCTTTTTGAACCTGCTCGTTTTGCTCGATTACAAGATGATCATCAAGAGAATATTTATTATATGTAGTGTTCCAGTATATTATAAATGGAAATATAAAAACTATTAACCAAAGGTTCCTGGTATAGGAAAACATGGACGCTGAGGTGCCGGGTTTTGTCTTCTTTTTTTTCATAGCCCCACAAAGGTAATAAATGAAGTGAATTGTTTAATCGTTTCGGAGTTGAACGTTGCGTGTCAGGGTAATAAAATCTTCTACTGTCAGCTGTTCTGCCCTTTTTGTCAGAAGGATTTCAGTCTCTGCATTGGCTTCAACATTAAGGCTTTTCAACGCATTACGCAGCGTCTTTCTCCGCTGGTTAAAGCCTGTTTTTACCACAGTAAAAAAGAGCTTCTCATTACATTGGAGCGAGAAATTCGCTTTTCTCGTCAATCGTATCACCCCTGACTTGACCTTTGGCGGTGGGGTAAAAACATGCTCTGAAACAGTAAAAAGATATTCTATATTATAGAATGCCTGACATAAAACGCTAAGTATTCCATATTGCTTTGTGCCGGGATTCTCTGCAATGCGTTCAGCAACTTCCTTCTGAAACATGCCGGCTAACTCCGGAATCAAATTCCTATACTCCAGCATCTTAAAAAGTATCTGAGTAGAAATATTGTAAGGAAAATTTCCTATTATCCTGAACTGATCTTCAAAATGACCCTTTGGTGTCCATCTTAGGAAGTCTTCCTGTAAAATGATTAGGTCAGGATACTCCCGGTGAAGGTATTCGACAGACTCTGCATCTATTTCAATTACTTTTAAAGGAGCACTTTTTTGAAGCAAAAACGAGGTTAGAACACCCGTTCCCGGGCCAATTTCTAAAATAGGTATATCATTGCTTGATAATGAATTGGCAATTTTTTTAGCTATATTCTTGTCGTTTAGGAAATGCTGCCCCAGATGCTTCTTTGCTTGAACCATTTATTTTTCAGTTTGCGGTAAAGGGATAAACTCCTCTTCTTTTTTCTGCTCAATATATGCGCGGAAATCTTGTCGCGCCTGCACAGCGAAAATACTTGCAGGATACTCAAAGAGTATTTTCTCATTTAAAGAAGCAACGTTATCTTTATCGCCATTTCTTTCAGCGATGGTGATACGTCTCATTATAGCATCATCGGCCAGGATGCTCTCCGGAAACCAGGTGTACACCTGCTCATATAATGAATCGGCTAATATCGTGTTGTTATTCTTCTCAGCAATTTCCGCTTTCTTAAATAATATATCATCTGCAATGGCATGCGTTGATGATGAGAGATAAAGGGAGTCGAGAATATTCTCCGCCTCTTTGTACCTGTGCCTGAATATCATTAATTCAGCTTTTGCAAATGCATCCAAAGCAGGGGAGAGGGTGTCGCTATCTTTATTATCCTTAATGAAAAGAAACAGATTCATGGCATCATTGGCAATAAGCTTTGAGGTGGCGGCTTTCAAAATATTCAGCTGCCCTTCAGCCCATCCATATTCACCTATATAGTACGATAAACGTGCATTTCTGAGCTTAGCCTCATGACCCACAGGCTCATTTTTATTGGCTTTCTCTACCTGAGATAATAAAAGTGTTGCCTCCCAGGGATCCCCACTATATAAATATATATCTGCAAGATCTAACTTTATCTCATGCCGTGAAGCCGGTTTTATCCTCCTGTTTTCGAGTAGTATGTTTAGTATTTCGATGCCCTTTTCAGGGGTTTTATCATAATAGCAATAAAATCCTGCCAGATCTCTGTAATTGGTAATGGAGATATTTCCAATTTCAAGCTTTTGTGTCACCTCTTCCAGGCTTTGCCTGATCTCCTGAACATCAGCTTCGCTGTATGTCTGCTGTAAAGTAAAGTTCTTATACTTTGAATGAGCATATCCGGAAAGACTGCTTTCGTATATGGGCTCATCTTTATATCGCGATAATATGTAGTTAAATGCTTCTTCTGCGATATCAAATTTCTCCGCCGCCGTGCTTAATGTAGCAATGTTAAATACAATCGCTCCTGTTCTGTCAAAGCGTTTATCCAGAGCTTTTGCCTGAAGAAGAGCCATTTCATAATCCTTTTCCTGAATGGATAACCACAAAAGGAA
>CAYYSU010000089.1:0-2204 GCA_964474455.1 uncultured Bacteroidales bacterium
TTATGGCCATCCGGATTTTCATCGCTAAACAACCGGTCATATAACCGAACCTCAGCATCTACGGCATGAGCAGCAGATACCCAATGCAGCGTACCTTTCACTTTTCTATTGCTGGTGGCGCCGCCGCTGTGCGATTCGGGGTCGTAGGTGCAATGAATCTCCTGAATAACACCCTGTTCATCTTTTACAACCGACTCACACTTAATAATATATGCACTTTTCAGCCGAACCTCCCTGCCCACAGCCAGGCGAAAAAATTTCTTTGGAGGATCCTCCATAAAATCGGCACGTTCGATATAAAGCTCTTTGGAAAAAGGAATAATCCTGGTTCCCATGGATCCATCCTCGGGATTGTTTATGGTCTCTTTCTCTTCAACAACATCATCGGGGAAGTTATCGAGAATAACTTTAACAGGATCCAAAACAGCCATTACGCGAGGGGCTTTTTTGTTGAGGTCTTCACGAATACAGAATTCAAGCAAACTCATATCGATAATATTATCGCGTTTTGCAATACCCACCTTGTCGGCAAACATACGAATAGAAGCAGGAGTATATCCTCTTCTGCGAAGGCCGGAGATCGTGGGCATACGGGGATCATCCCAGCCTCTTACAAAATTATTTTTCACCAACTCAAGCAACTTCCGCTTGCTCATCACGGTATAGTTAATATTCAGACGGGCAAACTCACGCTGTTTGGTGCGAATTGTTCCGGGCTCATAAACCTGATCTAAAAACCATTCGTAAAGGGGGCGATGCACCTCAAACTCGAGAGTGCAGATGGAATGGGAAATACGCTCAATATAATCGGACTGACCGTGGGCATAGTCGTACATGGGATATATACACCATTTGTCGCCGGTGCGATGATGATGAACATGCATGATGCGGTACATAACGGGGTCTCGCATGTGCATATTGGGTGACGACATATCGATCTTTGCTCTCAGCACCTTCTCTCCGTCCATATATTCGCCGGCTTTCATACGACGGAAAAGCTCGAGATTTTCCTCGGGAGTACGAGTTCTAAAAGGGCTTTCGACACCCGGTTCGGTTGGTGTTTTACGCTGGCGGCTGATCTCTTCGGCGGGCTGGTCGTCGACGTATGCACTACCCTTTTTTATCATCATCTCGGCCCATAAGTACAGCTGATCAAAATAGTCAGAAGCATAAAATTCACGATCTTCCCAATCGAAACCCAGCCAATGAATATCCTCTTTTATGGAATCAACATATTCTGTCTCCTCTTTACTCGGATTGGTATCATCGAAACGAAGATTCGTTTTTCCATTGTATGTCTGCGCCAGTCCAAAATTCAAACAAATTGACTTAGCATGCCCAATATGCAGATAGCCGTTGGGTTCCGGCGGGAAACGAGTTAGGATAGTATTCTTATATATAGGATTCTTGAGATCCTCTTCGATAATCTGTTCCAGGAAATTTAACGAGCGGCCTTCATTTTCTGCCGGAGCGGTGTTATTCTTCTCTTCCATGTTATAATTTTTATGCTTTACGCCTGATATTCAGTAGAGGGGCAAAAGTACGATGATTTGGTTGAGAATACAACAGGGTGTTTTGAGGAAATACTTATTCCATCATTCAAATTAAATAAAACAAATAATTATCTATCTATTGCTTTATGCATGAAGAGGGAAAACAAAACCCTTTGATTCGGCTTTTTTTAATGAGAATATTACACAAAGGACTCAAAGAACCCCGGAGTTTCACAAAGAACTGCAATCAAGACTATTAAATAATTCCTCTGTGTAACTTTGTGAATTCTCTGTGTGCTTTGTGCTATAATTTTTTCTGAATTACAAAATGATTCTCTTTATACCATTTTTAAGAAGCGGAACATTAAAATTTAAAAGTATCCCTAACTTATAACCTCCCAGTTTTAGATAGGTTAATACCTGTGCGGTGTGGATAACACCTAAAGATTCCACCGTTTTTAATTCAACAACAACCTTGTTTTCTACCAAAATATGGATTCTATATCCTTTATCTATAGTCACCGCTTTATATACCACTGGCATAGGTTTTTCTTTAACTATCTGTATTTCTTTTTGCTGTAGTTCATACACCAAACACTCTTGATAAACAGATTCTAGGAGTCCGGGGCCTAGAACTTTATGTACTTCTATAGCACAGTGTTTTAACCCCTGATATCCTAGAGTATTATTCTATTTTTTAATATTTCTATT
>CAYYSU010000090.1:0-2039 GCA_964474455.1 uncultured Bacteroidales bacterium
CATTTTATACTACAGCAACCGGGCCTTTGCAGTTGGCCTTGGCGACTTTACAACCATTATTCTGGCCACCGACGATGAGGTGTTCGACAGGCAGTGTACAATATCCTTAGGGCTTTCCACCAGCTTATCCCGCGTAACAGAAATTGTCTCTTCCCCTACCCTGACATCAACAGTTCCCTCAAGGATGTAAAAAAATACATCCACCGGTGTAATATGTGGCTTCAGGCTCTCGCCGGCCTGTAATATAATATGCATCACCTGAGCGTTGTCATAATCATAAAGCTTACGTACATCAACCTTGTGCGGCGTGGGAGTTATATCTAACTCTTTCCAATCTATAATTTTCATATCTTATCGTATTAATAGTTTTATCATTTGAATAATCTTTGCGCCCTCCTTCTGAAGATCAAAACTATAATCCAACAGCTGCCATTTTTTTATAAAAAGCCGCAGACTACCCATGATCATAACAGAAAGCTGTTGCGCTTCAATATCTACTCGTATCTCGCCATTCTGTTGTCCCTTAGTAATAATTTGCATCAGGATGGCATGGTTTTGTTGAATAACATCGCCAATCATCAATTTCAGAGACTCGTCGTTTCGAAAAATCTCCTCAGAGAAGATCACCGAACTCAGAGTGGGCATCTCAGCAAATTCCCTAAAATGATTCTCGAATAACATCACAATCTTATGTATTGAAGATTCTGAACCTTGCGCAGCATCACTAAACATAATATAACTCCGACTCTTAAAGTCATCTAAAATAGCTATCAAAATAGCTATTTTACTATTATAATGTCTGTAAATAGCAGGTTCTGAGATACCTATTTTAGCTGCCAGGCTCTTGATTGTAAATCCCTGAATTCCCGCCTCGCTGATGATCTCAAGGGCGGAAGAAATAATCTCCTTTTGCCTCTCTGTTTGCATAAAAATACTATTTAGAAGACTTGTTAAGCATTATCATAGTTGGAATGGCGGTTATAAGGAACAGCGCACCAAATAAAACATGCAGATGAACCACAAACTCATATTTGATCTCCTGCTGTAAGAAATAGTTTACAACCAAAGGCACTGATGTTAGTGCCATGATTATAAATGAAATTATCCTAAGGATGCGTAATACTTTTTCCATCGTTATAGTTTTAATTTGCCGCAAAGTTAATTAATATTCACTAACCAATAAAGACACATAACAAAAATGACAGCATTTTGTCTGTAGTTACCATTTCCGAAGACCAAAAAATGTACTTTTAGGAATATTTATCGCATATTTTTAATGATTAAATCTATATTTGTCCTTTAAACAAAAAATCATACAGCAACGCAGAATTATCAGGTATCACATCATACTATTATGAATATTAAAAACATCATCAGAGAGACGCTCATTTTTTTTCATCTTGACTTAACAAAGAATCTGAAGTACGACCGCCTTACCAACGTCATTATGAAAAAACAGATACAGAAATCCTCCAATTGTATTGATGTTGGTTGTCATAAGGGTGAGATACTTCATTTTATGTTAAAATATGCTCCAAATGGCAGCCATTACGCATTTGAGCCAATACCCTATATGTATAACGAACTCGTGAAGAGATATGGCAATCGAGCAACTATATATCCCTACGCTCTATCGGACAAAAGCGGTATGACATCCTTTCATCTGGTAAAGAATGCCCCCGCATACAGTGGAATAAAAGAGCGTCATTACGATATCTCGAATCCGGAAATTGTAGAGATCGATGTTGAGTTAAAGAGCCTTGATGAATTGATTCCTAAAGATAAGAGAATAGACTTCATAAAGATAGATGTTGAAGGCGCGGAATTTGGTGTTTTAAAAGGCGGCATAAGAATGCTGAAAGCCAGCAAGCCAATAATATTATTCGAATGCGGCAAAGGAGCCAGTGAGTTCTACGGCACCAAGCCATCCGACATCCACGATTTTCTGCATAAAGAGATCGGGCTAAATATTTTCACCTTATCAGCCTATATAAATAAAAAGAGCGCACTCTCACGAGACGATTTTGACGACCACTTCA
>CAYYSU010000091.1:0-1761 GCA_964474455.1 uncultured Bacteroidales bacterium
TATAGTTTGATGCCTGTAATAGATTCGCTATGCTCAGAAACAACTAATACTGCTGCATTAAGGCACGACGTTGATCGCCATATCAATCGTGCGCTTATGATGGCCGAGATGGAACATGACCTGGGACTGAAGACTACTTACTTCTTCCGAAAAAATGATATCCTTAATAATGCGCTGCAGATAAAAGATATTGCTGATATGGGCCATGAGATAGGATACCACTATGAAAACCTGGCAGAATTTCATGGTGACAAAGAAAAAGCTATGAAGGACTTTGCGGAGGTGCTGCTGCTGCTGAGGGAAATCGCCTGGGCGGATGGAATAAGTATGCACGGATCACCACTGTCGCGACATAATAATATCGACATCTGGAAGGATTACTCCTACCGCGACCTTGGCATTGCTTACGAGGCTTCACTGGATATTCGATACAACAAGGTTCTATACCTTACCGATACCGGGCGACGATGGGATTGTGGAAGCTTTAACTTCCGCGACAGGGTCGCAAAGGGTATGACGATTAAAAAAATCAGAAATACCGATAAACTATTAAAGGCTGTAAAAAAAGAGACGCTGCCGCCGCATATCATACTTAATATTCACCCCCAACGATGGAGCGATAATATCTTTACGTGGTGGCATGAATTTACTACCCAGCACATGAAAAATTTTATCAAATGTATCATAATGCCATTTTTTGTCTGACGTAAAAGACATAATTTAACACGCCTCAATGGGTATGTTTTTCCGTTTTTCGGATTAATAGTATCTATGAGACTAAAAAAAGACCCCAAACATAACGAGTGGGCCTCGTTTGTCCGGAACCATACCGATGGTTCTCCCTTCCAACACCCGGATTGTTTCGCCATTTTCAACACCTACAGTAAAATACCGCCAAAGGTGTTTCGTCATTATGATAATGAGGATAATATAAATGGTGTGATACTGGCCCTTCCTTGTTCATTTTTCCCCACTATCCCATCCGTACCAAAGGCTTATATCTCATTCAACGGGCCCATTGCTGACTCCCGGGCAGAACTGGAGAGACAGCATGATATCCAGAGCGTTCTTATCAATCGTCTGAAAAAAGAGAAGGGCTTGCTGAGGCCGTACCTGGAGATTCGGGATTTTTACAACATCATAAAGAGAGAAAACCCGCCCGAAAGGGAGAGAGGTACGCCGTATCTCAACCTGGTAAAGGATATTACCACACCGGAGCAACTTATGGACGGCGTTAGCAACATGAGGCTAAGGCATATAAACAAGATAGATAACGGCTTCGTAACCGCTGATCCAGCAACCATTTATGAGCTGGAATCGTTTCTCAAAATCCTGCAAAGTCTATACAAACATATCCGAAAGCCTATACTCTCAAGCCGTGTGATAGAAGGAATCTTCGCCACACGAGAAGAACAAGATTCCTTTAGAGTAGTGGTAACGAAGCATAGCGGCAGGGTATGTGGTGGAGCAATACTGGGTTTCTGCGGCACTACCTGCTACGAATGGTATATTGCCTCCGACAGAACGGTAAAAGAATGTGGCACTGCAGCAACCTTCGGAGCTATGAGGTATGCCATGGAAAGGGGCTGTAGCAGCTTCAATTTCATGGGAATTGGCCGGGCTGGAGTACCTTACGGGGTACGTGATTTCAAATGCAGCTTCGGCGGAGAGATGGTGGAGTATATGCGGTACAGGTTGTAGGAATAAAAAAA
Organism: uncultured Bacteroidales bacterium; assembly: GCA_964474455.1. Taxonomy (GTDB): domain Bacteria; phylum Bacteroidota; class Bacteroidia; order Bacteroidales; family BM520; genus BM520. Next base: position 1,713 of record CAYYSU010000091.1, read on the forward strand.
ACCCTGACATCGCTATGATATCAGGGTTTATAATAAGTTTGGCGGCGAC
>CAYYSU010000092.1:0-1729 GCA_964474455.1 uncultured Bacteroidales bacterium
CTTAATTTACAAATTTTAGCTTATGCTTATTTTCATTCTTCAAACATAGCACCTCAGGGCATTTTTTCATGGAAGTGGCGCTGACACGCATATATTTTGCCGCAGTATCCTCTACATCGAATATAAACGGAACACTCTTCACCAGGTACGTCCTGTCGCTTTGGTCGCAATGCTCAACGGCAATTTCACGGTAGCTTTTGCCGTCATCCGACACTTCGATTTTTATCTCCAATGGAAGAAAAATCCATGAATTTACAGCCTTCAGGAAGTTAATATGTATGGTGGAGAAAGCTGTTTTTTCCGGAAATGTGATGCCAACAACCATATCCTCGCCCTGGAATCCCAGCCAGTTGTTATGGAAGTCCAGGTCGCCCAGCAGCCCGTTGTTGATGGCCTCAGCACCACCCACCGGGTAAAGATCGCTGTAGGGCGTAGAAACGACAATCTTTGCATCCGCAAGCAGGTTGTCCATGGTCTGTTTCTCCAGCTTTTCCCTGGCATATGCACAATAGTCTTTAACTTGAAGCTTACGCTCGTTGATGATTATGTCTTTATGCCCCTCACTCAGCTGCTCCAACCTATCGAGGTACTCCATCATTTCCTGTTTGAGAGATTTTACCCCGTTTTCAACTTCAAAAAAACTGATGCGCTCATCATTTGTGTTCATGGCCACATCGAGATAGGCGAAATCTACCGGCAGGCGTGCTCTCAATATACGTTTCAGGTACACACTGTCGGAGGAAACAGCCGACTCTGCGCTGTCCATGAGTGCTCTGTATTCTATAAGCAGCTCCGGAGTCAGGAAACTGTCGGCATAGTCGGTTGGGTAGCCATAGATATTCAGGAACTCCTCTTCAGCATGCTGCGAAAGGTTGTGGTGGGTTTTTATGAAATATTGTCTGATAAATGGCGCTGCATCACCGTAGTAACGATTCACAAATGTGTTGACCAGTGAGTCAACATTGGTATCAACATCCCACATCAAATTGGCGATGACGTATTGCTTGAGGTCGGAGAGATCCGACCAGAAGATATTACTGCCTTGCTCAAACATCATGTTTACATTGTGGTTTTTAAAGAATTGCAGATTGGGTTGCAGCGTATGGAAGTTGGGAAATGGCGTAATGAAATTTTTAAACTGTACCACATAATCCCACATAAATATGTTATGGGTCAATTCGCTCCAGGCCTTCATATCTCTCACAAAGGAAGCACTACGCTGATCCTCTGTGAACGGCATGCTGCGGTTGCACTCTATGGAGCAGAACATGATGTTGACGTTGGGTTCGGGAACGATGTTTTTTGGTGCTTCGCGGGTAAACTGGTAGGCCAGGGTAGAGATCACTCTGTGGGGATATGCCCTTGCAATCTCATTGGCCATCTCTATGTATGCTCCGGAATAAGTGCCATATTTTTTGTACAACTTTTTACATTGTTCACATTCACAATAGTTATAAACATCGTTTTGCGATACCGACCACACCTTTTTATCGGGTTGTTTCTCCATCTCTATTGCGAGGTTTTCTATGAGTAGCTCAATCACCTCAGGGTTACTGAGGCATAGCTGAGCATCCTGTAATCTGCGTCCTTCAATCAGCGAGTAGTATTCCGGATGTTCGTCGAAATACTTTTGCGGAGGCAAAAGGCGATGGAAAGTATGTACGAACATGCCCCATAGTTTAGCCCCCTAAAAGACTGGAGTTGAATTTTAGATTTAAACAGTTAAATT
>CAYYSU010000093.1:0-1555 GCA_964474455.1 uncultured Bacteroidales bacterium
CCTTTTTGTTTATAAATCTGTAAAAATCTAAAAATTCACTTTTAACTCTTAATCCCTCTTCTATCGCATTTTCTTAAACACAACTGTCTGCCCGCTATCTGTATCGATGATTTTACTGAACGTGTTTTTGTCGGCTTGCGCGAGTAATAATTGAGCAATTCCGGTTTCGAAATCTTTATGCGTGAAGGATATGGAAAGGGTTTTTTCCTCCGCCCCGGCGAGCGTCTCTGCTGCCCTGATAATTTTGACTGTTTTTTTGAAAAATCGTTCTCTCGTTAACTGATAACGTTGGTTGTAGATGTTTTCCTGATCGGGCAGTAGTTCGTAGCCAAGCTGTTTGTTGAAGTGCTGTGCCCGTGGGTTATCACTGAGCACACTGCAATACGACACCTCTGCCTGATCAACAAAGAAAGCAATCTCCAGGAGTATCAATGTGCTGAATGCCGGAATTTGGGTGTTCCAATAGCTTTGTTCCCAGATAAACAACCCGGCCTCAGAGCGGAGTGGGTTCCACTGAATATCCTTGGAGTTTATAAGGCCGATTTTTTTTCCTTCATAGGAAATGATAAAATACAGATTGTTGTTATTATTGATTGTCTCGAACCATGTTTTTTGAGCTTCTTCGGTAATATGTTCGCGGAACTCCATATGCCGTTGTATGTGGTCAGCATTGCGTTTTTGCCGCAGTAACTCCAGATCCTCCCCTGCCAGGCGCGACAGGGTTATGCCATACTTATTTATCTTCATCCTGCGGTTTCTCTTCAGTGTCTTTATCAACAGAGTATGCTGGCTGTCCGGTTTGTCCCAGGTACATTCTGCGAAGATATTCACCAATAACCCCAAGACCGAAAATAATAATTGATGCGGAGAACAGTATTGTTACGATAGTAGAAGTATAGCCCATGGGGACTTCGTAAACTAATTTTCTGATAATAAGCCATATACCTGCTATAAGTGAGACAACCGAAGCGATCCCGCCACCGGCAGTCATAATCCTTAACGGCATAGTAGTGTTAAAGAGGAAGAGGTTGTAGAGAATCCCGAAGAGTTTAAATGAATTATATCCTGATTTTCTGTATTTGGGTGGATTGTGGGATACGTTTATCAGTCCAATTTTATCGGTATGCCAGTAGAGCATATCATCGAGATAAACAAAACTCATATTGAAACCGGAAACCTGTTTTGCTACACGGGATTTTATCATTCTGAATGAACTGCCATCTCCTACACCATTGTTTTGTTTCTTCCCGGTGCTCTTTAACCATGCCCTGAAAAACCGTTTTATTAATCCGTCTTTTGTAGCAGGACGAACACCATAAATAATTTCGTCGTTATCTTTTTCGTATTTCTCAATAAACAGGGGAATGTCGTCAGGGGAATGCTGAAGGTCATCGTCCATGGTTATGATAAATGAACCTTTTGCCTTTGACAGCCCACAAAGAGTGGCATTATGCTGCCCGTAATTTCGTGCAAGATGCACTCCTTTTACTATTTGAGGGTATCTCTTTTTTAAAGATATAATTGTCTTCCAACTGGCATCAGTGGAGTGATCATC